>CBDATJ010000016.1:0-362816 GCA_965199895.1 Pseudomonadales bacterium | reverse complement strand
TTGTTCCAAGACCCAACTATCGTTATGTGGTCGGAGCCACTCAAATCGAAAGCGACAACGGAGGTCCTGTGACGATTAGGAGCGCTTTGGAGTTGTTGTCTGCAGCGTTTGTCCTATCTGATGGATTTGGTGAGGCAGAAATCGAAGAACTTTCTACTGGACTCAGACCTGCCTATCCAGACAATTGCCCACAAGTGAAATGGAGAGCTGGAATGCTCTGTGTGAACGGTTCCTACCGACACGGCTTTGCTATCGCACCCGCCACTGGTTCAACAAGCGGATCACCTGATTGAAGAACGATGCAAATCACAGTGAATGGGATCGAGAAAAACGTAGAACCCAATACCCTTGATGTTGTGTTGCATGATTTAGGGTTTAATTTCAGTGAAATTGTCGTCGCCATCAACTTAGAGTTTGTACCGAAAACTACTTGGAATCAACGACAGAATTCAAGAAAACGACAACATCGATGTTCTCACTCCTATGGAAGGGGGCTGAATCTTGGAAGACACCTGGTCGGTCTCTATGGAACTGAATTAAGCAGTCGTCTCTTTGTCGGGGACCGCGCGGTTTTCCTCACCGATAGTCATGGAAGATGCGATCAAAGCCTCTGGTTCGCAGGTCATTACCACCAGCTTGCGACGACAATCACCAGAACATCGTGCTGGAAAATCTTGGTGGAATTCACTTCAAAAGCTAGGTTGTTACCTATTGCCAAACACGGCTGGTTGTAGAACAAGCAAAGAAGCAGTCGCAATTGCCGAAATGTCTCGAGAAATCTTTGAGACGGATTGGATCAAACTTGAAGTTACCGGGGACGAATATACCCTCCAACCGGATCCTTATGAACTCATTCAGTCCACACAACAACTTCTGAGACTAGGGTTCAAGGTCTTTGCATACACGACAGATGACCTGGTTGTGTGTACACGTTTGTGGGAAATGGGATGCGAAGTCGTGATGCCCTGGGGTTCACCAATTGGAACCGGGAAAGGGCTCATGAACGCGTACTCTCTTGCCACAATTCGAGATAGGCTCCCTAATGTCAAACTCCTTGTAGATGCAGGAATTGGAGTTCCTTCTCACGCTTCCCAAGCGATGGAGTTTGGATGTGATGGAGTATTGCTTAATACTGCTGTCGCTCAAGCTGATTGCCCCGTTCAAATGTCGCGAGCCATGAGACATGCTGTGATTGCAGGAAGGTTAGCCTACCTTGCGGGGCCGATGGCGACGAGTGAGACCGCAACCACCTCGACTCCCTTGATTGGACGACCGTTTTGGCAAGCGGAAGAGTCAAAAACTACCCGTTACAACGGTTGATAGTTGCTGACTCTAGAAGCGTCGATGTCCCATCTTAATTTTTGCGCAGGATGACCTCACGTAGGGCATTCATCCATGCAAGCCGTAAATCGTGAGAGTACCACTGGGCGTGCTCCGTAATCTCACGTTCCTCATCTCTCAGCTCATGACTAGTCGCCTCTTCAATCGAGCCGTAGGATTCACCTTGACGCTGGCATATCGGTGATTGACTGTAACCGGGAGTAATACAACCGTCACTTCTGACTAGCTGAGTAGACCCCACTGAGCACCTTTTCCTTCATTGATATCTTCGTTACAGAGAAGTTCTTCATGATCTGGGAAGATGCTGCCGGAGCACTTCCGTAATGACGATCTAGATTCGTGATGCTCTCTATAAATCTTGTTCAGAAGTAAACAACATAGTGTTTGGTACATGGATCGTCATTTTTCACCCACAGTGGCTGCCGAGGAAGAAATTGGCAACCTAACAGCCTACAGCCTAAGAATAGGATCTATCAGCTGTTCACGAGTTTGGTCTTCATTAGGATTTACTTGATTAGTAAATTCATCTACCCATAGCTCCATTCGGGTATCGATAGTTCCAACTGAGCCTGAACCGTGATGTCAGTCCGAACCTCTCCAAATGCTATTTCTGGATGAGTGACTTTATCCAATGAAAACATCCGTCCTTCACCAGGACCCATAGATGCTCTTCGAAGTCGAGAGGACTTTCCCGTTACGAATACTCAATCTTCGACTCTATTATGGACCGACGACTTGTAGACTTCATGCACTAATTTGTAATGGGTTCGATTTCAAATTTTCTTACCGAAAACGTGTGGTTGTTAAGCGGTGATTGCAGGAGAAACCTAAGTTGTGATAAAGTAAATTACAGCTTCTCCTATACCAAGGAGTACGTGCTAGTGAAATGAATCAAAACACAGCAAAAGGGTTTTACACCATCTTATGCTTTCGCGAGTTCAGCAACCAGCTTGTCTTCGTTCGGAAACTCTCCGGTCTCGTGTTTGGAGTAAACTAATTGATCACTAACCACGACATCGAACACTCCACCCGACCCAGGTATCAGTTCCACATCAGCATCCAATCGTTCCTGAAGCTTAGCAGCTAAACTAGCCGCTTTGGGGTGGTAGCTTCAAGAAGTGCAATAGGTTATTTTTACTTGCATTTGTTTTTCCTAGGTTAAAAAGAAGGGTTAAATCTGACTAACTTTCTACCGAACGCTCTGGGTGCATCCAATGTTCCAGTTCGTTAATCACATGCTCCATGGAAGTGTATCGTTCATCCCGATTGGACTTGGTACACTTCATACAGATTTGTTCGAGTTCCTCGGGAACTTTACCGAACTTAGCCCGCTGTGAAGGTTGTGGTTGAGCGGACTTCTTGATATTTTCCACAACTGTGACTACATCTTCACCTTCGATCATTCGATCAAAAGTCAAAATCTCAAATAGTAACGTTCCTAGACTATAGATGTCGGTACGATAATCAATGTTGTAGGGTGTCTCTAGCTGTTCAGGAGACATATACGGGGGCGTACCTTGAACTGGTGCTCGAAGTGTCAAAGGAACCGCATCGTCTTTGACATTGCGATTATTGAGCTTCCACCGAGAGAGACTAGTTTCACCTACCGCATTCATGCGTTCATCGTCGTCCCAAACCTTTGCCATGCCCCAGTCCAAGACCATGACTTCATCGAAATCACCCACAAGAACGTTTTCTGGTTTGATGTCGCGATGTACCACACCGTGTGTGTGCGCGTAGTGGAGGCAGTGTCCTACTTGTGAAAGTACATCAATCAGCTTATAAAGGGTGAACTTACCGACGTTGTGACTCCGAGCTTCCAAACATCGATCCAATATTTCTCTTAGGGTCGAGCCGTGTACCAACTTCATGGTAAAGTAGTAATGTCCTTGGCGGTCTCGACCCAAACTCATAAGTAGGAATCGTATTAGGATGCTGCAGCATCGCTGTGACCCGCGCTTCTCTCAGAAACCGATCTTGTTCAACAGGATTGTCTGCAAATTCGGGTCGTAGAGCCTTGTAGCAGATCGTGCGTCTTAGATGCAAATCTCGACAAGAGCTAATGATGCAAGCCCCACCCTTTGCGATCGTTTTAAAGTACATGTAACGGATCCGGTTGCCCAACTTTGATGGGAGATGGACATCGGTTTCCGGTCGATAGACGACAGGGTAAGCGTCCGGGTGTTTGGGGTAGAGCAAAGCTGATTAGGGGTGAATGATTAAATCTGTAACCTTTAGCTTGAATTAGCTATCACAGGCAGCCGAAGTGCGCGCGCTGTGAGTCGTTAAATATTAAGCAAGGGGGCTGAAGTGACGGGAACTAGTGGTTTAGGATTTCATTCTAATTCCAGGGTTTCGGACATCTGGTTGCGCTGTGCTTAATATTTCTACTCAACATTCCTCTCCTTCAACCTGAATTAACCCAAAGGAACTCGTTTGGTAATAGCCGCAATTCTCTATTTCCTGTTGTTGACTTTAGTGTCATTCAACCTCACCCAGGCCTTGGATTGGCCCATCATCTGGGCGATTCTTCCTGTACTCGTTGCCGTTGTCGCCATCTACGGTGTCTATCGATGGAAGAACACCCGGCAAATGCTGTTACTGTCTCTTGGTTACGCAGGGATGTTTGGGTTATCAGCCGTTGCTATCACCTTTGCTATTCCAGCGACAGAGATTATTTTCTACGGCGAGAGTAGTTCTTGGACTTCGCGATTAACCCCTATGTTTGTGGTCGCCATCGCTCTTTATATTTGTGGTCTATGGATGGCTGCAGCAACGATGAACCAAGCTGATGCGCTTGAGTGGCTCGCTAAATTTATGGGTGGACCCAGTCTCTATCTGACGATGATCAGCGCACTCATTCTGTGTTCCGGATGCCTGCTCTCTCTGGAATGGCTGGAGCAAACGTTTGAAGGTACCGTCATTGTCACTGAGCGCTTCCTGGATCGCGGGATAATTCCTCCGGTTTCGTTGTTGATGTTCTTCTGGGGAATATTAATCCTGGTCAGCAAATGGTACAACGCATTCTATGTGAAATTCTCTGTCACAAAATGGGATAGTGGAGCACTAGCTGCGACCAATTCCAACGTGGATCGAGTGCGTAATGCAGCTCGCGATCCCAAGCGACTGGAGGACCAACTTAGTTTCTTGTGGAATCGACATGAAGAGTCCTATCTCGTACCCAGATACCTCGCATTCGCACTTCCCGTTATTGGATTTATTGGTACCGTATTGGGGATTTCGCTTTCGGCAGACGGAATCAAAGATATCTTTGCCTCTGATGCGGGTATCAGTGGAATGTCGAGTGAACTAGGGGCCGCTATCTCACCTTTAGGAATTGCTTTTGACACTACCCTAATTGCACTTTCTTTGACTCTAGTCTTCTATCTCATCATGGCGCTAGTTCAACGCAGCGAAGAACGTACATTGACCACCATGGAACGGTACCTACGCAACAACGTCCGTGTTTTCTAGCGATACCCAATCCCGAGCTCGCAACGGGCGACGGAAAGATAGTCAACAAGACGACAACAACGCGCCTATGATGGCTGTGTTTGGTGGTATGTTCGCTCTGATGTTGGTGTTTTTGGTGGTAATCAATGTCGTGTCTGAAGCAGCTGTGCGAGAACGACTTAAAGAGTCTTCAGAAGATGGAAGTTACCGAATTGAGCGAGAAGACGGAGGCTCGGGTTACTCGGTGATCGTCTTCCCTGAATCTATACGAATCGTCGAGACTGCTGATGGAGTTGATAAAGGGAAAATCTGTGAACCAGGTAGCGCATATCGTCGATATGCGCAGAGGGTTTATTCCACCGACAGTGATCAACTCCTATTCTTCCTCACTGAAGGGAGTATCCCAGTGATGGCTGAGGCCCGAAACTGTCTGCGGGAGATGTGGCCCAATCAAATATTGCAGATCGGTTGGGTCATTGCTGACAATGAGTTCCTCAAATCGGTGATGCTTGATGACATTCCCGACTACATTCGAGAGCACGCAGAGACTTTAGGCCCGTGACCCATTCTGCTTCCCGAGTACCTAATTTCGCAGGTGTGGCATTAGTCGATATCTTGGCAAATGGTGTCGCTGTACTGATCATCGTGATCGTGGTCAGTATTGCAGCACGAGCAGAGAAAGAACAACAATATACCGAAAAGGTTCAGGAAATCGCTGCGGTGATGACCCGAGAGTTTAGTGTTTCTTTGGTGTTGAACAAGATTGCGGCCAGTCCACCGGCACAACTACACGACTACGAACATTCACTGATCGACCAACATTGGGATCCCGCTGTGATGCCCGTTATCGAGTTTCATCGTTCACTGCTGAGAGACCCGTACTCTGGAAAGATTTGGTACCGTGATGAACTGTTGAAACAACCCAACTCTCTGGATGAGTTCTTGAACGAATTATCCCCCACTGCCCGAAATTCGATCCGTGGTGATATCTATGATGTAGGAACTTACTATCTGGCCATGTCGATTATCCAAGATCATAGCCTGCGCATTTGGCATTGGCACTTCATGGGAGGGTCAGGCGGAGGTATGGCGAGTAGTGGCTCACCATCAGACTGTCCCCCTGGGGTATCGTTTGAAGACTGTGTCCGATACGGTTCTGCGATTGCTGATGCAGTGCCCGATCTGCCTGATCTAGCAGGTTACAGCGGAGAAAACCAAACCCGAGGCGACTCCAATAGTCCGGCTCAACCCAGCTGGCCACCCTCAGATTCCGACCAAGGTCAGCTCGGAGCAAATCCTGGCAGCACCATGGCTCAAGAGGGAGCGGTGGTACCCGACGGATCGACCTTAGGGAGCGAACTGAATGATCCAGGCAATATGGGTAGCTTCCCGAACGCACAAACACCTCCTGGCATGCAGCCTGGGACTCCCAGTAATGGTACTCCCCCTGAAGGATCGGTATTTGGCAATCCACAGCTCGGCGACTCAACGAGAAACCTGTCTTTTCGCCTCGCTGATCCAAATTCTCAAACTATGGAGGCTGCCACAATTGATGACCTGGAGATGCCTGAAGAGGATGAACTGCTTGCTGCGTTGATGATCTATCTGTATGACATCCAAGAGCTACTTGATCTGGGACAGCCTCCGACCGAACTAATACAGAACTTCTTAGCGGATGTCTTGGATAACGTCAGTCGTATCGGAGCATACGACCTAGAACGTTTGGAGCCGATCGAAGACCTATTGGACAGTCTGTTGCTACGCACTCAGAGCGGTGAAACCGCCACGGCTCAACTGCCTATTGGCATCGATATGCAATTCATTGAAGATCAGAAGTACGCTCAAATCAAAGTGATACCCAATCGACTACTCTATGAAGCTATCGCTATCACTGATCCTTCTCGTGAGAACGAAGCCATTGACACCGCTGTGCCCAAATTGAGCTTGAACAAGTTCCCGGATGTCTGGCAAGGACTTCAAGTTCCATTGAATCGTGGATCCGTATTGCTGATGCCAACACGTGAACAACCGACCATTACTCCCAGTTGGCACGTTGTTGCTTATTTGTCGTCGAGATTAGATGACATCATTGTTGGGTTTGTCTACGGAACCGTAGAGGCCGATAACGGCTATGTGACCGTCTATGCAGATAGCAATCGAGTTCGCTTGGATCAACAAGAGATTACTCCATTACCGAAAGTAGCATTCTTCGGAGTCAAAACTTGGTTGGTCACGTTCTACATCACTTTAGCCGTACTCTTGTTGGGGTTGATCCTATTCTGGCGACCGGAGGCTAAACCCTCCTAATGAAATGGCGCATTCCCATCGCGGTCCTCACGCTGTTGCTGCTCGGAGGATTCGGCATCACTGTGCTCAACATCGGTAGAACGAATATCGATGCGGTCACGGTGACCCTTGGGATAGAGTTAGGTGTCGACCATAACTCCCAATTCATCGACGAACAAGTCCTCACTGCCATCCAGAAAAACACCTTAGATCCTGAACTGCGGCTCCGATTACAAAGACCACAACGCACCGTTCGGGTCGAGACCTTCCACATTGATCAGTGTGAGGTTTCTCAAGAAAGCTATGAGCGATTTCTCAATTGGATCAAACCAAGGTTTTATCCCGAATATGAAGATATTCCTGACGAGCTCAAATCACTGTCTACGGGCAATCGTTCTGCTGGAAGACTGAACTCGCCTGCAAGCGGAGTCACGCAAGCGGGTGCAGCACGGTATTGCCAAGCTGTCGGAGGTCGTCTACCTTATTCTGAAGAACTTGAAATTGCTGCGCGCGGGAGGGAGGCACGCCTCTATCCGTGGGGTAATGAGTTCACAGCCGTCGCTTGGCCCTACATTGAAGCCGATCGAAATGCACAGCAACGGTGCGGGTCGCATCCAGACACTAGCACTCCTTCAGAAATCCATGATCTCGCTAACAACGTGATGGAATGGACTGAAGGTTCGTTATCACCCGGTTTGTTGTCTTCCGATGAATTTGTTCCCGTCCACGGTGCTCCACCCATTCGGACACGCTCTCGAGAACTGTACTCACTTAGCGCTGCATGGCTTGACATTCATCCAACCGTTCAGAGCCATCATTTGGGTTTTCGTTGTGCATATGACACTCCCCCATTTCCGATTTTGCCCTGGAACCTCATTGCTGGAGACACGATTTCGATATTGGAAGGAGACTACGAAATAGGTATCCCTCCCGAGGCTCGGGTGACTTCGTTTATGACCAAGATTCCTCGAAATGTTGACATTGCACTGAAGAAACTGGTGCTCTCAACCAAAGAATTTACACAGGGTTTGCGAGTCGATCGTTGTGAAGTGAGTCGCTCGGACTATGCTGACTTTTTGAGAGATCCACTGGTCAAAGTTGGACTTTATAGAAATACTAACGAACCATCCGGACACTCCTACACCCCTCTCAATTGGAAAGAGCAGCTGCAAGATCCAGGTCTCCCTGTAACCGGTGTTACTTGGTGGTCAGCGGATGCTTTCGCACGCTGGTCAGGTGGTCGATTACCTACGGTTGAGGAGTGGCGAGCACTCGCTGCTGGGCCGGAAGGATTGCTTTACCCTTGGGGAAACGAATATGATCCCGCTGTTGCGTCAACCGGCGACGATAAAGGCGGCCGATTAGTCGGTTGTGATTCCGATGCAGCAGACGTTAACTCTAACGGCATCAGCAATTTAGGTGCGAACGTATCCGAATGGACTCGATCGGTGAGTATTGACCGAGGTGCCATATCAATGTGGGTCCAAGGGGGTAACTGGATGCTACCCGGGTTGGAAACTGCTCGTTCCTATTTTGGCCGCAAGGTTACCGTTAGCCATCGAACCGATACGATAGGGTTTCGAGTCGTCTACGACTAGTCCATCGACGGTAAAGACGACAACAAGCTCGCGAGCTCGTCTGCGTGCTGTTCTTCCATCTTAAGGATGTCTTCAATCATCCGTCTTGTAGTGGGATCATCATTGCTTAACCATCGAATAATCTCAGAATAGGTTTCTATCGCCACCCTTTCAGCGACCAGATCTTCCTCAATCATCTCTTGTAGGGTTTCGCCTTCTTTGTATTCGGCATGAGCTCGAAGAGCTAGTCCTTCGGGATTGAAGTTAGGGATGCCACCTAATTGAGTAATTCTTTCAGCCACCCAGTCGGCGTGTAATTGTTCTTCATTCGCGTGCTCTAAAAACTCATCCGCTACGGGCCCTGCATTGATTCCCGAAGCCATGAAGTAATGATTTCGATAGCGTAGCACACAGACGATTTCGGTTGCTAGTACTTCGTTGAGGACATCAATCACGTGTTCTCGGTCTGCCAGATAAGCGTCGGTGACCGCACCTTCGTGCATTTTTTGACGAGCGCGTTTTTGGATCGCTTTGAGATCTGCTTGGAAGGGTCTTTTCATGGTGTGTCTGTGGTATCTGATCTAGTGAGAATGACAAAGGGGCATCGAAATCGGTGGCTGGAGGTGTTTTGAGTGTCGATTTTATCGCTGCTGCTCCCTGCAGATTCAGTCTGTCAATGGAGAACCCCGGAATCGGATTCATTAAGTATATAATCAAGGGGAAAACTATCGATGCTCGCCCGCCAGTTTTGGCCTGGGGGCTGCGATGTTGTTTTCTCATGTCTTCGAGTCATCTCGAAGAAGACCCGAGGAATACAGGTTCAGGAGAGTGGCCTGTCGCTGATTTGGCGCAAGTTTCCAATCGGCATGGACTCTGGTCTCACTAAAACTTTAGAAAAGGATAGATACAAATCATGTTTCAAAGATCAAGACTCACAATCAGCATAGTGTGGTTCCTAACCTTGCTAGCTCTGCCGTTCTCAATGGCTCTTGCCCAAGATGAAGACGAAGATGAAGACGAAGATTCCCAAGCTGAAGAAGAAGAGGAGGCTTCAGGTGAGGGTCAGGAGATGGAAGTGGTCACCGTAACGGGTTCGCGCCTCCAACGGACGACTTATAACAACATCTCACCGCTGCAAATCATCACCGCTGAAGTTGAACGAGAAGCTGGTTTAATTGACACTGCTGAAATCCTGCAGAAGTCCACCCAAGCACAGGGACAGCAGATCGACTTAACTTATACCGGTTATGTTTTGGACAACGGTCCTGCTGCTTCAACGATTTCACTTAGAGGGCTTGGGGCTTCCCGTTCACTCGTTCTCATTAACGGTCGTCGTTTAGCACCTGCTGGTGTTGAGGGTGCTCCGAGTAGCCCCGACCTAAACTTGGTCCCGGGCTCGTTAGTACAACAGTATGAATTATTATTGGACGGTGCATCATCGGTCTATGGTTCTGATGCAATCGCTGGTGTCGTCAATGTCATCCTCGCTAAGGACTTTGAAGGGCTGGAAGTCGATTTATTTGCTGATACCGACGAATACAGTGGCAAATCCAGCCACAACCTAGCACTCAAGTGGGGTAGAAACTACGACCGAGGATTCTTTGGTCTAGGTTTGAACTATGACTACAACGAAGCCGTAACCCGAGCCGATTCCCCCTACTATGCAGGTTGCACTCACGAGGCTGAAATCACCGAAGATGGTGAAGTTCGTAAGAAGACTCTTTGGTTTGAGCATTGGTATAACATGGAGTGGGATGATTGCGGATATTCTGGTTTGCATGGTGGTTGGGTATCCCGCGTACCTTTCGGTCCCCTGTTCCACACCCCAGGACGATCTAATGGTGGTTGGAAAAACTTCTCAATCTCCCGGATCAATCTAGGTGGACGATGGTTCTGGACCGATGAAGACGGCGACGGCTATAACGATGTTTCCTGGCGAGACTATGCACGTGACGACAACCAACAGTTTGCAACCCTGATACCCGAGCTGCGACGAATTAACTTCATGTCCTACGGAGAATACACGTTCCCAGGTGCTATGAATGTCACTCCTTTCTACGAAGTCACCTACGGTCAACGATCATCCGACCAGAACGGAGGTGGTTTTCAAGTATTCCCTAGAGTCCATCCATTAAACCCCTTCAGCCCCTGTAACCCGAATGCCGAAAACGGTGTAGACTGTGGTTTGGCAATTAACGAGTTCTACGCAAAGCAATCCTTCAGAGACCAAGTGATGGCAGCATTTGGCTGTGATCCTGGACCGGGTGGTTCCTGTGACCTATCACGAACCGCTTTGGGGCCCATTTCCGTTCAACCAGTTGTCGTCATTGAAGGCGACCGAAATATTACTACCGTCGATGTTGCGCAAACCAGATGGGTAGGAGGAGTACGATTCGATATGCCATTCCTCACCAAGGGTTCTCGAAGCGACTGGACTGCAGAGTTCTTTATCTCCTATACCGATTCTGTTGGTAGTACCTATCGAGCAGGTATCCATGAAGATCGTTTGGATTACGCTCTTGGTAACCTTTCTGACTTTGGTATCCCGTGTTCCATCGGACCACTGACACAAGCTTCCATTGCCGAGGAAGATAGACAAGGATGTGTACCGGTCAACTTGTTTGCACCCAGCGTCATGGATATCTCCGATCACCAAGGGAACTTTGCTACACCGCAAGAACGGGATTACCTGTTTGTCACTCGAGAGTTTGATACCACAATTGAACAAACTCTCGTTTCGTACTTTATGACCGGAAACGTTTTCCAATTACCCGGTGGAACGGTGGCTGCAGGTTTTGGATTTGAGTGGCGTGAAGATGTCATTGATTCCATACCGAATCATATCGCAGCAGATGGTAAGTTCTTTGGCTTTTCCGCTGACCAAGGCGCAGCAGGTGACAAGACAGTGACCGAGTGGTTTAGTGAAGCAGAGTTCCCAGTGATTGGAAACAGAACCTTTGCAGACGAACTAACTTTCAACTTATCTGCTCGATACACCAATGAAGAGTTCTCTGGAGAAGCTTGGACCTATTCGGGCAAGATGGCTTATCGTCCTGTTTCTTCATTCCTGCTTCGTGCAACCAAGGGTACCTCCTTTCGAGCACCAAACTTACGTGAACTTTTCTTGCTTGCTCAAACAGGATTCTTGAATGTCTTCGATCCTTGCGTTGTTCCGACATCTGCGATTGATCCTATCTCTGGCGAGTACCTACCCGACGAAGACCGACGTGAACCTCATGTTCTTGAGAACTGTCGAAACAATGGTGCTAATCCTACCGCGTTAACCGACGGATTTACTGTCTACAACGTCGAAGTAGCTTCAGGTGGAGCGCTTGATTTATTACCGGAAACATCGGATTCTTTTACATGGGGCTTCAGCTTTGAACAACCATTTACCAATGCGTTCGATTTAGCTATTGGTGGTACGGTCTACGACATCAGCATTGACAACACCATCATTGAACCCTCAGCTGGTTACATCATCCAGGACTGCTACTACAGCGAAACTGGAAATAGCCCCTACTGTTCTCGTATCACTCGAGACACGGGGGACTCACCACGAATTTCTTATATTCACCAAGGTTTTATCAACCGGGATAACGAAACGGTACGTGGTATTGATTTGAACATCGCATACACCGATGTCCTGACCATCTTTGATCGACCGATTACTTTGGGAGCTGACTATATCGTCCACAAGCTTCTGGAGAGATCGTCCATTACCATTACTGAAATCGAAGATCGCAATGAAGATGTATCAGAGTGGTACTACCCGCGTTATCGACATCGTCTAAACTTCCGAGCACAGTTCAATCAAATGCGTTTGAGCTGGAATGTCACTGTACTAGGTCGCCAATCCCAGCATGATGACTTCAAAGATGATTTCGGTTCCGTACCGCTTAGAACTTCTGATACATGTTTGGGACCACCGGACGATGTACTCTGCCGCGACATTGGTTCAACTGACTTCTACTACCTACACTCAGTGTCCTTTGCAATGGCTCGTCGAGATTACTACTTCGCCGCAGGAATTAGAAACCTGTTTGATGAAGAGCCTCCGTTTGTTGATGGCTCAGAAGTATTTTCACGAAGCAACACCCCGATTGGAGCAGGCTACGACGTATTGGGTCGAGCTGCATTCATGAGTTTCACTTATCGAGTAGGAGGTGGCCTCTAAATATTTAGAGACTAGCTAACCTAACTATACCACTAGCGTCCAGCGCTTGAAGCGCTGGACGCTTTTCTTTTGTCCGTTCTAGAAGAAAGGAGTCTGATGTCGAATCATCGACGCGATGAAGCTTCCATAAACAACAAGCTGCAGATCTTTGATCGCAATCGTGCAGGTCGTAAGGTTGTAGACATCGAATCAGGTGCCATTACCCAAGCAGTTCAAACTGCATCGTTACCTTGCGTTCGCAAGGTTGCGATCATGCCAGATGCGCATATTGGTATAGGTGCGACCGTAGGCTCGGTCATTGGTACTGTTAAAGCCGTTATCCCTGCTGCGGTGGGAGTCGACATCGGTTGTGGCATGACTGCTGCGAACACCAACTTAACGGCTACCGATCTACCCGATTCGCTTTCACCACTTCGTGGCAGCATTGAACGGAATGTTCCGCACGGTAGAACCGGAGGTGGACGCAGAAAACGTGATCGAGGAGCTTGGTCGAACTCAATCCCTTCCATGGTCGCCGAAAAGTGGATGAACGACCTAGAACCCGAGTTCAAATTCTTGCTGGAGCGGCATCGTGACTTAGAAAAGGCAAATCACGCCACTCACTTGGGTACACTGGGAAGCGGGAATCATTTCATTGAACTGTGCATTGATGAAGTCAATCGAGTGTGGGTCATGCTACACAGCGGCTCTCGGGGTATCGGAAATCGGATTGGTAGGAAATTCATTGAACTTGCGCGAGAAGACATGCGTTGTCACCAAATGAACCTACCCAACGTTGATCTAGCTTATCTATCGGAGGGAACTCATCACTTTAAAGACTACATGCTTGCAGTAGAGTGGGCACAAAAGTTTGCGTTTTGTAATCGAGAGGTGATGATGACTCGAACCGTAGATGCCATACGCCAACATATCCCCCACGTACGTGTGGTCGATCAGGTGATCGAATGTCATCATAACTATGTAGCACGAGAGACCCATGGCAGAGAGAGTCTATTCGTGACTCGCAAAGGTGCAGTTCGAGCGAATCAAGGTGATCTAGGAATCATTCCTGGATCAATGGGAGCTAAGTCGTATATTGTTCGCGGTAAAGGAAATGCTGATTCTCTGCGTAGTTGCTCCCATGGGGCTGGACGGGCCATGTCCAGAACAGAAGCCAGAAAAGCGTTCACTAGCGACGATCTTCGCGAGCAAACCGCAGGGATAGAGTGCAGAAAAGACTCCAGCGTTGTCGATGAAATCCCTGCAGCATACAAAGACATAGACGCGGTCATGGAAGCACAGCAGGACTTAGTTGAAGTGGTTCACACCCTCAAACAGGTGATTTGTGTCAAAGGTTAGACTGATATATGCAGTTAGCCATCAAACTTCCTAAGAAGTCATTTAAAATCTATGATTACAGAACCAGCGATTCTAACGCGTGGATCTGTGTCACAAACTCACACCAATCCCGAGAACAACAGATGAACATTTCAGAAATGAACCGATATTTTTTATGGCTATTGGTTGGCGTATTTACAGTCTTTGGTCTTCATGCCCAAGACGAGGAAGCTGAAACCGAACCTGAGGTTGAAACCGAGGAAGAAGAAGGATTTAAGAGCTACCCACCTGAGTTATGGGCGGCTAATCCTAATATGGCGACCGTTCGGGTTTCACCGGACGGTAAGTATTTGAGTTGGATTAGCTACGACGATGCGACCAGCACTGCTGGACCTACGATCTTGGTCTACGACCTTACTGCTGAAGATGGCAATATGGAGCTCGTGCACCGTCAGAAAGCAGAGCACATGCAGATCCAAACATACAGCTGGATTAGCCCAACCTCTTTCGTCATGTTGTTGAGACAACAAGTACGCCGACAAACTCAAGGATTTAACCAAGGAATCTTTGCGACTGAAATCACGTTAGTCAATGTAGCCGAAAAGACTATGAAGAACTTTGGCGAAGGAGTCGGAGGAATTGCTCACATTTTGCCAGAAAAACCGAACAAGATCATGGTATCGGTCCAGGAAGGATTCGTAAACCGTGGAACCCGAATCGCATCCGCTTTCGAACCCGTTGCCTTTTATGAATTAGACCTTGAAAGTGGAGCTAAGAGCTTGATCATTAAGGCTAGACCGGCTCAGTTTTCAATTGCTTTTGATCGTCTAGGCAACGCTATCCGAGCTTTGGGCTATGACGACAAAAATAAAGAATTAGTCTATTACTACCGTCAAGAAGGGTCTAATAACTGGACTGAGTATTACCGATTACACGATGACTCATTTGAGCGTTTCGATCCTGTCGGCATAGACCCTGCTGCAAAAGATCACCTCTTTGTTATCGCTCACAACGGCGAAGACAAGGCTGGTTTCTGGTCCTACGATATGGCTAATAAACGCTTCGGGGACAAACATTTTCAAGACGAAGTGGATAGTCTCTCTGCTGTTTATCACACCAACACGTGGGATCACCTAGATGAAGTCACAGGGATTGAGTTCTTTTCAGATAGACGTCGCCGCGTATTCTTCGATGAAATTGAAGGGGCTCTCGACGCACAGCTCATGACTCTCATACCCAATGCTGCTAACCTAAACATCATTAGCCGAGCAACCGATAGCTCAGCGATTGTGATATTCAACTCTGGCCCCAAAGATCCAGGTACTTATTTCTTATTTCACAATGGCAAACTGACCGTATTAGGTAGCCTTGCACCTGATATTAACAGTGAAAACCTATCTGAAGTCCGATACGTCACTTATGAATCGACTGATGGTATGAAGATTCGCGGTTATGTCACCATCCCCGTAGGCGAACCACCATTCCCGTTAGTCGTACTTCCCCACGGTGGACCTCATGTAGCTGAAACAGTATCCTATGATCCCTGGGGACAAATGCTAGCAAATCACGGATATATGGTTTTGCAGCCCCAATACCGCGGTTCTCACAACTATGGAATCAATTTCTACAAGGCAAGTTTCGACGGTGAAGAGAGCCAAGCAGGTCGGATGATGCAAACAGATAAGGATGCTGGTGCACTCTACCTAGTTGAACAAGGACTAGCAGACCCAGACCGTTTAGCGATGGTCGGATGGTCCTATGGCGGTTACGCCTCATTGATTGCTACGATTCGAGATCCTCAAATCTATCAATGTGCGGTTGCTGGTGCAGCTGTTGCAGACCCCGTGATGCAACTCAACAACTATCGTTATCAATTGAGTGGCGCACAAAAGGAAGAACAATTCGGCACCTGGGAGACAGCAGTGTCACCGATTGATGAAGCGGAAAAGGTAAACATCCCATTGCTATTGATACATGGCGATGGAGATGCACGAGTTTCACTTGATCACGTCACCAAATACCGACGATTACTAGACAGGCACGAGAAGGATTACGAATACATTGAACTCAAGGGAGCCGCCCACTTCTACAGCACTCTGAATTACAACCACAGAGAACAGTTTTATGGTGCTATGCTTCGGTTCTTGAAGGAAGACTGTGGTCCTGACGGACTCTAATTGAACACAAAAAAGAGGCGGTTCTGTTGAACCGCCTCTTCTTATAAATATGTAGTGTCGTTAAATTAGCTTTGTACTTCAATTCGTCGGGATTGAACCGTATCGTGCTTTTTGATGACGATCTCCAATACACCATCGCGACTCGAAGCGCTAATTCCGTCCGAATCTACTTTGTCTGACAACCGGAACGTTCTTTGGAATTGACCTTCCGCACGTTCAAATCGTCCACCGAATTCACTATTAACTCGACTCTCGAATTTTCGCTCCCCTTTGACGGTGAGTTTGTTATTTTCGACTACGATATCTATGTCTTCGGCTTTCAAGCCAGGTAGATCTCCTCGGATGATAAATTTATCCGTTTCTTCGTGAATGTCCATTGCGGGCACCCATGCACCTACTGCTGTTGGAACCAATCGCGGGAACGTGTTCCATACTCCGTTCTCAATGTCTCTTGCAAGTGAAGCTACGGGATGATCATTGAATACTTTCATAATTTCCTCCTAAAGGAAAAGGGTTATTTTTGATTTCTATAGAGACAATAGGTACTCTAACCACGAATTTCAAGTCCTAACACCAAAGCGCACAAAAAGTTGTCTGGATTCCTTTACTCGATACTCTCCCACATTGGGCTTCCTTTCGTTTACTGCTACTACTTTATTCGTGGAATAAGGGAGCCTGAGTACCGATTCCGAACATCAGAGAGATTTGGATTTTTATCGGTTGATTTCGGTAGTGATTTCATTTGGTTTCACACGGTGTCGGTCGGTGAAACCATCTCAGCCGTGCCCACTATTGAGAAATTTCTAGATGTCTATCCGAGCGAGCGTGTTTTGGTCACCACCACAACCCCCACGGGTAGCCGAGAGGTACTCAAGCGTCTAGGGAATCGCGTCCATCACTGCTATGTCCCTCTAGACCTGATTGGGTGTGTCAAGAGATTCTTGAAGCGAACACGACCAAAGATCTTGTTATTATGGGAAACTGAGCTGTGGCCCAACCTGATCAAAGAGTGTGCCCGTGCCGATATCCCAGTTTATGTACTCAATGCACGGTTATCTTCTGAATCTGCAAGGCGATACCAGCGATTTAGGGGGATAGTTGAACCGATGCTAGACCAAATTAGTGGTATTGCATGCCAATACGAGGACTCTGCTTCGCGTTTTCGAGAGCTTGGAGCGTGCACGGACCGACTTCATGTCATTGGGAATGTGAAGTTCGATCTCGAACAGCCGCCTAAACCTCATCTAGCCTCAAGTCTCATTCACTATTGCGAACGACGAGAATTTGTGTGGATTGCTGGAAGTACACACTCTCCGGAAGAAAACATAGTCCTGGATGCTCACCATCGGATTCAGAAGAAGTTCGATCCCATCGGTTTGATCATCGCACCGCGACACGTGACTCGAGCTGACGAAGTAATCGCAATGTGTAGGCAGATGGATTTGCATTCCTGTCTGCTCAGCGATTTCACTGAAGATGCTGAAGTCATAGTCGTCGACTCGATTGGATGGTTGTTCTCTCTTTACCGTTATGCCAGTGTAGCCTTCGTTGGTGGTAGTCTTCAAGATTCCGGGGGCCACAACCCTATCGAACCTGCATTCCATGGCGTACCTATTTTGATGGGGCCAAATCGAAAAAACTTTGAGGAAATCTGTCGCCGCTTCGAAGAACAAGACTGTCTTGTTGAAGTTACCGATGCTGTCAACCTAGCTGCAGCTATAGTCGAGCTAATGGGTGACCCGCATGAGCTAAGTATTCGGTCTGAGCGAACTCGGGAAACCGTCGTAAATAACCGTGGTGCTAGAGTACGACTACAAGAACTCGTTCAGGATTGGGTGAGCACACTCAACTGATTGAGAGAATTGCTCAGTTTCTTTGAATTATGCGCCGCTTGCTGAATCGATCGGTGTGACTAGGTTTTCGTAATCCATGTAGCGATTCAATTCTGCAATGTGCGCTTCTGTAAGTTCTCCTACGGTATTGAGCAATTGCAGCATGCTCTGAATGTACTCGTAAACCGCACTTTCGTATGAGAATCGTGCATTGAACAGCTGTTGCTGTGCTCGCAGGACTTCAACGATATTCCGTGTTCCTACTTCATACCCTGTTTGCGTGGCATCGAGCGAAGCTTGGCTGGACTCAATAGAACGCTTCAACGCAGCAATTCGTAACACCTGGGTGTTTACCTGACGAAACTGTCGTCGAGTTTGCTCCTCTACGGTCAACCTTTGGCTGATGAGTCCTAGTCGAGCGCTCTCTCGGTTGAGGGCTGATTGGCGATTGCTCGCGAACCCTCCTCCACTAGAAAAGGACAGTCTCAAACTTACGCTGGTGTTAGTTGAAATAGACTCTGAAATGGTGTTGATACTGGTATCGAGGCCACCCAAAGTAAATGGGTTCTCACTATACGAATAACTTACGCCGAAACTGATGGTTGGTAAATCTCGGGTTATCTGGCTCCAATGACTCCATCGCGCTTGTGAGTATCCTCGCTCTGCTTGGAGGATTCCTGGGTTGTTTCGCAACGCTAGATCTACCCAATGTTGCTCTTCGTTTGGATTGGGATTGACAACGGGATAATCTGGTGCAAGCCGAGCCAACTCAAGGACGGGTTGACCCGCAATCCTGTTCAACACCAAAAACGAATTATCCAATCCGTTCTTACTTTGTTCGAGCGATACTTCGTGCTGATCGTAAGAGGCCCGGGCATTGAGAACATCTGTAATCGCAGACAAGCCCACATCGTATCGTTGTTCAGCTTGGTCTAATTGACGCTGAATTGCTTCACCAGAAGCTAGAGTGCTTTCTAATTGGTCCCGAGTACGGAGCACATCAAAGTAAGCTTGAGTCACTCGAATAATGAGACTCCGCTCAGCTGTAGCATAGGCATCGATGCTGTTTTGGTAGTTCAGCCTAGAGTTCCGGTAATTGACGAAGGTAGGAATACTGAAGACTACTTGACTCAAATTTACTGAGTATCCACTAGGTACCTTGACTCCTTCTGCGGGAGACTCTCTTGTTGTCCACTGTTCGTTGGTCTCGGGAGTTACCCCTGTTACCACTGCTCTAGGATCATTTCTCAAGAAATCGAGAGGAAATGTGGTTCGATTCTTGCTCTTACTCCAATTCGTCCCAAAAACCGAGACTCCCCCACTGGGTAACAGAGGAGTTAGGGATTGGAAAGAAGAGACCTCAGCCAAATCTTTGCGGATTTCCGCTTGAGCGAACTCAGGATCGTGCTGAATTGCGAGTTCATAAATTTGCAGCAAATCTTCTGCATGGACAAAAGCACCGACACCAAATACGATTAGGACAATAGATAGGATCTTTTTCATATCACCAGATACCAGGAAATTCATAGGAATTTTAGCGATAACCCAAGTAGATCGCTGAAGCGAGTTGAGATTTAACTTCTTGTGTTTTTTTATACGTAAGTTTGACCAAGAGTCATCGAATTGAACGGTCCTAGCAACCACTGGAACCCCGTGCATTCGTGTTGGGTAGCAATCACCCTCTCAAAACGATAAAACCAGTAAAATATACAGTTCAACTTTCCGTTTGGAACAATTCAGAGGTAGAACGACTCTATGGCACGCGTAACTGTTGAAGACTGTCTGGAACATGTAAGAAATCGATTTGAACTGGTTAGCCTTGCCACAAAACGTGCACGACAACTGTCACTTATTGGTGCGGAACCGCTCGTCGAAAGAGAAAACGACAAAGATACCGTCATCGCTCTACGTGAGATAGCTGAAGGTCAAATCACAAACGAAATCCTTGAGAACGTTGACGACGAGTTCTCCCACTACCTCAAGCCCAATCGTTCAAGATCGAGCACCGGAGATGAGCCAACTCTCAATTCATGAGTCTTACTTCCAAAACGAGCTCGAAAAACGAGCTCGAAGTGAAGAATATGTTGCCTCAGTTTCTGATTTCAAAAACCACGACGGGCTTGTACACCTAAGCTCAAAACAGCTTAATCTCGTAGAAAAAGCCTACGATTACGCCCAACAAGCACACACCGGTCAACAGCGACGAACTGGGCATTCCTATATCACACACCCACTCGCTGTAGCGAATATCCTTGCTGACTTCAGACTAGATTATCAAACCATCTGTGCCGCTTTGCTGCACGATGTCATTGAAGACACACAAGTCACTAAATCGACCCTCTCCCATACATTTGGAGAGCCTATAGCGGAAATCGTCGATGGTGTATCCAAACTCTCACACCTGTTCGACAGCCACGCCGAAGCTCAAGCACAAAACTTCTACAAGATGGCTTTGGCGATGTCGAAAGATATCCGGGTGATCCTGGTCAAGCTAGCAGATCGACTCCACAACATGAGAACCATCGGGGTCATGACCCGTCAATCTCGCAAACGTATCGCCCAAGAAACCTTGGATTTGTATGTTCCACTCGCCCAAAGGCTTGGGATCTACACTGTCAAAGAGCAGTTAGAACGATTGTCATTTGAAGCGCTTTATCCGTTGAGAGCTGATCGGCTGGAGAGATACATTGCGCGAATTCGAGAAGATGATCTAGAGTTAATTGAAACCGTTGTCGATACTCTGACATCCGCACTCACTGAAGCTGACATTGAAGCATCTGTGGACTATCTGAAACCCGAACCTTACTCGCTCTACCGATCACTTAAGGGACACCGATTATCCAAAGAAGAGTTCATGGATCGGTTTGTGTTTCGGATTATGGTTGAGTCTACTGAAGACTGTTATCGTGCTTTGGGCATTGCTCATAATGCATACAAACCCATGTTGAGATCTTTTAAAGACTACATTGCTATACCGAAAAAGAACGGTTATCAATCACTTCACACTACCCTCATTGGACCTCGAACTCCTAGAGCTGCAGCTCTCAAGATTTTGATTCGTACCCAACCCATGAATTCCATTGCAGACTACGGGTTCGTAGCAGCTTGGCAATCTCATGATTCCGAACAGCTATCCAGTCTAGATGAGGATTCTTCCACCAATCACCTGCGTGAATGGATTCAAAATTTGCTCAGTCTCGATCAAAGCGGAGATGCAACTGAGTTCCTAGAAAACCTCAAAGAAGACCTATTTCCAGACGAGGTCTTTGTTTTCACTCCGGAGGGAGACATTGTGACCCTTCCATTGGGATCCACTGCGATTGACTTCGCTTATGCGGTCCACACCGAAATTGGAAATAGCTGTGTTGCGTGCAAGATCGATGATCAAATTGCTCCTCTGACAACTGTTCTAGAGTCTGGCCAACGGGTATCCATCGTGTCTGTTGATTCGGCTCGACCTGAACCAGATTGGCTCAACTCGGTGAAAACAGTTAAAGCACGTTCTGCTATTCGTAATGAACTGCGTAATCGAGACTCGCAAGAGGCTATTGTTCTTGGAGGAACCCTTATCGACCGAACCCTTGGAGCTGCAGGTACGTCCGTTTCACAAATGGATTTTCGACGCTTGAGGAGAACATTCAAAGAGTTCAAAGTTCGTCGTCGTTCTGAGTTATTCGAACAAGTAGGAAGAGGGAATCTCTCCGCTCAGCACGTCGCTCAAAGACTGATGGATGAGGACGTGGAAGAATACGATGCCATCAATGTTCACCGTACCGCACCCGTTGTTGTCAAGGGAACTGATCACTTAGGCGTACGCTACAGCAAGTGCTGTGGACCTGTTCCCGGAGATGACATTATTGGTCAATTCGTGCCTGGTGAAGGACTCATCATCCATCGCACCGTATGCGGAAAAGCAAAGAGCATTCCAAAAACTGATGCCACAATACCCGTGGTCTGGGCTGAGTCTCCTACCGGTGAGTTTACCACTAGATTAGAGGTGGGCATTACTTCTCGAATGGGTACGATAGCTTCTCTAGCTAGTGGTGTGAACAGCCTGGGCGCGGGAATCACGCTAGTTGATATCTCTGATCGCACCGCGGATTTGGCAACCATTCGCATGAGCATCACTGTGTCTGACCTAAAACACCTCAAGCGAGTCATCAAAAGCTTGGATGCTCGCAGCGATACGATCAATGTACAACGTTTTACCCATTAAGTAGCAAAAAAATTATGCCTTCAAAGAAACACATTTATTCACCCTCTGCTCCCGATGTCATTGGCCCGTACTCTCACGCTGTTCAGGTGGGTGACTTGGTGTTTTTGTCGGGACAAATCGCTCTAGACCCGAATTCTGGGGAATTGGTCAACGACACCTTTCGTAAAGAAGCTAAGCGGGTGTTCGACAATGTTGAAGCACTGTTGTCCGATATGGAGTGCAACCTCAACAACGTAGTTAAGGTGATCTGCTACCTCACTGACTTGTCGAACTTCGAGCAAGTCAATGCAGTGATGAGTGAGAAGTTCCATGCACCTTTTCCCGCTCGGGTTGCAGTAGGAGTTGCCAGTCTACCTAGAGGTGCGACTATCGAAATCGAAGTGATGGCCGCTCTCGACGACTAGGTGATGCCTTCGGAACCCGTCTCAAAGATTCGGGGCATTGGTGAAGACAAAGAGAAGAAACTCGCTAAGCTCAAAATCCGGTCGAAATTAGATCTAATTCTTCACCTCCCATTTCGCTACCAAGACCGAACCCGAACCACACGCATAGCTGATCTCAAACCTGGAGAGCACTCTTTCGTTCAAGGGATAGTCGATGACGTTCCCGACACTCTGCCTAGACATGGTAGTGTCTACATCGCCATCCGTGATGAGAGCAACCGTAGGCTTTACATGCGACTGATCAATCCTCGTTGGAGTCTGCCTGCCCGTTTGAGGGTGGGTGGATGGCTTCGTTTGTACGGCGTTGTGAGAACCGGACCCAAAGGGTTGGAAATGGTCCATCCAGAGTGGTTAGCGTTCACATCTGATCCTGGACCCGCAAAACCTGAGTTTGTACCGGTCTATCGAACTACGGCTGGACTCTCCAGCCGATACTTGCGCAATCTCATACGCAATACTCTCAACGAGGTGTCCTTTCTCCCCAAGTTCAAACACAATGGTCTGACTCTGAGCGAAGCGATCAAGGCGTGCCACAACCCCGATACGAGTAGTGATATGGGTAATGCCAGCCGAGCTAGAGCCCGGGTAGCTTTCGATGAACTACTTGCCTACAACCTCCTACAACGCCGTCGTCGACTCCAACAAACCACTTATTCGACCGATGCACTCGAAAAGAAGTCTAACATCGCACAGTCATTTTTAGCTTTTTTAGGTTTTCGACTCACCGACGCTCAAATTCGAGTGAGTAAGGAAATTCTCAAGGATGTATCATCCACTCGCCCTATGTTGCGCTTACTCCAAGGTGATGTGGGATCAGGAAAAACCGTTGTTGCTACCTTGGCTATATTGCGTGCGGCTGACAACGATGTTCAGACTGCATTTATGGCCCCCACTGAACTACTCGCTGAGCAACACTATGAGACTCTGTCGAAATGGTTAGAGCCATTGGGAGTCCAAGTCGGACTGGTCACAGGCAGTATGTCTGCTGCCACCAAACGCGCTCGCAAAGAAGCGATTGCTTCGGGTCATGACGCTGTCGTTGTCGGCACCCATGCGCTGTTCCAAGACTGGGTGCACTTCAAATCACTGGGATTAACCATCATTGACGAACAGCATCGATTTGGGGTACATCAACGAATGATGCTTCGTGATAAAGGTCGACTCCCGCACCAATTGATCATGACTGCGACCCCAATTCCTCGAACACTCGCACTATATTTGTTTGCGGACATGGATGTTTCCATTATTGATGAACTTCCACCGGGTCGTAAGCCTATTACCACCACGATTCATTCCGATCAGTATCGGGATGATGTGATTCTTGCTCTAGCTAGACATCTCCAAGCTGGGAATCAAGCGTACTGGGTTTGTGCTGCGATCAATGAAGACGCATCCGATGAAGAGAAAGAGCTCATCGGGACTGAAGACGTGATTCGTGAACTAAACGAAAAGATCCCAACCGCTAGTGTGGGCCACGTTCACGGTCAGATGCCTTCGTCAGAAAAGCAAAGAACGATGACCGCGTTCCGAGAAGGAGAAACTGATGTACTCGTTGCGACAACCGTGATCGAAGTAGGGGTAGATGTCCCCAACGCATCACTCATGATTATCGACAATGCCGAAAACATGGGGTTAGCCCAACTTCACCAACTCCGTGGACGTGTGGGGCGTGGAACTCAAGCGAGCTTCTGTATGTTGAACTACAAACCAACGCTTTCTTCGCTGCAGAGAACGCGACTCACCAGTTTGAGAGTCTCTCAAGATGGTTTTCAGTTAGCGGAGCTGGATTTACGAATCAGAGGTTCTGGTGAGGTGTTTGGTACCAAACAGTCTGGAACAGAAAATTTCAGGATTGCTAATTTGGAAGATCATCACCACCTCATCCAAGAAGCGAGTAGAGTAGGATCCAAGTTGATGGTCGAAGATGAAGCTCTCGCGGGTGCGATTATTGAGACTTGGTCGCCCACTGAGAGCGATTACGCTTCTGTCTAATCGACGAGCTTAAATTTCGATCATCTCGAAATCTTCTTTCCCTACCCCACATTCCGGACAATAGAAGTCCAAAGGCACATCTGACCAAACGGTACCCGGAGCGATTCCTTCTTCTTCGCATCCTATTGCTTCGTCGTAGATCCACCCACATACGATACATTGCCACTTTCTCATTGTCTGTTTTCAGTCACTTCGTCGATGTTCATTGCTGGGCAAAATATTACACTTCACTGTACTTCACTGTTCTAATCCTACTGTTCACTGATGCCTGATAAACTCCGCGCTTACTGGGAACTGATGCGATTTGACAGGCCTATCGGTACGTACTTGCTCTTGTGGCCTACCCTCATAGCTCTTTGGCTGGCTGCGGGTGAGTTTCCTCCCCTTTACCTTCTGGTTGTTTTTGTATGCGGTACCTATGTTATGAGAGCAGCGGGTTGTGTTATCAATGATATCGCTGACCGAAAGTTTGATCCGCTGGTCGCAAGAACCAAAAATCGCCCTCTCGCAGACGGACGAATCACCGTACTCGAAGCATTCGTGTGTTTCGGTATTTTGTGCATGATCGGACTGGGTATTGTGCTGACCCTCAACACTGCAACAAAACTGCTCGCCGTCGCAGGAATAGCACTTGCGGTAGTCTATCCCTTTCTCAAACGGGTGACCCAACTCCCTCAAGTAGGATTAGCCATCGTCTTTGGCTGGGGAATCCTGTTAGCGAGCACCGCAATCCACAGACATATTATCCTGGTTGTCGGGTTGTGGTTCCTAGCCAATGCCCTGTGGATTGTCGCTTACGACACACAATATGCAATGGTTGATCGAGACGATGACCTAAAACTGGGGTTGAAATCTACAGCGATTCTTTTGGGTCGATTTGACCGACTAGCGATTATGATACTTCAGATCCTCACCGTTGGACTGCTCATCACCATTGGTCTGATTGTGAATTTTGGTGTTCTTTACGCCGTTGCGGTTACAGCCGTGATTGGATTGTTTCTCTACCAGTGGTTTCTTGTGCGTAACCGTGAACGTGAACAGTGCTTCAAAGCCTTTCTCAACAATGCCTGGGTGGGATTCATACTCTTTGCAGGTGTCGCACTAGATTCCATCGACTATTCACAACTGATCTGAAGTTTCGTGGTTGCGAAGTTGCAACAAGCGTTGGACCTCTTTGCTAAGTGGGTTGCTTGGTTGATCTTCGCGATGACACTGATCACGGTCTCAGTCGTCTTCTTGAGATATGTGCTGCGGAGCCCTTCGATCCTGCAACAAGAACTTGTTGCATACATGCACGCATTCTTGTTCATGATGGGTTTAACCTACACACTGAAATCTAATGAACACGTCCGTGTCGATGTCTTTTTCAATCGATTTTCGGAAAAACGCAAAGCCCTAATCAACCTATTGGGACATCTGTTGCTGCTGATTCCGGTCGCAGCCACCCTTGCTATGGGTAGTCTAGACTACGTTGCAGATTCCTGGCGAGTGCTCGAAAAATCAGATGAGGTTCGTGGAATCCCGGCAGTATTTCTACTCAAAACGGTCATACCGGTAGCTTTCTTTTTGTTAATCGTACAAGCTCTGCTTGAGATACAAAATCAGCTCTCGACACTCCGAAAGCAGTAATGGACTTCGTCCCATTGGCGATATTCATCGTCATCTGTTTGGGTTTGTTATCGGGCTATCCCGTAGCACTGGTTCTCTCAGGTGTGTCACTGATTTTTGCTTTCGTTGGGATAGTCTTTGGTGTGTTTCCCGCAGGAGACCTAGGATTCTTGCCCAATCGCATCTATGGCATCATGACCAATGAAGTTCTGATCGCTGTGCCTCTCTTTATTTGCATGGGTGTCACTCTTGAAAAGACCAACATTGCTCGTTCTCTGCTGGAAGGGTTGTCTCAACTTGCGGGACGACTATCCGGAGGGTTGGCTCTTGCAGTTATCGTCGTTGGGATGCTATTAGCTGCTAGTACCGGGATCGTCGGGGCTACTGTAGTGACCATGGCGTTGCTTTCACTCCCCGTCATGATCAAACACGGCTATGATCACGGACTCGCGACTGGAACTATTGCTGCAACCGGAACCCTAGGTCAAATCATTCCCCCATCGATTGCACTGGTCCTGATTGGAGATGTTCTGTCCAACGCTTATCAACAAGCGCAACTAGAACAAGGTATCTTTTCGCCGAAATCAGTATCGGTTGGAGATCTATTTGCTGGAGCACTCACCCCGGGATTGATCCTGGTGTTGATGTATGGAGGATACGTTATGGTGAAGGCGATCACTCGACCCGAGAGTGCGCCTCGTGCAAACCTATCGATAACGGTAAATTTACCCAAACTACTGCTAAGTTTCGTCCCACCTATCTTGCTCATCGTTTTGGTGTTGGGTTCGATTTTGTTTGGACTAGCTACTCCGACTGAAGCGTCCGGTGTTGGCGCAGCTGGAGCTTTGATTCTTGCGGGACTCTATCGAACGTTGAGCATGAAAGTGCTGCAAGCAATTGCTCTTTCGACCCTGAAGATTACCTCTATGGTGTTTTTCATTCTCATTGGTGCAACCGTTTTTTCTCTTGTGTTTCGAGGATACGGTGGAGACGAACTCATCCATCAGTTTTTTACCGATATGCCCGGCGGGACAGTTACCGTTTTATTGGTGGTAATGGTTACGATATTTGTGTTGGGATTCGTTCTTGATTTCATTGAAATCACCTACGTGGTGGTGCCCATAGTAGGACCAGCACTCCTTGCTATGGGTATCGACCCTATTTGGCTTGGAGTGTTGATCGCTGTCAATTTACAGACTTCGTTTCTCACCCCACCGTTTGGATTTGCACTATTCTACCTTCGAGGTGTTGCACCACCGGAGGTACGAACTGTCGAGATTTATCGGGGAGTGGCTCCGTTTGTATGTTTACAACTGATCACGTTGCTACTACTAGTTGCATTCCCTCAATTGGTCACTTGGCTACCCGGTCTACTGTAAAAGACGCTCCAAGAACGGGCTAGAAAGGTTTGGGTTCGTCGAAGCAGTCTGCTTCGATCTGCGTTTCTCCCATATCCCAAGCTTTGCGAAAGAACCCGTAGAACAGTTCCAACGGTAAATTGATGTCGATAGGTTTATCAGCAGTTCCCACCAGTTGTACCGTTACTTGTTCGTCACTGCATACCAATTCGCCCGTGAGACTCAGCGGAATCTCAATGACAAACTTTTCAACGATTAGGTTCTCTTGATTCATGAACACCTTGTGTGTGATGAGGAGTCCTTCATCTCCAGATCTCAACTTTAGACTCTGTCCGTTGTAGAAGGCATCTTGAAATCTGATCCGCTTTTCATGGGTTGCAGAGACATAGAGTTCAACCGTATTGGCTCCTTCCGGCATGATGAAAGTCGCCCAAATACCTTCAATCCCTTTATTTCTCAAACTGGTGTAAGTGGGACCAATGAAATAGTTTGCTTTGTCTTCGAGATTGACGGTTTTGTAGGTCCCGTCATAGTAGCGTTTGGGATCAAACTTTTGCGCGGTTGTAGCACATCCACTCATGAGGCACACACAGACTACGGCTAATAGAGTCAGAGTTACACTCACTAGATTAACTCGACTCATCTTAGGAAACATGCTTAAGTCTGACCCTCCGGTCATGGTTCAATATTCTGTACGATTTTACTGTTTTGGATCCAATCTAGTCTTCAAGTATTCCATTCCTCTGTTCCCCTTGATCCGGCTACATGATCCGCAGAGTAGTTGTAGGTTGTCTCTATGATCGGTTCGACCAGGCTTCGTGCCATGATGTGATCGAGTTCGAGGGGTGTACTTCAAAGTAGGTGCCACAACCATTGCAAACTCCCTGCTGTTCAAAGTACCACTTTTTCTTAGGGTTGATAGGATTGTACAACGAAAGTTGAGCAATGTCGGTCCTTTTCGGAATGTCCGTACGATGAATTATTTTCGAGTTATGTCGTCGATTCGCTGTCGCACACGTTGTGCTGCTCTTTCTGATACATCAATACCCGCCCACTCACGATTCAGTGCATCTGTAGCACATCCAGAAGGATTAGGATTGGTTATTCCTTTGTAAGTGTAGCAGAGATTGGCCGAGCTCCCATAGAGGGTTGACAAAGATCGGAACATGAGTGTTGTATCTACGACGGCTACTTCATCAAAAAAGGGAGCTTTTCCACTATTTCTGTTTGAGGAGCTCTTCGTTCCATTGACTCGAGTCTTGGGGGATGCTGCATAGAACAATAGTGGTCTACATCTACACCTAAGCTCTTGCGTTGATACTGTCTACCCTTAGCTTTTTATCTGCTCGCTGCCAAATGAACCTGTTACCAATGTTTTACTTGTTAAAGATCGCATCCAGAACCGATTTAAATGATGATTCATGGTCGCGCATCGCAATGAAGGAAAATAGCACCGGTTGGCTTCAGGATACGGCGCATCTCTCGTAACCTACTCGCCATGTAGATCAGGTAAGAATGTCATTCTTGGTACTCGTAGCATGATCACCGATTCAACTTTGAGTGCTAAACTTCGATTAATCAAGCAAGCTCTGTCTATGTCTTCCAGCGACCTGGTGTCTGAAAATTCCGCACCTGCCGCTTGAGAACCAAGGGAGCAGCATAGTGGGCGTTGGAGTTAAAGGTGGATCTAAGTATATTAATTCCACGGATCTGAGTTCATTCCGCGAAGGATCGGAAGGTTGTCTGCCGCCAAATGGCTCTATTCGCCCCGTTTTCGGCTATTTGTAGACAGAATTCAGAAGATGGTCATGTTATTGTAGTTCTCGTGCTCGCAGATACGCGTCTTCAGAAATCTTACTCCACTCTCTCACTTCAGCTTGGAAAGTGCGGTATGAATCCACAATTTTTTGAGCATGTTCGCTAGTTTCCGCTAGTTCATCCAAAACTTCGTTTGAAATTTCACGTAATCTGATAAGAACGTCGTCGGGAAACTGTCTGAGTTCTACTTCATGCTCTTCGATGAGTGCTCGAAGTGATGCGTTATTCTTTGCAGTGAACTCATCCAAGACATCTTGATTGATCGCTCGAGCAGCGACTTCGACTATTTTTTGTAGATCGGGTGTTAGTGATTGAAAAGCATCTTGGTTAATCAAGAACTCAATCGTTGCACAAGGCTCGTGCCACCCAGGATAGTAGTAGTACTTTGCAGCATCATAGAGTGCGAGTGCCAAATCGTTGTATGGACCTACCCACTCGGTCGCATCAATCACCCCCGTCTGTAGAGAGGTAAATATGTCCGTTGGCGGTAAGGTTACGGTAGCCACACCTGCTCTTGTCATGACTTCTCCAGCGATACCTGGTATGCGCATCTTTAAACCCTGGAGATCGTTGATCGAGTTTATTTCAACGTTAAACCAACCTCCCATCTGTACCCCAGAATTTCCGCCAGGCAAAGGGATCAAATTGAATGGTTCATAGAGTTCTTTCCATAGCTCATTGCCACCACCGTACGCTAACCAGGCATTCATTTCTTGGGCATTCATTCCAAACGGTACCGTTGTGAATAACGCAGAAACAGGGATTTTTCCTACCCAGTAGTAAGCGGCTCCGTGTCCCATTTGAGCTGATCCGTTGGAAACTGCATCAAAAACCTCCATCGCTCCCACCATTTCGTTCGCACCGTATACTTTGATGGTTAGCCGACCTGCGGACATCTGTGAAACCAAATCTGCAAATCTTTCTGGTGCCACTCCCAAAGCCGGTAGATTCTTCGGCCATGTGGTGACCAATTTCCACTCTATTGGTTGTTCCATTTCTGTCATGGGTGTATCGTGACTCTCCGACGTTAATGAGTCTTGCGAACAACCCAAGAGTGCTATCAACATACCACAAACCACTACCAATACCGTTGGTATATAGAACTTTCGTTGTTGGGTAAACTTCATTGTGTGTATCCCCGTTGGGTGAGTCTTCACTGTGAAGACAATCAATTTCTGATTTAGGAATCTACTCGGCTCAAAAATTTTGAGTTTGCAATAAACCATTTTCCGGCTCCACTACCAAACTGAATTTCCAACTGTCTCGATGATCCCTCACCACGACTACCCACTATTCTGCCCATTCCCAGCTTACTGTGATAGATGGTCTGTGGGGCTCGACTGGTTGGAGTTTCTTCCATACCGGTTGTATCAAAGAGCTCTACCGCGGAACGTTCCTGCAAAAACCACTGACCCGTTGAGGGATTTCTAGACTTCTGGAAAGCCGAAAGATAGTCTGTGGGGATTTCAGCAAGATAGCGAGAAAATCGCTGTTGTTTGCGTGGATTTGAAAATAGCGCTCTTGAAGAAGCATAGGTCATCACCAACAGTTTCATCGCTCGGGTAATTCCGACGTATGCCAGTCGCCTTTCTTCCTGCTCTCGTTCTGGATCTGTGGCGGCAGTCCAATGTGGGAATAACCCCTCTTCTAACCCAACCATAAACACTACCGGAAATTCCAACCCTTTGGCAGAATGAAGGGTCATGAGACTGATTGCGTCATTTCCTGCGGAAGGTTTTTCTCCTACATCTAGCGTGGTGTGATCCAAGAAATTCTGCAAGATTCGAGCCTTAATGTCTGAACTCTCTTCGTGCGAATTCGGGTTCATGCGTTCTCGATCTTCGAGTTCAAACTGACGACAAGCTACGGTCAGTTCATCAAGGTTTTCAGTCCTCGCGTAATCCAGCTCTCCTTTTTGTTTCGAGTACATGGAATACAACCCCGATTCACGAATAGCGACTCTGGCTACCATTTCCAAGTCCTGGTTGATACTGGATTTCTTTAACGCATCAACCAGATTTTTGAAGGAGTGCAATGCGGTTGAAGCTCGGTTGTTGAATAGCTTATTCTTTAGGGCGTACAAAGTAGACTCCCATAATGAGAGGTCGCGTTCTTGAGCTAGTTCTTTGATCGTTTCTAGCGTGCGAACTACCAATTCCACGAGCCGGTATATTGACGACTCTTTCAAATGCTGCATTGAACCTTGGATTCTGAATGAGACGCATGTAGGCAAGTGCATGACGAATCTCAGTCCGATCATAGAATCGAGTGCCACCGCGAACTACAAAAGGTAAATCCAATTGCGTCAGCGTGTGTTCTAACAGACGAGACTGGGAGTTATTACGGTAAAGAATGGCGAAATCTTCTGGATTGAACGACTTCGAAGACATCCAATCTTTACACAGCGACGCAACAAAAGCTGCCTCGTCCATCTCATCAAACGCGTTGTATACCCTAACTCTTTCACCTGCTTCATCTTTGGTCCAGAGAGTCTTCCCTATCCGCGATGGATTGTGTTTGATTACTGAATTGGCAACACCCAGAATCGTTCGAGTCGAACGATAGTTTTGTTCTAAACGTATGGTTCGGACCTCAGCGAACTGCTTGGTAAAGTCTTTTAAGTGACCGATGCGCGCCCCTCTCCATCCATAAATCGATTGATCGTCGTCTCCGACCGCCATGAGATGACTGGTTTTACCTGCTAATGCAGCCATCCATGCGTATTGAATGGGATTAGTATCTTGAAACTCATCCACGAGTATGTGCTGAAATCGTTCTCGATAGAGAGTGGTTACTTCTTTGTTGTTCAACAAAAGTTCATAAGAACGAAGCAAGAGTTCTCCGAAGTCGACAAACGCATTGCTCTGACACAGCTTCTCATAAACACTATAAGCGCTGAAATGGCTCTCGTACTTCTTTCTTTCAAATTCGGAAACATGATTGACACGTTTACCCGATTCTTTCCACCGATTAATCGAGTTTGCGGCTTCTTGAACTGCTTGTTTTGAGGTGTCTAGCTTTCGGGCTTCCAAGGCTTGTTTGACCACTCTTAGTTGGTTTGACGTATCCAAGATTTCAAAGTTTTCTGGTAGATCTGCTTCCGTGTGATGGATGCGAAGTAATCGATTAGCGAGCCCGTGGAAAGTCCCAATCCACATCGCACGAACATCAACAGGCAGCAACTTCTGGGCTCGTTCTCGCATTTCACCCGCCGCTTTATTGGTGAAGGTCACCGCCAAAATCGAACCCGGGCTAACCTGGTAGTGTTCGATCAACCATGCAATGCGATGAACAAGCACCCGCGTCTTACCCGACCCCGCTCCCGCTAGGACGAGCAAATTTGACGGTGGGGCCGTCACCGCTTCAAGCTGTGCTTTATTAAGGTGGTCTAGTGTTGAAATTGAGATCTCTGGGATTTCTCCCCTTGCATTTAGTGGATTCAAAGTGGAGAAATGAGTTTAGGGTTATCACGCCTGTTAGTGGTCAGTGTTACTCCACAGTCACTGATTTTGCAATATTTCTGGGTTGATCTACGTCTGTTCCTTTCAATACTGCGACGTGATAGGCCAACAGTTGAAGCGGAATGGTGTAAACGATCGGTGACAACAACGGATGTACCTTGGGTACTTCAATAATCTCTACGTCCTCGGTATCTGCAAACCCTGCGTCTTGATCCGTGAAAACGTAGAGCTTCCCTCCTCGTGCCTTGACTTCTTGTAGATTCGATTGCACTTTTCGGATTAAGTCGTTGCTTGGAGCGATAGCAATTACGGGCATCTTGCGATCCACCAATGCGAGTGGTCCATGCTTCAACTCTCCTGCAGGATAACCTTCAGCGTGGGTGTAGGAAATTTCTTTGAGTTTGAGCGCTCCTTCCATCGCAATAGGGTAGTGCGCCCCCCGGCCAAGAAAGAGTACGTTTCTCTTGTCATGAATTTGAACGGCCCAATCATAGGTTTGTTTACTTAGTTTGAGTGCGTTCTCAACTTCATCAGGTAGCTCATGGAGTGCTTCGACAACTTCCCGTTCTTGCTTGGGTGTCCATCCTCGTGACCTAGCTAGAAGCAAAGACAGTAGCAAAAGGTCAGTAAGCACTGTGGTGAAGCATTTCGTCGAAGCGACACTGACTTCAATACCCGCTCTCATGGCTAACGAAGAATGAGACTCACGCATCAGAGTACTGGTAGTCACATTACCGATATTCATGGTGTGCGTGTAGTTGGGTTCTTTCGCCGCCAATCGTGCGGCCGCAATGGTGTCGGCTGACTCTCCGGATTGAGAGAGTGACAAAAACAGACTTTTCTCCGGAACCGCAGCATTGCGATACCGAAACTCTGACGCGATCTCTGCATGACAAGGGATTCCAGCCATGTCTTCGATCCAGTATCGTGCTACTTTAGCAGCATAGTAACTGGTTCCGCACCCTACTATGGTGATCGATTTAGTTTCTCTTAGCGCATCGAGTGTCTGGAGTCCAAACGTCTGTTCAACGACATCATGGGCGGTGATCCGACCTTCCAACGTGTCTCGAATGCACTCTGGTTGTGCATAGATTTCTTTCTCCATGAAGTGTCGGTAGGGGCGTTTGTCTACTTCATCATTGGGTGCTTTGATCACCTCAAATGGACGGTGGACTTGCTCACCTTTGTGATCGTAGAGGGTCACACCCTGGGAAGTACACACGACGATCTCATCATCTTCAAGAAATAGAAATCGATTCGTAACCGCGCGTATGGCCAAAACATCGGAAGCAATGAAGTTCTCGCCCTCACCCAGCCCAACCACCAAGGGACAGTCGCGTTTCGCTGCAATGATGGTTCCAGGCTGGTCTTTTGCCATCAATCCGATTGCAAATGCTCCTTCGACTTGTTGCATTGATGTGCGAACCGCTTCAACTAAATGATCAGAAGAATCAAATTCACTTTCGATTAAATTTAAAAGAACCTCGGTATCCGTCTCTGAACTAAACTTCCGACCGTTAGCTTCAAGTTGAGCTCGTAGGCCTGCAAAGTTCTCGATAATCCCGTTGTGTACTAGAGCGAGTCGATCATTGACGATGTGAGGATGTGCATTGCGGTCACTGGGGATTCCGTGAGTGGCCCAGCGAGTGTGCGCTAGCCCCGCTTGTCCTTTCAGTGATTGACCCTTGATGCACTCTCGTAGATCACGAACTTTCCCTGTTTGCCTTACCCGGTTAAATTTACCCGATTTCTTGTCTTGAATGACGATTCCCGCTGAATCGTATCCTCGATATTCCAGCCGTGTGAGTCCATCCAACAACAGCTTGGTTATCTGCCTTGTTGTGGTAGCTCCTACGATCCCGCACACGGTTAAGACTCTCTTTTCGAGGGTGAAATCCAGTGTGAAATGGAGCGCTGTCGAGAACGTGCTACGACGAGTTCAGCATCGGTGATGTTTTTAGTTATGGTAGAGCCCGCAGCGATAAATGCCCCTGAGGCAACATTAAGTGGTGCGATCAGAGTGCTATTGGTGCCCACAAAGACATCATCCCCGATTACGGTTGGGTGTTTATTGCATCCATCGAAATTACAAGTAATCGCGCCCGCGGCAAAGTTTGTATTGGAACCGATTTCGGCGTTACCGATATAGGCTAAATGATTAGCTTTTGAACACGAATGTAGGTGTGAGGCTTTCACTTCAACGAAGTTTCCGACTCGAACACCTTCATCAAGCGTACTTCCGGGTCGGATGTGTGCAAACGGGCCTATTGAACAACGCTTACCTACTTTAGCAGAGTCGAGAACGGAATAAGCATTAATATGAACGTCGTCGTCCACTTCGATATTTCGGAGTACGCACCCGGGACCAATTGAGACTCCGTTACCCAAAGTTACGATGCCTTCACAGACCACGTTCACGTCGATGGTACAGTCTATCCCGGTATTCATGTCAGCTCGAATATCACATCGGTCAGGATCTCGAATCGTTGTTCCATTAGACATCAGCTTATCAATCTTTCTGCGCCCTAATATTTTTTCTGCTTGTGCGAGTTGAGCTCTCGTTCGGATCGTCATCAGTTCCAGTGGATCGACCGTCTCCAGTGACTGAATTTCGCCGTTATGCTCTGATGCAACTTGTGCTAACAGTTCTAGGGTGAGTTCACTACAGGGATGTTTCTGATGGATCGACTTGAGAAGATCAGCGATTGCGTGAGTGGGTCCACCCAGAATTGCCACTGTTGCACCCTCGTCTGATGAAGCCTTCATTAGTGCATTGGCACTTAAATCCAATGCACTCTTCAATGTCTCTGACGATAAAAGAGGCAACTCAGCACTGACCAATAAAACTGAGGGTATGTTTGGGTCTTTTGAGACTTCCTTGCAAATTTCAGGGATGGTTTGCTCAGTAGTATCGAGATGAATCCAATTGACTGTTTCCATTGCAATCGAACCCGCTCCTTCCACAAAATCAGGTGACCCTACAACATGTAGACGACTCGGTTGTGCAGCTTGGAGCGTTCGCAGAAGATGAGAAAGAATGGTAGCGTTGTGAACGCTGTGGAGTGCGGTGGGTGTGCGGGAAGACAATTCCCGGTTGTGTCGTGTTGCGAGAACTACCACTGCTACCATTTATGGTCTCTCGTCCCACATAACTCGTAAATCACATTATAGATCCTACGAAATTATGGCAATTTCTCAACTGGTCGACGGTGTGATGCGATCGCTGGTCACATCGATACCAATCTAATGATTTTGTGTCCTTTCTACAAGCGGCGGATTAACGACGACGTTTTCGAAGTTCTTCTAAGGTACGTTGTTGTCCGAGTGCATCCGCTACCATTGATGAAGCTCGTGCGAAATCTATTTCAGTTGCTTGCTCATCCATCATGCGTTTAGCTCGTTCTTCCGTTTCTGTGGCTTCGGCTTCATCTAGATCTTTGGCACGCATTGCGGTATCGGCAAGAACAATGACACCAGTCGGTTGAACTTCCAAAAAACCACCGGATGCAAAGAATATTTCTTCCGTCTCGTCTTCCATCTTTAATCGTACCGGACCCGGTTTAATTCCGGTGAGTAGCGGTGCATGACCAGGAAAGATTCCCAATTGACCTTCCGAGCCTGTTGCCACCAGCATCATGACTTTGCCGGAGAAGATTTCCTTCTCAGCACTGACGATGTTGCAATGCATCAGTGAAGCCACCGTTATGCACTCGCCGCAAGAGTTTTAGCTTTCTCTCGAACCATATCAATGTTGCCCACCATGCTAAAGGCTTGTTCGGGCAGATCGTCAGCTTCTCCATCAAGGATAGCTTTGACACTACGAACCGTCTCTTCCCGAGAAACAAATTCACCCTCGCGACCCGTGAACTGGGATGCCACAAACATGGGTTGAGAGAAGAATTGCTGCATCTTTCGAGCTCGATAAACTAAGGCTTTGTCTTCTTCGGAAAGTTCGTCCATACCCAGAATGGCAATGATGTCTTTGAGTTCTTGATACCGTTGCAGGACTTCTTGCGCACCTCGTGCAACGACATAGTGGTCCGGGCCGACGATATTAGGGTCGAGCTGTCTAGATGTTGAATCGAGTGGGTCTACCGCGGGATATATACCCAAATCAGTAATCGCCCTACTCAAAGTCACTGTTGAGTCTAAGTGAGCAAAGGTCGTGGCCGGAGAGGGGTCAGTTAAATCATCTGCAGGAACATAGATGGCTTGGACTGAAGTAATCGATCCGGTCTTGGTGGTGGTGATCCGCTCTTGCAGAATCCCCATATCTTCCGCTAAGTTAGGCTGATATCCCACCGCTGAAGGCATACGACCCAACAATGCTGACACCTCTACCCCTGCCAGGGTATATCGATAGATATTGTCTACAAAGAGCAGCACATCTCGACCTTCATCACGAAACTGTTCTGCAAGCGTCAACCCAGAAAGAGCTACACGTAGTCGGTTGCCCGGTGGTTCATTCATCTGCCCGAACACGAGTGAAATCTTGTCAAGTACTCCCGCATCGATCATCTCGTAGTAGAAGTCGTTACCTTCGCGAGTACGTTCTCCGACACCCGCAAAAACGGATAGTCCCGAGTGTTCGATAGCGATATTTCGGATCAACTCAAGCATCGTTACCGTTTTACCGACACCCGCACCACCAAATAATCCCACTTTACCGCCACGAGCAAAGGGACAAATCAAATCAATGACTTTAATTCCGGTTTCAAGTAGTTCGTTTCCGCCAACCTGGTCTTCAAACATCGGCGCCTTTCTGTGAATCGGCTGTTTAACTTTAGCTTCGATCTCACCTTTTTCGTCGATTGGGTTACCCAACACATCCATGATGCGGCCCAGAGTCTCTTCACCGGCTGGAATGGAAATAGGATTTTTTGTATCGACGACTTCCAGTCCTCGGCTGAGACCTTCTGAAGACCCGAGCGCGATCGTTCGAACAACCCCATCACCTAACTGCTGCTGGACTTCTAGTGTTAGTCCTGTTTCAACAACGGTCAGTGCATCCAATATACTCGGCACCGCATCTCGCTCAAATTCAACGTCGATTACCGCGCCGATAACCTGCACGATTTTCCCGTTACTCATACTTATCCTCTATTCCTTAACTATTGGTTGGTTTTACTGTTTTGTGATTAGAGTACGGCTGCACCACCAACAATTTCTGCAATTTCCTGGGTAATGGATGCTTGTCGAACATTGTTGTACAACAAATTTAGGTCTGCGATCATGGTTTCCGCGTTATCTGTTGCGTTTTTCATCGCGATCATTCGAGCGGACTGCTCGCAAGCTACGTTTTCAATTACTGCTTGATAAACCTGAGACTCAACATAGCGTTGCACTAATCCTTCAATCAGCTCACTTGCTTCGGGTTCATAAATGTAATCCCAATAATGTTCTCTGATGTCATCTGATTTAGCTAACGGCAAAAGCTGTCGAATATACGGTCTTTGAGTCATACTGTTGACGAAGGTGTTTGAAACCAAATCCACGCGTTGTAACTGACCGTTGACAAAGTCATCAAAGATCACTTTTAAACTACCGATGAGGGGTTCCACTTCGGGCACCTCACCGACATCATTGACTGTCGCGATTACGTTGCCTCCTACCGAACGGAAGAACATATTCGCTTTGTTACCAATCAGTGCTAATTCACTGCTCACACCTTGATCGCGCCACTGAGAGAGATCGCGTAAGAGACTGCGGAACAAGTTGGCATTGAGCCCCCCACACTGACCTTTATCGGTGGATATGACAATGAATCCAATACTCTTTAGCTCTTCGGGCTCACGCATAAATTGGTGCGTGTATTCGGGATTTGAATTGGCTAAGTGACCAATGATCTCTCGCAACCGTCCAGCATAGGGGCGGGCTGCATTCATCCGTTTTTGGGTTCGGCGCATTTTGCTCGCAGCCACCATCTGCATAGCGCTGGTCACTTTTTTGGTGTTTTTAATGCTACCAATTTTCTTTTTGATCTCGCGACCCGCAGCCACTAGCTGTCTCCGTACTGATGGGAAGCAGCAAACTCTTCTACTGCTTTGCGCATATACGCAACGATTTCGTCGTTGTACTCACCGGACTCTGTGATTTCCGCCATCCACTCACCGTGGTTGGTATTCATGAAGTTCAACAGATCTCGCTCAAAGTCTAGTACTTTGGAGACCGGAACATTGTCGAGAAATCCTTCATTACCCGCGAATAGGGACACACCCATTTCTGCTACCGACATCGGTGAGAACTGTTGTTGCTTCATCAACTCTTCAATTCGTTGTCCGTGTTCGAGTTGTCGCCGTGTTGCTTCATCTAGGTCGGATGCAAACTGAGAAAACGCAGCTAATTCACGATATTGAGCGAGCGCGAGCTTCACACCACCTGATAGTTTTCTAATAAAGTCAACCTGCGCAGCCCCACCTACCCTTGAAACCGAGATACCCGGGCTCATCGCCGGTCGAAGTCCAGCATTAAAGCGGTCGGTTTCCAAGAAAATTTGTCCGTCTGTAATGGAGATCACATTGGTCGGTACGAATGCAGAAACATCTCCTGCTTGTGTTTCAATAATCGGTAGTGCGGTTAGTGATCCTGTCTGACCTTTTACCTCACCCTGAGTTACTTTCTCAACATAGTCGGCATTGACCCGCGCAGCTCGCTCCAACAAGCGTGAGTGCAGATAGAAAATGTCACCCGGATACGCTTCTCGACCAGGTGGTCGACGCAGTAGCAGGGAGATTTGGCGATAAGCCCAAGCTTGCTTCGTCAAATCATCGTAAATGATCAGTGCATCTTCACCTCGATCTCTGAAGTACTCACCCATACTACAACCCGAGTAGGGGGCAATGTACTGTAGGGGTGCGGGTTCAGAGGCCGATGCAACCACTACGATCGTATTTTCGAGTGCATTGTTTTCTTCCAGGGTTCGCACGATATTGGCGGCTGTTGACATCTTTTGACCAATGGCGACGTAGATGCACTTGATACCTTTATCGCGCTGGTTGATTACCGTATCAACAGCAATAGCAGTCTTTCCGATTTGGCGATCGCCAATGATCAATTCTCGCTGACCTCGACCGAGCGGAATCATGGAGTCGATACATTTGATACCTGTCTGTACGGGTTCGGTCACTGATTGTCGAGCGATGACACCGGGAGCTACTTGTTCGATGGGTGCCGTTTCAGTTGCACCGATGGCTCCTTTTCCATCAATGGGATTTCCCAGCGCATCGACCACTCGTCCGAGTAATTGTGGACCCACGGGTACTTGAGCAATTCGCTTGGTGCATCGAGCGGTCATCCCTTCCGATAGGTTACTGTAGTCTCCCAGCACAACCGCACCTACCGAATCTCGCTCTAGGTTCATGGCCATTCCCATGGTACCGCCGGGAAACTCGATCATTTCACCATATTGGGCTTCCGCTAATCCGTGTACTCGAACGATACCATCAGCTACAGAAACAATGGTTCCCTCATTCTGGGGTTGTGAAGAAACATCAAGGTTGCTTATGCGTTGTTTGATGAGTTCACTGATTTCGGATGGATTGAGTCCTTGCATGTTCCTTACTTATTAATTTCGTTGTAATGTCGTGCGTAATTTCTCGAGTCGGCCACGAACGGTACCGTCCATCACCGTATCTCCCGCGCGTATGAGTGCACCGCCCAAAATGGATGGGTCTACCAGAGTGGTTACTTTGATTTGTCGATCAAATCGTGAGAGCAGAGCCTTTTCAAATGCTGCAAGCTCTGCAGTTGATAGTTCGATTGATGATGTAATTTCAACATCTAACGATCGTTTGGCTTCGGCAAGTCGTACTTCAAACTCTGCTCGTATCTGAGGAATGAGTTCCAATCGACGATTTTCAGCGAGCACGTGTATGAACCTCTTCATGGATTCGCTGAGATCGACATCAAACAACTTGACAAAAGACCTTGCCTTAGCGCGATGAGAGTGAACGGGCGAAGTCACCAACTGCCAAACTCGTGGGTCTTCTAACGATCCTGTAAAGAGCGCAAGTGCTTGGGCCCATGGTTCTAGCGCATCCTCTTCTTTCGCAACTTTGAAGACGGCGGCGGCATAGGGGCGTGCCAGCGTAGTCAGTTCAGCCAAAGGCTATAGCTCCCGAGCTAGCTGATCGAGAAGTGATCGATGCCGTTGGCGGTCGATTTCATCCCCAAGGATGCGTTCTGCACCCACCACCGCGAGATTCGCCACTTCTTCACGAAGTCTCTCACGGACCCGATAGGCTTCTTGTTGAATTTCAGACTGAGCTGCTTCCACAATCCTTTCGCCTTCTGTTCGTGCTTGAGATTTTGAATCTTCGACCATTTGCGCCGCTTGCTTTCGAGCTTGTTCGACTATCTGTTGACCTTCGGCCCGGGCATTATGGAGTATCTCTTCCGCTTTACTTTGCGACTGTGCGAGTGCGACTTCTGCTTTTTCAGCGTTTTCCAAGCCATCGGCCATTCGTTTCTGTCGTTCTTGCATGGCTTTGACCAAGGGCGGCCATATAAAAAAGTAGCAAAACGCAACGAACACCCCCCAAGTAATACATTGCCCTATGAGTGTAGAATTGACCATCGTAGAATCCCGACTTAATATCTAGTTATCTACTAAATTACTGCGAACATAACGTACAAACCAATCCCGACGACAATCATTGGGACCGCGTCGACTAAGCCTAGAACGATGAGCATCTGAGTTCGTAGTAAGGGAAGCATTTCGGGCTGTCGAGCAATTCCTTGAAGATAGCTATTTCCTAAATTTCCTAGTCCTATAGCAGCTCCAACTGCTGCGAATCCCAACATCAATGCACTAGCGCAATAAAGTAAAGATGTGGCAATGGCTTGTTCTTCCATAAGTTCTCCTGTGTTAGATTAGTGGTTAATGATCTCCGTCGGAGACCTCGTGTGCTTGAGCTAGATAAACGGTGGTCAACACTGCAAAAATGAATGCTTGGAGACAGATGATCAAGACATGAAACACTGCCCACACCCACTGCAACACTCCTCCGAAAACTATTAGTATGACTCCACCCGTGTACATGAGTGAAATAAGAATAAAGATCATCTCACCTGCGTAGAGATTTCCAAACAATCGCAGTCCTAAAGACACTGGTTTAGCAAGCAGGGTGACTGTCTCCAAGAGCAAATTGATGGGTGCAAGTAGCTTAGGAAAGGGATGGAACGATAGTTCCGCCAGGAATCCTCCAGCCCCCTTGCGTTTGATGGAATAAAACAAGATGAGAATAAACACACCCAAGGCCATACCTAAGGTGATGTTTAGATCTGTACTCGGAACAATTTTCATGTATTCAACCCCCAACCAATCTTTGAAAATCCGAGGCACTAAGTCCACGGGAACAAGATCCATGAGATTCATGAGAAAGACCCAAATGAGAATGGTCAACGCTATTGGCGCGATCAGTGGGTTCTGGTGCGGGAACAGTTCTTTCGTGGTGGTGTCAACAAACTCAACGATGGCTTCGATTGCGTTTTGAAACATTCCGGGAACACCCGATGTTGCTCTGCGTGCTGCAATAAAAAAGGTAAGTAAAAAGACGAGCCCAAGACCGATGGACCAAGCCATGGTGTCTACATGGATGCTCCAAAACCCCATCTGTTCTGCTTCTTCAGCGGTATGGGCAATCCCCCAAGATCCGTCTGGCAATTGACCAAATTGAAGGTTGGTCAAGTGGTGTTCAACGTATCCGTCGGTAGTGAACTGCTTGGAATCAGATGCCATGGGAAACGAAATTCAGGTTAACGACTAGTGGTTCCGAGAGGTTCCTTGATGGTCCGGTCTACGATGTTGGAGGCCAATACGTAGATCACGTGTGTACCTAACAAAGTTGCGACGCAATAGAGAGGGGTCTTTTCCAACCAAACGGGGGTCTGCTTAAGCCAAACTATCACTGCTGCGGTGCAAACGATGATTAGCAAAAACCTCCCCATGTAATAAGTCAAAATGCGTGGAAATGAGTCCGTGCGCCTTGCCAGTAATGCAAAAACTACATTCGGCAATACCGAAGCGCTTCCTGCCAAGAACACGGCTAGACCTATTTCTGGATAGAAAAAGCTGAGTCCAAGGCTAACCAGGAATACAGCAAGACCTTGAATAACAATCGACCAAACTAGAACACTATCTTTAGGCTTTTGGTTCAACAAGTTTGACGAGGCATCCGTTGCCACTCAACGTGAGCACTTTTGCAACCAGACACTTTAAGATCCCAGGGTCGAAGCGTGAAAAATTATACAGAATGTACCTCTCCGATTCATGGCAAGGCTAACCACATCTGCAAACGAATTGCGTCAACATTTGCCTATATTTCGGTACGAAGTGTGTCTTAGCGTCGCAGGTGTAAGAGAATACCATCCAGTTCATCAAGAGATGAAAATCGGATAGCCACTTCCCCTCGATCTTTCTGTGTTCCTTGTGTACGAATCGTTGTGGGAGCACCGATCTTTTGGCTCAACTCTGACTCAAGACGTTCAACATCGGGATCTTTGACTTCGAGACTAGGAAGTGTGGGTTCATATTTGAGTTTGGCAACGTACCTCTCAGTCTGTCGTACTGACCACTTAGCCTTGCAGATTCGTCTAGCAACATTGATTTGTTCCCCTGAAGGGAGACCATAAAGGAGTTTCGCATGACCCAATTCAAGGTCTCTACTCCGTAGTAAAGACTGAATACGTTTCGGTAACTCGCGGAGTTGAAGGAGGTTTGTGATGGAAGAGCGGGCCTTACCAAGCATTTGTCCGATTTCGGCGTGGGTTAGCTGGAATTCTTTGTTTAACCGGTGGTACGCTTCCGCGACATCGATGATATTTAGGTTCTCGCGGTGTAGGTTCTCCACCAGGGCTACCAGCAGCACTTCTTCATCGTCAAGATTGCGAACGACCACGGGGACTTCAGCCACCTTGCCCAATCCCGCCGCACGCCACCGTCGTTCACCCGCTATCAGCTGATATCTACCGTCATCTAAGGGGCGTACCAAGATAGGCTGCAAAACTCCGTGGCGTTCAATCGAGTCTGCTAGTTCTTTCAAACTCTCTTCGTCAAATTGGAGTCGTGGCTGGTTGGGGTCGGGTTTGATTCGCTCAATTGGGACATTGATGATCTCCATGCCTTTGACTGAAGGTGGGTCACTTACAGGAACATCCGTAGTAGTGACTTTCAGTAACTCATCCAGTCCTTTACCCAAACGTCTCGTCATATTGCCGTCTCCTCTGTGTCTTTCGATTGGTGTCGTCTTAGCATTTCTTGCGCCAACGCACTATGTGCGATTGCTCCTCTAGAACGAGGGGCGTAGTTGTGAATGGTTGTCCCATGACTAGGCGCTTCTGCCATCTTTACATTTCTCGGAATCACCGTACGATAGAGTTTTGATGAAAAGTGATCAAAGAGTTGTCTGGAAACCTCTCGGGTTAGTCGATTTCGAGGATCATACATCGTTCGGACAATGCCATCGAGAACTAAATTCTGGTTACCACTGGTACGAATTGCTTCAATCGTCTGCAATAACGCAGACAATCCTTCCAGAGCGAAATACTCGCACTGCATAGGTACCAGTACATGAGTCGACGACATCAATGCATTGATCGTCAGGATGTTTAGGTTGGGTGGACAATCGATGATCACATAATCATATTTGTTTACGGGTTTCAGTAGCTCTCGCATCCTTGATACTCGGTCATCGGAATTGAACAGTTGTAGCTCAATCGCTGTGAGATCTGAATGGGAAGGTAGGACTGTTAAACCGTCAACAACCTTGCACGCTATCTGTTCGAGCGGTAGCTTTCGTTGAAACCAATCCCAAGTGGTAGCTTGATCTGCATCCACTAGCGCACCTAAGTGCGTGCTTGCATTACCTTGTGGATCCATATCGATCAATAAGACCGATCGCTGGGCGGCTGCAATGGCTGAAGCTAGATTTACAGATGTCGTGGTTTTGCCGACCCCACCTTTTTGGTTAGCTACCGACAAGACACAGGTCATGCTTGTGCCTCTGTTACCACAGAAGTGATCCAACCTCTTTCGCTTTTGCGACTCCAGCGCACCTTACCGTTGGGTAATTTAAGATCCTCACACGGAACAGAAGTTTGTAACAAAACATGGCCCGAGTCAGACAAAAAGGGGAGTGCCAGACCCCACGCTTCCATCGGGGGTGCCACTGCACGAATAGAAATCGAATCAAACTTATCGGTCAACTGGTTGGCTTTCTGAACGTCTAGTTCGTGAACTTTGACGTTGTCAAGTTTTAGGTGAATCTGCACTTGTCTCAAAAATCTGCACTTGTTGCGACTTTTGTCCACAAGGACTACTCGCAAGTCATCTCTGCATATGGCAATCGGTATGCCTGGAAAACCTGCTCCTGAACCAAGATCAAGGTGATGATTGGAGTGTTCAATGTGAGGTAACAATGCAAGACTATCCTTCACATGTCGCTCATATAAGAAGTCAAGATCTTTTTTCGAGACTAGGTTCCGAACTGTATTCCACCGACGCAAAGTATCCAAGTAGCTAGCGAGTGCCCTACTGTGGGGTGTATCAACATCCGTTGTAGATGGTAATTCAGACGTGTGTTTGAGGTCCTTTCTCTCGCTTTGCATGAACAGCAATGAGTGATAACGCAGCTGGAGTGATTCCAGGTATTCGAGACGCAGTGGCAAGCGACGGAGGTCTAGCATCTTGCAGTTTCTGCTTGAGTTCGTTTGATAGGCCTTGCACTGTCTCGTAGTCAAGTGAATCTGGGATCAAGATTTTTTCTGATGAACGAGAGATTTCGATTTCTCTGTCTTGTCGTTCAACATATCCCTGATACTTAATTTCGATCGCCACCCGTTCGGCAATCTGTGTAGACATTTCGTTCAACCATCCAGATTTTTGCAGTACACTGATGGTGATTGCGGGTCGTCGGATGAGGTCTCCCAATTTGGTTTCTCGGCGCAGTGTTTCACCGGACTCTCGGCTCAATGCCTCAAGTCTTGCATCATCAGGTTGCACCCTTGTCTCTTCCAGTATGCGTTTGCACGCATCCATTTCTCGTCGAGTATTCTGAAATGACTTCCATCGAGTCGGCCCGACTACGCCTAGTTCATGTCCTGTGGTTGTGAGACGAGTATCCGCATTGTCTTGGCGAAGTCGTAATCGATATTCAGCTCTGCTGGTGAACATTCGATACGGTTCATCGGTTCCCAGTGTGGTTAAGTCATCGACCAAGACACCCAAATACGCTTCGTGGCGTCTCGGATACCAACCCGACTTACCCGTGGAACGATGCACTGCGTTGATTCCCGCCAACAACCCTTGGGCCGCTGCCTCCTCATAGCCGGTGGTGCCGTTGATTTGACCCGCAAAAAACAATCCTTCTACCAGTCGAGTTTCCAAAGTGGGGTGCAAATCACGCGGATCAAAGAAGTCGTATTCGATGGCATAACCCGGTCGAGTGATATGTGCATTCTCAAACCCTTTGATAGAGCGTACTGCTTGGTTCTGAATCTCAAAGGATAAACTGGTTGAAATGCCGTTGGGATACAGCTCGTTGACATCTAAACCTTCAGGTTCAACAAAAATCTGATGAGAGTCTCGATCTGCAAACCTAACTACTTTATCTTCAATGGATGGGCAGTATCTGGGTCCAACTCCTTCGATTTTGCCCGAATATAACGGCGAGTCTTTGAGTCCACTTCTGATGATTTTATGGGTTTTGGGGTTGGTGTAGGTAATGTAACAAGGAACTTGACGGGGGTGACTATTGGTTTCGCCCATAAACGACATAACCGGTAACTGTTCGTCGCCGGGTTGTACTTCAAGTTGGGAGAAATCTACACTCTTACCATCAATCCGTGGGGGGGTTCCCGTCTTGAGACGACTCACTCTAAAGGGTAGATTTCTAAGCGTGCGTGCTAGAGCATTGGACGGCGCATCTCCTGCTCTACCTCCTTCTTGATGGCTATGACCCATATAAAGTCTCCCGCCAAGAAACGTCCCCGTTGTCAAGACTGCAGTTCGAGCTCGTATCGTGATCCCCATTCGGGTAGTCACACTTTTGAATACATTCTGTTGAACATCTAGATCCGATACCGTGTCTTGAAAGACTTTGAGATTCGGCTGATTTTCAATGAATCGTCGGATCGCTTGTTTGTACAGATTACGGTCAGCTTGTGCTCTAAGTGCTTGAACCGCTGGCCCCTTGCTCGCGTTCAAGGTTCTGAAGTGTATTCCTGCCTCGTCCGTCGCATGGGCCATGACCCCATCCAGTGCATCAATTTCTCGGACTAAGTGACTCTTGCCAATACCACCGATTGCGGGATTGCACGACATTTGACCGATGGTTTCGATGGAATGGGTGATTAACAAGGTGGATGCTCCCATGCGTGCGGACGTGAGGGCTGCTTCGGTACCCGCATGACCACCACCAATGACGATTACGTCAAATTGTTCTCTTGAAATCACTGAAGCTTATGACAAGATAAATGTTCTTTTGTTCAGATTATACACATCAGAGATGAGTGGTAGATTTGGACCTCCAATTATAGGTTTGACTTGTAGCCGAGACCCATGTCTCGACTGGTTCATCGTGCTACTTGTTCAGTAAATCTAGGGTGAGTCAGTCTGCGTCTGTCGCTTCAACTTGCTCTAGAACACTATGTTTTCTAAGGTACTCTAGTCCCCCTACCATCAAAGTGCTCAAAATGAAGGCTGGAAATAACACTGTGGATATCCCTAGGGCTGTTGATATTTGCTCCAGCCGTGCTGTAGCGAGTTCGACACCATTGTTGAATAGTGGTGCCATGACTGCAACTAGTCCCCAAATAATCCATCTAACGGGAAAGAAAAAGGCAGCCGCAATAAGCAAAAACATTACCACAGACAAGACTACTCTCAGGGGATGAGGTAGAACTATCCAGAGCGCTGTGACATACTTGATTATTAGTCCAACTACTTTCATTTTCGAACGAGACCCTTGCAGTCACACAAAGGGGATGGTTATGATACCATAGAAATCTGATCAATCGAACCTGGACTACTAAACTAAAGACCATATCATCTAGTCCGAGTACTAGTTTCGTTCATGAGTCAGTCTACTACTCGCACACAGGTGACAGGTCAGACAAAGACAAGAAAAACCACAATCGAAATGACCCAGCTTTTGAGAAAAATTGAATCTCGGCATTCCCTCATTGAGGGGGTTCTTTCGGTCCTCTGGCTTGGTCTGTGTGTGTTTCTTTGGATTAAACACCCTAATTTCGCGTTCTGGTTCACGATCATTAGCGCCGTTGCCGTTGTCACTCTTTTTGGAACTGTAGGAATTGTGATTTGGACTGTAAGAACAAGAAATAAAGAAGATGGTACTACTCGAGGTAGCCGTTAACTCAGCAACACTCTCACTTACCTACACAAAATTGGGAGAATATCTCTCCTAATAGTTCATCAGTCGTAGTCTGACCCACAATATTCCCCAACTCCCGTTGTGCTGACCGAAGCTCTTCGGCTACCAGTTCCACATTTCCTCTCATTAACAAACTAAATGCTTGATCGATTGCTCTCTGTGCAGACTCAAGTGCAAACACATGCCTTGGTCGTCCTGCAAACGCATCATCAGTCGGCTGTACGCCTGCGAATTGGCTGATCTTCGTACGAAGTTCATCCACCCCCTTTCCCTCAAGTGCGCTGACTCTCAATGTATGCTCATCGACGACCCCTGCTGATCGACCTGTCAAATCGCACTTATTCAGTATCACCGTATGTTGGTTTGATATTTCCGATGGTACCTTCGGGGCACGATCATCCGTTACCCACAACACAAGATCGGCACTATCCATTGCAGATCGTGCTCGGGCAATGCCTTCCTCTTCTACTCGATCAACACTTGAATGTAGACCCGCTGTATCAGTGAGTCTTATAGGTAACCCGCCAATATGAATGAGTCCGTCCAGTATGTCTCTTGTAGTGCCAGCAATTTCAGTGACGATTGCTCTATCTTCATTCAATAGAGCGTTCAGCAAGCTTGATTTGCCTACATTCGGTTCCCCTGCAATGACGACATCTAGCCCTCGGTGCAACACAGCACCCTGTCGGACACGAGACAATATCGAACTCAATTGTTCTTGGACTGCGTGAACCCGATTGAGGAGGGTTTGATCCGACAGAAACTCTATCTCTTCTTCGGCAAAGTCTATGGCTGCTTCAACAAATACCCGTATGCCCATCAACTGGGTATCGATTTCGTGGACTGCTTTTGAAAACTTCCCGGTCAGTGACTTTGCGGATGCTCTAGCTGCCTCTTTGCTGGTGGCACTGATGAGGTCAGCTACTGCTTCTGCTTGGGTGAGATCAATGCGGTTGTTGAGAAAAGCTCGTTGGGTGAACTCACCCGGTTCTGCGAGCCTTCCGCCGAGTTCTTGAACACGTTCACAAACCGTTTGTTGCACCACTATTCCACCATGACCGTGTAGTTCAAGGACATCTTCACCGGTATAGGAATGCGGTCGCTGAAAGTATAGCCCCAATCCACTATCGATTACTCCACCTTCAGAATCAAAAAATTCCCCTACCGATACTCTACGTGGGTCTGGGCAACGTCCGAGAATTCGTTCCGCAATCACCGCTACATCGGGTCCAGAAACCCTGACGATTCCTATACCACCATAGCCTAGGGGAGTTGCTATTGCACAAATGGTGTCACTCATCACGGAATTCCGTGTGGGTTTTAGGTTGCTCCTGCCTTTTTCAATGCGAAGTAGTGGTGGGTCATGGAGTAGAGATTGTTCGTGAACCAATAAAGCACTAGTCCTGCTGGCATGAAGATACAAATACCTGCAAAGAAAATGGGCATCATCATCATCATCCGCTGTTGCATCGGATCTGCCATGGGTGGGTTCAACTTCTGCATCAGGAACATGGACAAGCCATTAAGAATGGGGAAGACGAACCACGGGTCCATTGCTCCAAGATCTTGAATCCAGAGCATGAAAGGAGCTTGTCGTAGTTCAACACTTTCAATCAGCACCCAGTACAACGCAAAGAAAACGGGCATCTGTACGAGCAACGGTAAACACCCCGAAAGAGGGTTAGCTTTCTCTTTACCATAGAGTGCCATCATCTCCTGTCCCATCTTTTGACGGTCGGATCCGTAGCGTTCCTGGATTCGTTTGATCTTTGGTGTGAGTTTTCTCATCTTCGCCATAGAACGATAGCTCATGGCTGATAGTGGGAACAAGAGTGTCTTGATGAAGATCGTCAACAAGATGATTGCGAGTCCCCAATTGACTATCCAGGACTGAATCCATTCCAGGACTTTGAATATGGGAATCGAAAGCCACCAGAAGAATCCGTAATCGACGGTGAGTCCTAGGTTGGGTGCTAAGGCATCAAGAGGTTTTTGTCTTTTGGGACCGGCATAAAACGTTGTCTCAAACCTTCCCGAACTATTCGGGGCGATCGACTGAGGGGGGCCGGTAAATCCAAAGCGAAATAATCCGTCGGTCCCCTGGTTACCAAAATAAATGTAGTTTGCATCTTGAGGAGGTATCCATGCGGACAAGAAATAGTGTTGGAGAATTGCAATCCAGCCACCGGTCACCGGTTCTGCAAACGCATTCTCCCGAATCTTCTGGAACTTTAATTTTTTGTACTTGGTTTTGTTCGTTGAGACTGCAGCACCCAGGTAAGCGGGGGGGCGAAAGAATCCAGTGGTTGCATCTGCAGGTTTTTCGCTATCTCTTTTGAGTTGTGCAAACATGTTTGCTACAAAGTCTTCGTTGGACCTATTAACCACATCGAAACGCACCTGAATGTCGTAGCGATCAGAATGAAACGTAAAAGTCTTCGTTACTGTGATTCCTTCGCGTTCATAGGTTAAAGGAACTTCGAGTGTCCCATCTGTGAGTTCCCAAAGGGGTCTAAACGATCGGTAGGTCGGTCGTGATCCTGACTGGTCAAATCCATCGTCTCCCATCAAACCACTTTGTGCGGTGTAGGTCCGACCGACACTGCGATTCAACAGAGAAATCGGCACTTCTGGCTCATCGAGAGATATCGGGTATCCAGGCAACCGAGCACCGACTATGTCGCCACCCAATGGATCAATCCAAACATGAAGTGTGGGGGTCACTACTTCGATCAATTCACGAGGTGTCGAACCTTGCATCGTCGTGCCTTGTGTCGGTATCGACTGAAGCGTAGACGCATCAGGGATGTCTCCCGTATTCTGTGGTGCAGGTTGAGGTACATCCAATGATGTTGTGTTATCCGTTACTCTATTTTCTTCACCGTTGGCGGATAAGCTCGGCACGGATAATGGTGCTGAACGGTCTGGGCTTGCTCGACGGTTTCTATCTTCTGCATCCGATACCCAGGCTTGTACCAACAAATAGCCAACCACACCGAGGGCAACAAGCAAGATGATGCGACGAATATCAGGGATGGTCATACCGTGTCCTCTTTTGGCTTATCAGACTCTGGAACCATGTCGACCCCGCCAGGGTGAAACGGGTGGCACTTACATAAGCGAACGGTGGTATACATTCCACCTCGTAGCAAACCATGCCCTCGAATTGCTTCTACCGCATATTGTGAACAGCTGGGATAAAAACGACAGGTCGGACCCAACATTGGAGAAATGAATTTCTGATAGAACCGAAGGGCAAATAGTGCAATTCGCGAGGGGATTCGCATGATTCTCTGTAGCACGTTATGCATCGTCAATCGAATTCTCCTTGAATCTTTGAGCCTGTCGTTGAACTTTGGGAAGCAGTTGCATCAGTGCCGAATGAAGGCTGTCACCCGGACGTTGATACGAACCCACCCGAACGACCAAGTCAATCGATCCCAAGGTGCTAGCATTGAATCTGAACCATTCTCGTACTATTCGTTTTGCTCGATTTCTATGAACTGCTTTAGGAATATTTCTCTTGGATACGATCAATCCTAACCGAGCACAAGTCAAGGTATTAGACTTTCCCAATATCCTTATCGGACAAATTTGCAGACTGAAGTCTGCCATTTGTAGAACGGAGTCAAACTCAGATCGTTTAGTTAAGCGTTGCGACCGATCAAACGTGAATCGTTGTGGAGTAGTTACCTCTGAAGAGTCCAATGGACTTAAACAGCGATTCGCTTTCTCCCTTTGGCACGTCTAGCGTTGAGGATCTTACGTCCGTTTCGTGTAGACATGCGCTTACGAAATCCATGAGTCCGCTTTCTAGATACTACACTGGGTTGGAACGTGCGCTTCATTAGGTTTAATAAGAAATAGCCAACTGGGTGAGAGATTTTAAGCCAAAACGCATTCTGTCAATGTGCAGGCGTTCTTGGCTACGACCCATAATTGAGTTTTACCGATGGGGAGTGTCTTTTTTCTGAGCGTTCGACAGTGTGACAAGAGAACAAGAGAAACCAATCATCATTGTTGTTCGTTGTAGTGCAGAAATTCACTGTGGAAACGGTCCAAGAACCCGAGAGATATCAAGGCTACGTGAGGTTTGGAAACCCGTTATCTAATCGGGTGGAAAACGATGGATAACTCAGGCATAAATAATCTGTTGAAAGTAATCCACAAGTAATCCACAACTTGTGCACCGACTCGTCAGATTGGAATCAGAATTGGGGAAATATTTCTTCGTAATCGAAAACTACCCATCGAGGTCTCATTTGCTTGCTCTCTGACGAGTAATCAGAGGAGCCATTGCATGAGTTGAAAGAACGTTAAAAGATTCACAAATCGTTCAATGGGGTTGAAAATTGCTGATCTTATAGCTTAAAATTTAGTTGAGTGGTTTAGGCACTATCCACGGTCAAGAAGAGAGAGTAGGAAAGATCAATTGGCGGAGCCAAAAGTATGGAAGCGTTGCGTATCGCAATTCAAAACGGAAGTATCAACACAAGATTTCGAACAGTTTATCCGCCCGCTCAGAGCCCGGAATGACGGTGGACAGCTAGTACTTCTAGCTCAAAATGACCACGTTAGTCGCGTGGTTCACAAAAAGCATCTGAGCCGAATTTGCGAGCTTGTTGCCCAGTTCGGAGATCCCGGTCAGCCCATCCACGAAGTGGAGGTTAGAACCCGAGATTCTCTGGACATAACGCCTCTTCCCAGTGATAGACGAAACACTAAAGCAAGGTCTACTCTGAAGAACGAATACACTTTTGAGAAGTTTGTTGAAGGGAGTTCCAACCAATATTCAAAAATGGCAGCCATGGAAGTTGCGAAAAATCCAGCATCGCGATTCAACCCATTGTTGATTTTCGGCTCTACCGGACTCGGCAAGACGCATCTTATGCAGTCTATTGGCAACTATCTTGCTGAGCATTCCCCTCATCTCAACATTGCTTCCATGAACGCGCAAACCTTCGTCACCGAAATGGTGATGGCGCTCACGAGAGACAATGCCTCACGACGAGTAAGAAGATTTACCAAGCAGTTTCGTAGCGCGGATGTACTGTTAGTTGATGACATTCATCTTTTTGCGGACAAAGATCGGTGTCAAGAAGAGTTTTTTCACGTTTTCAACGAGCTGATAGACAAGGAAAGTGTCCAAATCGTGCTCACTAGCGACCGATATCCACAAGAAATCGAGGGGTTGAACGCTCGGCTCCGTTCGAGGTTTGTCATGGGATTCACCACAGAAGTGAAAACACCAGACCTGGAAACCCGAGCAGCCATCTTGGTTCAAAAAGCCCAACAATCTGGTGTCAACCTCAATCTAGACATAGCGCTCTATATCTCCCAACATGTGAAGACAAATGTCCGTGAATTGCTTGGTGCGCTTCGACGAGTGATCTTCGATGCAGAGTATCGACACAACATGAACATAACCAAACAACACGTACGAGAAAATCTACAAGATTTATTCGCACTACACCGGCGGTTGATTAGCGTCGACAAGATTCAAAACGCAGTGGCCGAACACTTCCGAATCCGACTGTCGGATATTCTAGGAAAATCTCGATTGCGAAATATCGTAAGACCGCGACATATCGCCATGGCCTTAGCTCATGAACTCACCGAGCTCCCCCTACAAACCATTGCGGAGCATTTCAACCGTGATCACACAACTGTGATGAACGCCCTTGAACGAGTCGCAGATTTGCGAGAGAACGATTTTCAAGTTAAGGAAGATTACGACACCATTTCTCGTAAACTGATTAGTTGATAAACATTAATTCGATTCGTTTGTCTTAAGAAACAATAAGGAGATTGTTGATGGAAATTACTGTAAGGGCTGAAGCCCTTCGTGATACTCTGCAGTACGTAACGAGTGTCATAGAAAAAAGATTCACGTATCCTATTTTGACGAACGTTCTGTTCGAAGCGAATGGAGATGGGACGATGAACCTAAGGGCGACCGATCATGATTTATCGTTGATGGCAACTCTGGATCTGTCTGACGTACAGAGTTCGGGTGAGGTCACCATACCGGGTAAGAAAGCTCTGGACATCGTTAGGGCCTCGGCATATTCCGGCGACATCCACATCAAAGCCTCCGGGGAAGAAGCAACGATGACGATAGGGAGATCAACCTTCCGGTTATCGACGATGCCAGCGTCTGAGTTTCCACAAAAACCCACGATTGACCCAGAAGCAAATTTCGATATTGATACCACCGATTTTGTTCACCTTCTTCAATCATCAGTTTCGACCATGGGTGTGGGTGATGTCCGACCCCACCTCAACGGTACTCTATTGGAACTAACACCCGCTCACATACGTACGGTCTCAAGCGATGGTATGAGTATGTGTATTTGCACGAATAAGGACTACCATGTCAATGGTGAAGATGTCGTCACTGCATTGATTCCTCGCAAAGCAGTATTGGAACTCATCCGTGCATTCTCAGGACACTCAGGTCAGTTATCGGTAGCGATTACGTCTAAAGCTCTGTACGTTTCTGGAACCGAACGCTCGTTGATTACTAATTTGATAGAGTCACCTTTCCCAGCCTATATGCGAATCGTTCCAGACCGAGCAGAAGCGCAACTCAAGTGCGATCGTGTTGCATTCATTCACGCCATTGATCAAGCAGCTACGTTAGCAGACACCAGTCAAAGAATTTATTTAGACGTTAGTCCAGATAGTATGGAGCTAGTTGCAAACACAGAAGCAGGAGATCGAGCTCAAGTTCGTATTCCTGTTGATTTCGGTGAACACTCAGCAAAAGTAGCGTTTAAACATGATCGAATCCGACGCATATTGGACACATTCGGTTGTGATGAAGTGATCGTGCATCTCCCCGAACCCATTGAAGTGGTTCGGATTGACTCAGATCAACAGGAGGAACTACTGTTTGTCGTTTCGCCGATTAGAACTTGATCTTTGACTCGGTTGAAATCCATAACGTACGTAACCTTAAGGACGTAGCGCTCCAACTTAGACCTTCGGTTAATCTGATCACGGGTCCCAATGGGTCTGGGAAAACTACGGTTCTAGAGAGTCTGTATCTAGTCGTTCGCGGGAGATCATTTAGACCGGGAACGCTCAATTCACTCATTAGGTTTAAGCAAAACGAGTTACGAGTTCACACACTGAGCAAGCGAAACGAGTCCGTTGTTCGGTTAGGAATCGAAAAGTCACGAACTGAAAACGTTCGTATACGCATGAATGGTCGAGATATACGACAGATATCGCAAATTGTTGCCCTAGTTCCAGTTCAAACGTTTCTCTCTGATCTTCCAGAGTTAGTCTTTGGTGTTCCATCGGTAAGAAGAGCATGGCTCAACTGGGGAGTGTTTCACAGTAATAATGAACTGGTTCATCTTCATCGAGTGTTCTTAAAAACACTCAACCAGAGAAACCGAGCCATTCAGCGTGGGTTCGATGATTTAGCATCGTGGACCAAAGAGTTTGTGACCAGCGGATTGAAGATTACCGAGTTGAGGTACGCTCATGTTGAAGCATTGAACGAAGTTTTTCAGCAAATGCTATCTAAGATTGCCCCTGATCTTGGGATCTCTTTAGAGCTGGCGCAGGGGTGGAGCGGTGAGAGTCTAACGGAAATATTAGAGTCGGATCGTGCTCAAGAGCAGAAATATGGGTTCACTCGTTATGGTCCTCATCGAGCTGACTTGAGAATAAGGGTTGTGGACAAAATCACAGGTAACGTAGTTGGGTTAGGAGCAAGAGTTTTATCACGAGGTCAAGGCAAAGCGGTTGCTGGAGCACTGAAGTTAGCGCAAGTTACCAACCTCAGTAACCGAGGAATCCCGAGCATTGTGCTATTGGACGATATCGCATCCGAGTTTGATTTTGAACACACCCGTCGCTTCCTGCAGATCTTGGAACAAATGAAGTGTCAGGTTATAGCGACAACAGTTCAGGAATATGATAAAATAGCACATAGATACGATTTACACTCTGTTCCAAATGTTATCAGGATTAAAGAGGGCTGTCTACTGACGGATTGAATGTTCCACGTGGAACATTCAAAATGAGTACAGCAGTATAGACTAAGGCAAAACGAGAGCACATGAGCGAGCCACAAAACACAGGTTACGATTCCACCAACATCAAAGTACTCAAAGGACTTGAGGCGGTACGCAAGCGACCCGGGATGTACATAGGTGATACCGAAGATGGCACGGGGTTGCACCACATGGTTCAGGAATTGGTCGATAACGCCATTGACGAGGCACTTGCCGGACACTGCGATGACATCGAAATTGTCATTCACGCAGGGAGCGGAGTCACGGTATCGGATAACGGTCGCGGTATTCCTGTCGATATTCACAAAGAGGAAGGTGTATCAGCAGCGCAAGTCATCATGACAATGCTTCATGCGGGAGGTAAGTTTGATGCAAGCAGCTACAAAGTTTCCGGTGGACTTCACGGAGTAGGACTATCAGTGGTCAATGCTCTGTCTTCATTCTTCCGACTAACCATTAGAAGGGAAGGCAAAGTCTACGAACAGATCTATCGACAGGGTAAGCCGGAAAAGCCACTAGAAGTAGTGGGACAAACTAATCGTCGGGGGACTACCTGCTACTTTGAACCGTCTTCAGATACATTCCGGGAAGTTAAGTTCAGTTATGAAACCATTGCTAACAAGTTACGAGAACTTGCGTTTCTAAACTCGGGTGTTGCGTTCAGCATCAAGGATGAACGTACTGGGAATGAAGATCGCTATCAGTATGAAGGTGGGTTGGTTTCTTACGTTAAACAGTTAAGCCGTAATAAGACAACACTACACGACGTGATACACATACAGGATCCGGGTGAAATTGCGGTTGAAGTAGCGATGCAATGGAATGACGGCTTTCAAGAGAATGTTCGAGCGTATTGCAACAACATCCGACAAGCGGACGGAGGAACTCACTTAGCTGGATTTCGAACCGCGCTCACTAGAACGCTCAACACGTACATTGAGCATGAAGGGATCACCAGGAATGCAAATGTGCAAACAACGGGTGATGATGCACGCGAAGGTTTGACCGCTATCCTATCCATCAAACTACCCGATCCAAAGTTCTCATCGCAAACGAAAGACAAACTGGTATCCAGCGAAGCTAAATCTTCAGTAGAGAAAGCTGTGGGTGAGAAGCTTAAATCCTACCTCCAAGAAAATCCGGTCGAATCTAGAAAGATTGCTCAACGCATGATTGAGGCAGCTCAGGCGAGGGAAGCAGCTAGAAAAGCTCGCGAAATCACTAGACGCAAAGGGATATTAGACCTTGGTGGACTACCCGGTAAGTTGGCAGACTGTCAAGAGAAAGATCCCGCTTTCAGTGAACTTTATATTGTTGAGGGTGACTCTGCGGGTGGTTCAGCCAAACAAGGGCGAGACCGTAAGACTCAAGCAGTGCTTCCTTTGCGAGGCAAGATTCTCAATGTTGAGAAGGCAAGGATTGACCGAATACTTTCTAACGCAGAAGTCATTAACTTGATTACGGCCCTTGGTTGTGGGTTTAGCTCAGGAGTAGGTGATGAAGGCTTCACCCCAGAAAAGCTACGCTATCACCGAGTCATCATCATGACTGACGCGGATATAGACGGTTCACACATCCGCACCTTACTTTTAACTTTCTTCTATCGGCATATGGCGGAACTCGTGGACCGAGGTCACATCTTTATTGCGCTTCCACCGCTGTTTAAGGTGGGACGAGGTAAAGCCGAACAGTACATCAAAGATGAGATTGAACTAGAGGAATACTACCTCAAGGTTGCGTTCGATGGAGCTTTGATCCATCCTAGTGAGGATTCTCCACCGATAGCACCTGACCCATTAGCTCGACTGTCTCGGAGCTGCTTCGATGTCTACAAGCGGTTGGAATCGATGAAAAGGGTTTATCCGGTTTACATCACCAAGAGGTTGATTGAGATTCCGATTTTGGACTTGAGTCTATTAGGTAATCTTGATTTCATGGAAGACTGGGCCCCTCGAATGCGAGAGTCTCTGGAATCTGAAGAAGGAAAGTATGAAGTAGAAATTGCTTTCGAGCCAGAACACAGTGTGTACGTCCCAACGATTCGACGCAAAGCTCGTGGTGCTACAACCGAAGTTACTTTGAGCCTAAACTTCTTTGAGTCTGGAATTTACGATGCTATCAAAGCACTGGCCGAACAAACTCATGACATGTTTGAATCAAGTGCTAAAGTGGTTCAAGGTAATGCGGAGTGTTCGGTGACGAACTTCTTGCAAGCATATGAATGGCTCATGATGCGTGCTCGAGAAGGGACACGTTTGACTCGCTACAAGGGACTTGGAGAGATGAATCCAGAGCAATTGTGGGAGACTACTATGGATCCCAACGTTCGTCGAATGTCTCGTGTATCAGTAGCAGATGCTAGCTCAGCAGACGAGCTGTTTTCGACTCTGATGGGTGAGGATGTGGAATCCAGAAAGACGTTCATCAGAGAAAACGCGCTTTCAGTTTCCTTCGCGGATTTAGATATTTGACCACCCCTTCGGGTTCAAATGTCAGGATTCGTCTATCTGCGCCAAAATCTTGGTGAAAACAGCACTAAAACCGCAAAAATCTCTAATCTTCCGAGAATCATAGCTAAAACCAGGAAGTACTTCTCGGTTGATTGCAACCCTTGATAGTTAGCGGCAACTTCACCTAACCCCGGTCCCAGATTGTTTAGGCAAGCGGCTACGGCAGAAAATGCAGTGGTTAGGTCGAGCGAAGTCACAAGTAGGAGTATTGCGAAAATGACGGTAAAGGTCAGTGCATACATGGCAATGAACCCAAACGTTGATTCAAGCATGCGGTCTGAAATACGGTGATGGTTTAATCTGCTTTCGAATAGGGCTCCCGGTTGCAGCAGTTGTTGAATTTCCCGTATTCCTTGTTTGAAAAGGATCACAATTCTTAGAACTTTGAAACCGCCTCCGGTTGAACCCGCACAAGCACCGACAAAACTTGCAATAATCAATAGAGGAGGGGCCATATTTGTCCATTCACTAGGACTGTTGGTAGTAAATCCAGCCGTAGACAAAAAGGAAATAGTGTGGAAGATCCCGTCTCTGACTGCGTTGCCTGCAAAATTAGGATCGAGTAACAGTCGGGCACAAATGATTGCAGCGATTACAAAGAGTGCACACAAATAAAACCTTACTTGTGCATCTTGTGCATAGGTACCGATAAAGTGTAAAACTCGGTTGCGGTCATGCATCGGTCGTTGTACAGCGGCAAAGTGAAGCATGAAATTGAGACCTGCAATCACGGTGAAACCTGCGATAACCGCTTCAATTGCAACACTATCAAAGTAACCAATATTTGCATCGTGGGTGGAAAATCCGCCGATCGATATGGTTGAAAGTGCGTGGGATATGGCATCAAAAGGAGTCATCCCCGCCCACCACAAAACTAATCCGCAAAGGAAGGTTAACCCACCATAAATCCACCACAGTGCTCTTGCGGTATCTTGGATTCTGAGAGAAAGGTTGAGGCTTTTGTCGTCTCCGGAGAGTTCAGCTTGGACTAACTGCATGCCACCGACACCAAGTAAGGGAAGAATGGCGACAGTGAGTACGATGATGCCCATACCACCGAACCAGCAGACCAGTTGGCGAAAGAAAAGAAGAGATTTAGGCAACTCGTCCAATCCTGTCAACACGGTGGCTCCGGTGGTTGAAATCATGGAAGTAGCTTCAAACAGTGCATCTTCAAAGCTGTGCACCACTCCCGGTATCATCAAGAAAGGCATGGTGGTCAGCAAAGCAATGGTCACATAAACCAAAGTTACTACCAGGAATGAGTCACGCGGTCGAAAAGTGTGCTGATCGGTTCGGAATCTAAAGAGCAGGCTTCCCAATACTACAGTGAGCACAAGACAGAGCGTGAACTGCATCACCGTCGGCTCGGTGTAAATCAGTGCGACACCTAGACACACCAGGAAGACCGGACTAAAGAGCAGTATGGTCCCGCCCAAGATTCCTAATATGGATCTAAGGTTCATGAATTAGTGGAATGAAAGGACGTTGAGCTCTATTAGTTTGATTATGCTAGCGACATCTCGCCCGTCAGCAACGAAGAAAATCACATGATCACCATCGGAAAAGATGACATCATCATTTAAGGGGATGACTTCACCCTCGCGAACTAACGCAGCGATTTTCGCATGAGACGGAAGCTTCACTTTACTGATTTGCTTCCCCGATAACTTACTTTGTCCTTTAGTCCCATGAATAATCGCTTCGAAGACTTCACAAGAACCTGCTCTGAGACGATGTGTTTCGAGCACTCCTCGGGCATGAACAACAGACAAAACAGAGCTTGCGGTCGCTCGTTGGGGAGACACGGCAACATCAATGGATGTTTCCCTCAGTAGTTTAGCGTACGGATCCTGACTCAGCAGGGTAATAACCTGTTTGACGCCCTCTTGTTTGGCTAGCAAGCTAGACATTACGTTAATTTCGTCGTTATTCGTGACTGCAATAAAGACATCGGTGTCAAAAATCTCACACTCTCTCAGTTTGTAGACATCGGTTGCATCACCTACGTAGAGGGTGCCGGGTTTCAACTTTGATGCAGATTCTTCTGCCTGGTTGGGATTCTTTTCGAGCAATCGCACAGTGTGATTTTGTTGCAGGCGGAGGGTGAGCACCGTTCCCACGTGTCCTGCACCAGCAATCAAGATTTTTTTCTCTGGTCTTGAAGGGCCAAGACAAATGGCAAGCAGTTCACGAATTTCTGACGTAGGAGCACAAAAATAGACTTCATCACGTCTTTGAATCGTATCAATTTCTCTCGTTAACAGATTAAATTTACGAAACGCGGCTATAAACTGTGATGAAGGAGTAGGTCGCCAAGCTTTGAGTTCGGTCAGACTCATTCCAGTCGGTGGGTGAGCTGATGATGATCTAAATCCTATCATGGTTACTTTGTCGTTAGCCATCGAAATCACTTCAAAGGTGAGTGGATACTTCAGTAACCTTTCGATTTGTGCAGATGCTTCCCCTTCGGGATTGATAATGACAAAGTCCTTAAGACAATGATTCATGAAGTCCTTCATCTTAGAATATTCGTTTGAACGAAGCCGAACCACCACGTTAGGGGTATCGTGAGTCTCGTGAGCAAGTTGTGCCGCTACGATGTTGACCACATCGCGTCCGGTCACCGCTATAACCATATCTGCTGCAGCGACGTTAGCTTTTTCTTGAACACTGGGGAGAGCTGCATTTCCTGCTACCGTCGTAACTCCATCAAGTTTTTCTAGTGAACCTAGTCTTGAGGGATCATCATCGACCACGGTGATACGGTGTGCGGGATTTGCAAGAACTTCAACTAGAGTCCCCCCCACTGCCCCGCCACCAAATATGACGATGTTCATGCGGATTGAATCTTCGTTAATCTAGAAAAGTAAAACCCGTCTTGAATTTCAGAAGGCAGTACTTGCCAACCGTAGGGTGTTGGTTTTCCGTGTGGGAGCATGATCTGATCCACTTCTGTATCTGGGTTGTTTTCGATATGTTGGGCCACTACTCTGTCGTTTTCTTCGTCAAACAGCGAACAGGTACAGTACACCAATTTACCGTTCGGAGAGAGTACGGACCATAGATTCTGCAACAACGTACGCTGAACCTTATTGATGTTCGCTATGTGTTGTTTGGTTCGGGTAACTTTAAGGTCAGGATGTCGACGAAGAGTACCCGAACCGGAACAGGGGACATCCAACAAAACTCGATCAAAAAATTCACCATCCCACCAAGACATAGATTCCAAATCCCCAGTGATTATGGGGTGTTTGACACCGTTATTCGACAAAATAGGAATGTTCCACGTGGAACATTGTGGTTTTTTGTCCATAGATATTATAGTGTTTTTGGGGTAGAGATCTTGAATGTGTCGAGTCTTGATTCCCGGTGCGGCACAGGCATCAAGTAACCGGTGTTGATCCTCCGCTTGTAGGAGAGGTACAGCAAGTTGGGAAGAAAGATCTTGGATACTGAATAGTCCTTCTTGAAAACCCGGAATTTGTTCCATGGGCATTGGTGAACTCAAGATGAGCGAGTTTTCCAATAGTGTTCGTTCAAATGCAATTCCTGAATCTGTGAGTAATTTGCAGTAGTTATCAGCGGAAATTATTTTGTTATTGATTCTTAAGGTTAGAGGCGCACGCAACAAAGACACCCGCATGATCTCCGTAGCTTCATCGGGGAAACTGGTTTTGAGTCGCTCTATCCACCAGCTGGGGAGCTCATGCAGGGCTTCTTCACTGGTCGCAGGTGGGGACTGCACGGTTTTGCGCAAGACTGCGTTGACCATACCGGATGCTGAAGTCTTTCCCAAGTGTTTAGTAGCCTCGACTGAACGAGAGATTGCAGCAGCAGGAGCTATGGATGAATATTTCAGTTGACAAGCACCGATCAATAGAACGCATTGCACTTCAACATCTAGTGATGTCCAAGGACGAGATAAGTGAGAGCTTAGGATCTCGGTTAGTGAGAAATAGTGTCGAAACGCTTGATAACACAAAAAGGACAATTGGTTCGCCTCAAAGCTATGTCGGTGTCGTTGTAATGCAGTCTCGAGCGGTTGACCTCGAAAAGTCCGAAGTAGCAATCTCGCAGCAACTGCGTTGGTGTTATGTCGTTTCGTCGAACTTGGAGCCATCACTAAATAGGTCACCATAACCATTCAAGGCAGCTTGGATGGACATAGGTTTACCACTACCTATATTTATTTGTATATATTTAAGGTTGATTCCACCATCTTGACAACCGATTATCACACTAGATTTGTTTCGATGTACTTGACCGTTGGAGTAGTTTCCACGGACCACCTCTGCATCGATTATTCGCAGTCTTAGGTTCTCTCGTGTGGTAAATGCAGCATTTCTTCCGTCAAATGCTCGGATTTGTCGTTCAATTTCTGTTGCTAATTGATCCCAATTGATGCGCGCGTCTTCAGTGGTTAGTCGACGTGCATACGTTACGAGCTCTGGGTTTTGAGGTGTAGGTTCGGTCATCTCTCCTTGCTGGACGCTTGTGAGCATCTCTATGAGCAGTTCTGATCCGATTTCGGCGAGTGTTTGGGTCAACGATTGGGTGGTTTCGGATCCAAGCAGTGGGATTGATTTAGACTTATAGACTGGTCCCGCATCAAGTTTTGGAACAATCTCCATGATGCTCACGCCTGTTTTGTCGTCACCGGTAAGGATGGCATGTTCGATAGGAGAAGCCCCTCTCCAACGAGGTAGTAGTGAAGCGTGAACGTTGATGCACCCCCTCTTTGGTGCATTGAGCACTTCGTTCGACAATATCTGACCATAAGCAGCGACTGCAAGAAGATCTAGTTCTTTAAGTTGTGAGACACACTCATTCAGTCGAGGAGGTGCTTCAGTTGTGATTTGGTGGGTACAGGCTAGGTCATAAACGGGTGTAGGTTTACTCTTTAGTCCTCGTCCCGATGGTTTGGCGGGCTGAGTGAACACAATACTCGGTTTAAAGGGTGACGCAATAAGAGCGTCAAGGATCCACGAAGCAAACTGTGGACTCCCCGCAAAAGCAATTTGCATGGGTTGAGCAGCTATGCTGCGTGCGCTTTGATTAACTTTTGTCTGATCCGAGATTGTTTGAGTCGAGAGAGGTAATCGACAAACAGTTTGCCGTTTAGGTGATCGATTTCATGCTGAATGCACGTGGCTTCCAATCCACTAACAGTCTTCTCAAAAGTGTTTCCATTGACATCCTGAGCGACTAGATGGATGGTGTCAGGTCTATCGACCGCTTCAAAGAATCCAGGCACAGACAGACAACCTTCTTCAAAGGTTTGGAGCCCTGATTTAGACTTTATCAGGGGGTTGATATATGATTGTGCGGAGTCTTTATCGTCAGAAACATCGACAACGATGACTCGCAACGGTACGTTTACTTGAGTGGCTGATAGACCGATCCCAATTTGCTGATACATGGTGTAGATCATGTTTTCCACCAGTTCAGCTAGAGAGTCATCAAACGCGGTCACCGGCTTTGCTTTCCGCCGTAGATTTGGGTGTGGATGTATAAGGATAGGTAAGGCTTTCATAGAAATTTGGACTGATATGTTCGCAAAAACGGGAACGGTATGCCGGTTATTTTAGGTTTCATGTCATTCAGGTGTTGGAGTTAAACCGATTCCACCCCATAGTCTCCTAGAATTAATCAATGTGCTCGTCCGTGAATACTCGATGAAGCTGCTCACCAACGGATTATCTATGTGTCGATTAATACTCGCACCGGTAGTCGCTTGGTGTATTTACAAAGAGCTTCATGTTGCGACACTAGCGATTGTGGTGTTTGCGATTTTGACTGATTTTGGGGATGGGTTCGTTGCGCGCAGGTTTGATGCTGCAACAGCAGCGGGTGGGTTACTGGATCACACTGCTGATTGCACATTCGTGACCTGTGCAGCATTAGGCTACAGTCTGTTGGGAGTGTTGCCTCCATTTTTGGTACCATTGATTGTGCTCTCCTTTGCGCAGTATCTCTTGGATTCGGGAGTGATGCAGAAGAAGAAACTCATTCCTAGTAGACTAGGACGATACAACGGAATCGCCTACTTTGTTGTGATCACCACACCTGCTATTCAAAACGGCTTAGATTTTGTTTGGATCCAACCTTTAACGCTGATGGTTGTGGGCTGGATTCTGTGTATTACAACGATAGTTTCAATGGGGGAACGGTTTCTACTTTATCTTCGAAGAGACGCCAAGTAGTTTCTACCTACAGGGGTTAGCTCAATGAAAAAGCTAACTAGGTATTAAATAGCTCGCGGTTGGCTTTAGGTAGGAATACCACACCTATCAGAGCGTTGAAGATCACAAAGAACGTGTGCATGACTAGGCTAAACGCTCCGACTTCGGGGTAGTCCGGAAAGACAACCGTCCAAATCACAAGCGCTCCAGCATGAAAAGGAAGGGGAAGAGCAGCAGCTAAGAATATCAGAGGCAAAAATACCAACATTTGCCCTAAGCTTACATTGACTTGGAACAACCCCAAAGCAAGGGTGTAAACCACCACGGCACCGATCAGGTTCGGGGCTTTGAAAAGAATGGTGAGTACGTAGTGCTTAAATTTAGCTTCTCTGAGTGCATGCAGTACGCTGATCTTTCTAAGTTTCGCTTCTTTAAAGAGGTGACCACCAAAGAAAGCGAGGTGGAACGGAAAGTAAGCGTAAGCAAAAATGAAAATTGCGGGAAGTATCCAGTCAAGAGGTAGTTGGGTAGAAGCTTGTTGCACCAAATCAAAGTAAATGATCAATCCCAGTGTTGAGAAAGCTAGCAGGTGATAAATCTCTGACACACCGATGAAAATCATCGAAGACAGTGCTTTCCATCCCGGGACATTGTGTCGTTTCAGTAAGTACAAAGACATCGCACCTTTGCCTACTTGTTCGTTCACTAGAGACAGGATATAGGCACTGGCCCTAATGGGTAGAACGTTGAATAGTTTAATTTCGGGAGCATTGAACCAACGGATTGCTCGCCAGGTTACGTGGGAGTCTACGAGAAAGTAGAACACTGAATAGGGAATCATCACGAGTAGCCAGAGTAACCAGTTTGCACCACTAAAAAAGTTGAGTAAATAACGCCACGCGCTGACTCCTTCAGCATCGGCGGCTCCTGCTATCTTGGTATAGACAAAGTAAAAACAAGCAGCGGACAGTACCCAAGTCAAACATTTGAAGAGAATGCTTGAATACGACTTGCGTGGACGACTCTCGAGAGCGTGATCGTTCATTTACTCAAGATGTTCAGCAAAAACATCCCAAGGCACGGAAGGAACAGGAACCGGCATTACCACCGGTTCCATAATTTGCTTTAAGTTGTGGGTCTACTCGAGTGCGTCTTTGGTGGTTCGAACAATTGCTGAAGCCACCTTATAGGGATCAGCATTTGACGCAGGTCTTCGATCTTCTAGTCGACCTTTCCAGCCATCTTCTACAGTTCCCACTGGAATTCGGATGGAGGCTCCGCGATCGGACACACCATAGGAATATTCATCAATGGATTGGGTTTCGTGAAGACCGGTGAGTCGCTGTTCGTTGTCAGCACCGTAGACATCAATGTGTCGACGGATATTCTTTCCGAACTCTTCACAGATTTTCTCGAACAAATCTTGGTCGCCGAGCTCTCGCATGGCAGCGTTTGAGAAGTTTGCGTGCATTCCGGAACCGTTCCAATCGGTTTGACCTAGTGGTTTGGGATGCCAATTGATGCCATAACCCCACTTCTCAGCATTTCTTTCGGCGAGATAGCGTGCTACCCAAGTTTGGTCTCCTGCGCTTTTGGCACCTTTTGCGAAAATTTGGAACTCCCATTGACCTGCTGCAACTTCTGCATTGATGCCTTCAACATTGATGCCGGCTTCGAGACATTGATCAAGGTGCTCTTCGACACATTCGCGTCCGAAGTTGTTTTCTGCACCGACGGAACAGTAGTAGGGACCTTGAGGACGGGGAAAACCTTTAACTGGGAATCCCGGAGGGAGTGAGGTTTCTAGATCCCATAGGAAGTACTCTTGTTCAAAACCGAACCAAAAGTCGTCGTCATCATCGTCAATCATGGCTCTACCGTTTGAGTCGTGAGGTTCGCCGTCAGCGTTCAATACTTCGTTCATCACTAGGAAAGCGTCTTTTCGGGCTGGATCATTAAAGATTGCTACGGGTCTCAGGATGCAGTCAGATGCACCACCTTCAGCTTGTTCTGTGGAACTTCCGTCGAATGACCAGTCTGCACAGGACTCCAATTGACCGTCAAAGTCATCGACGATTAGGGTTTTGCTTCTTAGACTCTGAGTGGGTGAATACCCATCTAGCCAAATGTACTCTAGTTTAGATTTCAAAATTTATTTTCTCCAACTTAGTGTAGTGGTGGAAAGGGAAACGCCAACTAGAAAATTGGCGCGATAATCGTTCAATTCGTATTTTAACATCAACTTCTCTCAAACGAATAGTTTGGAGAGGTGCCTAAACTAATCTTCAAAGCGGTTGTTCGTTCGACGATGCTCCTTTTTTCGGGAGTTGAATTTTTTAGTTTTTCGGCGTTCTCTAACCGAGCTCGCGCTAGGTTTGGTAGGGATTCGTGGTTTGGGTATTTCTCTCGCTTTCTCGAGTAATTTCGCCAGTCTTTCGATAGCTTCTACTCGATTTCGTTTCTGTGATCGGTGACGGTTAGCAACAATGACGAACTCGCCGTTAGCATTTCGATGTGACCCGCCTATTTCATCTAAGCGTTTCAGCCAATTTTGAGGTAGCCCACTCTGTTCGGCAAAGAAACGGAGTTCGACAGCGGAGGCTACTTTATTTACCTTCTGCCCGCCGGGTCCTTTGGAGAGGTGAAACTTGAAAGCGATGGAGTCGTCGTCTACTTTGACACGTCCGACCCTGAACGTACCCATTTAGTAATAGCCTTGTATCATACTGTAGACTGTAGGGAGTGAGAAACGATCCTCATTCGCCAAAGCATAGAATCTGGTTCAGAAGAATAAATCCCAACCTATAGTCAAATAGTGTTCAACAGTTAAAAGGATTTTTTGCATACCTCCGCTTCATCCTCATAACGCTCTGGAGGATAGGTTAAATCGATATACATCGTCAAAGAAAATTGTAAGCCTGTCTTTGGTGAGTTTGGGAAATCGAAGTAGTAGTCAAGAAGCTTCTCTTGGACTTAGTTAAGTGTTTGGTGCGCGTAATCTACAATCTTATTTTATATCACTGATAAATCCCCGCAGCCACTATGAACTGATCATAAATTTATGATAAAAGGAAATCATTCACCTTATTGCTTTCTATAACAGTTTTTCGCATATTTCACCTCATAAATCACACAATTCAGTTGTAGAATTTTGAATCTTTATTTGATAGTGGTTACTTGCTTGGTGAAGCTCACCTTTTAGCTCCATCTTAGGATGAAACGGTTCTTGGCTGGCTCCCTAACCAAATTACATAGGACGGCTGGTACACGCTCTGCGCGCGTATGAAAAAGCCCCTTTCGGGGCATCGTCGTTGGTCACTTGAAAGGTTAGATTTTTTAGATTCACAAAGAATCAGGATCGAATTTCCAGAAGTCAGAAGACCAGTCCGAATCTGGTGTAAATACTGGTTCATCACCTTCCTCGAAGGGATAGAACTCCCAGACTAGATAGATCCTCCCATCTTCAAGGGATTTACACATCCCTTGGTTTCCCGAGATTCTTATATAGCCAGCTCCAACCTCCAGGCAACTGACTATGAAGGCATCTCTACTGTAAAGCCCGAAATCGTACTCCTCTTTATCAGGATCAGGTGTAGGATCAGGTGTCAATAAAGTGCAAGATGTTGCAAAAGCACCTAATATGACTATAAAGATACAGTATTTCATTATACATTTGATTTTCATATTATTTATCTGCCTCTTCTCTGTAATTTATAACAATCAGGGCACACCAAAACGTCGTTGTGAGTAGTGTCCCTATTGCGCCAATTGAAAATAATTTCGCATCTTGTCATGTCTCCTTTATAAGATTGCGTATAGTGAGACTCACTGTTCTAATGCACTCTATTCTATTTATCAATGCGTGACCTTGAGCGCATAAATGAAAATTGTTTCACCGTTGCATCTTCGAACCATTCGACGGTTTCACAATCCAAATCCTCTAAGCGTTTGTCTACTGCCAATGAACACGTCGTCTTAATCGAACTGAGACGATAGCACTGAAGGATTGTGCAACTTCCTAGTGTCCTCTAACAGGGATTGAATCATCTGATAGTTTTCCCACCTTCGTCGCTCAAGTGTCCCGTTACGGAGCGCATGCTGGATCTGACAATGAGGTTCTGTCCCGTGCGAGCAGTTAGAGAATGCGCACTGACGGAACAATTCAACAATATCTGGAAACGTTCTCGGTAGTGGTGAGGGTTCCCCACAGAGTACTAACTCCCTAATCCCAGGCATATCAATAATCATTCCTCCCGCGGGAGTCAACAATAGCTCTCGAGAAGAAGATGTGTGGCGACCTTTTTTGTCTGTGTGTCTTACTGGATTAGTTCGTCTCACATTATCGCCGATCAAAGTATTGGTCAAAGCTGACTTTCCGACTCCCGAAGATCCAACAAACACAGTAGTCACTCCAAGTTGCAATGCACGTTTGATCTTGTGTTGAGTGTCTGAATCATAGCTGTTGATTGCTGAAATGGGAGTCATATAGGTGACCTTTCTGGCCATTTTCACGTACTCCATGTAATCGGGTTCCAAGTCAATCTTCGTTAAGACAACGTGGGACTTTATTCGTGCCAGTTCAGCCAAAGCGAGGTAACGTTCCAACTTTGACAGTGTGAAATCTGCATTACAAGATATTACTATGAAAAGTAGATCGACGTTTGCGACAATAGTTTGAAGTTGACGATGGTTCTTGACTGCTCGTTTTAGCTCATTAGTTCGTTCAAGCACTCGAATATCTAGAGGGGGGCCTTCGTTAAACACCAACCAGTCACCCACTTTCGGTTGTGGGGTATTGTCTCGATGAAACCACCTGCCTTTGTGAGGGATTTCAAACGTTGAATTTCCATCACTAACGACAAGTCTGCGACGATGCTCAGAAATCACCCGATACGGTCGCCTTTCTTTTTTTACATCGTCTTGTGTAACTCTGCAAGCGAAGTGGTCCGACCACCCAAATTTTTCAATATTCAATTGAGGCAGTGTCGTACCCTGAACTGTCTTGATACGAAGATTAGGGAGGTGTGTTTTGGTCATCTCAGTCACCCAATCTGCTTGGTGACTCTCAAAAAAAGTCCTTCTAAACTGAAACGGATCACAAAAATACTCAAATGGGAGTTTGAACTACCCAAACTATTCGGACAAACTTGCACGAATTAAAATCCCCGTCGTTTGAAATTTGCGAAAAAGAGACCTAAATAAGAACATGGATCCCGATTGGAAGCTCGAACAACAAGAGTGGCTCGACGCACTTAATGCTGTGATCCGAGAACGCGGTGATCAGGCTGCGAGCGAACTACTTGAAGCAATCAGAGCAGAGTTGATTGATCGCGGGATTGATGATGGTAGTAACCTTATCTCAACTCCTTATCTCAACACCATCGCAGCTCACGAACAGCCACCCTATCCTGGTGACGTAGGACTCGAACGACGCATCGAGAACATTATTCGATGGAACGCTGCATCAATGGTTTTGCAGGCTTACGACCAAGGTACGGGTGTTGGTGGACATATTGGGACTTATTTGTCAGCATCCACCATCATGGAAGTAGGATTCAATCACTTTTTTCGAGCTCGAAACGATGAACACGAAGGAGACCAGGTGCACGTTCAAGCACATGCTGCTCCCGGAGTTTATGCTAGAGCATGGTTGGAAGGTCGACTGACTACAGAGAATATAGCCAACTTTAGGAGAGAATTGGGAATGGGAGGTGGACTCCCATCCTATCCACACCCCCGTCGATTACCTAAGTTTTGGCAGATGCCCACTGCAAGTATGGGGTTATCCACTCCTTGTGCATTGCATCAAGCAAGATTTGCTCGCTATTTAGAGCACAGGGGGTTAAAACCACCTTCAGACTCCAAAGTTTGGCTGTTTATTGGTGATGGGGAAGCAGACGAACCCGAAGTCTTGGGAACGATCAATCTCGCTGCTCAAGAAAAGCTGGATAACTTAGTCATCGTTGTCAACTGCAACCTGCAAAGGTTGGATGGACCCGTTCGAGGTAACGGAAAAATCATCCAGGAACTGGAGCGGAATTTTCGAGGCGCAGGTTGGCACGTCATTAAGTTGATTTGGGGAAGTGATTGGGACCCACTGTTTGCTCTCGATGATGAGGGACGACTGCAAACACGATTGGAGGAATTGGTCGATGGTGATTACCAAAGACACAGTACTATCCAAGGTAAAGAAATCCGCGATCAGATCGTTCATGGAGACTCAAAGGTCGCAGATTTACTTCAGCCCCTCACCGACGAACAGATTTATGCTCTTAATCGAGGAGGCCACGATCACCAAAAAATCTATGCTGCCTACATTCAAGCAGTAAGAGTAACAGGTAAACCGGTCGTAATTCTTGCCAAGACGATCAAGGGTGATGGTCTGGGATCATCCTCTGCGGGCAAAAACACAATCCACCAAAAGAAACAACTTACTATTGATGAGCGTTCAGAATTTGCTTTCACCATGGGAATCCCCCATGGTGAAGAGGAGATTAAGCGAGCTGACTTTTACCGGCCACAAGAATCCAGTGCAGAACTTCAATATTTGCACAACCGCAGAAAGGCACTTGGTGGATATTTACCCCAGAGAACCGTAGAGTGTCCATCAATCAAAGTACCAGAGATTGACCAGTTTTCTGAAATGCTAAAAGGAAGTGGTGTTCGCGAGCTTTCCACAACAATGTCGTTAGTGAGAATGCTTCAACGATTACTAAGAAACAAAGACATCGGAAAGTTTCTAGTGCCCATTGTTCCTGATGAAGGTAGAACCTTTGGAATGGATGGATTGTTTTCGAGCATTGGGATTTATTCTCCTCAAGGACAACTTTACACCCCAGTTGATGCGGGAACGATTGCACCGTATCGAGAGAGTCAAGATGGGCAAGTGTTACAAGAAGGGATTTGTGAAGTTGGAGCAATGGCTGCGTTTCTTGCAGCGGGTACGGCTTATGCTAACTTTGGTGTTCCCACGATCCCTTTCTACTTTTTCTATTCAATCTTTGGTTTTCAACGAGTAGGAGACTTAGTGTGGGCGGGCGGAGACTCCATGTGCAAAGGGTTTCTGATTGGTGCAACATCGGGTAGAACTACTCTCAATGGAGAAGGTGTTCAACACCAGGACGGACATTCACAGCTCGTTGCTTTAACCATTCCCAACATGGTGAGCTACGATCCAGCCTTTGCTTATGAGCTTGCAGTGATTATTCAAAAGGGCATGCAACGGATGTATGTGGATTGGGAGGACGTGTTCTACTACATCACCGTTACCAATCAAAACTACTCAATGCCACCAATGCCAGAGGGAGTTGAAGAAGGCATCTTAAAGGGAATGTACCCGTTTGAGTACCATGAAAAATCCGATGTTCATCTACTTGGTAGTGGTGCGGTCATGATGGAAGTTCTTCAAGCTGCGAGCCAACTTCGCGAGATGGGCAAAACCGTAACCATCTGGAGCGTCACCAGTTACACAGAGTTGAATAGACAGGGAACAGAGATTGAACAGCAGAATCTACACTCAGTCGGTGGATCAAGTCAACTTTCCTACGTTCAGCAGCAGTTCAAAGACGAAACAGGTGTGGTGGTTGCTGTCAGCGACTATCAGTGTGCTCTACCTCTTTTGATAGCCCCTTGGATTTCATCCAAGTATGTCGTCCTTGGAACCGACGGGTTTGGGTTATCGGAAGCACGGAATGTGCTGAGAGATCACTTTGAAGTTTCTGCGCCTTGGATTGTGTTTTCTACATTGTCTGCATTAGTGGAGTTAGAACGAGAATCCGTAACTACGGTTGAACGATATATTGAATCTAGTGGTATAGTGCCCACTCGAGTAGAGTAACTCGAGTTCGATGTTGCCGGTTCAGTTATTCCGCAAGTTTCTCAGTGTTCCTGACCTCGGACCAGAGTCTAGAAAGAGTTTACGACGAGAACAGCTCACTGATCTAACTTTCCCGGTCGCTTTAGCAATACTGGAAGGCGGTTTTGTCGGTGTTATTGCGGATAAGATATACGGAGTTGCTCCGTTTATGCTGGCCATCATCACTGCTGCTGCATTCATTGGTAACCTATCGAGCTACTCTTGGGCTCGTATCGCAACAGCTAGATCCAAAGTCCCGGTAGTGGTATTTCTCTATCTGGCTGTATTGGTGTGTTTACTCATCATCGCCTTTGCACCCACCAATCAACTGGGAAGTTTCATTTTGGTAGGAGGGGTTCTCCTCGCTAAGGTTTTTCTCACCGGTGTGATCACAGTACGGAGTGTGGTGTGGAGCTTAAATTACCCTCGTCACCAAAGAGCGAGAACAACGGGTCGATTGCAGATCTTTAGTAGTTTAATCGTTGTGGGGACTACTGCGATTGCGGGACCAGTCCTTGATGCAAATCCCAGTACGTTTCGCTGGATGTATGTGATCGCAACCCTGTTTGTGTTACTGGCTGTGTATGCGTTTTCGAGAGTCGAAGTGTTAGGTGAACAAAGGCATCGAGTCGCAGAGCGTCGGTCTCTTACACGAGCTCGGGTTCGGCACAAGAGTTCAGGGTTTCTGCAGATTCTCTTGAATGATCGATTTTTTGCTAGATATCAGGTACACCAATTCCTGACCGGAATCTCTAATCTAGCTATAGAAGCACCGTTGATTTTCTTGGTTTCTCGGCAATTGCAAGCAAGTTTCGCAATGAGTTTGATGATCACCATGCTACTACCATTTTTGTTCAGCGTGATAGCCGTACCATTCTGGGCGAGATATTTGGACAAGGTTCACGTCACCGAATATCGCATTCGGTTAACAGCAATCTGGGTATTGTCTCAGATAGCGATTTGGATCGGAGCCATTATGGGGTCTCTGACAGTACTTGCTATCGCAAGAGCCATTCATGGAATCTCCAGAGGAGGTGGTAATTTAGCTTGGCAATTGGGACACAACGACTTTGCTCCACCTGGTCAGCTTTCTGCATACATGTCGGTTCATGTCACTCTGACGGGAGTAAGGGGAGCAATTGCAGGTTTAATTGGGATTGGTTTGTACGTTGGTTGGCCACATATAGGATGGATTCCCCCGTACTCAGGACTCGGAGAACATTTGTTTTTGGTTTGTACTTTCGTTGGTGCGTGGTCGTGGATAGGCTTTATTCGCTTAAATCGAGCACTCAAGGCTGCAACGGCAGAGACAACAAAAATCGAGCGATGAGGTTTACACCCACTACTCTTGATTCAACTGGATGATTAGGTAAGCGTCTCTAATATCAAGTAGCTCTTTTCCCTCCGAGAAAGAATAGTAGCAAAAGTATTAACACAATTAAGCTAAGACAAGAGTAGAATGCTTCAATTTTCCGAGTAGGCACTCTTTCGGTTTGGATACCAAAAAAATTGACCTTTAGGCCAATCCGATTACTCATACGAAGGATTTAGTATGCGAATCTACATAACCGGCGTTTTCGTCGACGATCAAGCGAAAGCGCTTGACTTCTACACCAACAAACTTGGTTTTGAAATAAAGCACGACATCCCCGTGGGCGAGCACCGATGGTTAACGCTTGTTTCGCCGGTTGATCGCGAAGGCACCCAGCTACTTCTGGAACCGAACGTTCATCGAGCAGTACCTCCTTATCTAGCAGCTCTCAAGGAAGACGGTATTCCTGCTGCATCATTTCAAGTGGAGAATGTTGCAGAGGAGTTCAAACGGCTCGCTCACATGGGTGTTGAGTTCACGCAAGAGCCAACTGACGCAGGTGACGTAGTTCTTGCAACACTAGATGACACATGTGGCAATCTAGTGCAGATTATTGAATTTCGACCCAAAGAAGATTGAGTTTACTTCTGGATGAAAAGAGCGTCATCTGTAAGCAAGAGCTAGTTTGGGTGCCTGTGCTAGACAAGATCGAAGGTATCGGACGACACAAGATATAGATATAATGAATAACGCAGGGTTATACCGAATATACCCAAGTCAATATATCTCCTGTGGTAACGAGAAGAATCTAAAGCAGAAATCATGGACTTACGTATATCCCATCTAGAGACTATGGTTGGGAACATAGTTTTTCTTTAGATAAGCTTAACCATATCACGAAAACACTGATGATTGACAGCGACAGGTGACCAAGGTATCTAAGGCGATGGCCAAATAGAGTCATTTGTGAGAATTACGAAATATGTTGACAAGTACTGTAAGCAACGCGGATTTCACATGGCAAGAATACTCTCTCCAAGGGGTTTCGCGAACCTTTGCACTGGCAATTCCGTTACTTCCTACCCCGCTTCGGCACGTCGTAGGCACTGCCTACTTACTGTGCCGAATAGCTGACACCATTGAAGATGATGCCGGCTTTGACGCAGAAACAAAAGCTGAGCATCTCGCACGATTTGTTGCCATAGTCGAAGGCACACTCACTCAAGATAGCATTGAGTCTTTTGTAGCCGACGTACACCCCTACCTTTCGGATAAGACACCCCGGGCTGAACGCGATTTGGTAGCTAACACTGTGCGAGCCATAAAGATCACACGATCGTACAACTCAGTTCAGCAAGAATCACTCGCTCGTTGCGTCCGCATTATGAGTCTCGGTATGGCAGATTTTGCAACGGGATCGGTAGCAGGATTAAAAGACCAAACACAGATGGCTCGCTATTGCTACGTCGTAGCTGGTGTAGTGGGTGAAGCTCTTACTGAGCTATTCTGCGAGTACAGCCCACACATCGCCAAGAACCGCGATCATATGATGAAGCTTGCAGTTCGTTATGGGCAAGGCTTACAGATGGTCAACATACTTCAAGATTTTTGGGAAGACCGAGAACAAGGTGCATGTTGGTTACCCCGAGATATTTTCCAACAGGAAGGACTAGATTTAGCGAGTGTCGATGTAAAGCAGAAAGACGATCCTGCTTTTGTGCGCTCACTGAACACATTGATCCGCACGGCAGGCCAGTGCTTAAGCGATGCACTTGAATACACCTTGATGATCCCGCATAGAGAGAAAGGTGTGCGTCAGTTTTGCCTAGCCTCACTGGGTTTGGCGGTATTAACTCTGCAACGAATCCAAAAAAGGCCGGGTTATGTGTCACGTGAGGAAGTCAAAATTACTCGCTTCAGCGTCCATGCTAACCTTGATTTGACTAATTTGATCGCTCGTAGCGACAAACTACTGACTTTCTGCTTCAACCTGTTCACGAGTGCGATTCTGAGACCGCCGGCTACGATGAAGAATTCGTAAGCTAGAAGTTATAGTTCACATTGAGCATGAGGAAACTGTCATTAGAGGAAACTGATAGCACATCTCTCGGATCAACGTTCAATAGAGTCAAAGTTTCAAAATAAGCTGACCAAGATTCGTTGAGAGTTCGACTGACCTTAAGCACCGCAAGATCCGAATCGAGTTCTTGGTCCTTCATGTAGCTCATTAAGATCGATGTATTGGATACATCATTGAAAGCGATGCGAGCACCAACGAATAAATCTTCCTGAAAGGCATTCGTGGCGAGCGTTCCACGTGAATCGTAGTTGTACTCTGCTATGAAATCAACTTGGATTTGCGTCTCAAATATCGAATAGACCGAATATTCACCGCCAAGTATGAGTGCAGAAAAATCCTCTTCTTGCGCGAGTACATTTGTGCCACCACTACGGTAAAAGCCTTCAAGTTTTAGCAACCAAAGTCCCGCTGTCCATTGCCCGTCAAGAGTTAATTGGGTGATTTGCGGATAGTTCTGGATTAACTTGAGTCCGTCAGTCGTCATCCCCGGTCTCAGTGTCGGTTCTCTGGCAGTGCCGTGAAAAACACCTACTCCAAAGTCAATTAGGCCCAAGGAGTTGCTATACCGCATTGCAAGATCAAGTTGCTTATCGCCCGAGCGTTTCTCGTAGGATGGATTCTTCGTATCGATCAGAAGTGGGGCTCTGAGCCTACCACCTTTGCCTGGATAGGTGCGTTCGCGGTGAAATGCTAAGGTGAACAATTCCAACATTCCCCAGTCCGCTGTCCAGGTAAAGTGCGCCATGGGTTGACCTAATTTGGACTTCTCATCAGGATGGTCAACTAAGTCCGTCTGATTGAGAATGTCTACAATGTTCCGGACTTCCGCTACACCCCAGAATACTCTATCAATACCTAAGCGTAGCTCCCACGCGCTTGAGCCGGCTTCACCGTAAAACAAGAAATAAGCTTGTTGCAAATCAAAAATATTTCGCTCTGAATCCGCCGCATCCCAACGAAGGTAAGGGGTCAGTGTGAACGAAGCGCCGCTTGCTGTCTCCCAATAGATTTGGAGATTAGTTGAGAATCCATTGCTATGAGCTCGTTGGCCTTCATGTGCGGGTTCGTCCGGGTAGAACCGGCTTTCAATGCTGAATTGACCTGAGAAATCGAACCGGCTAATATCGATTGCACTCACGGTGACGGTAGATCCGAGTACAAAAAGTGCCAGCAATGTAGCTACTCGATTCATGACGGTGATGATTTGTCCGTCCTATAGAGAGAGGAGTCGGAGCTGTTATCGAGCGCGGCGTAACCCAGCTTGTGAGAACTCGCTGTCGTCCAGCTCAGCGCCGTACTCGAACTCACTCCAAGCTAAGTCAGTGCTTTTGCCAGTCTGGTGGTTTTCCATGCTTAGCAATGTTGCGTGCCAAAACTGGTCGTTGTGTTTCGTGTAGCCAGTAGGGAGCAGAGTTTTTAGATGGGACTCCTTACGATCGTAGTACTCAACTTTGCGTACCAGTAGCTCCTCAGTGTCCTGCCAAACCAACTGCTTGGTGTAATGGGATTTTGTAGTCGGAATGCGTTCAATGACCGTGCATGTGAGACTCGAGTCGTCCGGACAAGGCTCATCCCTAAGGTACTCGTAGGAGAAACGGCTGATTTCAGGTGCACCCATGTCTTCATAGCTAAATTCACTCCCCATGAAGGAACCTGATTTGTTAGCACCGCTGATACGCTTAACCCGTTTAAGTGCAGGCAAGTAAATCCATTGATCATCGTCCTTGTCCTGATGAGAGTGAATCAGAAAAGCGGTACCTTGAACGTCGCGTGGAATATCAAACACGAACAGTGTTCTATCGCCGAAATCGACATCGCTTTCTAAAACTTTAATGCGAAGTTCACGTATACTCTCCTGCCCGCGCTTATTCCGTAGAGTCATAGTGAGCTTGGCAGTCATACTACCATAACCTTCACCTCGTTCCTTGGCCTTTTGTGTGATCGCAAGCCCCTTCTCTTCTGGTGTTTGTGCTCGAACTACTACGACCCCTACTGCCATACATACGAGTAGTAACGAAAGAGCTATAAGACGAAGCAACCGAATGTGGTACTGCGGTGACGATAGCATCAGACTAGGTAGCGTAAAGCTCGATCATCCAGCTCACCGAAAGAAGCATAGGGGCGCAACCGATTAGTACGGCGAAGAGAGATGAGATTTGACGTGATCAGGCAACCGATAATCGATACCACCTAGATCATAGGCAGCGGCATCAAATAGTTGTGCGAAGTGACTACTCGTGGATTCATGGTATCCCTCGAGGAGAGCATCAAGAAATTTCGTGGTTTTGTACCATGTAAGCACACCCAAGGTCGATGTCTTCGGGAAGAGTAACTTGTTGGCTAATTGGTTACCAATCAGGGATCGTGAAAGTCGGTACGCGTACATTTTCATCTCTTTCTGTGCTTTCGGCTCCGTCAAACCTGCCATCTCTGGTAAAGCTAGGAATACAGACTTACATACCGCTATAGCAGTATCAGTTGGTGGTGGTTCGCAAATACTCGCGATGTATCGCATCGTTCGTAAGTCTTCTTCCGATTCATGCAAGATACTAAGTGGAGTACCAAGCAAGTAACCGGCGTAGCGCCAGGTTTTCACAATGCTCTCTTTTTGCCGTGCGTTGATCACAGAACCCATCGAGATCGCATGTTCGAATTGTCGGAGCGAAAAGGTAAACAAGGAAACACCGCCTACATGAGCCGCACTAATGGGTGTACCCCAGGCCTCGGTATCCCACTCCGGCTCAAGCTTCATCATAGAACGTATACGAGAATGTATGAACCTGATTCGAGTCGAGATTTTCCACCCATCGTTCTGGCGATGAAGACCACCAGGGTAATACACCTCAATCATGTGGCGGTTGTTTTGACGCAGACGGCGCACTGCATTAGGTCCCAAGCCAGGGACCCTTCCTGTGATTGCGAAAGACTTGGATACTAAGGTCGAAAAGCCTTCAATCGCGCTACCGATTGCATAGCCAATGAGCATGTTGTTTACGTTGGAGAAGAATGCGCGCGACGCTTCTTCATATTCAACATAATCGACCCAATCTGGTGTCTCTAGATTCTTGAAGAAGTTACGTAAAGCGAGGGGTGCTTTTTTAAACTCGTTTTTTTCTTCCTGGATACCTGCTCGAACAAAGCTAATCAATTGGGTATTCGGTAGATCGATGATCTCGTCCATGACAGGATCTAGTTCAGGATCGCCGATTGTTGTGTGGGATACATAATTATCGGCAACTTCTTTATTGATTTTCCGAGCGTTTAGCCAACCTTCCTTGTAAGCAGTTGGGACGCGGAAATCAACATCAGACATTGGGTCTTTAAGTGATGGATTCATTTGTTTATACCTCGAGTCGTAAGATCCCTACAGAGTACCATAATCTTAGCATTATATACTTACGATGGCATTCTCCGACGCTTGCGAGTCATAGACTTCATCAAGATCCCGGTCTCACATGAAGTCTTAAATTGAACCGGAATATCTGCACATTCAATTCATCCTGACCCAAGAACTCGAAGTAATACGATCATGATATGAGCCGTTCGTTTCTATGAGCGCGCAGAGACTATGAAAAGCCTCATTGCTGTGTTTTTGGATTGATATCTGTTTTATTCACATTCACTTTTAGCTGCTTTTCTCGCTTCTTCTACCATCATGACAACATTTTCTGATTTTCTAGTGTAACTTCAGTCACTTCCGAGTCGAAATCCCAATGAGATTGTTTCCCAGTGTCAGCGTTGTGGTACACACTTCTTTCACCGTTCGGAAAATTTCGATACGTTCCCTATCAAATAATCTCGTGTGTTCAAATGGAACAAGATGAGAATCTCGTCGATGTGAGTAGACACACACCTGCTGCGACGCGGATCCTTGAATGAGGCTTCCCACACCTCGGATGCTAAAGCTTGATCCGCCAAAGTTTCCAGCTGTAAAGGAAACGTTCGGTAATTGGCTGATTATCAGAAGGGTACCTGTTTTCATCAAGTGTTTTCATCAAAGGTCTAACGCTAATAGGGACCGATTGGATGTTTTTCAACAATGCGCGTGCGTGACAGCAAAATAGAGCGATGAGGTTAAAACCCCACCGCTCTTGTTGCATTTGTTGATTAACTAAGCAGCTCTAACTTCGGGTAGTTCTTCTCCCTCCGAACGAGCAACTAGAGCAGTAATGGTCAAGTCACTAGTCACGTTGGTAGACGTTCGACACATGTCAAGGATACGGTCTACTGCCAAGATGATCGCTAACCAATCGGCAGGAAGTTTCAGATAAATCAAAATGAGGGTGATGGCAACCAGACTTGCAGCGGGTATCCCTGCTACTCCAATAGAAGTAAGCAATGCGAGAATTACGACAACAATCTGATCTACAAGGGTAAAGTCAAAGGGGATTCCATTAGCAGCAGCGTAAACGGCGTAGATTTGGGCGATGAAGATGACCACAACACACTCATACAAAGCGGTTCCATCCATATTCACGGTTGCCCCAAGAGGTAGGACAAAACTGGTCACTTTATTGGAAACTCCCGCTTTTTCTGCACTCTCCATAGTTACGGGTAAAGTTGCTGATGAGGATGCGGTTGAGAATGCCATCAACTGTGCTTTAACCACTTTACCGTAATAGGCGATAGGATTGATCTTTCCCAAGTAAAGCAAGCCGGGTAACCACACAAAATAATGGATCACTAGGGCCAATAAGACGGTTAATGTGAACCACCCCAAGTTTTCAAAGATCTCCAACCCCGCGGCAATAACCACGTTGGTAACCAGTGCAAAGACACCGATGGGGGCAAAGCGAATGATCCACATCGTGATCATGATCATGATGTCGTAGATTCCCTGCCAAAGGTTGTCCATGGTTTCACGAGATGTCCCTGTTAATCGAGACATGAAGCATCCCACTATAACGCCAACAAAGATAATGGCTAGTAGCCCGGAATTATTCCCTAGTGCTGCAAAGATGTTTTCGGGAATGGCACGAGAGACGATGTCAGCTAAATCTCCCATATCCCGACCTTCCGTTCGGGCTGCAATGCTCTCTGCATCCGCGGAACCTTCGATGTTTTCAACAAGTACGGTTGCTTGATCTGGATCGATGTTGCCAGGTGCGATAAGGTTGACCAGAATTAATCCGGTGAATATGGCTAAGAACCCAGTAACGATGTAAAGTCCAACCGTCTTAGTGCCGATTCGACCAAAGGAATCTTGGCTAGCCATGCTAGTGACACCGATTACGATAGCAGACAAAATCAAGGGCACAACGATCATTTTCAAGGCGGAAACGAACAGCCCCCCAAAGAATTTCAAAATTGCGGTGAGTTGAATACCAAAGATAGCTGTTTCTTCTGTTGCAATCCAACCGACAAGTCCAGCAAGGGTGAGGGCAACAAGAATTTGTAATGCGAGGTATTTGGCAGTGAAGAAGTTTTTTAAAAAGTCAGGCATAGGTGATTAACGCTCCAAACGGATATAGTCAGGGTATTGTGCTAACAGAGCTAGCATAAGTTAGATTTTGCTGAATTAGAAAACAAAATCACTATGAAATACTCCTTTTTCTCATAAACAGGTTATGAATTACCAGTTGCAATTGAACGATGGGTGATCGATCGTTTTGCGTCGAAGCAAAATGCAACAGCAATAGCAGTACATTGCGCGACCAAAGACCAAATCGGTTGCGAGAATGGATCACTACTCCAATCCTGTAAATTCAAAGCAGTGATATAAGCGAGAAATACCACACTCGCAGCTACCCAAGATGTAAATGACGGGTATAGAGCTGCAAAGGGAAGAATCCAAAGAACGTACCAAGGATTGATGACTGGGGAGGCAATCAATAGGCCTCCCATTAACCAGTCACCCCGCGGAATATTCCACACAGGTTGTTGTCTCCAATGATTCCAGTACCACAACACGGTTACACTGAGGGGGATCAGTAGGACCATCTGTGCAATGAAGTGTGACGATAGAGCTTTTATAGCTGAAAACATCGGGGCATTGAATTCCCATTCTCGGATGAAGACTAGGAGGCCACCGAGTTCAGATTGACCAGAGATGATCGAGGGTACGTACAGGAGTGCAACGGTTAAAACGAACCATAGGATTGCGCGAAATCCTGCTTTCCATAGTAGAAATGGAACAAACAGCCAAGCAAAAATCTTTGCACCAACGGCAAGACCTACTAGATGTCCAACTAACACACGATAGTTCCTTTGTCTGCAGACTAGGGCTGCTACAACTAGAGTGATGGCAACAATTTCTGGGTGTGCAGAAAAGGCAATTTCATTGATGAGGAGTGGACACCAGCTATACAGCAACAGATACTCAGGTCGAACTCGGTTATAGAGTAGGCCTATCAAGAGCAGGTCAAATCCGACCAAGATCCACTGCAGAGGCAGCAATGACCCTGGCTGTATCCAATACGAAACCAGAAACAAATACTCCAGAGTTGGACCGTAGATCGTAGGGAGATCTGGATAGTTAATTCCATTGAGAACGGATTGCATAACCAGAGGAAGACTCGGATCGGTGAAAGAATCTACGGGAATTGACCCATAGGGTGTTCCGAGTTGCGCGAATTGAAATGCATCCCATAAATATCGAAAGTAGTCGTCCTCGTACAGTGGCACCCCAAACAACCCGACTACCCGGAAAACAACACACCAACCGACAACAATCGGAAGTGATAGCCGGATAGAATCTCGGTGAACTAGGAGAAACAACGTGAGAGTAGGCACAGTTACGACAATGAGTAACCCGTAGAACGCCAGTAAATGCGGATAGCCGGAGTGGGATTGAGAGATCCAAGCTAATGCGATATAACCGCACAAGGTAATCAGCCCAGCTAGGTGGAGTTCCCAATGGTGGGTAGGTTTGAGCACTCGGGTAGGGTGCTAGATAGGGAAGCTTGAGGACTTAGTTGACGAGAGCCCCCGTGCAACTACTCCCTTGGCCTGCCGTGCATCCATAACAATGCTGCCCCGTGCATATGGGTCCGGACGTAAATCGATCAGCGGAAACGAGGTCTCTTAAATGAGCGGAACGATCGTTTTTTGGAATCTTCATACCCAGCATTTGGTTGAAGTCGCAATCGTATAGATTGCCTTCCCAGTCCACACTGATGGTGTCTCGACACATCACAGTGTCGAGGTTACGATCAGAATAACTGCTTTGGAGCAGATCCATGTATTCATCAAACTGACCTTTCGCTAATAGTATAGCTCCAAATCGATTGATCGGCATGTTAGTGATAGTGAATAGGTTGTTGAAGACGATACCAAACCGCTTACCTAGTTCCCTTTTGTAATCGATTTCAAGTTCGGTTTGATTGGGTGGTAGTTGTGGACCTTGAGGATTGAAGACTAGATCTAGCTTGAGATCTTTGCGGTAACCATAGCCTAATTGGTTCAAAATCTTCAGTGCTTCTATACTCACGCTATAGGTGCCGTTCCCACGCTGTTGGTTGACGTTGTCTTCAAGATAACACGGAAGTGAAGCGACGATCTCTACACCTTGGTCTGCTAAGAAAGTTGCTAAATCCTCTTGATTGGGCTCAAACAATATGGTTAGGTTACAGCGATCAATGACTCGTATGTTGTGAGATCGGGCAGCTTTGACGATCCGTCGAAAATGTGGATTGAGTTCAGGTGCACCGCCAGTGAGATCCAAGCAGGCAATATCCACGTGATTCAGGGTTTTTATGACTAGCTCTGCGGTTGCTTCATTCATCATTTCTGTGCGATGTGGTCCAGCGTTAACGTGGCAGTGCACACAGCTCATGTTGCATTTGTAGCCAAGATTTACTTGAAGTGTTTCAAGTTTACGTCTTCTAATCTCAGGAAATGTCGACGGGAACAGCAGAGATGTGGTATCTTTCAAATATTTCTCATTTCGATGTGATCACTGAAGAGAGAATTATGTGGAAGCATGGTTCTGGCGACGTTTCCTAACGACATCCAACAATTTTTTGGCTACGAAAGGAAATATTCCCAAGAGTACAAAGGAAATCCAGAGAGTGGGAGACAGAATGCCACGGAGACTATCGAGTTGTCCTAATTCCCTACCAGCGTTCACATAGACGATAGTTCCTGCAAGCATTCCTAGTTGGCTAACCCACACATAGGTCCACACACGAATCGGGGTTAGAGCCATCACAAGATTGACTGCAACAAACGGGAAGAGAGGGGCTAAGCGGAGTGCGAACAGATAGAAAATGCCTTCTCTCTCAATGCCGTTATTGATGGGTCGAAGATGAGGTCCAAATTTACGTTGAACCCAGTCTCGTAGGAGATATCGAGCCAATAGGAATGAAAGAGTAGCACCCAGTGTGCTGGCAAACGAGACCACGATAGTTCCAGTGGTAAGACCGAACACAGCTCCACCAAAGAGGGTCATGATCGCTGCACCCGGTAGTGATAGTCCGGTTGCAACTGCATAAATGCAGAAATACGCGACCAGACACAGTACGGAATTCGTCTCGTAGAAGCCGATGACGGCTTCGCGCTGCTGTTGCAGAAATTCTAGATTTACGTACTCGTATAACTGGAATACGAAGAACAGCGTGACAACGACAAGGACAACAGCGACCAGGGCGATGCGGAGTAGAACGCTCGACTTGTTCACGATTTGAGGTTTGGGAAGCTCATGGAACCATCACAGCATAGGCAAATCAAGGTTCATTGAGAGCCCAGTCATAGTGGTTGCTGAATTTGCTGAACTCTTCCAACGACGCGGCTAGTTCTTCGTCAGCATATTTCTTAAGGTGTTCGATGACTCCTTCATTCGTTCTCCCGAAATCTTCTTTGTACCACGCGAATATGCTGGAGACACGAAGTTTGTTGTTGTTGATTTCGACCCCACGGGGATGATTGATGTAGGCACGAGCTCCATCATCTAGTAGCTGATCGAGGTTTTCTGCACTGTAAGCCTTTGCACTTAAGTTGGGACACCCCAAACTTGCGCAACACAGCGCATAGTGAATTCTGGGATCTTCATAGATTGGTCGAAGGATTCCATGTTCGATGTCGTTTAGGGTGATCCCTTGATCTTGCACCTTGATCCATTCTTTTTCCCATGGTCCCGAGGTAAGGATTCCTGAATTGATGTCCCGAATCGATTTCACGGGGTACTCGGTGAGAACGACATAAACCGTCAGAGCGTTGTAGAAGTTAATCCAATAAGCTTTCTGTTCCCGTTGCGAATATTCTCTGGGATCTAGTTTGCTCAAGTCCAGAACATAGGTTCTGAGCTTGTTCTTGTCTTCATCTTGAGCCATTAATCCCTTGTAGTTAAATCTCGAAATACCTGACTCATGGTCTGAATCTAGATAGGCATCTAGGATTTCTTGCCACGGAGTGTGATCAATGGTTGCGGTATTGGAGTCATCGGATTCATGCCAAAATTCAATCAGTTCGGACTTGGGTGCAGCGACGCAAACCACTGCAGAAAAACACAAACTAATTCCTATCGACAGCCGGAGTAAAGTGAGCAAGATCTTGTCCTTATTTCTTATTTTTTTGTTCTTGCAACCAAAGTTTAGCTATCGTTCCCAGTATTCCCGCTCCTGCGTCGGTGATGCCCCGCAAGGTGCCGCTAATCTTAGATTTGCTGATCGGAACCCGTGTGGTCACCGGGACTTCTGTGATTTTTTGACCTTTTTGAATAGCTTTAATTTGCATTTCTACCGTCCAGCCATAGGCAGGATCTTGCATATTCAACTCTTTCAGTCGGTCAAAACGAATGGCTCGAAAGGGTCCTAAATCACTCATCTTTCTCTTCCACAGCAATCGAATTAAACCCGTAGCGAAGCGATTTCCAAATTTTTGAATCCGATTCATTGATTTCGGTTCAGCAGTACCTAGAGAACGTGAACCCAACACTAAATCATGGTCTTTGATAGGGTCTAGCAACCGCGAGATTTCGCTAGCTTCGAACGCATGGTCACCATCAATAAATACGATAATCTGGTGTGGAAAACTTTCGTAGTGTTGGAGTGCAGCTAAGCAAGCACTACCATATCCCATTCTTTCGGATTGCACCACGACGGCACCGTTATCAGAGGCTATCGTAGATGTTCTGTCGGTAGAACCGTTGTCGCCGACCACAACGGTGTCCACGATGGGGGATTGGTCGTTATCAGTTACCGCGAATAGCGACCGTACGACTTCGCCGATTGCGTCTTCTTCGTTAAGGGCGGGAACGACTACGCCGATAGTTTGACCGTGGTACACATCACCCCACAGTCAAAAGGCTATGTCGTTTACATCCGAAAGAAATCGAAGGTGTAACTTGCGCCAATCGAAATGATGCTAAAGTCAGCAGTGTTGGTTCCGTCGAGAATGTCGGAGTAGCTTAAATCAATGTTGAAGTTAGGTCTAAGGTTGTACCTTGCACCAACGGTAAAACTAGTTATGTCTTCTTCTACCTCAGGAAAGAGCTCTGGGTCAAACCCTGGGCCTCCAATATCAAGATGACCTTCCGAATCTACCCTGGAATAATGTACGAATACCGTGAGCTCTTCGAGCGGAGCAGCTGGGGTCAAAAGAGAGGTGAAAACCAGCTTGGTTTCAGACGGAAGTATTTCGGTGATTGGGATGAACAGAGAATCGAGATCAGTTTCAGAGTGAACGATATCTTCACGATAAATTAGCTCTATTTCCCCCGCGAGAGCGAAGTTGGGGGTGATGAATTTTCCAATCAAGTAGCTGAAAGAAAAGCTATCAGCACCGTCCCCCAAAGCAAAGGGCATACCAGTGTCATAGTTGCCTGCAAGGGTCGCTGCGAATCGCACTCCTTGACTGATTCCTAATCTACTGATGTCTTCGTCCATAAAACGAAAGGTTACCCCAATCGTTTGGTCGGTACCACCTTCATCACTTCCAGCCGCACCGGCTTGAGTCTCCGAAATACCGAATCGGTAGTCGATTTTTATGTAGTCATTGAATCCATATTCGCCATGAAACCATGTAGTTTTTTGCTCAAGTTCTCCAAATGGCAAGTCTCTGTGATGGGAACCAGCCCAGAACTTCTCCGCTTCTTGGGTTACATTGGTAAGTGAAATCGTACCGGTTTGTGGAATAGGCAGCCACGGTAAATTCCCAGCATTGAGAGGCAAGGCCACCAAGGTAGCAGTGAACAGCAAGGCGATGTTCTTTACGTTTGTTACGAGTTTGTCCTCATTTCTTTTTAATATTGAACCGACGGGCTAGATATTGCTCTACCTTACCCGCTTCTTCAGCAGTCAAATCGGTGGCGATTTTGTCCATTTCGGTCTCGTTTTCCTTGAGACCTCCGCGAGTACGAATGGCTTCTATGAGTTCTCTAGCACTCTCGGCGTTTATCTTTTGCAGTGTGCAATCATCACACAATATTTTTTTGTGAAAGATGATCTTTCCCTGTTTGTAGTCAGTCCCATAGTTGCTGACCTTGCCTTTTGGGGTATAGGAGCCCGAGGCAAGAGTTCCTACAGCAAACAGAGATAAGGTGATAGCCAACAGCAGAGTCAACCCTCCTCTCAGAAATCTCGACGGAGTCATGATCTTCACTATGTCTTCTACTTCAAGGGAAACGACTCGTTCATTGTATAACAGAGCAACCTCATAATTAAGAACCGCTTGCAGTTTGGTGCAAGCGGTTCTTGATTGACTGTTTATCGAACGTTAGTCTAATGAATATCGGAGTGAAATACCTGCAATTCGTGGTTCAGTGAGGAAGTAATTTCTGAACAGACCCGAAGTGTCAGAAGTCAGGTACATTCCGGTGACATTATTGTTGTTTTCCAGATTTCTGACCCAGCCTCTCACTACGATTTTACCGTCGTTACTTTCAAAGGTAGCGCTCGCATTCATTTGTGTCCAAGAATCAATTTGATCTCCAGGAGTATTGAACTCTCGACTGAATGATTTGCTCTGCCAGTAGAGGTCGAACCTGAGGGTGAGGTTTCCATCAAAGAAGCGCGAAGAGACGGGAGTCACGAAATTGCCACCGAGCTTAATCGTATGTTCAGGGGAGTTAGGCAGTGCATTTCCATCCAGATTGGTTTCTAAACCATCAAGAGTATCCACACCTAGAGCAGTCAGGAAGCGTCTGGAGAAATAAGCTGGAATCGACACGCCGTTTTCATTAGCGGGATGTGAGACTGAAACAGGAGACAATCCGTTTCGGATATCAATGGTGGCACCAGCAGCTAAAGCTTGATTGATCAATTCTTGAGTTATTTGGTCTTTTCGGGCGATGTAATTAATACCGGTCAATGCACCTGCATCAATGTTGTTGAGCAAGACCCAATCGTTATTTCCAGCCGTTCGGTTCAATGGGTCAAGAGAACTTGTACCGTCGACAGACGTATTCAAGTAACTGTAGGCATAGTCAAACACAACATTCGGGAACTCATCAAAGAAGATCCATCCTTCTGCTTCTAGACCCCAAATGTTGGCATCAATGTTCTCGTTGATTGCAGCGTTGTTCTTGATACGGGTGACTTGAAGACCAGAGTACTGATAGGTGAATAGTGCGCCATTTAACTTCGCGCGACCATCTAACAGGTAGCTCTTTGTTCCAGCTTCGAAGGCTAACACGTCTTCTCTATCAAAAGTAAACCCACTGGTATCTTGAAACTGTTCCGAAATTGCAGCATTCACACCACCCGGTTTGTAACCGGTACTGATTGAACCATAGACGAGAATATCCGGAGCGATTTCTACATCTAATGAAACTCGACCGGTCAATGCATTCCAAGAACCGTTATCGGGGCTGTTGGTCAACGCTCTAGATTCGTTGAAGCCGGGTACGATAGGAATTTGGTTACTAATGGCGATTCTTTCAGTACTATAAGCCGGAGTGAGCAGAGCAGCATCAATCTGTGCTTGTGGCACGCCGTAGTATCGCGCGAGAGCTATTTCAGGTGCACCGGAAGCCAAAGGTCCTAACAGGAGGTTCATAGCACGAGACCAGTACACACCAGTGGCTGCATTGAGATTGATTAGGTGGTTTTCAGCGAGCAGACCTGCGCGATAGGCGATCGCCAGTGCAGTTTGCAGAGGTAAAAATTCAATTGGAACCCCAAGTAGTGCTGCGATTTGAGCACGAATACCAGGATATACGCTCGTTTGGAGCACAGGAATGTGGTTGATCGCATTGAAGAGTACGCTGGTATCTTCTGTACTCTTCTCATCTTCGTTATACCGCAAGCCAGCGGTTAGTTGCATCGTGTCATTGATGTCGAAATAGACTTCACCAAATACAGCCGATCCCTCGTCAATTCGACCCGGTTCGCCACCAGGAGAAGCTGAGTTGAAGAAAAAGCTTGGATAAATGGGTGGTAACCCTAAAAGCGGTGCTCCGAACCGAGCAACTATGTCAAAAGGATTCGCAAAGACGTAATAGCCTGTCTTTCTTTCGTGATAGAAGCTGGTAACACCTAATAAATAGCTGGTTCGATCATCAATATCAGCATTCAAAATGCCTTCGACTACCCAACCATCACCTTCACCGTCGTTGCGGTCAAAGCTGAAATAGCGAGTTTGATCAATCCCTTCGAGGATACATCCCCCGAAGATTCCAGCAGTTCCACCCGGTAGACTACACTGTCCGCCGGTCCACTCGTCTCCTGATCTTCCAGCAGGTCTAGAGATGGGCCAAAGTCCACTTGGGTTCAATGCAGTGGGTCCCAACGTAGCACCAACTTCCATCAAGTAGTCTTGCTGTGAAATGTTTTCACGTTGGAAGACAGCACCGAGTAATCGGAAAGAGATCCCTTGGAAGAGGTAGTCAGTTCCGAACGCATAGGTGTGTTCGATCTCTTTGAAAACGGGCTCAAAGTCTACGTGTACGGTTCTTAGATCAAGTTCGCGAGGTCTGGGATATTTGTACTCTACGAAGCCGTCAGCTCCTGAGGTGCCGAGGGGGATAACACCGGCTGCCCCCGCAAAGACACCCGACGTAGTAGCTCCTAGATAAGGAGCGTCAAAACCAAATCCGTTGGGAGTACAGCCAGATGTCGGGAGAGTGTTTCGCTCGCAAACCTGATTGCTAATCCGCGTACGGTCACTGTCCTCGTGCTGTCGATTGTGTAGGAACCATGCAGAAGCGGTTTCACTAAATTCCCAAGCAATCGTCAGTCGTGCAGCCCATTGATCTCGACCATCAATATTGTCATCAACACCTTTGACACCTTGTGCGCCAGCGAGATTTTCGGTATAGCCATCTCTCTTGAGAGTCATTACGGCTAATCGAGCAGCGATTCCTTCACCAATCGGGAAATTAACCATACCGGTGAGTCGATTGTGTGCTTCAGTACCAAACTGGGAATCGAAATAAGCGCTGAACTTGTCGAAATCGGGTTTGTTCGTTACAAAGTTGATAGCACCGCCCGTTGCGTTCCTACCAAACAGCGTACCCTGTGGTCCACGTAGAATTTCGACACGTTCCATGTCAAAAAACTCTTGGGTGTTCAAATTGAACAAGATGGGAATCTCGTTGATGTGAGCAGAGACCCCCGCTTCTGCTGCTGAACCTTGAATGAGGCTTCCCACACCGCGAATGCTCAAGCTTGAACCACCAAAGTTCCCAGCGGTAAAGGAAACGTTGGGTACATTGATCTGAATATCAGATGGGTTGATTACCTGTTGTTGCTCCAGAGAGTGTTCATTAAACGTACTCACGCTAATAGGGACTGATTGGATGTTTTCTTCAACGCGTTGTGCGGTAACTGTGATTTCCTCAATTTGTTGTTGAGAATCGTCAGAATCATCATTATCTTCGTCGTCTTGACCTTGTGCTTGAATTGCAAAGGCAGCGAGAAAAACGCTTAGGAGAGTGACAAAAAACCGTCTGAAAAATTTGTTGTATATGTGCATCTCGACTTATCCTTGTGGTTCGCATGGGATGTGTCGGAACAGCCAATCAATGAGCTACCCCCAACACATCATCGGTTATATAGGGGGATATTATCCAAAACTAAGACCAATTTAGTGATTCCGATCCAACAGAGTTCGATGAATACCTTTCCAATTCGAGGGTAGAGAAGAGAATCGACTAAGTTTCTAGTAATCAATTGATGAGAGTGGATGTCCTGTGGGATCAGTTTCCACAGTTCTACAATGGGAGCTACTAAGTTCAACTCACTATTAAGGAATCGAACCTATGAAAGACTTGGCTGGACCCTCTTGGGATCTATCAGAGGAATATTGCTCGCCTACCGATGAAGCAATCGATGCGGATCTTGCTACGTTATCAAAACTACTCGGTCAAATTGAGGAACTCAACGAAGCGTTTACTGATTTTGCGAATCATTCGCAGATCGAGAAAGACGAAAACTCATTAAAAGCGGTCGAAGCTGCTCACAACATTTATCAACTCTCCAATGAAGCGTCAAAATACCTAGCAAACCCTGGAACGTTCGCCAATTGTGTTCTCTCGGTCAATAATGATGACGAAGACGCAAAAATACTGAACGGAAAACTCACCAAGCACCGAATGCGGTTCAGTGAGTTGATGCAACCGTCGAGCCAATTTCTCAAACGAGCTGACGATTCGTTGATCGATGAATATCTCAGTGATGATCGGGTTGCGGAGTCAGAGTGGTTAGTTCGACACACCCGACATCGTCAGCATGAACTGTTGAGTCTTGACGAAGAAAATTTGATCAATGGATTAAGTCAAGATGGCCCCCATGCTTGGAGTCGGTTGTACACCGAACTGTCTGGAAAACTGAGATGTCATGTCACCGAGGGCAATGAATTACGAGAGGTGGGTATTGCAGAAGCAGCGGCGATGATGCAGTCCACCAGTGACCGGACGAGGGCGGATGCTTGGTCTGCAATCAATAAAGCTTGGACGGAACACGAAGAAACGTGTGCTGCAGCGGTGAACGCTCTTGCCGGTTGGCGATTGGAAAGTTGTAAGCGAAGATCTCGTAAACAACCGGTACATTTCTTGGATGCACCCGCTCATATGAGTCACATCCAAAGAGAGACTTTGGATGCAATCATTCAAGTAGCTGCTGACTCCAGAGAGTTATCAAGACGTGCAGCCAAAGCGATGGCGCGAGCCTATGGCAAATCTCGATACGGACCGTGGGACTCAAGAGCACCCGCCCCGGTTTTACCGAATGCCGAATCGGAATATCCGTTTGCCCAAGGATTACAACTGGTCGCAAATTCCTACGGTGAGATTCATCCATCAATGGGTGATTTCGTAAAGATGATGTCGGATCGACAATGGATCGAAGGAACGATCGGAGAACACAAACGACCAGGCGCATACTGCACCTCGTTTGCAAAGAGCAAAAACCCACGCGTATATATGACTTACTCTGGTTCGATGTCCGATATCACAGTATTAGCTCATGAACTAGGTCATGCGTTCCATCACTGGGCCATGAAAGATCTCCCCAATGCACAACGGGGCTATGGAATGTCACTAGCTGAAACGGCAAGTACTTTTGGAGAAACGTTGGTGCGAGATGCTCTACTTGCTGAAGCTAAAAATCCTCAACAAGCGATAACGGTTGCTTGGGAGGAATTGTCTGCGATTGTGGGATTCTTGCTGAATATTCCGGTTCGATTCCAGTTTGAGAAAAACCTATATGAAGCACGAGCCGATAGACCACTACTAGCGCGAGAAATCAGAACCCTTATGAGAGATGCGTGGGTGGAATGGTACGGGGATAGCTTGTCTGAACCCGATGAGTGCTTTTGGATGAGTAAGTTGCACTTTTATATTTCAGGCATCAGTTTCTACAACTTTCCTTACTTGTTCGGGTATCTGTTCAGTCAGTGCATCTACCAACGTAGAGAGAGTATGGGAGCAGAGTTCTTTGAGCGATACCGAGGGTTGCTTCGAGATACAGGAAGAATGTCTGCTGAAGATTTAGCCGCTCACTATCTGGAGGGTGATTTAACGCAACCTGAGTTTTGGCAACAAACAGTGGACAATCTCAAACCACGCGTCGACTACTTTGAACAGCTATGTGACGAAGCTTCACTTTAAGTTGAGACTCATTCAATCTGCGTCTAAGGGGTTCAAAACTTGACTGAGTGAGGGTACCTCTATGTAGGAGTCCGGATCTAGGCCTCAGATCAGAAATACACATAGGGAACGGTGCCTAAGCAGCTCGGTGAAACGAGCATAGCGGTTACTGTCTGCAGAGATGGGCTATTCGTGAGCTAAAGTGAACATTTAAGTAGATTTCGCATCACCCCATGATGATGAGGCAATGACACCATGTCCGTAATTCTTTGTTTGAGCTCGGATACAGCTTGTTGCCAATGACGGATGTTTTGATCTCAACCGTGATCAATTCAAGAATTTGGCTCATCTCAAACTAACTTTCCAGGATTGTCGGAGAAGTTAGCACTTCTGTCTTGGTTAGCAACGGGTGCACCAGCCACGTTCGAAGTCAGCATGGTTCATCAGGTGGCACTGGAAGGTCGGTTCTATTGCCATGGGTATTCAAACAGCTACTATTGAAGAACATAGACAGAGAAGAGTAACAAGAAAACGATGAATCTTCACCCAGCTCTGTACGGTCTTTTGCTGTGGGTCAGCTAAGTTCAGGATTTACCCTATAATCCATTGAACTACCTTACAAAGAAGGAGTTTATGCAATTTAAACCCAACAAATTCACCCAAATCGGTATTGCAGCTTTGCTGGTGACCACCCTCTACGCAAGTGAGGAAATTGCTGACTATCGACACGAGAGTATGGAAGCCATAGGGGTCCATTGGGACACAATCAGAAAAATCGCTCGTGGGGAACTACCGTTTGAAGAACATCTTCCGAAACATGTTGATGCACTTGCAGATTTAGCAGAAATGATGGCAGACTTGTTTCCGGAAGGCTCTGAAGGCGGGGAAGCTTTAGACTCAATTTGGGAAGAACCCGAAGAGTTCAAAAAAGCAGTCGAAGCTTTCAATACTGCAGCAAAGGAGCTCCAACGGGTGATCTCCGAAGGGGAAACCGACTCAGTCTCAGATGCAATCCGAAATGTAGGTCGTTCCTGCAAAGGGTGCCATGACAGCTACAGAGAGTAGTAGACCAGAAGCAACAGCACTGCTACACAGGTAGCGTAAGCGATTACTGCCATCCAGTTTGAGTGCTGAGTGGGAGGTACTTGGGCGAGTTTGTGTCCCGTGAACATTGATAGCGCTATCGTGTTACGCAGGACCACACCGTAAATGAGGTGAGCACACAGATGGATGGAGATAAAGGTTAGTACAAACTTCCAACCTTCATCGTGGATGTCGGATGCAAATTCCACTAAGTCGCCGTCAGCAAACTGCACTAAAGGCCCATCGAAAAGGACATCGTCTGAAGTGAACAACCCCGCCGTTGATTGAACAGCAAGTGCTCCAAACAGGCACAGAGCAATAACGATGCCTGGTGAGGAATGGGCTTTACTTTCCGACTTTCCCAGAAAGTGCTTAAAGAAAGCAATCGGGGTCGTGAAGTAATGCCAAAGTTTGGAGTATGTTCCACCTATGATTCCCCACAAAACTCGAAATACCAGCAAAGCAACCACCGACATTCCTGCCCATTGATGGACATTCATCAGATCTAGCTTGGGATTCAATCCAGTGACCAAGGCAACGGTTACGGTAATCGCTAATAGCCAGTGCCAAATTCGTAGAGGCCAGTCCCAAATCTTGGTTGATTCAGATTTTCGAGTCTCTACATTCATGCTGCGTCTGCCTCCGGTTCCGATTCTCGAATTGATTGAAAGATATCGAGCGGTGTCGACTCCTCAGCGATATGCTCGAAATCCATATCTAGAGCGTCCAGAATAGGTTTAACTGCAGGGGCGATTTGCTTGTACACATAGTGTTCTCGGTCTGGTGAGTGACGCAAACACTCCAACGGTTCAGCTCCACCTATGGTCATCACATATTCCACATGTCTGCCCGGGTTTTTCATCTTTCTGGCTGCTACCACATAGGGAGAAGGAGCTCTTTGATATTGCTTTAGTGGCTTTCCAAGTCGTTTTCGGTAGATGAGTTGATGGTCGAACTTTCCTGAACGAAACTCTTTAATGTATTGTCTCAAATATTCCTCAATGGGTTCACCTCGAAAGAGTCTCTTAAAAAGCTCTTTCTGAACACGTTTAGCAACTTCTGTCCAGTCACGTCTCACACTCTCAATACCTACGAATTCGATTTCACCACTGACGTAGTCCAGCCCTACGTATCGTTTTCGTGCTCCCGCACCTGATTTTCTGCTCCGCATTTTGGGAAGGAACAGTTTGGTGTAAAGGTGTTCAAAATTCAAAGTTAATTTGTTCCGGAGATTCCATCTACGCGTGATGTAAGCTGTTAAAGCACTGTTGTACTTCTTTTGGATCGACTTTCCTAGTTCGTAGGCTTCTACTTTGTCTTCTACATTCGATTTCACAAACACACTGTCGGTATCGCCATAAATCACCTGATGTCCATTGAGTTCAAACCAACCTTGAACAAAACGAAGGAAGTGTCTGCCCAGTGAAGTTATTGAATTAGCAAGCGCAGTGTCATGAAACCTGCAATTGGGGGTAGCTAATACCCCATATAACGAATTCATCAAAATCTTGATGGCGTAGGATTCCGTCCCATCTTGTCGTTCATCAGCCTCCTTTCTAGCTTCAAATAATTCGTCGAGTATTCGAGGTAGGATGCCTCTTTCCCTTTCATAATGAACACCGTTTGTTGTCTTGATATGTTTGTTTGTAGGTGTTGTTTTGACTTGGGTTAGAGGATCGATGTTGAAGGTACGGATGATACTAGGGTATAGGCTCCGATAGTCTAAGACCCAGATATTCTCGTGTAATCCAGGGGTAGGATCTAGTATTAGTGCACCCGAGTGCTTGATTCGACGAGGTGCTCTTTGGGTTTGAATTGAAGGCGCAACGAGGTTGCGTTTTTGTAACTGAGACAGATACAGAAAATCGAACGAAGTAATACTTGAAGCAACTCGATCCAACGGCATCCCTGTGAGCTTACATCGACGGACTGCAAGCGGAATTAGATTGAGCTTTTCTACGATTTCGTAAGCGAGTTGAGTGTCTGTGCGTGCGTAGAGTGCAAAGCCCTCTAAATCGTCGAGATAGCGACGATAGATCTCTTCAGCACGTTCACTGACTCTCTCAATTCCTGGTTTGCCTTTACCGAGTACGGTCTGAGCAACTTCATCTAGACTGTATTTTGGGAACTTCATCGATGCTCCGTGAATCAGCGAGATTCCGTCGAGAACCATTCTTCCATGCACCACTGCACGACTTGCAACAAAGAAATTGGATGTCTTGTGGATTCGGACTTCGCTACTCGAACGGCCTAATTGCAATCGTAGTCGGTTGCGCTTAGCAACGCGAGCAAGAACATCTAGGTCAAACTCGACAACGTTCCAACCTGTGATCACATCGGGGTCCACTTCTCGGATTTTTTCTTCCAATGCTTGGAGCAAACTCTTGGCATTGGGATACCCCGTTGCGTGATCCGGCATCTCACGACCAAGCTGATCGACAATCATGACCTCGTCCAAGCCCAATCCATAAAGGGAGACTGCTAACAGTTCTATAGCGGTAGGATCGGTCTCAATATTGATAGCTAGAACTCGGAGCTCAAAATCGACTTCAGCAGATTCAACCTCTGGATCTTCGAAAGAAAAATCAACCAGAGGGTCATCTTCTCGGAGCTCCCCAGTGATAGCGATTCCACCACGAATGTTGTTTTGAATCAGGTAAGTCATCGAAAAACGAAGATCTGCCTCATAGGTGGGCACGTTCTCAAATTGGAGGCGGTCTCGTACCGAAGCCAAGAATGGTGTTGGTTTCGGGAACTCTACTCGAGCAGTGGGATGACCGTCAAGAGTTAGCTTTTCAGATTTTCGAATCTTGCATTTCTTGACAGCCTTATGTCCTATATCTTCGGTTCTCAGATAGAAATGGGGGATGTGGCGTGTTTCTCGAACCACGAACGATTCACCGGTCTCAAGCCTGCCGTGAATATAGAGAATGGGTTTGTCCTGCTCTATGCGAAAACTTGTTTGGATGACGAAACCTCGGTGGGTGGTATCAGTCATGTAAGGTAGTGGGAGGAGAGCGCTCTTAGATGTAAAATATGAACATACGTTTATTATTCTACTTGATTGGGTATAGGGGTTCTTGAAGCTCACTAAAATCCCTCGTTTTGCTGGTCAGATTGTTCCATATCAACCTTGCTCTCTGGGGTTTTAGCTCAGGGTGGGAATGATCTATGAGTATGTTTTCATTTGACGATAGGGTGAACAAATAAATGGGTTGGGTTGCGATACTAATGGGTTCCAAATCGGATTGGGATGTGGTACAGAACGCATCGCAGGTACTATCAGACTTTGGGGTCAAATTTGAGGTGCGGGTGACTTCTGCACATCGGACACCGCACCAAACAGCTGCATATGTTGAAGATGCAGAAAATCGTGGATGCAAGGTGTTTATCTGTGCTGCGGGCTTAGCTGCCCACTTAGCGGGTGCAGTGTCTGCTCATACTACCAAGCCCGTGATAGGGATTCCGATTGCGAATGGACCACTGAGTGGTTTTGATTCGTTATTGTCGACGGTTCAAATGCCTGGAGGCATTCCAGTAGCGACGGTGGCAGTCGGATCAGCAGGTGCAAAGAATGCAGGATTTCTTGCAACGCAGATTCTTGCGTTAGCAGATCCAGATCTTGCTGAAAAGCTCAAGCAGGACAGAAAGTCGAACATTACTCGCATCTCTCAACACAACGAGGATTTACAACAGCAGCTGTAGTCGTGGGTGGTTTATCACCAATGAATGAGTCCATGAGGGACAGTTTGAGCCCTATTGAATCCGCTGCTCGGATCCTACGCAGTGGTGGGGTGCTATCGCATGCTTGTGAAGGAGTGTGGGGGTTAGCATGTGATCCGTTCAATAAGAGTGCAGTGGAGCGAGTCTGCGAAATCAAACAACGCATCCCCGAGAAAGGGTTTATTCTGATTGGATCAGATAGTTCGGTATTTTCCGAAGAACTCGAACAACTGTTTGAATCTAAGCGAAACCAAATCAAACAAAGCTGGCCCGGTCATGTCACTTGGATTATTCCAACGAGTCGGATGCCCTCTTGGATCACCGGAGGGAGGAACACCATTGCAGTGCGGGTTCCAGCTCATGAGCAAGCCAGATGGTTATGTCAGACTTACGGTGGACCATTAGTATCGACATCGGCTAACATTTCAGACGACCCAGCTGCTACTACCCAGTCAGAGGTGCAGGATCAGTTTGAATCGCTAGTAGACTTGATTTTGCCCGGTGAGATAGGTGAAGTTCAGGGATCAAGCAGAATCATTGATGCCACTACTGGGAAGATTCTTCGATGAAGGAGAAGGAGTGGTATCGACGGAGCTTGAATTCAATCCACTAACCTAGCAAATAAAGCTCTCATCAAATTCCACTGGGAAGCGCATCTTGGGAGCCGACATTTCCCTCTAAATGGAAGGTTGTAAGAGAATTTAAGCGATAGTGATTGGACAATGCAGAAATCTAGAATGGGTTGAATAGTAATCTAGCCTGACAAGCAGGGAAATAGAATTCGGACTGTGAACGGGCTCCCATCTCTTGAATGGAACGTAAATTGAAGTTGGCTGCTCCTCCAGGTGGGTGGCCATTAACACTGCAGGTCTCTTTTGCGGTATTGGTCACCCTAGCGTTTTCGATTTGGCAGTTCTCAAAAGGTTTCGAATCCCAAGCAGAACGAGACGAGTACATCAATCGATTGTCTGATCCACCTGTAGAACTTTCTGAGTATCGAGAACAAAATTCGGATTACACTAACCTAAAGTTTCGGGGAGTGTTTGAACCTGAAAGAACATTCTTTGTGGCATATCAACGACACAATCAACACCCTGGCTTTTGGGTCATCATGCCCTTCCGGACCGATAGAGGATCATTTCTAGTCAATCGAGGTTGGGTACCTCTCAAGGAGACCTGGTTGAACATTCCAGAGGTAGATACTCCTGATGGTAATATTGAAATCACCGGAATAGTTTGGCCACAACGCCGTGCGATTAATGACCAAGCTTATGAAACCACAGACTGGCCGAAGCGAGTCAATCGGTTAGACCTTGAAAAGATGGCTGAACTCACGAATTCCTTTAAAGACGAAATTAGATTGACCTATGAAAGTGAAGGAGTTTTTGTTCCCATCAAATTAGTTATGGAAAACTCACCAGCCCGACATTGGGGATACGCGTTTCAGTGGTTACTGATTGGTGGATTGATCGTCAGTGGCTACTGGTTCTTTGCGCTTCGGAAAGAGAAAGACCACTAGATGCAAAAATTCAAAATGATTACAGTCTTTGCAGGCCTTGTGTTGGTGTTGGGAGGGTTATTTTGGCTGTCGCAAAGCTCCAAAGACAAACCACTCAATGAAGAAGAAGCTCAAGCATTGGGATTCTTGAGGCTACCCGAACCAAGACTCATCAGTGATTTCGATATGCTCGATCAGTTTGGTAACCCGTTTGATCAGTCCGCTCTCAAGGAGAAATGGTCCTACGCCTTCTTCGGGTATACCAACTGTCCCGACGTTTGCCCCATTACGTTGGGAGCTTTAGGACGAGCAGAGGAACGAATTCTTGAATCGCTCCCCAAAAAGCTCTCGGATCAATTTCAGGGGTTATTTGTTAGTGTTGACCCCCAACGAGATACCGTAGAAGAAGTTAGGGGATATGTCGAACACTTTTCAGAGAACTTGATTGGGTTAACTGGAGATCCCGATGCGATCACACAACTTGCTGAAGAAGTAGGGGTCTGGTATCAGCGAATCAACTCAGCTTCAGAATTACAGTATCTCATGGAGCATCAAGATTATCTTGTGATCATCAATCCTGAAGGAAATTGTATGGGATACATCAAACCGCCGTTTGATACAGTGCAGTTGACCCGGGTGTTTAAAGAGTTGACTCGAGAGGACTCGTCTTAAGTTCTACTCACGGGTGGGTCATAGCATTCCTGATGTGTCAACCATCAATGATCGACTAGCGTGTAGTTGCACCAGACGTTCGTACTCAGTGGGATCTTTTTGGGGGTAATCGTCTGATTCAGCGTGGGTGATGGCAACATCCAGCCTTGATAACCAGAACGATAAAGCGGAATAGAGCAGGAAATAAGGTAGAAACCAAAACTCTAGGGGTTGCAAAGGCCGTATATTGTTGTATTCATGCAACATCGCGAGTACCAGGGTGTGATCGAATACTTCATTGATCCGACACCAATCATTGATCGCCACTGCAATGTCGTAAATCAGGTACCAGTGACTGACGTGATGGAAGTCCACAACACCAGCGAGACCGTGTTCATTGAACAACACATTATCGCGAAACAGATCTCCATGGATTAAGCCTTTGGGCATGGTTTGAACATCGTTGCGCTGTAGTAGCGCTTCTACGGTAGTAACCGATTCTTTGAGTAAATCCGATTGTTGGAGGTTGAGAGTGTCAACGACCAGGTTTGTTTTTTTTCTTATCCAGGTTTCCGTTCGTTCATAGACCATTTCGGTGTCTTCTTTGCAGGCAGTACATGAGTGAAGTCGAGCAAGAAACCGCCCTACTGCTCTGCACTGGGACTGAGTGGGTAGTCCGGTGTGATGCCCCGGTAAACGTGGGCTCAAACAAACATTTCGTTCCCGCCATTTCACAAAACGGTCACCGTTCTGTGTGGGCAGAATAGGGGCAGTGGGTAAGCCTGCTTTGATGCAGACATCCAGAAAATCTACTAGGAAGTGACAACGCTGAGAGTCATCGTATTCGATCACCGTCAACACATAGGCGCTGTCAGCAGAGGAATCAGCCGAAAGATCTTTGGTTGTCTTTAAGAAATAGTTGGAGTTCTCAATTCCTTTTAAAGATTCTCGATAATCAACGAGTGTTCCAACATCGTATGAAGTCAGAATCTGTTCAATTTCAGATCGATTGAGGCTTGTGATGACCGCCATCAGTCGGCGTGATCAGAATCGTTTGAGAATCCATTTGGGAACCAGTCGTTCAGATCGTTCAAGGTCTCCAAAATGTTTGGTGGGATCTTCCGGGACGAGATAGTAGGGTTTACCGTTCTTCGGAACGACTTTGATCATGGTTAATCGACCATTGTGGCGGTACTCGTAGACGCTTTTCTTTTCCGACTCAATTAACACTACGTCGGGTCCTTTTACCTTTTTCTCAACGGGCTGTTTGTCATCTGCATAAAGGGTAATGGAGCAAAGCAGACAGATACCTGCTCCTATCATCAATAGCGGCTTCATAAAATCCAACCGGCAACTTTTAATGTAGCCTATTTTGCACGAGGGTTCCCCTAAATGGCCGATTCGTCCCCCATAGTTCTCGTTGATGGCACCTATTACTTCTTTAGATCGTTCTGGACTGCGGCTGATATGCAAACTTCGACAGGTGAGTATTCCGGTGCTATTCGCGGAATGGCGATGTTCCTGATGCAATTGTTGCAGGATTACCCCGATAGTCCAATTGCTATCGTGTTTGACACTGAAAAACCGACTTTTCGTCATGAATTGTTCAAGGAGTACAAAGCGAATCGTCCAGCGATGCATAAGGAAATGTCGCAGCAGATTCAACCCACCCACAAATTAGTGAAAACCATGGGGTTTATGCTCATCAAGAAAGATGGCTACGAAGCAGACGACATCATTGGAACTTTAGCGACCCAAGCAAGTGCTGAGCAAAAAGTCGTGATTTGTACTGCTGACAAGGATATGGCGCAGCTCGTTAAAGGCAATGTTGTCATCTACGATTCCCTCAAAAAAGTACACGTTGATGCCGCTGGAGTTCAAGAAAAGTTTGGGGTGACCCCAGAGTTAATGATTGACTATTTGGCTTTGATGGGAGACGCTTCTGACAACATTCCCGGGGTAGATAAGGTCGGGCCGAAGACGGCAGCTAAGTGGCTCAACCAATATGGTTCTCTCGACAACTTGATCGAAAAACAACATCAAATTAAAGGTAAAGTCGGTGACAACTTTAGAGCAGCGGTGGGACATCTCTCGATGTCTCGAATACTTGCAACTATCAAGTGTGATGTAGAGTTGGACGTTTCGATTGGAGAGATCACACAGCCCAAATTGGACGTGAATGCCATTACCCCGTTTTTTAACCAATATGAACTCCGAACCGCATTAAGGCTACTAATAGAGCGATTTCCCGAAGCTTCTGAGGATGCAGTTGAGGGGCAAGACGAAACCAAATTTATTGCTGAAATCGTCACAGATCAGGCTACTCTCCAACGTTGGATACAACGAATTAAAGATTACGGTTCCTTAGCTCTAGCCACAAGTTGTCACTACACCGGAGTGGATGAGTTAGCAGGTGGGCTCACCGGTATCGCAATCAGTGTTCACTCAGACCGAGCTGCTTACATTCCTATCAAACACCATGTTCATGTTGATGAGGGGTTCAGGCAACTGTCTGAAGACTTAGTGCTGACGCACCTGAAACCAATATGGGAAGATCCCAACATCTCGAAGATTGGAAATGACCTCAAACCCACCGTCAAATTTCTGCTATCCAAAGGAATCGACCTAAAGGGTGCATTGTGGGACACACGACTGATGTCACACCTATTACACAGCACAGCACCAGGGGGTCACGGAATTGCCAAGTTAGCGTCTCGACACCTGGATTACACCACCATAGACTTACAGACGTTGATTGGAACCAGAGGGAGTCGAATTCACTTCCAGGATGTGAAAATCCCAGAATCCGCACAGTACATGGCGGAATTGGTAGCAGTGGGACAACGAGTCTTTGCAGCACTGCAGGAACAGTTGGAGTCTTCAGAAAAACTTATGAAGCTCTATCACGAAATAGAACTACCTCTGATGAGTGTGCTCATCAAGATCGAACGCAACGGAGTTCATCTAGCTTCTGAACCGGTTCAAGCTTTGAGCAAAGAATTGGGTGAGAGGATTACTGAATTGCAAAAGGCTGCACACACAATAGTGGGAAGTGCTTTTGGTTTGAACTCACCGAAACAGCTCCAAGGCATTCTCTTCGACCAGTTGAAGTTACCCGCTCCACGCAAGACTCGAGGTGGAACTCGGTCTACTTCAGAAGAGGTGCTACGAGACTTACTGGGGATGCACCCGCTTCCGAAAATCATTTTGGACTATCGGATGGCAACGAAGTTGAAATCGACCTATACCGATCAACTGATTCATTACATTCATGCGAAAACCAAGCGAGTTCATACCACCTATGACCAAACAGGTGCAAGCACCGGTCGTTTAGCTTCTACAAGCCCTAACCTTCAAAACATTCCCATTCGTACTCCCGAAGGGAGACGACTCCGTAGCGCATTTGTTGCTGAAGACGGCAATGTATTGATGTCCGCTGATTATTCGCAAATCGAATTACGGATCATGGCCCACTTGTCGGGGGACAAATCACTACAAGACGCATTCAACAATGGGTTGGATGTTCATGCGGCGACCGCGAGTGAGGTCTTTGGGGTTTCGTACGAGGATGTTTCTTTAGATATGCGACGTAGGGCCAAAGCAATCAACTTTGGGTTGATTTATGGAATGAGCATCTTTGGATTAGCTCGGAGTTTGGGTATTGAACGTAGTGAAGCTAAAGTGTTTGTTGAGAGCTACTTTGGGCATTATCCTGGTGTTCGCGCTTATATGGATGACATTCGCATCAAAGCAAGAGATGAAGGATTTGTTGAAACTATTAATGGTCGACGCATCTATCTTGATGCGATCAATAGTAGTAATCCAGTCACTCGAGCGGGTGCGGAACGACTCGCGATCAATGCTCCCATGCAAGGAAGTGCTGCGGACATCATCAAAAAAGCTACCGTATTGATTGATCAAGAGTTAGCTAAAAGCAAGCTAGATGCACGCATGGTTCTTCATGTTCACGACGAGATTGTTTTTGAAGTTGCGGAAACGGAAGTGGATGAATTGAGCGAATCTGTTGCAAAGATCATGCAAAACGCTGCTAAACTCGCCGTTAAATTGGAAGTAGACACAGGCTACGGTCTCAATTGGTCCGCCGCACACTAGATTTCGTTTAACTGAGTCTGTATCCAAACTCGGGCATCAGTTAACCCAATTCCTTTCAGTGCTGAGAACAACAGTATTTTGGATGGTGTGTCGGTGGGTACGAGTTGTTTCATCAGACGCATGCAGGAAGATCGTTCTTTTTGTTTAGCCTTGTCAGACTTATTTAGAAGGATCAGAAGTGGTAGATTGTGTGAGATGCACCACTGAATCATCGCGGTATCGGAAGTCTGGGGATTGAGTCGGCTATCGACGATGATGATGACTCCGACCAGGTTGGTTCGTTCTTCCAGATAATTGTGGACAGCATCATTCCACTGAGAAACCTTGGACTTGCTCGCATGTGCATAGCCATAGCCGGGTAAATCAACGAGCCGACCTCCTTGCTGAACCTCGAAAAAGTTGATCAGTTGGGTCCGACCCGGGGTTTTACTCACACGTGCCAGTGATTTTGAATCACAAATTCGATTGATTGTGCTTGATTTACCCGAGTTAGATCTACCAACGAAAGCGATCTCACGAATGTCATCTTGGGGGCAACTGGTTAAATCCAGTGCACTTTTAAGGTAATTGGCTGAGAAAGTTGAGATGTTAGAGGTCATAGTAAGTGACTGAAAAAATTGAGCTTGACGTATAAGAGATTAACGGGTGCCTGATTCTGGTCGTTTCACACGGAGACTAGGTGTATATTTTGAGAAATAGCCATTGCACATCCACTTGGGCAATTTTCAACCATGTTCTGGTTGCTCTTTTCCTTTTTGCTGGAACTGCAGCAGGAGCCGAGTTTGAAGCTGGAATTGATTACTTGGTGATAGATCCCGCAGTGGTACCAGAGAGTGATCCCGAGGAAGTAATCAAGGTGATCGAGTACTTTTCTTACGGGTGCAAACATTGTTATACCTTTGAGGACAAAATCAAGCCATGGCTAGAAAACAAAGAAGACGATGTAGTCTTTGAGCGGGAGGCTGTAGTGTTTCAGCAAGCTTGGGTTGAACTAGCCCGTGCGTACTACATAGCCAGAAAGTTAGACATCGTCGACAAAGTACACATGCCGATATTCCATGCGGTTCACAAAAAGAAAGACGACTTTGATGATGAAGCAGTGATGCAAAATTTGTTTGAAGAAGAAGCGGGTATTGAGCCAGAGCTGTTCAAAGAAGTCTATAGCGAAGATGAGGTGCTCAACAATATCACTGAAATACATGCACTGCTTCGCCTATATGGAATCAAAAGAACGCCTACGATTGTCGTCGCAGATCGGTTTATTGTGAATACTCAAACTGCACGGAGTCAGCAAAATATTTTCAACGTGGTCGATTATTTGGTAAACGTTGTCCGTGACGAGCGAACTGACGAAGAGCAAGAGCCTGCAGTTCAAAACTAATGGCCTCAACCTATTCCAATCAGAACAGGTGATTTAATCGTCTCGAAACCATCGACTACCCCAATTGAAATGGAGAGTACAGAATTGATGCGAAACAAGTTAATCCCCTTTCTCGCTATTGCATGGTTTATCTTTTTTGGTGTGAGCAGCCAAGCCAATGAATTTGAAGAAGGTCGCGACTATCGACTGATCAAGGCCATCAAGGACGCAGAAGCTACAGAGACTGAGTCGTCGTCCGAAGGAATTATTGAGGTGGTTGAATATTTTTCCTACGCTTGTGTCCACTGCTATAGACTCGAACCCACAATCAAATCGTGGTTATCTGATATTGAAGAAGATATTGAATTTAAGCGAGTGGCTGTACCTACTCGACAGAATTGGATTCCGCTAGCTCGGGCGTTCCTTGTTGCAGAAGAGCTAGGAATCACATCCAAAGTACACGATCTCATATTCAAGGCAAAATTTGTTCAAGAGAAACCCATAGGGAGCCGAACCATTCTTCAGCGAATGTTCGTGAATGAAGGAGAGGTAACGACAGAAGAGTTCAGAACGGTCTACTTTTCAGATGATATTGCCAACAAAATGAAAGAAACCGTCGAAGAAATGAGAGATCTAGGTATCACCGTAACACCTACTGTCATGGTAGGAAATCAGTACCTTGTTGATGCTGAAAGTGCCCAGGGTTTTGATCGGATGTTCGAAATTGTTGACCATCTCGTTCAAGAGGTGAGGAAGGAGGCAATGAAGACTCGGAAAGCTAGTCCTAATCCCGAGCAATCGCTATAATTTGTGACTCACAAATTCTTTGGTATCGGCTCATCTCATGCAGGTGAGAGGGTGCTTCTTCGAAGAGGGTAGCAGGAGGTCGTGTTGCACGAACAACTAGCTCGGTTTAACTTTATGGTTCGCGTTTTGCTCATCGTAGCCATGCTTGTTTTTGCTCTGTTATTGGAGGCAGATTCACACGAATCGACAGATGAAGAAGCAGATGGAGAAGAGTTAGTTGAATACGAGCAGGACTCAGAGGCTACAGCCGATCCAGAAGCAGAACCAATCGAAGAGGTTAGTGTTGAAGCTGGGGAGGCACTGTCTATTCCTTGCACAGCGTGCCATGGTGTCGATGGGAACACACTCATACCCATTAATGGCAACATTGCTGGACAGAACGAAAAATACTTGCTGAAACAACTACGAATGATCAAATCTGGAGAGCGGATGATCGACGTGATGGTCGGATCCATGCTAGAACTGGACGATGACGATCTTCAGAGTCTCGCAAAGTACTACGCAGCACAACCAGGCGTAGTAGGCAGAGTCGACACCGAGGAAGAAGATCCAGAAAGAGAAGAAATACTTGAGCTGGGTGAATCCATCTATCGTGGCGGAATTTTGGATAAGAAAGTGGCTGCTTGTACTGCGTGCCATTCGCCATCTGCAGATGGCAACGTTCTGGCAGGATTTCCCAGGCTTTCAGGACAACCCATCACTTATTTGGAAAATCAGCTCAAGGCTTATCGCGAAGAAACCCGAACTACCGATGAATATGTTGGTGGTATGATGAGGGATATCGCCAAGAAAATGACGGATAAAGAGATTACCGCAGTCTCCACCTACATGACTGCTTTGTTCGAGGGGTCAGATGAGTGATGGCTACACGAATTCGGGAAAGGACTCCAAAACTCTTATAGATAGGTCGCAGTTCTTGTTTGAATCCGCGCAACGACTCGTTGCTTTGAGTAAGTTTGTTTGTGCTTTCTTTGCAACTTCTGTGTTGCTTTTCGGAGTAGCTCATGCTCAAGAGTTTGAAGCAGGCAAAGATTATCGAATAATCAAGACAATAGTCCAAGATGCAGACGATGAAGAGTCAACTGCCGAATCGGATACCCAAATCGAAGTAATAGAGTACTTCAATTATGGGTGTCCCCACTGCTATGATCTGGAACCATTTATTAAAGATTGGTTGGAATCAATAGAAGAGGACGTTACTTTTGACAGAGCGGCTGTGCCGCTCAGAACTGCGTGGGTGCCCTTAGCGCGAGCCTATTGGGTTGCTGAAGAACTGGGTGTCACAGACAAGGTTCACGACAAGATTTTTGAGATTCTTCACGACAACAACATCCAAGCTGATCAGTACATGCACAGAGTGTTTGAGATACATGCAGATGTAGATCCAGATGACTTTGCAGAAATCTATCAGTCAGAAGAGGTGCTTGATTTGATGAGAGATACACAAACCAAGTTTCGTTTGCTGGGGCTTACGGGCACCCCTGCGATAGTCGTGAACAACAAATATGTGGTCGACGCAGATGCTGCTCGGTCCATAGATCGGATGTTTGAAATTGTCGATTTCCTTGTGGATCTGATCCGGACTGAGACTGAGAAGGAAGAAGAATCGTCTTAGACTAGCGTCTTCTTAGCACTTAATGGGGTAATCGGCTACTTCAAAGTCGGAGATGCGGGTTTCCTGCCTACGTTGCATTTGAACTTGCTGAAATGCACGCTCAACCAACTGTCTGATGCAAGCCAGTCCGTTCAATAGTGCCAACACCATAAAGAGAGGATAGAAAATCAACATCAGACGATGGCAAGCCAAAGAGGAATTGGCGGACCAAAGACGTGCAACAGCTAATAAGCCCAACGCCCACACAACCAAGCAACTGTGAACCAAAGCATTACGGGTAGCAGTCACACTTTGGATTCATCAGTCAATCGATTAGGTTTCCGATGTAGGATCCGTTGCCTCCTCTGGTACAGTTTCTGTGGATGAATCCGGCGTTTCTTCAGGTGGGTTCTTGATGAGATCAACGTATCGGTCTACCATGTCTCGGAAGTTGTAGTACTTGCTACTTACATCGAGTGAGGAGAGCAATTCATTGAGTACTTTAAGTGCTGCGTCAGTTTTTCCACGTTCATTCAATAGAAAGGCGTAACTCGTTGTAGTGATGGGATCTGACTTATCCAAAGCGTAAGATTTAAGCACATATTCGTCAGCCAATTTCTTGTATTTTTCAATTCCAGAGTTTCCGAGGTAAGAAGAAGCGAAGTGGTAAGCTCTTGCTTTCCCTGAGTCTGTACTAGCTGCTTCGACTTTAGCTTCTGTCGCCGCAATAAGTGCCTCCCAGTCTTCAGTTGCAGAATAAAACAGACTGGGTGCTAAAGTGCGCATTGCTTCTTCTAGTATTGCACCTTCGGGGTCTAGTGCTGCGACCACATCCCTAGCAAAGCTCAACTCAGTGTTGAGCAGATCTATGTGATCTGTGTAGGTTGGGTCCCCGTTTCGTATGAGTTCGTGGAAGGTACTGTAGTTGGCCTCCAGCATGTAATAGCAGAGCTCAAACTCAGGAACGATCTCAAGGTATTTTTCGTAATTTTCAAAGACAAAGGCTACTACGGGATGCTCTTTGGGTCGACGAGCGGTTAAGCCTCTGATGAGCTGAAAATCCTTGTTATTGATCAGAGCAGATTCATCCTGGGAGTGAGCATCAAAGTACTCCATGAACGCAGTTTGAATTGTTTGTGATAGTTCCATACTTTCTGGATTGCCATAGTTTGCGGCTGAAACAAACTGCGCGGTAGTAAGGTAGTCCTGTACGAAGTCCTTTTCGCGCTCACCCCCCTCGTATCGAGCGGTTAGTTCGACTAATCGATCCATAGCTTGCTGTTGTTCACCGATCATGTGACGAGCCAGATTAAGTAGGCCTTCAGCATCGTAGCCAGCCACACCCCGTCCAATCTCAGAGCCATCTGGATTCAAGAATAGCAGGGTTGGGAAAGCCTTCACGCTGTAGGTGTTAGACCAAAGCGGTCCTTTGATGGACTCGTCTTCAGCATCTAGTTTGATACTGATAAAGCGTTCATTGAAGAACTTTCCAATCTCTTCCAGAGGGAATACGGTAGCATCCATTACCTTGCAGGGTCCACACCAGGTGGTATAAACATCGACGAAGACGAGTTTTTCTTCTTCAAGTGCTTTGTCGAGTCCGTCTTCCAGTGTTCCTTTAAAGAAATCGATACCCACACACCATGAACTGGTCGCGAGTAGCAGTGCGGTTAAGGCGAGTATTGAGCGAGAGTGGTTAAATTTCATAGTCATACCCAAAGGCAGTCGATAGGAGGGTTTGGAGAAGCACATTGATTACGTATTCCAAGGATCTATTTCCCCCGTGTGTCTCAATAGAGCAGGTTCTTCAGTAGGTTAAAACTGTAGTGTTGCAATTTTAACTTTAGATTTAGCTGTTCTCTTGCTCTGAAAAAGAAGTGGCTGTGTCTTCAATTTAGGTACAAGAGTCAGTTATGCTCGATAATATCCAGTTAAAGTCCCCCTCTACTCTTTCAGGTTCCAAATTGAGATGCCAAACGCTATAACCACCCAGCTCCTGTACTCCGCTGCCACCGACCTCGCAGCGATGATCAAAAGAAAAGAAATCTCTGCTGTTGAGCTATTAGAAGCCTACTTTGCTCGGGTAGATGAATTTAATCCGCAGATCAACGCCGTCATCTGGGAAATGCGTGAAGAAGCACTGGCAGCAGCCAAGCGAGTAGATACTACGGTGCAGAACGTTGACGAAGACCTTGGGCCGCTGCATGGTGTTCCCATGACCATTAAGGAGTCCTACAACGTTGCTGGCACGCCAACCACCTGGGGTAATCCAGCTTTTCAATCAACCATGGCAACCACAGACGCTTTAGCCGTCCAACGACTTAAAAAAGCGGGAGCAATTCTTTATGGTAAGACCAACGTCCCACTGTGGTTATCTGATTTTCAAAGCTATAACCAACACTATGGTCAAACTGGAAATCCTTGGGACTTAGAACGAACTCCGGGCGGTTCATCAGGTGGTTCTGCAGCATCGCTAGCAGCTGGTTTTTCAGCGCTTGAATCTGGTTCTGATATTGGGGGATCGATCCGAAATCCTGCACACTACTGCGGTGTGTTTGGACACAAACCAACTTGGTGTCTACTGCCCCCACGAGGACACTCAACTGCGGGCTCACTCGCACCTTCAGATTTGTCAGTCATCGGTCCACTTGCACGATATGCCCGAGATTTAGAAGTTGCCGTGAATGTAATGGCTGGACCAGATGAAATCCAATCCAGAGGACTGAAAGTTTCACTTCCCAAGTTGACTAAAAGGCCGTCTGAACTCAAGATAGTGATTTGGAAGAACGAAGATATTGCTCCGGTGGACAAAGAGACTCAGCAAAAAGTTGACCAAGTAGCAGCAACCTTTGAAGAGATGGGTTCTGTGGTCGATTTTGAAGCTAGACCCGATTTTTCGGCTGAACAAGGTCATCACATCTATCGCTGTCTTTTGAACGCGACCACTTTCTGTCGTGTTCCAGTGAGAGACTACAACGATGTCATTCAAGAGCTCAGGGAGACACGTGCCGAAGTGGACTCTCCTCGGTGGCAGTTAAAGTATGCACTCGTGACGAGATTTAGGGATTGGCTCGGACATAACGAAGAGCGAACTAAGATGCGGTGGGCGTGGCACGACTTCTTTCAGTCTTATGACGTGGTCATAGCACCGATCATGGCGACATCCGCATTCTTGCACGATCACAAGCCCTTCCCAGAGAGAACGATACCTGTAGACGGAGAACAACAGCCATACTTCGATCAAGTTTTCTGGCCCGGATTAGCAGTGTGTTCTTATCTTCCTTCGACGGTGATTCCCACGGGAATAGGGGAGACCAGCAAACTACCCATTGGGCTTCAAATCATCGGTCCAGAGTATGGTGACTTAATCACCATAGGAGTTGCGAAGCTTCTTGAAGAACAAGGCTACTGCTTTGTACCTCCGCCCGGTTTCAGTTGATGCCGGTTTCAGTCAAATCGCACCCCAACATTGCACTCATCAAGTACTGGGGGAAACAAGATGTGACTTTACGGATTCCGAGTACCCCTTCGTTGTCGATCACGTTAGGTGATCTCCACACACAAACCACCGTAGAAGAGGCAAAGTCCGACCAAGTGATTCTTGATGATCAGATCGTTGAGGATAGGAAGATTTCACAGTGGTTAGAGTACTGTAGAGGTCAGTTTGACTTACCTCCTGTATCGATCACAAGCAAAAGCAACTTTCCGCATAGTTGTGGTCTAGCTTCATCTGCTTCAGGTTTTGCTGCACTTGCTTGTGCCATCAATGAGTTCTTGGACCTCAATCTTTTGTTCAGTGAATTGGCTAAACTTGCCCGAATGGGTTCCGTATCTGCTGCTCGATCCTTGTTGGGAGGATTTGTTGGTTTGGATCCAGATGTCAATGAGTGCACGCCCTACCCAATCCAACCCGCGAATCATTGGGATCTGGAGCTAATAGTCGCAGTCACGGATGTCCAAAAGAAAAAAGTCTCTTCAACAGCAGGCATGGCACAGTCTGCATCGACCGCTTCCGTTTATGGTAGCTGGCTCACGGACAATCAACAGTATTTCAAGAGAGGCAAACAAGCAGTGAACAGTAAAGACTTCACGGAGCTGTCGGAAGCTGCCAAAGATAGTTGGAACCTACTTTATTCCGTGTGGATGACGACCGAACCACCTTTGATCTATGCAAGTGACACCACCAAGCGTGCTATGGGCACAGTAGAGCAACTTCAAGAACAAGGAGTGGACGTGTTTTTCACTACTGACGCAGGTCCACAACTGAAAGCTATTTGTCCCAAATCGGAAACGATTACTGTAGAGCGTGCTTTGAAACAGACTCCGGGAGTCCTCTATACCCTTGGTAGTGAGATTGGTGGTGCTCCCACAGTATCAAAACACTAAAGTCTCATGCCCCGGAAAGCTCCTAGTTGCTGGAGAGTATGCTGTACTCTATGGGGCTCCGGCGATTTCAATGGCAGTCAATCGTCGCGCAAGTTGTCACATCCAAGTCAAAGATTGCGGAGATTGGAAATTTGCGAGTATTCCCCGATATTGGAATCACGGGTCAACGATTTCAGAGATTTTGTCTCCCGACTATTCCAAATCGCCAGCAGAAATTCTGAAGTGGTTTGCACAAGAACACTCACTACCCCAACATGCCATACTTCACATGGACACGAGTGGATTTTTTTCTTCAGAAAAAAAGATTGGGTTCGGGTCAAGTGCGGCTGTTCTGGTAGCCGTGTATTCGGCCCTTGCTCAAACCGTGGGGAGACCCCCTCATTTGAGCGATATGTTGGACTTATATCGTAGTATCACCCCCTATGGAAGTGGGATAGATGTTGCAACGTCTTACTCGGGAGGAACCATCTGTTTTCAAGACGGTGCTGCAACGGAGTTCAACTGGCCTGATGAGGTGCACTTCAAGGTCTTCTTTGTCGGTAGCAGTCAATCCACTCAAGAGATGGTTGTGAAGTTTCAGCGGTGGTTCGAGGATACTTCAGTTAATGTACGAGAATGCTTCCTCAATGCAGCTGAAAATCTCGGTGGCTCTCAGTTGAGTGCGGTTGAGTTTTTGGACTCTATAACTGATTTGGTTGAGCAACTTCGAGCCATCGATCAAGAAATCGGGATGGGCATTTGGTCTGAAGTGCACGAATCACTCTATCGGTTATCTCAACCTTACCCCATAATATACAAGCCTTCTGGGGCTGGGGGCGGAGATATTGGAATCGCAATATCTCTAATACCAGAAGCGTTAGAAACGTTTGTTGAAAAGGCAGAGTCAATCAACCAAGTACAAGTACTAGACATTAAGCAGGACAACTTTGGATTCAAAATCGAAACCAGTACCTAGCTCACGCATACCGAGCTTCTTCAAACTCAATATACCCGAACGCATCCAAGCTTTGCGTAAGCAAGGGTGGTTAGAAGAAGCTGATTTGCAAGCACTCGATAATGGGTCACACACTTTGCAATCACGTGTTGCTGACAGCATGATCGAGAATGTTGTCGGTGTCCTGGGTTTACCACTGGGATTAGGGTTAAATTTTCTAATCAACGGAAAAGATTACGTTGTACCACTTGCGGTCGAAGAACCTTCGATTGTTGCAGGATTGTCCGGTGCTGCACGAATTGCTCGTCTGAATGGAGGGTTCACAGCTACTTGTACAGATCCGATCCTTACCGGTCAGGTTCAAGTAGTTCACGTAGAAGATGCCGAACTAGCGCGTCAACAACTTCTGGAACACCGCCAAGACATCCTGAGTTTAGCGAACAGTTTGCAACCGAAGATGGTCGCCCGTGGTGGTGGTGCTAAAGATCTAGAAGTGTTCATCCACGATTTAGGGGATTTGGGTGATCCCATGGTGGTTCTCCACTTACATGTAGACACTCAAGACGCTATGGGTGCAAACGTCGTCAATGGCATGTGTGAAGGGATTGCTAGTCTGGTCGAATCGATCGCGAACGGACAGGTATTCCTTCGAATCTTGTCAAATCTGACAGATCGTTCCGTGGTAACGGCCAAAGTCACCATTCCTGTGGAGAACTTAAAAGTTCGAAACTTTGCTGGAGAACAGGTACGAGACGGTATTGTGTTGGCAAATCAACTTGCCTTGGTTGATCCCTATCGAGCAGCAACCCACAACAAGGGAATCATGAATGGTATCGATGCTGTCGCGTTAGCAACCGGTAATGATTTTCGTGCACTGGAAGCGGCAGCTCACGCTTATGCTGCTAGAGATGGTCGATATAGAGGTCTCTCCAACTGGGTTGCTGATGAGGATGGTAATCTCTGCGGAACATTAGAAATTCCTATTAAAGTCGGTATCGTCGGCGGCTCTCTTCAAACTAACCCCACGGTGCGAATCAGCCAACGACTCGTCGGAGTCAAGAGTGCGACCGAGTTAGCTGAGGTCATGGGTTGCGTCGGTTTGGGACAAAACTTTGCAGCGCTACGGTCTTTAGCAACCGCGGGCATCCAGCAGAATCATATGACGCTCCATGCTCGTAGTGTTGCGACCTCTGCAAAGGTACCTCCTGAGATGTTTGACCAAGTTGTAGAAGCACTGATCGAAGATGGTTCGATCAAGATCTGGAAAGCTGAAGACATAGTCAAATCGATTCGCCAGAAAGAAGAGTCAGAAGAACACCACGGATCACGTAGTGCTGCCTATGGGAAAGCCATTTTGTTGGGTGAACATGCAGTCGTATATGGTCGTCCCGCTCTCGCAGTTCCAGTTCCTATCGCTGTTGAAGCACGGATAGTTGATTCCGAACAATCGACTCTCATAGTTCCTAGATGGGGAGTGGAGCAACGCATTCCTCCGACCTCGGAGCACCCGCAAGGTGTTGTCGGTCTTATAGCGACGGTGCTCGAAGAATTAGATCTTCACAACAAACCGATCACCATGGAAATCTTCCCCAAAGTACCTCGTGCAATGGGACTGGGAGGTTCAGCAGCAATGGCTGTTGCAGTGGTAAGAGCGTTGTCCGAACACTTTGACTTGAACTTATCTGATGAAAAAATCAACGCGTTTGCTTACGAATGTGAGAAATCTGCACATATTTCGCCGTCGGGAGTTGATAACACGATTGCAACTTATGGGAAACCCATGGTATTCCGACCTGGAACAGACTCCAGTGAACCAAGTTATCAGTTCGTTAAACCCGGGCAACCATTGCACTTATTGATAGGAATCAGTGGTCGCGAGAGCCTGACTGCGAATATGATCGCACGGGTAGCAGAAGGGAGAGAGAAAAACAGGAAGACATACGAGAAGATTTTCGATGAAATTGCAGATCTTGCCGAGTCCTCGGTTGTTGCATTTGAAGAAGGCAATCTCGCTCGTCTCGGTGCATTGATGAATGTGTGTCACGGTTTCTTGAATGCGATGCACCTATCCACTCCTGAACTTGAAAGTCTGATTCACATAGCTCGAGATAATGGTGCATTAGGTGCAAAGTTGACAGGCGCAGGGGGTGGAGGAAGCATGATTGCACTCTTTGAAGAACCGCCAACCCTAGCAGTTGAGTCGATCCAGAACGCGGGTTATTCGGCTTTGTCATTTGTTGTAGGGTAGCTAGTGTCTACCCTATGAGAGTAGCGACTTGGAATGTCAACGGGCTGAGAGCTCGGTTTGAACTCGTTCGTAAATGGCTCAAAGAACGAGACCCAGATGTAGTCGCGATGCAAGAGATCAAAATGTCGGATCTCAAGGATCCTAGAACGGCTGACGATCCTCTTGGGTTTAAAAATTTAGGTTACAACATTTATGCCTTCGGAGACTCTGTACAGCGGAGCCGCAATGGAGTAGCACTGCTCGCGAAGAAGAAAATGAAAGTGACCCAAGTCGGGTTACCGGGTCAAGAACATAACGGTTCGAGGTTACTCACGGCCGTGATAGATGGGGTTTCCATCACCAATGTCTACTGTCCCAATGGAAAGGATTTGGACCACAAGGATTTTGACATGAAGATTCAGTGGTACCGGTCACTGTGTGAGTATTGGGAGACCGTCACCAAAGAGTATAAACAAGCAATCATCACTGGTGATTTCAATATTGTTCCAGCTAGTCGAGACTCTTGGAAGGGAAAGGAGGGTGATGACGCTATGTTTCACACGGCCCAAGAGCGAGACGCATTACAGAAATTAGTGAAATTGAGTCTTCATGATCTGTTTCGTGAACTCAATCCCGGAATCAAGGAGTTCACATGGTGGGACTATCGAGGTGGATCTTGGGAGCGAGGACAAGGGCTCAGGATCGACATGATTTACGGTACTTCAGCTATTCGAGCACGAACTGAAGAAGTCAAAGTAGATCGCGGGTTTCGACAAAAGACAGAAAAGATTATGCCATCGGATCATGTCCCTGTGGTTGCTGAACTGTCAGACTAAGCCAATCTAGCGTCATACTAAGCGACAGCTATCGAACTAATGGATGTATTTAAATTTCGAGAACAGTTAGTCACCAACTACGAACGGTTCACGAGAAGCTTTGCTCAGATCAAGGCACCTGATATTGAACAAATAGTCGATCAAGCTTACAAGTCCGAACGTTTTTGGTCTGCTCCCCTCATCCAGCTAAACCCTCACTTTCAATCAGGGGGCTACGTCCATGAACTTGTTGAGCAAGGACTGCTTGATGAGCAGTGTGAAGAGCTCTTTCGCCATAGAACTGCTGAAAATCCCGTTGGCGACCCACTTCGTCTCCATCAACACCAGGTGGATGCAATCAAGATTGCTCAACGGGAGCAGAGCTATGTGTTGACTACCGGGACGGGATCGGGTAAGTCGTTAGCCTATTTCATTCCCATCGTTGATTTTGTTCTTAAACAGAAGCGAAATCGATCTGATAGTACCGGAATTACCGCAATTGTGGTTTACCCAATGAACGCACTATGCAACAGTCAGATGGATGAGCTGCAGAAATACCTTTCTGTCGAAGAGAGTCAAGGGCATGAATCGTTGGTAACGTTCGCCCGGTATACAGGTCAAGAATCCCTTGAACAACGTATCGAAATCACAAAGAATCCACCGGACATCCTACTCACCAACTACGTGATGCTAGAGTTGATCATGACTCGAGCGAATGAGTCTGACCGAGCAGTTCGCGAACACGCAACAGGGCTGAAGTTTCTGGTCTTGGATGAGCTCCATACCTATAGAGGACGACAAGGAGCAGACATGGCACTTTTGGTTCGACGAGTGAGAGAGCGGTTTAACGACGACTTGATTTGTATCGGTACTTCTGCGACCATGGCATCGGAACGCTCCCGGCATGATCGAAATCGTATCGTCGCAGAAGTTTCAACCCGTTTGTTTGGTACTGAGGTCAATCCAGAGAACGTTGTGTCTGAAACTCTGAGACCCATGACCGATCACGATGTTTCTGTAGATCTGAGTGCTTTAAGGACCGCATTGGAAGATGGGGTTCCCTCGAATCCTACTCATGAAGAAATGGCGAAACATCCAATTGCTGCTTGGATTGAGGGAAATTTAGGCTTCAAAGAGGATGACGGCAAGTTGGTTCGGATTCCCAGGCCATTAACTATTCAGGAGGCTGCGGAAAAGCTATCATCGGAATCTGGAGTAAACGAAACACGGTGTCAAGAGTACCTCACTCAGTTTCTACTCGCAGCCCACAATGCTCGAGATAGCCGGAACAGAAGTTTTGTTGCCTTTCGCTTACACCAATTCATTAGTGGTGCATGGAATGTCTACACTACCCTAGAGTCAGCCAATGTACGATATCTGACCCTTAACGGTCAACAGTTTCAACCTGGCTATAGAGACCGCCCTCTTTACTCTCTATGTTTTTGCCGAATTTGTGGGCAAGAATATATTCCTGTGAGCGCTGTTATCACTGATAGTGGTGGATTAGATTCATTCGAATCACGCGATCTATCCGATCAACCCAATCGAGACCAAGACCAGCTGTTTGGTTTTCTAATGCCTCTATCTAATGGAGAGTCTAGCAGCCTTGAATCAGAGATTGAATATCCTGAAGAATGGTGTGAATGGCATAACCATCAACGGGTTCTAAAGCCACATTTTCGACAGTATCGACCCCACGGGGTTATGGTTGACACAACGGGATCGGTAATCAACGAGGGAGGATTATCGGTTTGGTATATCCCGGGTAAGTTTCGCTTTTGTTTGAATCAAGACTGCGATGCCTTTTACGAAGGTAGTGTTCGCAGTGACCACACCAAGCTATCAACGCTGTCTAGTGAAGGACGTAGCTCTGCGACAACCATGTTGTCGCTATATGCGTTGAAGTATCTCATAGACTCAGATCTTGACAACGAAACTAAGAAATTGCTTGCATTCACGGATAACCGACAGGACGCAAGTTTACAAGCTGGACATTTCAACGATTTCATTCTTATCTTGCTCCTTCGTGGTGCATTACTTTCTGCTGTTAAGGCTTCTAACGCACAACCACTGACGGACGATGATCTAACTCATAGAGTGTTTTCACACCTAGGAATAACGCCTAATGACTACGCATCAAATCCGGATGCGAAGGGTTTCAAAGCGCAAAACACACTTAACGCCATACGAGATATTCTTGGTTATCGTTTGTACTTTGATTTACAGCGTGGATGGAGAGTCACAAATCCTAATTTGGAGCAGTTGGGATTATTGAAGATTCACTACCGTAATCTCCGAGATTGCTGCGACGATGAGGTTGAATGGGCGCACCACAACTCTCTATTGGGTAATCTGGATGGAAGTACACGGTTTAAGCTCTGTAATGATCTATTGGAACGTATGCGACGTGCGCTCTGTATCAAAACCATCTACCTTGATCCTAATTTCCAGGAGCAGATGCGCAACAGAAGCTTTAATGAGCTGAGAGAGCCTTGGGGATTGGCTGAAAGAGAAGAGATGTCTTCCCATGCAGTCATGATTCCTCGACCGAGGAAACGAAACCGAAAGTACCGCTCGCTACACATCTCGTATCGTTCTAATTTCGGGCGCGCTTTGAGGAGAGAGTGTCAGCAATTTCAAACCGAGAGCTCGGGTACATTAGCTGAGGGACAGTTTGAAGTAGTCTACAACCAAACTATCGATCACATGCTGAAGGTATTGACCACTTATGGATATATTGAACCTGTTGAAATAGACAGCGAGACCACCGGTTACCAAATTAATAGCACTGTGTTGGAGTGGCACATCGGCGAACAGTCCATCTCACCCGATTCATCCACGAATCTGTTCTTCTGGAATTTGTACCTCAACGTTTCGGAATTGCTTAACAAAGAGAGTCAGCTCTTTTACCAACTTGAGGCACGAGAACATACAGCACAGGTAGATTCAGAAGTCCGAGAAGAGAGGGAAACTCGGTTCAGGAAGGGACTCAATGACCAAGGACTTCCACTTCTGTTTTGTTCTCCAACTATGGAGCTGGGGGTGGATATCGCTACATTGAACGCGGTCTATATGCGGAATGTTCCACCCACACCTGCCAATTACGTGCAACGAAGTGGGCGAGCTGGGCGAAGTGGTCAGCCTGCACTTGTTGTGACCTACTGTGCCGCACAATCACCCCACGACCAGTACTTCTTTTCCTCCCCCGACAAGATGGTAGCGGGAGCAGTCAATCCACCGAACATAGATCTTGCTAATGAAGACCTTATACGGAGCCATCTACAGGCAGTTTGGTTGGGAGAGACGGGTGTAGATTTGGGTCCATCTGTGCGCGATGTGCTTGATTTAGATGAGCCCAAGAAACTACCAGTACTCAAAGACTTTGTGGAACACCTTGAGAGTTCACGAGCTCAGTTCACAGCTAAACAACGAGCAGAGCGAATTGTTAACACGCTCAATCCAGCTTTCAACTCTGACTCTGCTCCCTGGTTTTCGGAAACATGGCTAAGTAGTGCGATGAACTCGACTGTTCGTCGTTTTCACGAATCGTTTAACAGATGGAGATCGCTTTTTAATGCGACTTCTAACCAAATGAAGCGAGCTAACGAAGTACTGAAGAACGCATCTGCTAGTGATCGAGATCGCAAAGATGCAAAGTCTCGATACGACGAAGCGTACACTCAACAGAACCTGTTGTTAGATAGCAGATTTACCATGAATTCTGACTTCTACACCTATCGCTATTTAGCGGCTGAGGGATTTCTCCCAGGGTACAACTTTCCTCGTTTACCATTGATGGCTTTCATACCAGGTCGACGGGAAAAAGTTGTCCGTGACTCATTTTTGAGTCGACCTCGGTTTCTGGGGTTATCCGAGTTTGGTCCTCGTTCAATCATTTATCACGAGGGGAGTACCTATAGAGTTGATCGAGCAATTCTTGCGGTTCATGACGAAGAATCCGTTTCTGTCGATGAGAAACTTCCCATGCGTTCGGCTCGCATTTGTCCAAGTTGCGGTTACGGACACTTCGGTGAGAGCAAAGATTTTGAAGTATGTGTGAGCTGTGACCAGCATCTTGAGGGTGGGAAGTTGATTACGAACCTATATCGGATTGAGCAGGTTTCTACCAGACGGGCTAACCGAATCACATCTGATGAGGAAGTTCGTCAACGACAAGGTTATGAGATGATCACAACTTTGAAGTTCAGTGAAGAAAACGGAAAAGCACGTGTGGTACGTCATTGTGTTGAAGAAAGCAATGAACCATTGCTGCAACTTCATTACGGACCAGCTGCCACTTTGTGGCGTATCAATCTAGGGTGGCGTAGACGGCAAGAAAAGAACATCTACGGTTTCACTGTAGATACGAATACTGGAGAGTGGGCTAAGGATGCCCAGGCACCCACAGACGTTGAAGAGGATGCTGTCGGTGTAGTCGGCTTGAAGTCGATTGAACGAATTACACCCTTTGTTGAAGATTCCCGTAATGTTTTAATAGTCAGCCCGGAAATTGAACTATCTGACTCGGCAATGATTTCTCTGCAATACGCTCTAAAACGTGGGATTGAGCAAGAGTATCAACTTGAAGAGTCCGAGCTTGCAGTGGAGCCGTTGCCGGATCGGGATAATCGTACGACTATCCTGTACTACGAGTCTACCGAGGGTGGTGCGGGAGTCCTAACACGCTTAGTGAGTGATCATCAAGCGCTCGCACGTATTGCTAAAAGAGCATTAGAGACCTGCCATTATCAGACTGATTCCGATCGTTCGCCCCTAAACACTGAGGGTTTGACAAATGTAGATCCTGACTGTGAAGCAGGTTGTTATCGCTGTCTGCTGAGTTACTTTAATCAATCTGACCACCCGCAGATTGATCGAAGAAATCAAGAGCTCATAGATTTACTGTGCCGACTCACTCGTTCAACCCATATTGGGGCAACAAAAAAATCAGATGTACGCGACAGTTCAGTTGAACTACACAACGTGTCAACTTCCTCGCTAGAGAAAGAATGGCTCGACTTCATACAGTCTAAAGGGTATCACCTACCGGATAAAGGGCAACTTTACTTTGAAGAATATGAAACACGACCAGACTTCGGATATACCCAATCCCAAACCCTAATTTATGTGGATGGACCTCATCACCATACTAAAGCTCAAACAGAAAAAGACGATGTGATCACAAACCGATTAGTTGATGCTGGTTTTACGGTGATCCGATTTCCTGTAGAACGATCTACTTGGCCAGGCATAGTAGCCAAGTACTCGTGGTTGTTTGGTACTGGTAAGTCGAAACTGGAGGATTAGGGTTAGTTCAAGATGGGAGCGGTAGCATCGGTTGATTTCAAACCAGGTGATTTGGTTAAGCTCAGAAATCGAGAGTGGGTTGTCTTACCCGAAACTAGAGACAATTTGCTGAAGCTAAGGCCTTTTGGGGGTGCAGAAAGAGATGCAACTCTGGTCTATCTACCGATAGAACCAGAAATTCCTGTTGCTGCAACGATCAGTCCACCTGATCCCAATAAGCCTGGCTCACATGAGGCAGCTTTACTTTTACGTGATGCTCTGCGTCTGAAACTACGTGCTGGTGCAGGACCGTTTCGTAGTTTCGGAAATCTCAATGTAGAACCTCGTGCTTACCAACTAGTACCTCTACTGATGGCTCTCAAGCTTGACCCGGTTCGACTTCTCATTGCAGATGATGTAGGTATTGGCAAGACTATTGAAGCAGGGCTGATTGCGCGTGAATTACTCGACCGAGGTGAAATTGATCGCCTTACGGTCATCTGTCCTCCGCACTTGTGTGAGCAATGGAAACGTGAGTTAGCAGAAAAGTTCAGCATCAATGCTGAGGTGGTTCGTAGTGCAACAGCAGCGCGGCTTGAACGTAAGTTGCTCCCAGATGAGTCGTTGTTTCATGTCTATCCCTTCACAGTTGTTTCACTGGACTATATCAAGTCAGAGCGTCGTCGGACCGAGTTTCAGAGAGTATGCCCAGAGTTTGTAATTGTTGATGAAGCACACACCTGCGTTCGTGCATCCTCAAACACCAGGCATCAACGTTATAAGTTGCTCAAGGGGTTAGCAGATCCTAGGGAACGCAGAGGAATGGTTTTCTTAACAGCTACCCCACATTCTGGCGATGAGGTAGCACTACACAATCTTTTGGGACTAATCGACCCGAAGTTTCAAGCACTCGCGGATATGGAAGAAGATGGACCTAGAAGACGTTTAAGAGACCAGCTGGCTCAACACTTTGTACAACGAAGACGCGGTGACATAGATGAGTGGAACGACAGCTCAAAATTTCCAGTAAGGGAAAGCCGAGAGGCTACCTATAGACTTTCTGATCAGTGGGGGAACCTTTTTGATGATGTTGTTGCGTATGCTCGAGCTATGGTACGACGTACCGAAGGCGGAGAGAGGCTGCAACAACGAATGTCTTGGTGGGCGGCTCTTGCTTTATTTCGCTGTGTGTCTTCCAGCCCAGCAGCAGCATCGAGAGCATTGGGAACCCGACTCCAAGCAACTGAAGGAGAGACAGAACCACAGCAAATCGATCACTTAGACCGTACCGCATCTGAGCGAGTAATGGATGAAGTTGATGAAGATTCATTCTCAATGATCGAACATGTCCCTGCTGGTACAGTCGACGATCAAGAAGATGCTGAGATTTTGCGTGAATTAATTGACAGAGCAAACCGACTCCATGGACCCACTTACGATCCCAAGCTAAAACTTCTATTTGAAGAAATTAAACAACTTCTGAAGGATGGTTTTTGTCCTGTCATTTTTTGTCGTTTCATCGCAACAGCTAAATATGTTGGAGAACAACTGAGGAAGAATTTCGACTCCAAAAAAATTGATGTATCCATAGTCACAAGTGAACAGACATCTGATCAAAGAGAAGAACGAGTTGAATCCCTAAGTGAATTGGCAGATTCAATCACTCCAGTACTGGTAGCAACAGACTGTTTATCGGAGGGAGTCAACTTACAAAGCTACTTCAATGCGGTCGTGCACTACGATTTAAACTGGAACCCCACACGTCATGAACAACGAGAAGGTCGAGCTGACCGGTTTGGGCAGTCATCTCCCATAGTGAGAACCCTGATGTTGTACGGAGAAAACAATCCTGTTGATGGAGCTGTACTTCGAGTCATACTGAAAAAGGCAGAGAAGATCCAACGAGAACTTGGGGTTTCCGTGCCTTTGCCCACTGACAACAACCAAGTAGTCGAAACCATCATGAGAGCAGTACTACTGCATGGTGGAGCTTATTCAAGAGGCACCCAGGGAGAATTGGATTTCGGCGAAACCGAAACTGAGCTTGAAAACGCTTGGAGGGAAGCTACCAACAAAGCTTCTCGAACTGTGTTTTCTCAACGACGATTGAGACCGCAACAAGTACTTCCCGAATGGGAGAAAGCAGAGTCTGTGCTGGGAGGAGCTAAAGATGTTGAACGTTTTGTAGGTATGACTGCAGAGAGATTGGGTGCACGACTTGAGTCCCGAAACGGTTATTTCAAGCTTCCGATAGCTCATCTCCCTAAAGCGCTACAGGATAGACTCGAATCTATTGGGCTTACTCAGTCTGCAAAGCTAGCTTTTGACCATCCTATTCCTACAGGGGGAGTATTTGTTCATCGTGCTCACCCGCTAGTTGCTGCGTTCGCTGATCATGTGACTGAATTGTCTCTTAACGGCAGAAACACTAACGTCGCTGCCCGTTGTGGTGCTTTCTTCACTAGCAGAGTGAGCGTTCGTACTGTGTTGTATCTCCTTCGTTTGAGGAACCATATTCAGATTGAACGCCTCGGTCAAGATCGAAAATATAACGCCTGGAAATCGTTGATTGCTGAAGAATGCTTTACAGTTGCTTCAGAGGGTGCCCAAGCTGCTGAATTCATCAAAGACGAAAACGCTTCTGCGTTGCTGTCATTGGAGCCAGGACACAACATGTCTAGGGGACAAAAGTCCCATCATGTACAAAGAGCTTTGGAATCACTTTCCACCAAAGAAATGCAAGACGCACTCGAAAGAGTGGCCAGTGAACGTGCTGAGTTGCTATTATCTGATCACCGTCGTATTCGAGACGCTAGCGATGCCAAGGGATTGCGCTACACGGTTGTTCCGGCGTGGCCCGTAGACTTGATAGGTGTCTACGTATTCGTTCCTATGGCAAGTTTCTAAATCAGAAGGATTTAGTGAAAGGTAACGGGTTCAAAGCTCTCAGAGTTGAAGGGGGGCTCCTTCCAACAGAGTACCTACTTTCTGTCGCAAGACTCCAAGCCCCACAACAATCTGGTGCTGACTATGACCTATCTAAATCACTGAATATCAGAGACGAACTTGACCGTTATTGGAGTATTACCAAAGATCTCTATGATGCCTATTTGCAGTGTCGACAAAGACGAGACTTATCGTCCACCCAAGTAGGAATTGATCGATGGCTCATTCCTCTGATGCGAGATCATTTGGGCTATAAGGATCTGGCTTCTTCCTCCACTGTAATCGTGGATGAGAGAGAGTTTAAGTTCAGTCATCAAGCGTGTGATGGAGTTGTACCTATGCTCTTGGTGACTAACGAGTTTGAACTAGACAAAGCTAGTACAGATTTTGGGTTTGATGGTCGGCAGATTGCGCCTCATCGTATGGTGCAAGAATACTTGAATGCAGCAAACTCTGTGCTTTGGGGTGTCGTTTCAAACGGTTCCAAGATACGGATTCTTCGAGACAACGCGAGTTTGGTTCGACCTACTTACATTGAAGTGGATCTTGATCTAATCTTCTCCGAACAGCTGGTTCATGAGTTCCGGGCCTTTTGGCTGATGACTCACGCCACACGATTACAGCCACACGACGACAAGCCATCGAAGTGTATCTTCGAAAATTGGCGTTCTGAAGCACTCGAGACCGGGGAGCGGGTTAGGGAAAATCTACGAAATGGAGTAACAGAAGCGCTTCGACAGCTCGGAACAGGATTTTTGCAACATCCGGAGAATGCAGTTTTACGTCGCTGTCTGGAAAAAGGTGAACTTACGAAGGAATGGTATTTTTTGCAGTTACTTCGACTCGTTTATAGACTCTTATTTTTGTTCACAGTCGAAGATCGTGAACTTCTTCACATGCCAGAAACCAGCAAAGAACAAAGAGAAGTGTATTTGGAGGGTTATTCGGTAACAAGATTGCGTGAACGATCATTTGAACGAAGACACTACGACCATAATTCTGACCTTTGGTCGGGTTTGACCATAACCTTTGGGGCTTTACATGAAGGGGAAACTGCTTTAGGCCTCCCCCCCTTAGGTGGCTTGTTCGATCCTGATCAATGTAGAGAATTGGATGATTCACTGATCGCAAATGAACATCTTCTTGAGGCAGTGCGCCAATTGGGGTACTTTCAAACTCGAACAACTCTCGCCCGCGTCAACTACCGAGATATGGACACAGAGGAACTCGGTTCAGTTTATGAGAGCTTGTTGGAACTACAGCCAAGCATTGATGTAAATGGGACTTCCTGGAAGTTCAGCTTTGTTCAAGACCAAACAGATCAGATACTCAAGGGATCTGAACGGAAACTAACCGGTTCCTATTACACCCCACCAGACCTGGTTGGTGAGTTGATCAAATCTACTCTGGATAAGGTGATAGAGCAGACCAAAAAGAGACATCCAGAAGATCCTCGTGCTGCAATATTAAACCTGAAGGTAGTGGATCCAGCCTGCGGGTCAGGACACTTTCTATTAGCAGCAGCTCGGCGGTTAGCGGATGAAGTTGCACTTCTGGATCCAGACTCAGATTTGTCAGATGAAGCTAAACGACAGCATGACTTGCGGGAGGTTGTCATGCACTGTATTTATGGGGTAGACCGAAATCCTCTGGCAGTAGAACTGTGCAAGACAGCGTTATGGATCGAGACGGTTGAACCAGGGAAACCGCTTACTTTTTTAGATTCCCACATTCTTGTAGGGGATAGTTTGATGGGTGTTCTCAATCCCAAGATTATTAAAGATATCCCTTCGGAAGCGTACAAGCCTTTGACTGGAGATGACAAGACGATTTGCACCGAGTTAAAGGTTAGAAACCGACAATCTGAACAATACGACTTGTTTGATCAGACACCTAGAAAAGAGGTCGCTGAAGCAAACGAAAATATAGTTTCGATGCCTGAAGATACACTCTTAGACATTCAGCTAAAGCGATCTATGTGGCGCACCACTATACGGGATGAACTTCGCGCGAAAGAAGTATTGAAAGCCAATCTCTTTGTCAGTTCTTGGTTTGCACCTAAAACGCGTAATAAGGCAGACCTAGTACCTCTTACCCAAGATCTTAATCGGTTGCAGGATGAGAGGGAACAACGCAAGGGGGTAGAGGAGTTTGTTCAAGAATTGGCAGATACCCATCGCTTCTTCCATTGGCATATCACCTTTGCTGAAATCATGCAGAAAGGTGGATTTGATGTCGTTTTGGGTAACCCGCCTTGGGAACGTATGAAGTTACAAGAGCTGGAATTTTTCTCTTCACGTTCACACTCTATAGCAGGGGCGCGCAATAAAGCTGAACGCGAAAGATTGATACGAGATTTAATCAATACTAGTGCTCAGGTGAGCGACAGAGCTCTTCATGCAGAGTTTCACGTTGCCAAACGGGGTGCAGAAGCTCGCAGTCAATTCCTTCGTACGTGCGGACGTTACCCAATGACAGGAGTAGGAGACGTGAATACTTATTCAGTGTTTGCTGAGACGTTTCTTAATCTCGTAAATTCGAGAGGTCGTGCGGGAGTAATAGTGCCTACAGGAATTGCAGCGGACCACTCGACTCGAGCATTCTTTGAACATATAGTTTCTGAGAAAAAACTAGTTAGCCTCTATGATTTTGAGAATAGAGGTGGTTTGTTTCCTGGTGTAGACAGTCGATACAAATTTTGTCTATTGACCATGTCTGGCCAACAGTCTCCAAATACTAAAGCGGAGTTTGCTTTCTATTTGCACCAGACCTATCAACTGAAAGAAACAGAAAGGCGGTTCACTCTTTCGATGGAGGATCTACTGACCTTCAACCCTAACACTAGAACATGTCCTATATTTCGTAGTAATCGAGACATGGGAATTGCATTCAAGATGTATAAGCGTGCGGGTGTTTTTGTGAAAGAAAAGTCAGAAACACAACCGGAAGAAAATCCATGGGGAGCAAGGTTTATGAGCATGTTTCACATGGCTAATGACTCTCATCTTTTTAAGACTCGGAGTGAGTTGGAAGAAAGTGGTTGGTATTTGGAAGGTAACGTATTTGTGCGCGATGAAGAGAGGTATGTGCCACTTTATGAAGCGAAGTTATTCCATCAATACGACCATCGCTTTGCTACCTTTGATGGTGTCGCCGAACAAGAAGCTCGCAGAGGAAAAACTCGGACGGTAACCGTGGGTGAGAAAGCGGATCCGCTAACTTCAGTGTTGCCGCGATATTGGGTAAAACAAGAAGAAGTGGCTAAAAGACTGGGTAGGGTTCAGGACAGGACAGGACAGGACAGGACAGGACAGGACAGGACAGGACAGGACAGGACAGGACAGGACAGGACAGGAATTATATCAAAGCTCACAGAATTGGCTCAATCCTCACTTTTCGAAAAATTACACGGGCAACCGACGAGAGGACACTAATTATTTCCCCAACACTGGCGAGCGGTATCAGCGACACAGCAACAATCATGGTAGTGGATACTTAATCTTTAGGGACATCACTAATGCAACCAATCGACGGACATCCATTGCATCGATTTCAACAAGTAGAACACTTGCAATGAGTGGACACGTTAGAGTCATTGAAATCGGGGACTGTGTGCCCGCACTTCAAGCGTTTCGTGCTGTCACAAGTTCCACCAACGAAAGGTCAATGATCGCTAGTAGTACACCAGTGAATCCACTAGGACATAATGCGACGGGTTTTGATCTTGGGCATTCACAGACTGTTGCTAAAACCTTGGTGCTAGCAAATATGAACTGTATCCCACTAGACTGGTCAGCTAGGATGTCTATATCTGGGGTAAGCATGAGTAACTTTGTGGTCAAACAACTCCCGATTCTGCCACCTGAGTTCTATCTTGAAGTGAGTAGATGCGGACAAGAATGGGTTAAGTTAGTAGTGCCGAAAGTGTTGGAGTTGACTTATACCTCTGAAGAGATGAGGCCGTTTGCGGAAGATCTCGGATACGAAGGACCTCCCTTTGTTTGGGATGAGGAAAGGAGACATCGACTGCGTTCTGAACTCGACGGAATTTACGCACATATGTATCAACTTTCTCGATCTGATTTGGAGTGGATGCTAGATGCTCCTCCTCCTTATGCAACATTTCCCGGCCTCAAAAATAAGGAATTAAAGGAATATGGCGAGTTTAGAACGAAACGATATGTACTTCAAGTTTGGGACCAATTGGAACGCGGACAAACTCCCGAATTGACCTGAGTTCTAACCGATCTAGGAGATAGCTCTTGAGTTCCTCTGGGAAAACTTGATGCCTACTCAGCACAGAATTTAGGAAATTCTCAGTCAAGGGTTATATAATGGCTACGCAAGCTTCGATTAGCTCTCTATAGGCTGGGTTTCCCAGCCAAGCTGACAATGAGTGTGCGAAGACTCAAACGGACAGCAGTTCCAGGTTTGAGATGTCGTGACCGAAACGTTGGTTGTACAGAAAACTAGATGTACACGAAGCTATCTTGTTTCAATACACGGGAACTTCAAATTATTCTCGTTCGAACCAAAATTTCGCAAGAAATTTCAATCCTTTGGTAGCAAAGGAAGTCTAGATTGACTCTAATGGGTAGTAGTCTCTACTCATGACCAAGTTCGGGAGAACCTGGTGGGGTAGACTCTGGCTGAACGCCTTTAAAGGCATCGATAACAGTAATCGATTGCCGCGCGGTCGCGCATACGTAAACGACTCTCACGTAGAAAATGTTTCTGTACGTAGGAATGTGGTCAATGCGCAAGTTAAAGGGCGAAAACCCAGTCCGTATCGAGTTCGAGTCACTCTTAGGCCATTCTCAAAATCACAGCGCTCTCGCATTAGAAGAGCAGTGACTCGAAACCCAGTGGTCCTGGGACAATTATTTAACGGTCGCTTACCGGTTGAGTTGTATTCCATGACCATAAAACACGAAATCGAGTTACTGCCCAAGGACTGGAATTCACTCAGAGGACGATGTAGTTGTCCGGACAGAGCTGCTCCTTGCAAACATTTAGCTGCAGTGATATATTTCCTATCGCTGGAGATAGATAAGAATCCCTTCATGATCTTCAGATTACGAGGGATGGACTTAGCCTTTGAAGTCAAGCGACATGTCAACATGCTGTCGCAAAAGAGAGAAGAAGATGAACCACCTGAGACTAAAACACCCGAGATAGTCGAGTCACCTACCAAACGAGAGCGAATATCACCCTACGAGTTGCTTGAGATCGATTTGTCTAGGGTACCCAATCTAGGCACTCAAATCTTCCGACTCTTGCAATCCGAACCACTCTTCTACTCTGGTGATTTCCATACCGTTTTGAAGGAGCAATATGAGCGTGTGAGTGATCGGATTAACCGTTTGACATCTCAAGAAATGGGGTCAGTCATTCGCGTACGCGATTACCAAGGAACCACCCTCCAGTTAGACAAACACGGTGACTTTGAAGGGTTATTGGATCGAAATGGAAAGGTTCTTCATCCCATAGCTCATACCTGGATTGCAGAGCTTTTTCAATTGAGATATCTGGGTTGGCAGTCCGGAGACAGACAAGATACCTATGGGATTTATTGGTATGTCTTATTTCGATTTGCTCTCAAGATTCTTCAGCAACAAGCTTTGGTTCCCTATCTCAGTATCAAACCTCGCAGTCCAGCTCAAATTGGATGGCGGCCGGCTGAATTAGACCAATCAGTGACTGCGATACTGGAGAAACTTCGCGCTGCTTGTCCCGACCAGTTAATCAGAGTCAGTCCAGACACAGACAATGGTGCGTCCGAGGAAGGAACGGCACTTTCAGCGGAAGATCAAGTCAGCACCGCATTGGAGTTGATTTTTGCTTATTTCATCGAATTAGCGTTTCACTTTGCCCCGGAAGCCGAACACTCTGATCGGGTTTTGAATTGGTTCTTCACACGAGAGGGGTCTCGGACTAAGCCGTTCAAGAATGGCGCAGATCGCCACGTGGTCGAACGTTGGTTGAACTGCCTCACTCTCCGTGACCGAAAACACACCATATTTGTTGAAGTTGCAGCAATCGAAAACGGTGGAGCCACTCGCTTAAAACACAAGAAAAAGCATGCAATGGTCGAGGGAGTTCGCACTGATACGTCACTAAAGATGACTGTTGAAGTCCAACAAGATTCAGAGCGTTGGTCTCTGTCAGAATTTCACAAACAAGCGAGATCGATTGAAGGAAGTGTCTTGATCTGGAGAGATCTGACGTTTATTGCCAGTTACTTTCCTGATCTTTCGCGATTGTTGAATGATGCCATCACGGATACCGAAGAAAGTCTGGAGTATTCACTCTACGATTTCACCCCGATACTTCTTGAAACTTTGCCGGTGCTCCGATTATTAGGAGTGCAGTTGGTATTACCTCCCAGCATTGAGATGTTGGTACGACCGAAAGTATCGGTTCGTGTTTCAAGTTCTAGTTCAGCATTGAGCAGTTATATGCAACTTGAAGATTTGGTGTCGTTTGAGTGGGATGTTGCAGTGGGAGAGACACAACTCTCTCGAGAAGACTTCCTCAAACTCGCGGGTAAAGTGACGGGTCTGGTACAAGTCAATGATGAATTTGTTCTGATTGAAGAGGAGCAAGTGGATCGAGTAGTCGAACAGCTTGATGAACTACCCGACTCAATGTCATCATCTGAGATTTTGAAAGCAGGTCTAACCGGTGCCTTTAACGACGCAGAAGTCAAACTAGATCAATCTTTCAGAGAATTGCTGTCTTCCATCATGGGTGCTGAATCTCCTCCGCTACCCAAGGGCCTCAACGCGACTCTGCGCGATTATCAGAAGGTTGGGTACGAGTGGTTGGTCAAAAACGCTAAATTGGGTTTTGGTTCTCTGCTTGCTGACGATATGGGTCTAGGTAAAACCCTACAGGTGATTGCGTTGCTGCTTCACCAGAAAGCATCCGGCGCGTTTGAACAGAGCAAAGCGCTTATTGTTGTCCCTACTTCTCTTATTACGAATTGGCGCAAAGAGATCGAGAGGTTTGCTCCCAGTCTTACCGTGTCAACTTTCCACGGTAGCAATAGAGATTACTCTACACTCAAGGGTGATGTGGTACTGACCAGCTACGGAGTCGTACGAACGGATGCTGAAGAGCTCGAACAAAAATCCATCAATACCGTCGTCATTGATGAAGCACAGAACATCAAGAATCCAACCACCCAGCAGACCAAGTCAGTAAAACGCATCATGGCACCCATTAGGGTTGCGTTGACGGGGACTCCAGTAGAAAATCGTTTACTCGATTACTGGAGTATCTTCGACTTTGCGATGAAGGATTTTCTTGGATCAAGAAAGGAATTTGCAACTGAATATGCAAAACCTATTGAACTGGATCGAGATCAAGAAACACTCGATAAATTCCGCCGCATCACAGCACCCTTCATTCTTCGCAGAATCAAAACTGATACTTCAATCATCAGTGATCTACCCGAAAAAATCGAATCAGATCGCTACTGTTCGTTAACTCCCGAACAAGTACTACTCTACAAGCAGATGGTCGATAGTGCGATGTCCAAGCTTGAGACCACCGAAGACACCCGGGAACGTCGCGCCAATGTCCTAACCTTGATTATCAAACTGAAACAGATCTGCAACTCTCCCAGCCACTTCCTCAAACGAGACTATTCGTCGGTAGAAGAGTCAGGGAAGCTCATGCTTTTCACTGAAATCCTGAAAGAAGCATTGGAAGTGAACGAAAAAGTCATAGTATTCACTCAGTTTGCTGAGATGGGACAACAGCTGGTTGAATGTGTGAAACAAGAGTGTGATTTTGAGCCCAATTTCTTACATGGGAGCGTTTCACGCAAAGGTCGAGATGAAATGATTGAATCGTTCCAACAAGACAGTAAATCGCGAGCGATGGTGCTGTCACTCAAGGCGGGAGGCCTAGGATTCAACCTCACTGCAGCGAGCCAAGTAATCCACTACGATCTGTGGTGGAATCCAGCAGTTGAAGCACAAGCAACCGACCGAGCTTTTCGCATTGGTCAGACTCAAAACGTATTAGTGCACCGACTCATCACCGAAAATACGTTCGAGGAGAGAATCAACGATATGATTGAAGGCAAGAAGGATTTAGCTGACCGAATAGTTGTTGGCGGAAATCTCTCAATCACCGATCTTTCAACTGAAGAAATTCGTGAAATTGTCTCCTTGCGTACGCAACCTTAGTCCTAAAATAGGATGTTAAATTTGAGAAATTTCTAGGAGCAATTTGATATGGCAATTGATCCCAACGCTCTCGATAAAACCGGCGGACCCATTACCCGAAAATGGACGAGCAAAGACGCATTACTCTACGCTGTGGGCGTAGGAGCGGGCACAAGTGAATTGCAATTCACAACTGAAAATACCCACAACACTCCACAACAGGTACTTCCCACCTTTGCGGTGATTATTGGTAGTGGTGGGGTACCACTCAACGAGATAGGAACTTATAACCCTACTCTGATGGTTCATGCAGAGCAAGGAATTGAGTTATTTGGTGAAATTCCCGTCGATGGAGAGATCGAAAGTCGTGGTCGAATATCGGGAATCTGGGATAAAGGTAATGCAGCCATAGTTGAGATGGAATCGGAATCTACCGATAAAGTTACGGGCAAACTACTGCTAAAGACTACGTCCGCACTCTACTTTAGAGGTGAAGGGGGATGGGGTGGTGAGCGTGGCTCGTCGACCAAACTACAGATTCCATGTGATGCTCCGACTCACACAGTGAGCTACATCACTCGTGAAGATCAAGCATTGACCTATCGGCTCTCTGGTGACCGCAATCCGCTTCATTCAGATCCCGCATTTTCATCCATGGGCGGATTTCCAAAACCGATCCTACACGGGTTATGCACCTATGGTTTTACGGGACGAGCCTTACTCCATACTTTATGTGACAGCGACCCATCACGGTTCAAATCCATGCAAGGTCGTTTCTCTAGACCAGTGATACCTGGTGACACCCTTACCGTTTCGATGTGGGTTGATGGTAATACTGCATTGTTCCAAACAGCAAATCAACGGGGTGAAGTTGTATTGGATCAAGGACAATGCATTTTCGAATGATTGCGTTCACATTAGTGAAACATAGATTGAAATAGGGAATTCTGACGTGACAAATAGATCTTTAAACCATGTGTTGCCTGGAGTGATCTCCTCCCTGATAGTGTCGATGCTGGGGATTTCAACCCTTGCACATGAGACTGATATTTGGACTGCAGTTGAAGCCGGGATTGATAGCCTCAAGGACGCGATCAACCATGGTGCTGATATCAACGCTCAAACTACTGCAGACGAAGTGTCGCCTTTGTCTTATGCCGTGCTCTTGCGCAAACCTGAAGCAGTAGAACTTCTACTTGAAAAAGGTGCAAAAATCTACTTGCGTGATATAAGAGGCAATACAGCCCTTTCTTTGGCAGCATTTGCAGGAGCTGCTGATTCAGCAAAGATTCTGTTAAATTACGGGGCAGACCCTAGCGTCAGAAATGAAGATGGCATCTCACCACTAGGGATGTTGACTCTAGACTGGAATTTCACCCATTGGTTATTGAACGACATCCTTTCGCTATCGGTGACAGAAGAGTCAGTCGCAGAGGGCAGAAAAAAGATTCGAGCATTAATGATTCAAGCTCTACGTACCGACACGCCCAAAGATATATGGTTAGGGATCGAAATAGATGAGTTGGACTTGGTAACCCCACATCTTGAATCTGACCTTAGCTCACTCTATTCACCTGATGGGTCGCCCGTACTCATTGCTGCCGTAGTTTTTCATCGAGATGAAATCGTGAAAGCACTGATTGGTGCAGGTGCAGATATTGAAGGTCGAACTCCCTCCGGATCTACCTCATTACTCATAGCAGCATTTCTAGGTTACCGAGAATTGGTTGAGCTATTGATTGAGCTAGGCGCAGATTTGACTGCTACCGATCATATGGGTGGCAACCTGTATTCAGCACTCGAATTAGATTGGACTTCTACTCAAAAAGTAGTTGAACTCATCGGCATCAAAAGGTCTCTAGAAGACATCTTTAGTGGTCGTGGTGAAATAAAAGAATTCTTGCGACAACGCGAAGAACCATTGAGTAACCAAAGCGAATAGACCAATCTGATCGATTCATCGAACTAGAAGACGAGACCTGGGTTGAGTATTCCTTTGGGATCCAGCGTCGATTTCAGAGAACGCATCACATGGAGTTCTGTCTCGTCTCTGGAAATTTCCAGATAGCTCTTCTTTTCCAATCCAATTCCGTGTTCGGCGGATACTGATCCTCGGATCGCTCGAAGCGGCTCATAAACACAGTGATCGACCAAGTGTCGAGAAGAGCAATCAGTACCTACATGGATTACAAAGTGGATGTTTCCGTCTCCCAAGTGACCAAAGGTGTAAATACGGTAGAAACCAAACTTCTCCTTCAACAGCCGATTGACCTCTGCAACGTAGTTTTTAGCGTCATTGATACGGAGACTGACATCGAACACGTAAGCAGGGAGATCACACATTAGTTGCTCAACATCATCACGGATGGCCCAAAAAGTCTTGCTTTGAGCCTTGTTTTGCGCGATGACAATGTCAGTTGCTAATCCGTCTTCATAAACCTTCGAGAGAGCTTGCTCCATACGCTCTCTATCTAGTTGTTGGTTACCGCCCCAGGCTTCGACCAAAATATAGTAGGGTGACCCAACAGGTAAGGGTGGGGTGTGCTCACTGTTCGTTTCAATGATGTGAGAGTAGAAGTCGTTCCACATAACCTCAAAAGAAGTCAAGTTGCCCCCTAACTGGCGATCCAAACTCTTCAATAAGAGTGGAATCTTGTCGAAATCATCGACCGCAATGAACGCGCTTTCGTCACTTAGGGGTTCTTCACGCAGTCTTAGTATGGCTCGGGTCACGATGCCGAGTGTACCTTCCGTGCCGATGAATAGGTGTTTTAGGTCGTAGCCTGCATTGTTTTTTATGATGTCGTTTAGGGAAGTTAAAACCGTCCCATCTGCAAGTACGGCTTCGACTCCCAATACCATATCGCGCATCATTCCGTAGCGAATAACCCGATTTCCACCTGCATTGGTGGAGATATTCCCACCGATGGTGCACGATCCCCTCGCCCCGAGGTCGAGAGCGAACATTAAACCATGACGCTCTGCAGCTTCTTGGACCTGTTGCAACTTAGCACCCGCTTGAACGGTCATGGTTCGATTTTGAGGGTTGATATCCTCAATTTGATTTATTCGTTCGGTTGAAAGAGCAATATCAGAGGATTTAGTGAGTGCACCGTCTACCAGACCTGTTAGTCCACCATGAGTCACAACGGTCTGATCATTTTCGTAACAGCAACGCAAAACTGCACTGACTTCTTCAGTAGTTCGAGGTCGAACAATTGCTGATGCCTGGACACAATGTGTAGTCCAAATGCGTTCGATTCGAGAGCGCACAGCGTCACCGAGCAAGATTGAATTTGGTTCGACTATTTGCTGGAGTTGTTGGACAACTGGATTCACGGTCGGGGGAATTTATCGATTAAAACGGTGAGTTAAATGATAATTCAGTCTTGAAAACAAAGGAATCCAACACCCCACTCCCACCCATAGAGTTGATATGAACAGCCAAACGATCCTAATCTTGTTGGTCATTGCAGTACTGATAGCTGTGGCAATGGTCATCATTCTGTATGTGTTATTCAAGAGAATGTACGACAAGAGCAAAGACGAGCAACTTCAGCAAGCGGGATTACTCAACGAACGTGTGTCTGGAAGCATGCAAGAAACTATGAATCATCTTCAGGGAGTGCAAAGATCACTGGGTCAGATTCTTGAGACCCAACGAAGTATCCACGATCTTTCGCGTGGCTTGGAAACACTCAATCAAGTCATGACTAATAAACAAGCAAGAGGTCGGTTTGGCGAAATTCAACTCATGGACATCGTCAAAGATACTCTACCAAAGGAGTTTTACGAGTTTCAGGCTTCGCTAAAAAACACCAAACGTAGTTCCATCACTCGTGTCGATTGCTTATTGAAAATGCCCGAGCCTTCGGGGAGCTTAGCGATTGATTCTAAATTCCCATGGGAAAGTTTCGTTGCTTATTCAGATGCGGGTAGTGACCAAGAGAAATTAAATGCCAAGCGGGAGCTAGCAGCTCGGGTTCGTACACACTTGCGGGATATTGCGGACAAATACATCATTCCTGGGATCACTGCGGATTGTGCGCTCATGTTCTTGCCTTCAGAAGCAGTGTTTTCAATGATTCACACAGAGCTACCTGAAATAGTAGGTGAGTCCCAAAAACTTCGAGTATTCATCGTTAGCCCCTCCACAATGATGGCAACTATTGTCACTTTGAGAGCTATATTCCGTGACTACGACATTCGGGTGCGATCTGATGAGATTTTGAACGGTCTCCGGATCATCTCAGAAAACGTCGGTAGGTTCAATGATCGTTTGGCACGACTATCTCAACACTTCAATCAAGCCCAAAAAGATGTCAATGATTTGGGAGTGTCTGGTCGGAAGATTGTGGATTCTGTGAACAAACTTAATGATCTTGGTACACGAGATAAAGCCAATAGTAACCACTGAACAGTACATTTGAGTCTTAACCAGAACTCTAACCTCTACAATTTCTCGCTTCTAACCTTCCTAGAGCTGTTCTTCAGCGTCAATTGTTAAGAAAACTATGACAGCACCGAGTATGGACGAACTCACCAGCTTGTGTAAGCGGCGAGGTTTTGTCTTCCAATCCAGCGAAATATACGGCGGTCTCCAAGGGAGCTATGACTACGGACCCCTGGGAGTTGAGCTCAAAAACAACCTGAAAGCAGCTTGGTGGCGCTCCATGGTTTACGACCGTGATGATGTTGAAGGGCTTGATGCTTCGATTCTGACTCACCGATTACTGTTGCGTCATTCCGGTCATGAAGAAACCTTCACCGACCCTCTCGTTGATTGCTTATCGTGTAAACGTCGTACTCGTGCTGATCAGTTGGATAACGGCCGGTGTCCTCATTGTGGTTCGGACCAATTGACAGATCCGCGTCCGTTCAACCTGATGTTCAAAACTAACGTTGGACCCGTCGAAGACGACTCGAGCTTTGCTTATTTGCGACCAGAAACGGCACAGCACATCTTCGCAAACTTCAAAAACGTGGTTGATTCAACCGCTAGAACAGTTCCATTTGGAATCGCGCAAATCGGAAAGGCGTTTCGTAACGAAATCACTCCTCGAAATTTCATCTTCCGAGTTCGAGAGTTCGAACAAATGGAGTTAGAGTTTTTTGTTCGTCCCGGAACCGATGAAGAGTGGCACAAGTATTGGGTCGAACATCGCTTAAATTGGTGGGTGGATCAAGGAATTTCAAAAGAACGACTCAGACTCTATGAGGTACCCGCTGGTGAACTCGCGCACTATTCCAAAGCAACGATAGATCTCTTCTATCGATTTCCTCATGGCGAAGAAGAGTTAGAGGGAATAGCGAACCGATCTGACTTTGATTTAGGCTCACATTCCAAGGCTCAAGACAAACTCAACATTCAGTCGAGTGTGAAACCAAACCCAGATACGACAGCGCGACTTGCACTACAAGATCTGAGTACCAATAGTTGGTTTGTACCCTATGTGATCGAACCTTCTGCCGGCGTTGATCGAGGGGTGTTAGCTCTGCTCAATGAAGCTTATGAAGTTGAGGAGTTACAAAACGGGTCAAAACGTACCGTACTGCGGTTACGACCTCACTTGTCACCTATCAAGGTAGTGGTAGTACCGCTCAAGAAAAACAACGAAGAAATTGTGGCTTTAGCCAGAATCATTGTTCGAGAACTACAAGCGCTCAGATTTGGTAGAGTAATGCTAGAAAATACTGGGAATATTGGCAAGAGCTATCGCAAACACGATGAGGCCGGTACCCCCATGTGTGTAACCGTAGACTTCCAGTCACTTGAAGATGAGACGGTCACGGTACGGGATCGAGATACGATGACGCAATTTCGTACCCATCGAACAGAATTGTCTGCCCATATCCTAGGTACGTTGAATTTGTCCTAACTTGGTGGCTCGTTCAAGAAACTTTTAAGGTGCAAGGATCGTTGAGGATGGCGTAACTTGCGAAGCGCTTTTAGCTCAATTTGACGCACCCTTTCTCGGGTCACTTCAAACTGATCTCCTAGTTCATCCAGTGTGGCATCGTTGTGCACTCCAATACCAAAGCGCATTTTCAAGATAGCGGCTTCCCGTTCACTGAGTTGATTCAGAACCTTGGTTAGCTCTCGTTGAATTTCGGCACTTTCAACTAGTTCAGATGGTGGAGATGAATCTGGATCAGTGATAAAGTCTCGAATAGCCGCATCTTCGTCATCATGGGCTGGAAGATCGCTTGAGATGGGTTCTTTTGCCATTATCTCGATCTTGCACATCCGTTCTTTGCTGATGTTGGCTCGCTCACTGATCTCACTAGCAGTAGGGGTTCGTCCAAGTTCTTGCATCAGTTGGCGTTGATTTCGGTTCATTCGATTGATTGAATCCAAGACGTGAACTGGAACGCGAATCGTACGAGAATGATCGATGATTGCTCGAGTAATAGACTGTCGAATCCACCATGTCGCATAGGTCGAAAACTTGTAACCTCGTCGGTATTCATACTTGGTAACCGCTTTCAATAACCCTAAGTTTCCTTCCTGGACCAAATCTAGAAACTGCATACCACGATTCAGGTATTTCTTAGCAATCGACATGACTAATCGGAGGTTTGCTTCCACCATTTCCGTTGTTGCTAGTTCAGATTTGCGTTCCCCAGCTCTAATCCCTATTTCGATTTCGCTGAGTTCCCGCAAACTGACATTTGACCGATGGAGTAGCTGGCGAATCCGACGTTGAGCCCGGTCGATGTCTGCATACAACGTCCGAAGTTTTGAACTCCATTTCTTTTTCGATTCAATTTCTCTATCAACCCAACCAATGGTTGTAATACGATAGTAGGTACTTTTGGGAATGACTTCGTTTGGTAGACTAGCTTCTTTGCAGAGTTGAAAGATTTTTTTCTCATATTCTCTCACTGACTGTATAACTGATTGAGGCATTTCCAACAAGATCTGGTGCAATTGCGGTGTTAACTTGATGCGAGAGACTTTATCACACATCCTTTCCAAGGCGCGCTTGGTTTCAACACCGTTGCCGTTGCTAGCGTTCTTCAACTTGTTGTAGGCATCGAAGTCACGTTTAATTTGCCGAAAACGTTTCTTTGCGACTTCAGCATCGGGATAGGGTTTTCGTGGACCACGCGATTTCTTTTTTTGGTTAGGGTCAGCTTGAGTAACCTCAGGGAGCTTATCGACCGGATCAAGGTAGCAAACCACCAGCAGGTCGAGGGTGCGGTTCTCATATGCGGAATCAAAAGTATCCAGCAAGTACTCGACGACTCCCGGGAATTTAGCAATCGCAGCTGTGGTTTCCCGTAATCCTTCTTCATACCTTTTAGCAATACTGACTTCTTGCTCACGCGTAAGCAATTCGATTCCATTCATGTCTCGCAAGTAGAGACGGGTGGGATCTTTAGGATGCCGCTGTTGATCCTGAAGTGCGAGGAGAACTTCGTTCGCTACTTCATCGGAATCAAGCTCAGTCGACGTTGATGAAGGAGGGAGTATGCCCTGGTGTTCGTTCGTTTCACCTCCGGTAACGACAATCCCAAGTCCATGCAGAAGGGTCTTAATTTCTTCGATTTGGTGAGAGTCTTGGACTGCATCGGAGAGATGGTCGTGGAGTTCCTCAAAGGTAAGGAAACCCTGCTCTCTTCCTAGAGCGATTAGTTTCTTGAAACGTACTTGCTCACTATTGAGCGTGTTTGCTTCCACAGTCAAGACCTACTAGGCAAACACCATGTTCATGTGATTGTAATTAAATTAAATCGGCGTTTGGGAGCTCTGATTTAAACAGAAGCTTCATGTAAACGGATCAGTGATCACGGATTCGCTACAGCTGAGATTCCATTACGATCTTGCTTGGTTGCGATTAGCTTGAGAAGGATGGTTCAGTTCGGCATCGTTGGGGTTCACTGCTACAAGCATGGACGAAACATTAATTACGAATTACAGATGACTAGATTTGGTCGATCAGTTAGACGATTTCACCCTATCGTCTTCTTGTGCCCAGAATCAATGATGACCCAATCATCATTAAAGATACGGCTAGTGGCTTATTGACAACAATTTTTAAGGAATAACGAATGTAGATACGCTACATATTCACCTCTACCACAAGACGGACTTCATCTTTCAATGCTAGGCCAACATATAAAACAAATATATATGAAAAGAAATTGAACTGACAGAGTGAAAACGAAGACGCTCAACATCCTGAATTGGAAACAGACTCATAGAGTTATTGTCGGTAGGGATGCGCTTTTTTTGTGGGGTGTGTTTTAGGAGACTTGGTTTCGTGCGTTGACAGACAAGTCGTTTCCCAGGAATTATTGGAAGCTATGGACAGTCAGAGCACCTCATATCTGAAATAGTATCAAGGTCGGTGGGATGTTGTGTACCAACATTCTCTCTACTTTGCTTATTCATTCGTTTGTGCATTCTTTCGGGTACACTTGGAATATTCCACCCTCAGTCACAGTTCAATTACCAAAAACTCTCAGCAGGGGCATTTCTGCACTGCTACCTACTTCTGATTAGGCTGTTCGGAAATTGCCGACGGAACGGTCTTCTGTAACTAGGAACTCAGAGTGGATATGTTAGACCCGGTCTGATCCTCCCAAACAATCCATACTCTTCATCAAGTATCGTACCTAAGTGAGACCCAGATCCCCTTCATAGATGCTGCGCGAATCCTAGACCTTGATAGTCAAACCTGGTGGGTTGTGGAACTTCGCCTTAATCATGCTTCTTGATGACCCTATGTTTCTTCTATCGGTAATACCCAGACTCGGACTATCCTGTACTCACAAAGACACACAAGGTACCTCTCAGTAGCTTCAAGAATCATTGGAAAACATTCTCGAACTGTACCGCAAAATATCATCTCGCGTTTTTTATAGCATCTCCTGCTCTAGACGATCAACTCACTGCCGCAGCTTCGGTGTTCGCCTAGCTTATGGATGCTGTCGATCAGCCAGATGTTCCTGGGTTCATCTACTAGCAGACCAGGCTCAATCTTGAGATACATCATAATTCCGTCCCGATATACCAGAAATTAGGGCTAACGTTACTGCTTCAAGCTTAACTGGCGTGATGTGTTCTTCGAGATCTCATCAGATTTCAATCGTCTAATAATGTATTTAAGGTAATTCCATATTTAACGCAGACCCTACAAATCTCCGTTAATATTTTTGACTGTCTTTCTGCTCATAATCCTCATCAGTCACCCTGCTACTCGGCGTTTCTTGATAGGAATCGCTTCATCGTCAGATTGGAACATTAGGCTACACGAATTCCCCAATTTCAGCTTCTTGTTCGGAGCAAATATCGCTTTCGTCTCGGAGTTCTATGTTCACGACCAATAGTCGTCGGCAGCGTAGCAACACTGGAACCTGGGGTGACTCGCATCACTACAAGCCCAGAGTGCTATCGCCGTAAGTTAAGTATTCACTGATGAGAGGTTTGAGGTTTCAAACTAGTTTAATGTGATTTCCTTTTCATTGAAGTATATTTTTCTCATTGAACGTATCAAGCTCTCCAATCAGTGTAAACTTGTGATCTTCTAAAGTGAATATAAGCTCATCCGTTTGACTATTTCGGCATTCGAAAACAGAGATTTGGGTTGCTTCATCATAACCAATATCAAGGTCAGCATAACCATCTGTTTTATCGATGCAAATTTCTGTCAGCAGGTAATGTAATATTAAAAGTCTTTCTTCAGAACTAATCTCAGATGCTATTTGCAATCCACTGCTTGATAGTGATGAGCATGATGCCGTTAGCATAGACATCAGGAAAAGTATGAAGAGACCAGTGAATAGTATCCGCTTATTGTTCATCAAAAATCATTCCCTACTTCAAGATCATTTATAAGCACACCTGTTGAGGCATTCTTATATTTATACCATATCTTATTTGTCCCTTCATCATAACCAACTTCAATGGAGGTTTGCCCCATAGTCTGTTCTATACACTCCTGAGCTAAGGGTGCAGCCAGCGCCATGAAGAAATCCAATGATCTCTTTTTTTACTTTAGAGTGATTTTCTAGTGTTTCAACAGCTTCTTCAATCTGATCAGTTGCTTCGTCTTGGCCGTCAATACTAAGTAATGAGCCACTCCACCGAACTAAGGTTAGTGCAATAGAACTAATACGTCCCAAAAATCCAAAGTGAGGGATATCTCCTCCACCCTCAATCACTTCAACCCTATCAATAGGGGGTGAGACTTCAGCAGCGTAAGCAACAGTGAAACCTGGCGTGACTGGCATAACCACAAGCCCGCGAGTGCTATCGCCGTAAGTATTGCACTGAACGAGAGTTTAAAATTATTATATATTTTACTCATAGTATTCCATTAAGTGTGAGTGCTCGGTATTCTCCGAGCGGTTATATATTTATTGTGCCCACCACTCACTCAAGTCATTCGCAATCACCCGTGAATTTTTTCATCCACCGGAGTGATTCGTTTCTTCGAGCATCTCGGCTATTTGTATATTGTAACAAATTTGAGTCAATCTGAATCAAACAATATGCTTTGTTTGCGTTTCATTGTCGGATTGCAGAGCAGATGTTCAATAATCTAAGATGCAAACCAAAATCCTAACCTGTTTTCTATCACTATCAAACACTGTAAGTGCAATACTTCGGCGATAGCTCTGCAGACTTGTAAGTGACTGAATGTTTCCGAGTCTGAGTTTTGTCGATGGAAGAAACATGGGGTCATCAATGCATGATAAAGGCAAAGTTTCACGAGCATCACCAAGCGTTAGACTATCAAGGAATTAGGATTCTCTGCCACTAGAGCGAGTGGAAGTGAGTCTCACTGAGCACGATACTTGATGAAAAAGCTAAAGGTTTTGGGGGCCCAGACCGAGTCCTAACGTTATCCTACTTTGAAGCTCTCAGTTTGAGAAGACCGTATCGTCGGCAATTTCGGGCGAACAGCTTAATCAGAAGAGGGTATCAGACATGACTAAAATTCGGACTCAAGAAGGTAAGCGTATTTCTCAGGTAAGGATTGGTGAAGTCGCACGGGTTGATCTCCAGTGGATAGCAGTGCAGATATTGCGCCTGCTGTGAGAGTTTGTTTGGTAAATTGACCCGGATCTGAATGAATGGAGGGTATCCAAATGTACCCGAAAGGATGCACAGAAACTCATTAATACTCTATCATGATGACGCACCATCAGCTGCGACGAGAAACCGGGAAAGGATGCTGATGTACCCCCATTCTAAACCACAAAACTGAGAGTTCCAGCATTTTATGAGTAAACTCCATAAGCAGGCGACGTGATCCGTCTCTTGACAATGACTCAGAAACCTAAGCAAAATTACTCTACAAATTCCCCCAGTCCTTTCAGGCATCAAATTCTCACTAGTGTCCAAACCACCGATTTGCTTCTCCTCACATAGACAGGCAATTTAGTCTGTATGATCTATCCAAAGTAGATCAGCACAGCCCCAGAGTAAAATTCCAATATCGGGCCCATAGCTCAGTTGGTTAGAGCAGTGGACTCATCTAATGGTGCGTTCTATGCGAGAGTATGGAAATGAACGGGATGAAATCAGGGAAACCTAAAGTTAATCAGTTAGCCAAGGCAATCCTGAGCCAAGCCATCGATACATTGATGGAAGGTGCAGAGACTACCTGAGGACTGGAGACGTTGATTTGTAGCCGAGTGTCCTTAATAACAGGATTGAGCGTCCCGCGCCCTCAACAACTCACCGTTGTCGGGTGATGAGATAGTCCACGCCGTTGGAAACAGCGGGTAGTCTAATAACTACTTAGATCGTGAATCCATTGGTCCCAGGTTCGAGTCCTGGTGGGCCCACCAATAACCTATCGAAGAACTCAATGACCCTTGCGATTGAAATGTCTAGCTCGAGTAGTGTTTCAGTTTTTCGTCAAAGAATTTGTACTCGTGCCACTCTGCGGGCAAGCGACTCTTGAGGGTACGCAATGCCTTCGCTTCGAGTTGACGAATACGCTCTCTAGTCACTTCCAGGTCTCGACCGGTTTCCTCTAAAGTTCGCTCCTGATTCTGGCCAATTCCAAAACGCATTCTGAGCACTTTAGCTTCTCGAGAGGGTAGTTCACCCAGAGTTTCGTGAATCACATCCCGGAGCCCATCGGTTTCCGTCTGATCCATGGGAGTGTCCATGTCGGGATCTTTTAGGAAATCACCCAGGGTGGTATCTTCCTCTTCACCAATCGGTGAATCAGTTGAAGAGGGCGGGATGCTGATCCCTTTGATGTGAAGAACTTTCTCCACGGGAATTTCCATTCGATCTGAAAGCTCGTCGTCAGAGGGCTCCCTACCCAATTCTTGCTGTAATTGCCTGTGGATACGGTTAAGTTTGTTGACTAAGTCGAACATGTGAACCGGAATCCGAATCGTACGGGAGTGATCGGAAATAGAACGCGTTATCGCTTGACGAATCCACCAAGTGGCATAGGTAGAGAATTTGTACCCGCGGCGGTACTCAAACTTGTCTACCGCTTTCATCAAACCGATGTTGCCTTCTTGAATCAAATCTAAGAATTGCAGACCGCGATTGTTGTATTTCTTGGCAATGGAGATCACCAATCGAAGGTTGGCTTTGACCATTTCTTGCTTAGCCAGCTCCATTTGTCTCCTACCATCGTAGATGTTCTTGTTGATGTCTCTGAGCTCACCTATGGTGAGTTGACAATTCTTCAGAGTACGGTTGATCTTGCGGATGGTTCGCTGAATCTGCGGCCAGTTTTCTCGTAACCCTTTACTGTACCGAAGTCGAGCATCTTTGAGTTCGTTTATCCATCTCATTTCTGGTTTGGTTTTCGGGTTAGCGTGCGGGTTGTAATTTGCGAGGAAAACTTCACGTGGCAACCCAGCTTCTTTGACACACAGTTTGTAGATGAGATCTTCCATTGCAATGATCTGTTTCAGCTTCTTGATAGGACGGTTGACTAAATCATCGTGGGGGTCTTGTACCAACTTAAATCGGGAGAACACATCAAGCAATTTAGCTTGCTCTGCACGACAAGGACCACGATTACGGTTAATCTTGTTGGTTCTTGGGTCTTTGTTTTCTTCAAGAACCTTGCGGTACCGAGCATTAGCCTCTTTCAGTTTCTTGAACCGCTCATTTGCGATATCCGGGTCTGGTCCACGAGTTCGCGGTGTGTTGTTTACTTGTGGTTTAGTAGCATCTACCTGAACCGCTGTTTGAATCTTTGCCTCGGGATCTAGGTAACCGACGAGTAGTTCACCGATTCGACGTTCGTTTTCGATGATGTAGTCATATTTTTTGATGAGTTCGTCAACAGTACCTGGAAACGATGCGGCGGACGCAAGAATCTTTCGCATCCCATCTTCGATCTTTTTAGCGATCACGATTTCACCTTTTCGGGTGAGCAGATCCACATTACCCATTTCTCTCATATACATCCGAGCAGGGTCAGTGGTTCTGCGAGCTTCAGCTTGAACGGCTGCTAGAGCAGCTGCAGCTTCATCTGCGGCGAGGTCATCGGTTGCAGTTTCACTTGAAGTCAGAATGTTGGCACTGTCTGGAGGAGTCTCACCGATAGCGATACCGAGGTCGATTAAGAGATGAATGATCTCTTCAATTTCATTTTCGTCTCGGTCATCGGAGACAACATCGGTAACTTCGGATACGGTTAGGTAACCCTGTTCACGACCGCGAGTGATGAGCTCCTGGACGCTTGTCTGTTCTTCAAAGTCAGCACTGGGGGTTGTCATTTTTCTCCTTTTTACTATCAGATGTTGAATTAAGTTGTATCGTCTTGCTTTAGGCAGCTATGTTCTCCAAGCTCTCAAGCTATTAGACTCACTCGGAATCGTTTTTGTTACGTTCATTGTTGAACATATGAATGAGCGCATCGATAGCATTAAGAAATGCATCAGCGGACTCTTGCTTTAGTCCAGAAGGATTCCCTTCAGAGTAATGGATCAATATCCGTCTGTATTTCGAGTCGTCGTCGTACGATGCTATCAGCTGCGAAATGTTCTTGATATCGTTGTTGCGAATGGTGGTGATCATCCGAAATAGGATCGAATCTTTCTTCAAATGCTGGATACTCTTCATCCTAGAAGAATCGATCAAGTGAGCGATCTCCACATTGTGGATTAGGTACTTGAGAGCATTGCTCTCTCCCGCTCGCAGCCGTTCATTTGGAAATTTCTCAACTCTCTTGGTGGTCGTGCTCTGGAATGACTTCGAATAAGTGTAGGGTGCCGCAGAACGCTTTTCCTGCCTTAGTCCATCAATCGGAAGACTCGTTAGTTCAGACAGCTTCTTGTACATGCTTTCGCGGTAGACCTCGTGAGTAATACCTTTGATGACTGCGCGAGCTTCATCAACCATTTGTACGAGTTCCTCGGTTTCATCCAGGTCGTACTTTGAGCTTAGCTCTTCAAAGAAATACTTTGAAGAGTTGGGCGCATCATCGACGAGTTTCATAAAACTCTCTTTGCCAAATTCACGAACATAAGAGTCTGGGTCATACCCTTCGGGCAAGCGCGCTACACGGATTCGTCTTCCTTGCTTTAGGCAGGCATAACTCATGGTTAGTGCTCTCCAGGTTGCTTTGGTACCTGCTTCATCGCCATCAAAGCATAGTACATATTCAGATGTATGTTTCGACATCAGATCAACATGTCCTCTGGTTAACGCAGTACCCAAGGGAGCTACCGCGTTATGAATACCGTGTTGCGCTAGAGTCACAACATCCAAGTAACCCTCAACAACAATCAAATTTTGACTACGTGTATCTGCTTGCTTGGCTTCGTGTAGCCCGTACAGTTGGTTGCCTTTGTCGAACAGCTTGGTTTGAGGTGAGTTCAGATATTTGGGCACTTGGTCGTTCGAAATCACCCGTCCCCCAAACCCAATAGTGCGTCCACGAATGTCTCGGATCGGGAACATTAACCGGTTTCTAAATCGGTCGTAAACGCTTCCTCTACTGTTAGTTGCTAGTAACCCACACTGTAGGAGTGAAGGTGTGTCGAATCGAGCTAGATGAGCCTTTATCGAATTGAATGAATCAGGTGCAAAACCCAACCCATACCGATTTGCGGTATGGGAATCAATACCGCGGGATCGGAGGTACTCACCACACGGTGACTGCAAGTTGAGTTGGGATTGATAGTAGGTGTCAGCAGCTTCCATGGCTTGGTGGAGCTTCTTAAATTGGTGAAGTTCTTCAGGGCGACGACGCTGGTTTCCTTTTTCGGGTAGCGGCAGACCGACCATCTCAGCGAGAGCAGAAACAGCCTCAGGAAACGGAAGGTTTCGCTGTTTCATAACAAAATCAATCATGGATCCATGTGCTCCACAGCCAAAACAATGGTAGGATTGGTCGTTTGGATAAACGTGAAATGAAGGAGTTTTCTCCGGGTGAAACGGGCACAGTCCCTTAAAGTTATTCCCACTGGGTTTAAGTTCTACAGATTGACCTACCAACTGAACGGCATCGACACGGTTTTGCAGATCGTCGAGAAACTGACGAGTGAATGTAGCCACGAATCGAGTTCTCAGTTAATCTAAGTGAGAAAAATCTTAGTGACCGTTATCCACCGTGATAAGAACTCTTCGCAACGAGCGCTGGATCATTCTTCGTGCCGCTTCGGCGTTGAGGAGTGTTTCATTGAGTACGGTTAGTCTAATAGCTCTGAGATTGTTTACGACTCACTCACTAATGGAGACGTTCAAATCGCCGAGACTCTCGTTGTAGCTTCTTGAGGTGCCGCTTAATAGCAGCTGCATTCTTGCGCTTGCGTACCGACGTGGGTTTTTCGTAGTATTCTCGTTTGCGAGCTTCGGAGATGATTCCCGCTTTCTCACAATTACGTTTGAATCGACGCAAAGCAATGTCAAAGGACTCTGTGTCCCTAATTTTTACGGAAGGCATAGATTCTCTCAAAAAAGGTCGCAAATTTTACATCGAAATTGGCTAATTTGTTCACATTTGATCGACAAAAGTGGTCATTTTTGGCACCATTGCACCTCAACTCAAGAGATAGGGGCATTTGGGTGGGGTCTGGGGACACAGACTACAATCGGTCTTTGCAACTGAAGAGTTCAAGAAAATAGCATGATTTGCACTCGTGAGAGTAAAGTATCATGGCAAGTCTCACCACCATGCCTACTCAATGCCAACACTAAATACGAGGAGCTAAACAGTGGACCACCCTAACAACATCGTTGACAAATACGAACGCTTAAGACAACAGAGCTTTAGTTTCAATCTCGTTCGAGGTAAACCAGGTAGTGATCAGATTGCTTTGAGTAACGGTCTTGATGGCGTTCTGGACGGGGATTACATAGCTGAAGATGGCACGGATACCCGCAACTATGGGGGATTACTAGGGATTCCTGAAGCACGTCAACTAGGCTCACACCTACTGGATGTTCCAGCTGATCGAGTGATCGCTGGTGGAAACTCAAGCCTTCACTTGATGTATATCACTGCTGATTTATTGGTCAATCGAGGTCTCACTAATGATCCACTGGGCGCACAAGACAATCCTACAGCAATTTGTCCCGTACCCGGCTATGACCGACACTTTGCACTTACTGACTACTTAGGAGTCCGGATGGTCAATGTGGGGATGGATGAACAGGGTCCGAAAATGGATGAAGTTGAAGAGATGGTGAAGAATGACTTGTCCACTTGCATGATATGGTGTGTGCCCAAGCACTCGAATCCAACAGGTTGTACCTACAGCGATGAGGCCGTAAAACGAATTGCTGCCCTACCCAACTTAAGGAAAGACACCCCCGATCACCCGTTTTATGTCCTGTGGGACAATGCTTATTCAGTGCACGATTTTGAAGAGCCCGCTACAGTCCTTTCGAGCTTAGATGTCAGTGCACAACGTCAAGGAACCGAGGATTTCATCATAAAGTTTGGATCCACCTCAAAGATCACTTTTGCGGCCGCAGGTGTTGGATTTTTGGGATCATCTTCTAAGGTGATTGACGCAATCGAGAAAAACCTTTCCTCGATGACGGTTGGGTTTGATAAAGTCAATCAGTTGCGACAAGCGAGATTCTTGCAGAACGGTAAAAGGGTGAGTGCGCATATGAAGAAGCACGCTGAAATTCTCAGACCAAAGTTTCGAGCAGTCCTGGGTGCACTGGAATCCGAGCTTGGAAACCTAGAAGGAATCAGATGGACTCAACCTACGGGAGGATACTTTGTTTCGTTGGATGTCACACCGGGTACTGCATCAAAGGTCGTATCTGCAGCTAAAGCTGCTGGTTTAGCACTCACTCCAGCTGGTGCGACCTTCCCTTATGGACACGATCCAGACGATACCAATATTCGCATTGCTCCGACCTTTGCATCGCTGGCTGAGGTCGAATCAGCTATGGAAATTTTGACGACGTGTGTGAAGATGGTCACTAGGGAGACCTCGACCCCCTAAGCAATGCCTGAATCTGCAACGATTGGCAGTTTCGTTCCCCAGAAAACCACTGTAGGGATTGTTCAAGTTTGTGCATTGACAGATGTGACAGCAAACCTTCATATTTGTGCTGAGTTGGTATCTCAAGCAGCAGATCAAGGGGCTGAAGTAGTTTTCTTACCCGAATCCTTTGCATTCATTGGTCCTGATCGTGAACAACGGGAACATGTCGAAACATTCGACAACCCCGGTCCTATCATTGAGTCATGTGTGCAAATGGCAACGGAAAACTGCGTTCATTTGATTGCGGGGTGGGTTTCCGGAAGATGCGGGAGACTCAAAGTGGTACAACACTTGCTTTCATGTTTCGCCTGAGGGAGAAATTGTCGAACGATACCGCAAGATACATCTATTTGATGTTGATCTTGAAGACGGTACCTTTATGCATGAGTCGAAGTGGACAGATCCGGGAAGTAGAGCGATCACCACAGAACTACCTTTTGGTAAGTTGGGATTGAGCATATGCTACGGACCTGAGATTTCCCCAACTCTATCAAAAATTGGTTGACCATGGAGCTATCGCATTAGCAGCCCCCGCAGCGTTTATGGCAACCACAGGAAAGGCTCATTGGTACGTTCTACTTCGTGCGCGTGCGGTTGAATGTCAGAGTTATGTGATTGCACCAGCCCAATACGGTGACCATTTCTATCGTGGGCGTAAATCCTTTGGGCACAGTTTGGTGATTGATCCTTGGGGTAGGATTGTCACCGAGTGTGAGCAGGATTCCTCAACCGTTGCAGTAGCGGGAAATCGATCCACAACGAGTGCATTCGGTCCGAACACAGCTCCCGAGTCTAAAGAATCGTGGTAAGTTTCAATGATCGACCCGAGTCCAATTCTGACCCGAAATACCTGGGTGGTATTGATAGCAATCGTTGTCATCCTAGCGGGTATGAAAGCTGCTCAAGCGTTGGTAGTTCCTTTTATGCTGTCAGTTTTTATTGCGACCATTGCGAGCACTCCGATTCGGGCGATGAATCGATTGGGGATTCCTAACTGGTTGTCTGTGACCACCGTCTTCGTACTACTGATACTGTGCTTGCTTGGATTGGGTTTAGTCATGGTAAACGCCATCAGAGAGTTTTTGGCTGAACAATCAGCTTACGAAGTTCGAGTAAGAGAAATGGCTTCAGGTGTCATTCAATCACTTCGAAACCTCGGACTGGATTTCGACGAACAGGATCTCATGGAGATTATTGACCCCAGCCGCATCGTTCAAGTCGCGGGTCAGTCTCTACAAACCATGACGCAGCTCTTGTCCAATACCTTTCTCATCCGTGCTGACCGTGATATTTATCTTGGCTGAAGGTACAGCACTACCGCGAAAATTGAACAACATCCTGAGCGAGAAAGGAATGGGTTCCAGATGGTTGCAACAGTTTGTTACGAATCTCAGCCAATACATGGCAGTCAAAACGCTGACTAGCTTGTGTACGGGGGTGTCCGTTACCATCCTGCTGCTGATTCTCGGAGTTGACTTTGCTATCCTTTGGGGATTATTGGCCTTCTTCTTGAACTACATTCCCAACATTGGTAGTGTTATTGCTGCTGCACCGGCAGTACTCATTGCAACGGTCCAACTTGGCTTGGGGCCTGCTTGCATTGCACTGATTGGTTATGTGTTGATCAACGTTGGAATTGGCGCGGGAATCGAGCCCAGATTCTTGGGTAAGACAATGGGATTGTCTACTCTAGTTGTGTTTGTGTCGTTAATCTTTTGGGGTTGGATGTTCGGCCCCATTGGAATGCTCTTGTCTGTCCCCTTAACTATGACCATGAAAATAGCACTTGAAACTTCAGAGTCGACGATGTGGATAGCACAGTTGCTTGGACCTGCTGGTGTACAACCTAAAGGCTAGAGGATCATAAGCTAGAGTAGCCTCACCATGTTGTTCCCGTTATTCGACCACAATCCTGTAGATCGACTACCAATCATCACCTTCATGTTGATTGGGCTCAACGTTCTCTGTTGGTTAGTGGTGCAGACCGCGGGAACGAATCCTGGCTTTGAAAATTCACTTTGTAGATTTGGCTTTATTGGTGGGATTTTCTAGGGACTATCGCGAGTGGTACGCCACTCTGGATGACCGAAGAGCGCACTATCTGCTATACCGTCGATTTCCCTTACTACACGCTCATGACTCACATGTTCATGCACGACTCAAATTTCATGCATCTTGTTGGCAATATGTGGTTCTTGTGGTTATTTGGTGACAATATCGAAAACGCACTAGGTCGGTTCAAATTCCTCATTTTTTACCTTTTCTGTGGATGCGTAGCTGCTTTTGTACAAGTTTTACCTGATATCAAGTCTGCCATTCCTATGATCGGAGCTTCCGGTGCTGTCAGCGGTGTGATGGGGGGATACATCGTGTTGCATCCACGAGCACGTATCAAAGCTCTCCTACTAATTTTTGTTATCGAAGTTCCCTCGATGGTCATATTAGGAGTTTACTTTGGGTATCAAGTACTCCTAAGTTTATCAACGGATGTAGGTGGAGGGGGAGTGGCTTATTTGGCCCATATTGGCGGCTTTATTGCTGGACTGCTGCTAGTCAAGCCCTTCAAAGGAAAGGAGAAAACCTATTCACTGCAAACGCGTTTGTGACATCGGCCTTGGTTAATTTCTGGCATCGATAGTCCTCTGTCTTCATAAGAAGTGTTGCAATATGAACTAGGCTTATAACGGTTATTCTGCCTACGATGGCTGACATACAGGGAACAGAGATCGATATTGAGCTAACTTTACTTTCACTCACGAGCTTACAGAAACTGTCACACCAAGCATAGAGCTGCAGCCTTTTCAACTGATTAATTTTTCATGATTCAACAATTCAAGATCTTGACAAATTGACGACATTGTTTCATCACAAACCTAAAGACTATATCCCGGAGAATTAATCTAGATAGCGTGCAACCCGAACACCAAGGAAGAATGCCGCCGGTGCTTTCAATCCTAGCTGATTTTCTAGTCACACTAGAACTTCGCTATGACAAGCTAAACGGAAACCCATTCAACAAGAAGCTCTCCACTAAACCTTGGTTTCGGACAACTAAATTTCTTCTACATCCAGTTGAATAACAAGGATCAAGAACGGTTACCGAATCTTGAGTTGAGTACGAAATATCGTGGTTATGAACTTATTGCTAGTGCATCAAAAGGTTCATTTCGGGAGGGTTCAATCTGACATTGGCTCAGGATGCCACCATCAGCGAGGATTTCACGAATTGCGACAAAGAGTCTGTGTGGGGACGAAGCAGGGCTAAACACGATAACGACGGTAAGGGTTACATCAATCTTGCAGCGTTCACCTTCGTTCAGACAACTGGCAAGTTGAGTACCGAACAATTCTGGTTGCTAATCAGCCCGATTACTGAGTTTCAGTACTCAATTTGCAAGATGATCATGAGTGAGTAGAATCTTGCTTCAAATCGATGATTTCGATTTACTAAATTTCCAACAAGTTACAATAATTTATTGGTTCCTCATGGAAGGAACTTTTCATGGTTTGTGTAGTCTAGCAAACCAGTTTTATTAATTTTTTTTTAGTCTCAATCTATCTAATTGAGACCCCACGGCCGTTCTGTTTGAGTTGGCCACTGCCTTTGGAGGATTAGCTTATGCGTTCCACACTAAAACACTTTTCTTTTCTGTCTTTGATCGTATGTATTTGTGTGATGGGTCAAGAGGAAACAGAAGAGGAGAAAAATAATCAATCCGAAGCTCTAGAAGTCATGGAGCAATTGGTTGTACGCACAGATGGAATAAAACATGATGAGATGACGTTGCGAGGTTCGGTGTTAACTGAAGCAGACCTTGATCGACTAGAAAGTGCTTCGATTGGAGAAACTATCAACTCCTTACCTGGAGTAAGATCGGTCAATTTTGGTAGAGCGGTAGGAAGACCGCAAATTCATGGATTAGACGGACCCAGAGTTAAAGTACTCCTAGATAGGTTGTCAACCATGGATTTGAGTTCCAACTTCCTGGATCACTTAGTGATGATTGAAACCCATAGTGCTGAGAACGTGGCTGTTTTAACTGGCCCTAGTTCATTGCTATTTGGCTCTGGTGCAATTGGTGGAATCGTCAATGTTAACAGTCATCGCTTGAACGCGGTTCAGAACTCAGAAGAGAATGCAGAAGCGTCTCTTCAATTTTCCGGTGCCGATAACGGAAAAGATCGGAATCAACACGCAACAGTCAGTATGAACTTAGACCAGTTTCGACTGCATCTGGGAATCGTCGATCGTCAGGCGCAAGACTATGATATCCCAGGCTTTGCACTGTCTGAGTTTGTAAAAGAAGAACATGATGAACACGAGGAAGAAGGACACCATGATCATGATGATGAACATGAGGAAGAGGTGTTCGGCTCTATTCCTAGCAGTGGGTTCGATGTCAGTGTAATAGATTTGGGACTGTCTTTTTATCTCTCTGACGACACTATCTTTGGTATGGCACATACCAAATCAGAAGGTACCTATGGCATTCCGGGCACAGTACTACATGTCCATCACCATGAAGAAGAACACGACGATGATGAGGAAGAGGATCATCACGAAGACGAGGAAGAGCATCATGATGAAGAAGCCCCCACCAGTATCGTGTATGAGCAGAATCGAACCGATATTGAGTTCGAAGCAAAGCAACTAGCTGGTGTATTCGAGAGTTTCCACGTTCAAGCCGGGATGTCAGGGTATGAACACGACGAGGGAGAGGGTGATGAACCCCCAACCACATTTAATCGCGAGAGTATGGAGTTACGGATGGATACTGTCTTGAACACAAACAGAGACCATTTGGTTGGTTTGCATTTCTCCAATTCCGATTTTGAGATCCATGATCATGAATCCAATGCCCCAATTTTGGCTGCGACCACAACCTCTTCGTTCGGTTATTACTGGGGACACCATTTAGGTTATGAAGCTGGGATGCTTGGTCATCTAAACCTAGGTGCTCGAGTTGAGTTTGTCACCATCGATTCCGTTGAGTTCGGTGAGTCTGATTACAACTCGTACGCGTTGTCAGCTCTATTTTTGCCGGTAGAGCAAACAGATCAAACCTTGCAAATCGTTCTTGATGTATCGACTCGAGTACCAGAGGCAGCAGAGTTATATGTTGACGGTCCTCACCTAGCAACTGGGTCAGTTGAGCGAGGTAATCCCAATCTATCAGAAGAACAAGCATTTAGTGCTACAAGTGAGTATTTCACGAATCTAGGGAGTGTTTCGATATTTGCAACTGCTTATTTCAGACAATTTAACGACTACATCTATGCATCACCAACAGGTGAAACTGAAGATGAGCTACAAGTATTTCAATTTAGGCAAGATGATGTTTCGTTTCTAGGGTTTGCAGTGACAGGAATTTTGGATCTACCAAGTAACACACTGTTCAACTCAGAATTGCAACTAGGTTTCGAGACTATGCGAGTACGAGTTGATACTAGTGGCAACAAGTATCTACCCAGAATGCCCACCAATCGTCTGAGTGCTGAATGGGATATGGAATTTGGTGTTATTGATGCAGTGGCTCGAGTGACTCTGGTAGATGAACAGAAAAATCTAGCTAAATTTGAGATGCCTACTGATGGTTACACTGAAGTCGCACTTGATTTGAAATATCGTCCTATCCACGATCATCCACTAGAGTTATTCTTGAAAGGAAGAAACCTAACTGATGCTGAAATTCGTACACATGTGTCACCAGTCAAGGACTATGTTCCTCATCCTGGCCGTTCTATCGAAGTTGGCGTTCGTTGGGATTGGTAGTCTAGAAGCAAAATAGTATCCTTTCCACAAATATTTTTTTGGTCGCCGCTCTGTCTAGGACAACGAAATCGCGCTGCCTGAAACAACTGATCACCAAAGAAACTAATACAGGGCTGTAGACAAGGTCGATAAACTTCGTGAAATACTGTTGGTTGGTTAGACACGGAAAATCAGCATGGCCTTCAGGGGTGACTGACATGGATCGACCACTGAATAAACGTGGAAAACGGGATGGCCCGATCATGGCTCATGTTCTGGGACAGTCAGAGTATCCACCCCAGTTAATCTACACCAGTGATGCTCATCGAACAACTGAAACAGCAGGTCTGATCAATCAGGAATTAGGTGTTGAGATCATCCTAGATCACACTTTGTACAGTGCACGCACTCAAGATGTAGCAAGCTTGTTGTGGGAAGTGGATCCCAGACTGCACTCTGTTGCTGTGGTAACCCACCTTCCTACGATTGAAAGTTGTGCGTGGGCGAGTGGAAACCGATCTGGACCTCTACGCATTCCGACTTTGACAATGCTTTGCTATGGATTTGAGGGTGGTTGGCAGCAGGTAGATTTCTCCTCGGGAGAATTGCTTAAGGTTTACCGCCCCTTGGAGTTTAGGCACATCAACACTTGCTAGGTTGTCTTTTATGGTGTTGGCCTGTCTCAACGCTATCATTTAACTCATACTCGAGGAATTGAGGATGTTATGTTTTTGTTTTTGACTTTTTTGGGAGTCTGCGCGATTCTGTTCTTCATTTATCGGATATGGGACCAGTTGCCTGACATGATCATGACCATGAAAGAGCAAACCAGGGAACTGATAAAGATTCGGGAGATTCTCGAGAAACTTTCAGATTCGAATCAGTAGCACTCTGTCTGGGCAAGCATCTGCGATGCTGTATGTGAGGTCCATCAGCTATTGAGTCTGGGTTAGCACAAGAAATACAAACGGGAACGTCAGACAACCAGCAATGGCGAAGTAAACCCCAAAGTTCAAGATTTGGTTTTGGACATCGTCTTCGACGAACTTCATTCTCGAGCCTACGATCAGCCATATTAGACCACCAATGATCACTCCACCAACAAGTGAAAGTATTACCGCTGTTGACATCGGCTTCCTATTTATGGTTGTTTATGTAGATTATGTTCGAGCGAGTTTGACTACGAGTTGAACTAAGAGATTGTAGACTGTTCGCGTCATCACTCAATGGGCGACTCGAGACAAATTAGATTAAAACAATACTATGCTAAAGCCATGTACCGATAGTATTGGTGAGTCCTTGAGGACGAAACCATGCTAACAGGCAGAATGGTTACTTGGTGGTATCGCAATCACGTTGGTGTGTTGTGGTTTACCGACTATCATGAGTCTCGAGTTCTACAGGAACGGGTCGATCCACTCACTATCCATCTTGGTCGGTTTAGTGCTGTCACATTTGAAGCTGATTGGGTTGGATGGGGGATAACCACGTAGGATGAACACATTCATCCGAACTACTTGATTGACAGTCGAATTCATTGTTTCTCCCCTCAAGGGCACAGGTCGGTGGGAAGTTACATCACTCTGGTTGTATTGATCTCAATCGGCACCGTTTTTCCTGTTAGCTGTATCTGGGCTACGACTTCATGTTTAACGCAATAACCAGTACAAATCTCAATGTCTTCACAATTGCTCTCTGTCGACGATGTTTATGGTTACTTGCTGATCTTTCCTCCGAAAGATTTTCAGCTATTTCTCGTTCACTAGATCAAGCCCCCAAGTGCTAACGTCTTGATAACCTCAGTCGCTATTGCATTGTGACGCTGTGACGAAGGGTAGTGTTTTTTTGCGTTCTTCGCGAAGTTCAGGTAAACGCTAGCCTAGCACAAGCCTAACTATCAAATCGTTTTTTAATCCAGCTTTGGTACTCCAGCCACGTTCGCTGAATACCCTGATAGTCCCTGGTGAATGGACCAGTAGTTTGCTTGTTTTGTTCGATCGCAATTCCAACCCAGTGTAGGATTTGTACCACTTCATCCGTGGACAGAGACAGAACAAACATATCCGTAAGTTCGTCTCCTTGATGTCCCTCTGGTTTCTTGAGCGGAATAGATTGGAGCGCTTGCTGGAGCAAGGTTTGGGAAACTCCCTGACACACAGCTAGGGTTTGATCAAGCACCCATCGGGTCATCGCATTGGGTCGATCACAGATCTCCCTGTAGGTTTCCCAATCCAATTCGACGAAGCTTCGACAGCTAGATCGCTAGTTCGGTATCAGTCAACAGTTGATATGCTTCCATGTATCTCTTTATGGTTGCATCAATCACTTGATCGGGGAGATCAGGCCCCGGTGGGGTTTTGTCCCAATCACCTGAGCTGACAATAGTTTCCAAGTAATTGCGGACTATCTGTTTGTCAAAACTATTCTGTTCTCGGCCGGGTTCCCATTCATCAGCGGGCCAAAATCGTGAACTATCGGGAGTAAAAATTTCATCAATGAGAATCGGGGATTCTCGATCGGGCACTCGTCCAAATTCAAACTTTGTGTCAGCAATAATGATTCCACGAGCGAGCGCATAGTCGCGAGCATGTGTGTAAAGCTCCAGAGTTGTGTCTCGAAGCCAATTCATGGTTTCCTCCCCCACGATTTCTACACCTTGCTCAAAGCTAATGTTCTCGTCGTAATCACCCAATTCCGCTTTAGTTGACGGTGTAAACAAGGGTTCTGGGAGTCTATCGCTGTTTTGCAGTCCTTCAGGTAACTCAATACCACATACCTTTCCAGTTCGTAGATAGTCTTTGTAACCGCTACCGGTTAGATATCCACGAGCAATGCACTCAATCGGTACAACCTCGGCTTGCTTGCAGAGAGTGATTCGATCTTTCAGAATCGATCTTTCATTTTCACTGATGCCAGGCACATCATTGGGGTCAGTACTGATCAGGTGATTCTCAACGAGATCTTCAAAGTGATTGAACCAAAATTTAGAGATCTGAGTGAGCACCTTCCCTTTTCCAGGTAATCCACTACCCAGAACAACATCAAATGCACTAATCCGATCCGTTGCAACAATCAACAGCGAAGGTTCACCTGAATCGAGCTGCGTCCGATAGATGTCGCGTACCTTACCCTGAACACGACCCGGGAGGTTCAGGTGTGTTTGTAAGACTGCGGCTGAGTTTGTCATTTAAGCTCTTGATCCCCCATCGATAGTGTGGGTTGCACCCGTGATATAACTCGAATCGTCACTGGCTAAAAAGAGCATCAGATCAGCAATTTCACTTGGCTCACCGTACCTAGACAAGGGGATATTGGACTCAATCAGCTTTTTGCCTTCCTCAGCGGAGTGAGGAGAAAAACCGAGTTCCAATCCTCGAACCATGTCAGTTTCGGTCGGACCGGGATTGACTGTGTTCACTCGAATGTTAAATCGTGCAAACTCTCGAGCAGCCACGCGCATCAAACCAACAACCGCATGTTTACTTGCGCAATAAGCACCTAGCAGAGGTGCACCTCCCAAGCCCGCAACACTCGAAGTAATCACGATGCTTCCTTTGCCTTGTTGAATCATGTGAGGTCCGACGGCGCGGATGCCGTGCCACACCCCAAATAAATTCACTTGCATCACTTGGGTGAAAACGGTTTCGTCGTACTCAATGAGTGATTGCATCATCCCACCGATTCCAGCATTCGCAATGAATACATCGACATGTTCAAATTGTTGTACTGCAGCTGCTACTGCTTGTTGGTTAGTCTCAAAGTTCGAAATATCACCTGCCAGGTAGCCAACACGGGAAGAGTCGAGGATATCACACATTTCTTTTAGTGAGTCTTCCATCAAATCTACAAGGAACACATTGCAGCCGTTTTTCAGGAAGAGCTCAGAAATGGCGGTTCCAATACCTCCCGCTGCTCCTGTGATGATGGCAGTTTTGTTTGCTAATCGAGTCATTAGTTTGGTTTACCTCTCATTGTGTTTGAAAGCTCGTTCGAAGTCAGCGATCAGATCATCGCAGTCTTCAATCCCGACAGAAATCCGAATTAAAGAATCTGCAATTCCCATGCTAGCACGACGTTCTGGGCCCATTTCATGAAAGATCGTATGTGCTACTGGTATCGCTAGTGTGCGGTTGTCGCCTAGATTAGTTGAACTTGCAACAATTCGCAGTCTATTTAGGTATTCGAACGGATCTACTGTCTTGGAAAGTTCAAAGGAAAATAGCGCGCCAGGATGTTTGAATAGACGTTTGGCTCGCTCGTATTGTGGGTGATGTTCGAGTCCGGGGTAGTAGACTGTGTCTACGAGTTGGTGTTGATCCAGAAAGCGAGTCAATTTCAATGCATTTGAACACTGGCGTTCCAATCGAAGCGCGAGAGTTTCTGCTCCCATGGCGATTTTGTTCGCCGAATCTGCACTCAATGACCCACCCATATCACGGAGCCCCTTTTTTCCTATCTGGGTCATTCCCCAACCTGAGGGATCACCCTTTCGATAGGTGTCATAAATGTTGTCAAAGGAAGACCAGTCGAAGTTTCCTGCGTCGGTGAGAGCACCTCCGAGTGCGTTTCCGTGACCGCAGATGTACTTGGTCAGGCTGTTCACAACGAAATGAGCACCAAATTGAATGGCGGGGAACAGGTAGGGAGAGGTCGTGGTGTTGTCCACCACATAAATAAGATCTTTCTTGCCACACAACGCAGCGATTTCTTCCAACGCAGCAATCTGCGTTCGAGGATTTGCGATGGTTTCAACAAAAACTAGTTTGGTATTCGCCTCAATTGCATTTTCGACTTCGTTGATATCGGTAGCATCTACAAACGACACTTCAATCCCAAAGCTCTGCAGATGGTTCAGAAGACTGTTGGTGTTACCAAACAAGAATCGACTAGAGATAAAGTGATCACCTGTTCGAAGCAGACTGAGCAATGCAGTACCAATCGCTGCCATTCCGCTAGCAAAGCAAAGAGTGTCTTTCCCGTTTTCTAATCGGGTGATCTTCTCAGCAAGAGCAGTCACCGTAGGGTTCACTTGTCGAGCATAGGTGTAGCCCGAAGATTTGCCTTGAAAGACTTCAGCTAATTCGTGTGTATCACCGTATTCAAACGCGACGTTTGCGTGAATTGGCTTGTGGAACGCACCGTGCTCAATGGGAGATTGGCGGTCCGAATGAAGAATCGTTGTAGTAAACCCAGTCACAACTGTGCGAGCTAATTGGTTCGTTCGGGCTAGCTAGGAAGCAAGGCATTTTATTGGTACACCATTCAGCTGGGTCTTTCGTCGCAACCGATTAGTCAGCATAACCGGTAAGTTCCATGTATCCCCTGCCAACAGAACTGCCATCCTGTATGACATCGACGACTCCTTCCCAATACTGAATATCTGTCCCCATTTCTTGGTCGTCGAATTTGGCTTTGATTGTGTACTCGACCTGTTCAACGCGCAGATTCCATTCAACGGGCCAAGCCTGCCACACTCTGACAGGATTGATTTCCCAGTTTGAAGCTGCTAAAGGTTGTTGATGACCTTCTTTATCGATCCATATCAGGGTAGGGAGTGCATCGACCGCATCGTCTTTTCCAACAAGAGAAAACAACACTAGGTCTCGATCATCTTCTAGACTCAATCCAAACCAGTACCAACCACGATGCTCTGAACCGAGCAGTTGACTGCTCCACTCACGTTCAATCCAAGAATTCCCCGTTATAGAGTGTGGTTCACCATGGAGAGTGAGTGACCCATGTGTAGGGAGTTGAGTCATGGAATAGTAATAGGATGCGTGGTTCCCGCTCTTTTGCGAATAGCCTTTTTCACCGTGTAGTACCGCTGGCTTGCCCGATTCTATGTTGAAGTCCACTCGGTAAGTGGGCGTAGACACGGTTAGATTTAACGGGAAAAACGAACCTGTTTCAGAAGCTAATGACCAATCCTCAACAAACGCCCGAAACGGCCGGGTGGAAACACCTGCTAATTCTGGATGACCTCGGCTCAGTCTTTCAAAGTCGTAGTGTTTGGCCCTTGATACATCAGATAGTGCGGTGTGGGCTAGATAAATCTGTCCAGATCGCCACGGGGACGCATCATCTGATAGAGTCGTTAGCCCTCGTCGAAATACTGTGAACTGTACTCCAAACTCCTCTCCCTGTTCGTTTTCTACGATTGAAGTGAGATACCACCATTCGATCATATAGTCGGTGTGTGGCCCGTGATCATAAGGAAACTCAATCGATTCGATGCCATCCACAATTTTGAAATCAACTTCTGCAGTACCCTCACCAATCCAATCATTGAGGCTTTGGGTAGAAAGCTCTGAAGGACCACATCCGTTGAATAACCCAACACACGAAATGAGTGCGGTCGTTGCTATGATCCGTAGTATTTCTGTACTCACGGGTATCGTCTTATTTGCAGAAAAATGGGTACCAGACACGCCAAGAGTGCTGCAAAAAATCCAAGCAGAACAGGAAGCAATAGGGCCGATGGAATCAGATGCAGGGAAATGGTCCACTGGAAAGCTCTGGGGTTGATTAACTCACACAAGACCCAAGCAATACCTACCCCCAAGGGTAGTGAAGTGAAACAGCAAATGCTAGCAAATGTAGAAGATTGGATGAGTGCTGAACTTAGGAGTGCTCGTTTAGTTTGCCCCAATGTGGATAGAAGTCGATATTCGCGAGTTTTGGCCTGTTGTTGTGCTAGTGAGAAGTTGAAAAGTCCTATGACGGCAACCACTCCCGCAATCACGGATATGACTCGGGTAAGAGCAAACGTGCGGTTGAATGTGACGACAGCTTGGTCTCGGAGTTCAACGTGATCGACTAAGGGCAGATGAGGATACATTGCGGTCAATTGGGAGAGAACCGTACGGTGGTGATTCGATTGGGTCCGGACCAGGGCTCGATCTCGTACCAGAGTCAATTTGTCAACCAGGTTTTCAGGAATCACCGCAACTCTTCGTGCTATACCATAGGACTGGAAGATATGGAGAACAGTTGACGAAATAGTCGTAGCTCCTGTGAGATCGAAATTCAGTTGATCGCCCACTTTCAGGTTATGGTGTCGAGCCAGTTGCTCATTGATGAATACTCCATCGGCTGCAACGGTACCCTTAAATCCATAGCGATGGCTTTCAAAATCATCGAGTGTGGTTGCGATCACAAAGATTTCACCCTCTTCCATGCGAGCTTGTCCTCGGAAATACTCTCGAACTTCGATGACTCCATTGATTTGATTGATTGCATCGGTTGAGATGACACCCGCTTGGTCTATGTGTAGTCCAGGAGCGAATCTCAGATCCAGCAGTTCTTCAAAGTCACGTTGAAAACTTGCAACCATCAGTGCAATTCCAACCGCTGCACCAATCCCTATTGAGAATGCACTCACAGGAGTGAAAGCTCGGCATGCTTGCTGTCCTACAGAGCGTAAATTCATGGTTGAAGCAAGTTGCTCGGGTTTCAGCTTGTGAACCAGAGAATGTACCCCGTTCAAGGTGCTTGGTATCAGTCCTCCGATCTGCAGAAGGCATAGTGAGACTACGACCAAGATAGCTCCCATGAGATGAGATTGGGGCAATACTCCAACCACGATTCCAGTAATAGCGACCAACGACAACCACCCATTCACTTTGGGTGAATGACCCTCAGTTCGGTTCATACCCACAAGAGCAGCAAAGACCGTCGTACAAACCCCCATAATCAACCCTTTGGCTGCAGCGACATCTAGATGACTCAAGTCGATTTCCAGTCCACCAATCGGTACGAACTCAAAAAATAGAACTGCGCCTATCAGCCCAATAACTGAACCTATCATCCCGATGAGGAGAAATTCAGTAGCAAATATAAACCGAAATTGTGCTTGAGTGACTCCAGCAGCTACCAATCTCTTGATCTCCATGTGACGTCGACGAAAATTACTTGAGGCTGCTTCAAAGACGATGAACGCAGAGACAAAGATTGCAAGGATCCCCAGTAATCCCAAATTGAAAGCTATGGACCCACCAAACTCTATCATGGGATTCCAGTCTCTCATTCGATTCACTTCATACCCTTCGATCTCCAGCAATGGAGTTCTCAATCCCAACGTGGTCATCAAACCCGGTGAGACTAAATCTAACCACTCCCATGTGGTTACCTTGTGTTGTTGCAACCACACTGCGTCGAGTTCACCTGGTCGATCTAGCAGGTTTTGAACGGTGGCAATGTCTCCGAGGAGGAGGTTTTGAGGAGCGGGGTAGCTATCAATGACCAGAGTATCTCCAATGGACTCAATTCCTCCCCAATCTCCATAGGCAATCACAGCGTTTTGAGTCAGGAATGTTGCGCTCGAAGTCTCTCCCGTTCCTGAAATTTGTGTGGCTGGATGGGACAACGGATCAAATCCCAAGACTCGAACTAAACGCCCGTTGACATCACCATAACCTTCGATGACGGGCATGAGTCCTACGATGGTAGGAAACCTCCCCTCACGCCATGCTTGTCTCAGTTGAAAGTACTCGGATTCACGACTTTCTGCCAGAGGTACGACATAATCGAAGTTCTGACGGAAGTCAGTAGGGTCTACCTGTGCTGTGATCTCTTGCCCGGTGATGTGAACCACCGCAACAGAAAATACGGCTAGTGCTAGGCTAGAGAGGAGGGCAATGGTCGCCAGCCCATGCTTCAGAAGGTCTCTGAGTTGGCTAAGAAGTAGGAGCTTCAATTCAAGTGAATGACTCGGTCTGCTAGCTGACAGACTTCATTGCTGTGTGTGGCTACTACCAGAGTGTTGCCCAACCTCTTGGTTTCTTTCCACAGCATTTCAAGCACAACAGCAGAATTGTCTGAATCTAGATTGCCTGTCGGTTCGTCAGCAAGCACAATGCTCGGTTCGTGTGCGAGCGCTCTAGCAATGGCAGTACGTTGCTGTTCACCCCCAGAGAGTTGCTCTGGCCATCCATGAGCTAAATCACTCAATCCTAATTGTGAAATGCGCTCCATTGCACGTTGACGCAAGTGATTTCGTTTTGTCAACTCAACGGGTAATAGAACATTTTCGCTTACGGTGAGTGTGGGCACAAGATTGAAGAATTGGTAGATAAAGCCTATCTCGTTTCGTCGATAGAGAACCAATTCCCGGTTCGACATTCCCGTAGTAGAAACTTCTTCATCAAATTCGTTCAGGGTTACTCTAATCTCGCCTTCGTCGGGAGCAAGTAGCCCTGCAATCATGTTCAGTAATGTGGTTTTTCCCGATCCACTTGGACCAATCAGGGCCACGGATTTACCCGGTTCGATGTCCAGAGATAGCGAGCGTAGTACCCATCGAGTTGAAGCTCCATCGATAAAACATTTGCCGACGTTAACTAAGCGGATCACTCGAGTTCGGGATAGGGTTGCATGCCTTGTAGTTGTTTAGCAGGACGAACAGGAATCCTGTGGTAACCTTTGCTCACGTACCGATACAGTGCAGATGCGTTGGCATGACCATCAATCATTCGTAGGGTGATCAGGGTAGGCAAGATCATGTGCCACTCTTTGTTGGTGAAATTTGCAAGTGCATCTTTGGGTCTAATCCAGCAGCCCGAAACGACTTCAGTTTCATGAGCGATTGCTTGCTGTCCTTCGGGGAGTAGAGCGATAAAGAATCGCGTATTGAATCGTCGTGGTGCTCCCTCGGGTGTAATCCAGTGGCTGAAATAATGGACGTGGGATGTCGAGAGCATCAGTTGTTCAGCTTCGAGAAATTCTCGAAATTTGTTGGGTGATAGGCTCAACTCTTGGCGTAGTCTTACAAAACGCTCTGTTAGTTCGCTGTCCAAATCAGTCAATGGAGTGCCCTTTTGATGTTGTGCTAGGAGCACATTACTTTCTTCAAAGCACTCACGAATAGCAGCAACCCAATAGCTGAGGCCGCCATGGGGAAGATTCAGGTAGGTCGAAGCTTGAACGTCTGTTAACCCATTTGAAAACGGCTCGAAGTCCTCATCAGCCTGATCTACTTTACCCCCTAGAAACGCATGCACATTCGGAAACGCGCCAGTCTTTGGGCGATGGATCATGAATACCTCATATCCTTGGGATGCATCTCGTACCAACACCATGGATGTGGCAGCTCTAGGTGCAGTCACCCTAATGTCACCAGTATTTGATGAGTTGACAGCGTTTCCACCTGCGATCTAATTGGAATGAGAGTTTGTGTGCAAATATTCTTGCGCAATTTCATTGAGATAGAGTTCGTAATCGCGCAGTACCGGCTTAATTTGCAAATCGAGTGAATCATCTCGTAAAAGAGCTTGAGTGGATTCAAGAACTTGGTTGAAATTTCGCTTTTCTCCTGTCAACTGTTCGCATACAAATTTACGATGTTGAAGCTGTTCCGACTTGGACAGTAAAGAAGGTGCTTTTCGCACTTTCAACCTTGAGTAGAGATGATTGAGTCGATGGTCGTCGAAACGCACCTTGCTCCAACCTTTATTTTTCGACACCTGTCTCCAAAACAGTTCACATTTCTTCTCATCTTCTTTAGATATGAATCCATCGTATAGAGCTTCCTCTGCGATACTAGCTGATTCCATTTCGGGTTGTTTTGCGTAAACCATATGGAGTTTTTCATCCAAATCTTGAAATGACTGTAGAGCTTTTAGGTTAGCTTTGACTAACTTCGGATTAATGTTCAGTCTCTTGAAGTTCTTGGACTTTAATGTGGTATAAGGAGCGACAACTGGAGATTGATTCAAAGGAATCACGACTATTCCTGGTCTGTCTTGAGGTTCTGATGCGGGAGCAAACTGGCGTGCAGCAATTTCATCTGATGATTTACCGAGCAAGGAGACGTTGCTCAAAAGATCCACACAGATCACTCGATTAGAGAAAACAGGGTGAAAAGTGATAGGTACCACAGGTGCAATGCAGTACCTTTGGTTGGAATAAAACTGAGAAACATGAAGGATGGGCTGCCCGAAATGGCGATCGATCAATTTTCTCGCCGTATTTCTTTCACGCAAACTCAAACAGTACTTCCACAGCCTAGATTGAGCTCGTTTGAGTAGTCGGGCTGCTTTAATGGAGAGTTCTACATCTACTAAAGCATCATGAGCACCCTGGGTTGGGATATCGTTCGCTTCGGAGATAGCGCTGAGCGAGAATTTTGGGTAGCCGTCTTCGTAAGGCCAATTCATGCCATCAGGTCGCAGCGCACACGCCAATCTCAAGATATTCAGTAGATCGAGTCGTGCATTTCCACGGTGAAATTCGTGCCTGTAGGGAGGTAACAAGTTGCGCCACATCCCAAACCGAAGGAATATGTCATCGAAGCCAATATTGTTGTACCCGATAATGCAGGTGTTGCCCTGACAGAGGTCTTGGTTGAGGTGATGGAATAGCTCCCATTCATCGACACCATCGGATTTCAGTTTTTGAGGGCTAATCTTGGTAACACAGAGAGCTTCCGGGTCAGGAAGAATCTCTGGGGGCAGTTTCACAAACTGAATGAAGGGTTTGCCGATAGGTTTGAGGTCGAAATTTGTTCGCTGACTTGCGAATTGCACAACACGATCTCGAGTTCGGTCGATTCCCGTTGTCTCGGTATCGTACCAATACAATGACGGCTCAACTCGACTGGTTCTTTTGGTCTTCAAGCTACCTACTCTATGACCCTAAATAAACAGACTATTGGATTCATCCTCGGTCCTCTACTTGCAGCGTTAGTTGCGTACTTCATGTGGGTGGGAGGATTGCCACCTGAGCAGATTATCACGGCTAGTGTTACCAGCTTAGTGATTGTGTGGTGGATGCTTGAACCGATTCCTATTCCTGTGGTTTCACTAATACCGCTGGTAGTGTTTCCGTTATTTGATGTCATATCGATTGGGGATGTGCAACGGTCATATGGTCATCCGCTCATTTTGTTGATGTTGGGTGGGTTTATTCTCTCCACTGCTATGGAGAAGAGTGGTGCGCACCGTCGGGTTGCCTTTGTCATGTTAAGAGCGTTCGGCGGAAACAGTGGTCGTGGTCTAGTCTTGGGATTCATGGCTGCCGCTGCAGCATTGTCAATGTGGATTAGTAATACCGCTACCACATTAATGTTACTACCTGTTGCATTGGCGGTCCTTGATCGCATTAAAGATGAACGAATCGTGGCCCCGTTACTTTTAGGAACTGCGCATGCAGCAAGTGTAGGTGGGATCGGGACTCCAATTGGAACTCCACCGAATATCGTATTTCGAGGCGTATATGAAGAAACAACCGGAACGGAAGTGGGGTTCTTGGAGTGGATGTTTTGGGGTGTCCCAGTAGCAGTAGTACTATTGATTTTGCTTTGGCTCTGGCTGACTCGTAATCTCAACTACAAGATCTCAGTTCAACTTCCCGAAATAGGTCGATGGACCACTGCAGAAAAACGAGTGTTGTCCATCTTCGCACTCACCGCTCTACTGTGGATTTTTAGAAAAGAACCATTGGGTGGTTGGTCGATCCTCTTTCCCCCTGGCACAACGAGTGACTACATGGTAGCGTTTTTTGGGGTGGTTCTGTTGTTCCTCATTCCAGACGGTAAGCACGGGCGATTACTGGACTGGGAGACTGCGACGAAAATTCCCTGGGGGATGCTCATCCTATTTGGTGCGGGTCTCACCATCGCAAAAACATTTGAAGCATCTGGCTTGAGTACATCATTTGCTTCTCAAATGGACGTACTTTCAGCATTGCCCATATTCCTGGTAATCTTGATTATTTGCATGGCTGTTACCTTCCTCACAGAAGCAACGAGTAATACCGCCACCACCACACTCCTGATGCCGATCATGGCCGCCGCAGCGATTGGGCTTGCGATTGACCCGATAGTCTTCATGGTGCCAGCTGCGATGAGTGCGAGTTGTGCGTTTATGTTGCCCGTTGCAACGCCACCCAATGTGGTGGTATACGCCTCGGGGAGATTCCCGATAGAGAAGATGGCTAAGGAGGGTTTCGTGCTCAATCTCATTGGTGCTATCGTGATCACCAGTCTCTGTTATCTCTACTTTCATAACCTTTAGTTCGAAGTCGACGCTCTACTTCTAAAGTAATGCTGGGTGTTTTGCGAGGAGTCATTAGTCTTGGGCTGTTTGTGATCAACACACTCACCTGTTGCTTCATGATCTTAGGGTTAGCATTAGTCTCTTTACCTTTCTTTTTCCTGCCTCGTGTTCAAAAGCAGATTCGCGGGGCTATGGATGGGATGGTGGCAATATGGGTGGCAGGAAACGCTCGGTTAATGAACTGGTTTCGATGGATAACTCTTGAGAAGGAGTACTCTGAAAAGCTAAATGACCGAAATCACTGGTGGCTCATAGCGAGCAATCACCAAAGCTGGGCGGATATCATCATTCTCCAAATAGCGTTACACAGAATCGCTCCGACGATCAAGTTTTTCACCAAGCGTGAATTAATTTGGCTCCCCGTACTAGGGTTTGTCATGTGGGTATTGCGTTTTCCCTACGTTCATCGTAGGAAGTCATCAGGTAGAGGCAAAAAATCTAAGTTCTATGACAAGAATCGAGCTTCCTTGGATCGAGCAGCGGAACAATTCTCTGAAAGACCTCTAACCGTTCTCGTATTTTTGGAAGGAACAAGATTTACCAAAGAAAAGCACCAACAGCAACAATCAGGCTATCGACACTTACTGAGGCCTAAAGTCGGTGGACTCATTTACGCACTTGATGCGTTAGAACCAAAAATTAACCAGGTCGTCAGCCTCACTGTGGTTTACGACGGCACACCGCCAGGGTTTTTCGACTTAATGTGCGGTCAATGCCGAAAGGTTAGGGTCTATGCTGAGCCTGCGGAGTTAACCGGGATCAAGAAGACTGAACTGCGTACAAGAATTACCCACTTGTGGAACAAACAAGATCAGCTAATTCAAGACACTCACGACCAATGGTCGGCAGCTCGGTCAGCTAAGTTGAACGCAGACGACTGTGTGACGACGAAATGTGATTCCCTCTAGCTCTCAAAGTTCGAAGAGCTTGTGCGTGGTTGTTCATTTCTTGTTCAGTAGGTTGGTCTCCCCCACACTGACTCACAAGAGACGCAAAGTCGTTGACGCACGTCTTTAATGACCACTCGAAGGGATTTTTGTCTTCGATTGCTGTGATGGTATTGTGGTCATAGAAGGCAATGTGGTAGTGCGGGTTATTCTTGAAACAGTCAAACCGAGCTAACTCACAAGACTCATTGTCGATCGGACCAAGTAAACGAAAGGTCACTCCTTGGTCTGACCCAAAGTGACGATATTGCACTCTCCAGTGAAATCGACCGTTGTTGATGTTCTCTTGGGTATCGCTCATTTCCTATAGCTCTCTCTTTCCATCTGGATCGAATCTAGTTTTCGAGTTCCAAGTTTCTGAGACGTCGTTCAAGGTCTAGAAGTTTTTGGTTGGTCTGTCTTCGTGATGAGTCAGATGCTTCGACTCCCTCTTGATTACTCTGTACTTTGCTCTCTAGTTGTTCAAGCAACGCTTTGGATTGTTGGACCGTTGTGCCCAGATCATCGCTTAAACTCCGTTGTTGTCGAGCAATCTGTGTGACTGTATTTTCGATGTCTGTCAGAGATCCTTTCATGGAGTTGATCCGAGCGGTCACGTCGTTCGACATCTGGCTGATTGCAGCGGTATTGTCTGCGATGTCATCTTTGTTGCGCTTATTAGCAATATCCCAGAGCTTACGAATTTCTGATTCCCAGAATGCTAATTGTCCGGTTACAGACGCGTCTGAATCCAAAATGGACTCTTCATTAACCACCAGTCGGCTCTCAAGCGCTTCAATTCGAGTTGCCACATTTCCTAAGTTGTCCAAGGTCACGTTCATGGTGGAATTGATGGACCAGGTGAACCAGCCCAGTGCTCCAAAACCTAGCAATGACAAGATGGATAGCATGATGATTCCTGCTGGGGAACCACCACCCTTACCTGCTCGACTGGGCTTAGTTGCACGTTCGGGCCGGGGGGCACCTTGATCGGTGACGATGGGTAGATCATTCATTTTGACTCACCTGTTTAGCGATAGTGCAATTTTATTCGAGCCAGTCTTGAGACTACCTTGCAGAGAGGTTATACAGGGAGTCTGTAAGAGGAAACTTAGGCGAAGTTGAGCACAGCAAGCGTGACTATTGATAACACTACACCCGAGGTGATCACTCCTTGAACACTAGCTATGAGCGGGTTCATTTTTCCAAAAATAGCATTCAGTTCGATCAGCAGAACCAGAACCAACAGACAGTAGAGTCCATAAGAGGTCGTGGTAATGCTATCGCCAAAGGAATAATGCCCACTCGATACCATGGTTGCTACCATCGGTATTGAGAATAGGGTGTTTGTTCGACTAGCAAGTAGCGCAGCAGTTGCAGCTGATCCCTGGTTGGGATCGGCTTCCCCACCATCGCGCACGCTTTCATGGGATTTGATGACGATCTTCTGGTTGGGCCAAATAATGAACCAAACATTAGCAGCCATCAATATAGCCATCACGGCAGCCACGATGGTATCTTCCTTCAATGTGCCGTTGTGCATGACCGAGAAAAGCAGATAAGCACCAGTCAAAAAAGTGAACATCGCAGCCCATCGGAACCACCATAGAGCGGATGGAACCAATTGAGTAAAAGCGCTGACTTTGGCTTCCTGGGAAGCTTTGGCCAGGTATCCACCTTGGACAAAGTTGAAGTAATAAAGTAGTCCGATCCAAGCGATACCGAATACGATGTGAAGGAATCGAGCGAAGTAGTCGACAAGTGCAAAGTCAAAGTCCACAAAGTTCTCCTGTTGGTTGTAAAGGATCTGAGGCAATCATCTGCCTTAGAAACACAATATTAGCCTAAAATCCTGTTTGTTACCAATGTTTGGCTCGTAAATTGCTTAGGAAAGTACAAGAATCGTACAACTCAGCAGGGTTTGACCCAATCTTGCGTTCTGAATAGTCCATTGTGAGGTATGAAAATTGACAGAGTCCGCTAACCTATCTTCACAATTTAGGATGCGCAACCTGCTTTCCTTACCCGTGATACGACCGGTCGCGATTTCGATGGTATTTTTATCCATTCTCCTTTTGGGTTATGTCGGTATTGGACGAATGCCTGTCGAGTTGTTACCCTCTCTCGAAGGTAAAGATGTCTATATCTCCTTTAGTCGTCAAGGTAGTACTCCAGAGGTCGTGGAACGGGAAATTCTCATACCGTTGACATCTCGAGTTTCAGCGCTTGGAGGAGTCACAGAGACCCATGCAAGCATTAACGGTTCGAGTGGAAACATGATGGTGAAATTCCACCCCCTGACCGATGTCAAAAAACGCGAATATGAAATCACTCAGATAGCCAATTCGATCCAACGTACAGCAGAAGAACGGACAACCTACTTGAATGTCGCACGGTTTTCGATCTCTGGTCAAACCATACCGGTTATGTCGATCCATGTGATTGGAGAAGGGCGTGATGCCAACGAACTCTATGACCTTACCGCAGATCATATTTCTCCTAGATTAGCTTCAGTACCAGGCGTTGCGGAAGCACAAACTAGTGGTGGTGGTCTCCTCCAAGTATGGATCACAGTAGATCCTGACATGTCAGCTGCACTCGGTGTAACCGCCAGAGACATCGTCACTGCCATTAATCGTCAGTTGGGGAGGACACAATTCGCTGGAAGTCTAGAAGAGTCCGATGGTCGGGTCAGTGTTATTGTCGAAGGTCAAGTTGACTCAATTGGTGTGATCAACCGAACTCAAATTGTGCGTGGACTCCCTCTCACTATAGAGGATGTAGCGACTATTGAAGTGGGATATGGAGTCAATGAGAGAAGATTCCGATACAACGGTAAACCAGCTGTAGGCATTCAGATCTTTCAAGAGCAAGGTTCGAATCTCGTTGATGTTGGCAATGCTGTGGAAGCCCGGATTGAAGAAGTAAGAGATCTAGCGCGAAACCTAGGTATCGAACTTCGTTTGGGCGAGAATTACGCCGAAAATTTGGAGCACCAGATTCAACGACTCTACCGGTTAGGTTTGATTGGATTAGGGATCGCTCTGGTAGTGCTCTTTCTTTTCCTGAGGCAAGTACGGGCGGTACTGGTTGTGGGTATTGCAGTGCCAGTCAGTGTGACTGCTGCGTTAGCTTCACTCTACCTCATGGGCCAGACCATCAACATCCTGACTTTGTTCGGTCTAGCCATGGCGATAGGATTACTTGTGGACAACAGTGTCGTCGTCTACGAAGCTATCTTGAGAGGCATTGAAAGGGGATTATCGTCTTCAGAAGCTGCCCGTGTCGGGTTGCGCAAGACGTTGCGCGCGATTGTCGCTTCGAGCTTAACTACTGCAATCATTTTTGTCCCCATCTTTGTGGTTGGTATTGAGGATGCGTTCGCACAGCAACTGATGTCGGTGTTAGCAGCATCCATTGTGGTACCGGTATTCGCTTCTTTGGTCGTTGCGATTGGTTTAGTTCCGCTCCTAGCTCATCGATTAGCTGCACCTGCCGCGTTGAGACGGATCCAACAGCGTGGTATAGTGCGTGAATCCAAGGGTGGACACGTTCCACCAGACCGAGCCAAGATGCTGCTGGGCGGTTTCGCATCCAGTGCCATGAGATCACCGGCCTCTTGGGTTGTTGGAACTCTGTTCTTGATTTTCGCGACACTAATCTATTTCTTTATTTCTCAAATCAGCTTTCGAACCTCCCAGACGGATGCAGATAGAGTGGACAGCATTAATGTCAATGTCCAACTAGCTCAAAGATTCAATCTCAATATAGAGGATGTAACAGCTAAAGCAGCTGGTGTCGAAGAAATTATCTTGGGGTTGGAGGATATCGACAATGTGCAAACAGTCTTATCTCTTGAAAACGTAAATTTCCAAGTTGAATTTGTCGACTGGAAAGAAAGATCTGAAGACTTTAGTGTGGCCACTATTCGACAGACTGTATCTCAAGCAGCAGAATCATATGGTATGTCTGACCGTTGGAGAAGCGGGTATAGAGGAGGTTGGGGAGGAGGCCAAACTAGCGATCTTCAAGGTTCGATTTTTGGTGACGGATTAGAGCTCAAAGTTTCTGGGCCAGAGTCGAGTAAATTGCTGACCATTGCTGAGGATATCGCCCGCAGGCTGCAAAACCTTGAGGATGTGAGACAGGCTAGATTACCCATTGAATCTGGACGACCCGAAATCTGGGTGACACCGAAGAGGGAAGCTCTCGAAGCGTACGGGTTGACTTCTGCCGAAGCCGTATCGTATCTGGATCTTGCGGGTAGAGACGGCGAGCGCGCAACCACTAACTTTGCATTACCCAATGAACGCGAAATACCCGTTGTTGTAGAGCGCGAAGGTGCGCGTGATGAATCTGTTTCTCGCAGAGAGTTGATGGAATTGACGGTACAAACATCCCGTGGAGTAATGCCCATAACTGAGATTGCTGAATTCTCTCAAATGCCTCCTCCTACGCAGATTGTTCATGTGAACGGTAGAAGAGAAATGACGGTTCAATATCAACTAGAACGACACGTACCCGAGTCGGGTCGTGAACGCAATGAAATCATAGACCAAATCCAAGACTATGTCCGTTCCATTCCTTTACCTAGTGGATATGTCGTGGATATTCCCCAACAAGAGCAACAGGTCAACTGGGCTAAACGATTAGTCCTACCCGTACTCGGTTTGTTGTTCCTGGTCTTAGCATTCACCTTTGAGTCACTCGCCCTACCCGTATTGGTTTTCCTATCCATCCCACTGGTTATTGTGGGCTCGTTGTGGGCTCTATCTTTCACTGGAACCCCGGTAGATTCGATGGTGATTGCTGGGTTTTTCGTGCTAGCTGGACTGACGGTAAATCCTTCCATACTGCTCTTGGATCGAATGCAACAGTTTTCTAGAGCTGGGTTCTCTCGCGGAGCAGCAGCGTATGCCGCCGTTAAAGAACGCACTCGTCCGGTTCTACTGACAACGGCTACTACCGTAGCAGCGTTATTCCCATTAGCCATTACTACTGGACGGGAAAACGAACTCTGGCCACCGTTTGCGATTGTGGTGATGGGTGGTTTAATCTCTGGCGCATTCTTGACTCTGATCGTCGCACCGGTTGGCTACCTGTCACTCAAACGAGTGGACGAAGCGTTTGGACGGTTGGGGCCATGGCTAATGATTGTGTGGGTGGTTGCGGTGGTAGGTACGATGTATGTGTTATTCACATACGCTGGGCTGAACGCGTTTTTGTGGCAAATCATTTGTACGGTTTTGATCGGAGCTGTGTACTTTGCAATACTACTCTTTGCATTTCGACCTAGGGAACGTATTGAACCCGACACATCCAAAGGGCCTCCCGAACTGAAGGTGACCTCTTTACGGAAGATTTATGGTCTTCCCGGCACCTTGAAACGAGTATTGAAAGCACAGAAAGATTACGCAGCGAAGGTGATGGCTTCCGGTGGTGTGGCGTTTTCACCTACTGAAACGGTAGAACGAAGTTTGGTTCTTCTCATTCTCGCAGCAGCCTGTGGAGTCATAGCTTGGTTTATCGGAATAGCAGGTTGGATGATGCTGTTGTGGATGGTTGGTGCGGGGTTCTTAGTTCGCATTTGCATCGAAATCCGTAAATTCCGAGGGCATGTCAACGAAGACGGCACCCACAAACGAGGGGGAATCGAAGGAATCCTAGCGGTTCTGATCCCATGGATCGTCATTGGTGTGTTTGTTTTTATCAATTACTACCAACCCAAATATATGTTAGATGAACCAATCAAGGCTAATTTATTCTGGCCGATTGTTGCGAGCATCTTGTTGCTACTGGGTCAGCTCATTCGTCGGAGTGCAGTCCGACAACAAAGTGGTCTGCTTTCAGAGAGAGTTACTCGGGGGTTCATGAAGTACCCAAGAACTTGGTATCGACGGTTCAGTCGTCGATTAGGTGGGTTTGACATTACTGCAAATGAGATTCACGCGCTCTCTTCAGTCACTTTTTCAGTCAAACGTGGAATGGTTGGCATACTCGGACCCAACGGTGCGGGTAAAACAACACTCTTACGACAACTAGCTGGAATCATTGACTCTACTCGTGGCAACATCAGACTGGGGGATGTGAACCTAAGGAGTGTGAGGCAAATATTGGCCCGATGGGTAGGGTATTTACCTCAGGATGCGGGATTACCTCGCAATCTTTCCTGTGAGGAATATCTCCTTTACTATGCAGCCTTGTATGAGATTTCACCAGAAGAGCAGAAGCAACGAGTGTCAGTGCTGCTGAAAGAAGTTGGACTTGGCGACAAGATGACCGACAGGATTGGCTCACTATCGGGTGGTATGAGGCAGCGAGTTGCGGTTGCACGAACCTTGTTGAGATTACCTCCCATCATCATTGTTGATGAACCTACGGTTGGGCTAGACCCAAGAGAGAGGATTCGTTTTCGTAACTTACTATCAAAGCTGGCGGAAACTAGGATTGTGCTGTTTTCAACCCACGTAGTGGAAGATGTTGCCATCTCGTGTGACCGAGTGCTCGTGATTGCGAAAAGTAAACTGCGGTTTGACGGCAGTCCATCAGAGTTAGCACAGTCCGCTGAAGGGAAGGTCTGGGAATTTGAAACACTCCATGAAGGAGCAGCCGAGCTCCCCGATAAAGCGATATTAGCAGAAGAAGCACCTACGGCTGACGGCAAAAGGCGACAGCGAGTTGTGCATGAAACTGCTCCGTCTATCAATGCTCAACAAGTAACTCCTCGACCAGAGGACGGTTATTTGTGGTTGCTGGCGCAGGTTGAATCATGAAGCGGTTATTCGTTAAAGTAGCTAGAGGGTTAGACCTTCTTAGATTAGCTGCAGTGGCGAATACCGGTCACCTCTATTGGGTATTACCGTTTGCGATTGCAGTGATTTGGCTCGCTGGGAATCATCTAGCGGCAACGTTCAATCTTCAGCCAACGATTTCAGCTGAAGATGTCCAAAACAAGATGTTGGGCGGTCCGCTTTCTCTGCTAGCCATTGTCCTGGGGTTGAGGATCATAGCGGGAGAAATCAACGCTCGCACTTTGGAAATCGTCTATACCGTTCCTGGTGGTGCACGCCAGGTTTGGAAAGTTAAATTGTTTGCTGCCATAGCGGTGATTCTGGTTACTCAAATTCTTCTTGCTACGTACACCCGGCTAGTGCTGACTCCGTTCCCAATCGAAGCTCTCCTCGGCGCCTTTCTGTCCGCTATGTTTTTCTTGGTAGTGTCCATGGGATTTTCAGCACTGTTTCGGAGTGAAGTTTCCGGTGCAATTATCTCAGCTGTGATCTGGATGTTCTTCCATTTGATACTTCACGGTTTTGGGGAAGCACAGCAACAACCGTTAATTTCGCCTTTTTACAATCCTTACGCTTCGAATGTCTCAGAGGCTACCAATTTGTTAGCAAAAATATTGCAGCATCGAATTGGAATGACGTTGCTTATCGTTGGCATCGTTTGTCTAGCGGTACTCCGGGGCGAACGTAGAGAAAAGTTGCTTAGCGCATAGGTTGAGACATATTGATTCCTACCCATAGTGTTGATAGGGAAAATCTCAAGCAAGAATAAAGTAACCATAGTGGATTTTGACGGTTTAGTGACCTACCAACCGTCTTTTTTGACTCAAGAAGAAAGTTCGGAATTGCTGTCTTCTGGACTCAACCAGGTTACTTGGTCGAGACCCAAACTCACAGTCTTCGGGAAGACTCATCGGACCCCTCGCTACTGTGCGTGGTTAAGTGATGCTCCCGTTGTGTATCGATATTCCGGTTATGAACATCAACCTGATCCCTTTCCAGATTCCGTTCGAGAGTTGAAAGATCGAATCGAACATCACACCGGGCATTCATTCAATGCTACCTTAGTCAACCGTTACGATAACGGCTCACATTGCATGGGTTGGCATTCGGACAATGAGACTGAACTGGGTGATGAAGTCACCATTGCGTCCATTAGTATCGGAGCTCGTAGAACGTTTCAACTTCGTCACAAAACACACAAAGATCGAAAAATTTCTGTTGAACTCGATCATGGTTCGTTACTCATGATGTATCCACCGAGTCAGCAGTATTGGCAACATCAGCTTCCCAAACGGGCTGACATTCAAGAAGTTAGGGTGAACTTCACCTTTCGATGGGTCAATGAGCCCAGGAGATGATTACGTAGGACTGAAAAAACAATGACGAGAATCACGCAGAACCAGTAATCGAGGAGATCAAAGAGGCTTCTGAGTGGCAACGTACATCACCGGTTGCTATTCTCTCCAGTTTTCTCCGGCGGCTACGGAACGTGAGCGGCGTACTTTTTCCCGCTGTCTTCTCGTACTTTTTCGTTGTGGGAAATTTCGATCCAGACAACTCATCGTGGTACTTGCGTGTTCTGCTTAGTATTGGTTGTGCGCTGGTGTACACAGTCGGGGTTTCTGTGTTCAAGTACTTTTCCTTCAAATATCGCATTACCCCGGACACAGTAAGCATCAAAACTGACTTAATTAGGAAATCACAGTCATCGGTTCCTCTGGAGCAGTTCGAGCAGTCAATCTTGAACGCAATCTATTGGAAAGAGCTTTTGGATTAGCATCAGTTTCCATCGATACCGCGGGAAGTGTTCAAGCTGAAATCGAAATCACAGATATTGATTCTTCTCAAGCAGAAGTTACTCGAATCCGTAGAGGCCCATCAGAACAGTTCGATAGATGCCTCATCTTCGACTAGTGAAACTTCTACCGACACTTTAGAAACAACAGAGCAACTTGAGCCAGAAAAAACACTCTGTTTCAGCTATCAAAGCGAGCAGTACTGGTTTCTTCGTTCATATCTGGTGGAGGCATCCGGGCGATCATTGGTGGGACAATCTCGTTGTTACTCCTGTGGGTTGTTGCCAGAATGGATTGGGATGATGGATCCTTCGCTGCATGGTGGGAGGGAGTCAAAGCATTTCCTCAAAGCTTAGGTCCTGACTTGATTAGTTTGGCTCACTATTCAGAAAGATGGATAGGGTTTCCATCGGTAGATTCAACCTCAGAGGTAACAATATTTTTCACAGTAGTGTCTATCTTGGCAGCCACTGTGATGATTTTGCTGGGCAGTTTGGAATATATCGTAAAGAACATGAACCTGGTGCTCAGTTATGACGATCAGCACCTGTTTCTTGAGCGTGGGTTGTTCACTAAAACTCGGATCACAATCCTTAGAGAACGTATTCAAGAATTTTCGTATTCATCGAATGTCCGTGAACGAATGGTTAAACGATGCAAACTGCATGCAAAGCAGTCTTCCAGCAGTAAGACTCACGCACTCGACATACCTTATGTTGATATGAAGACTACAGACACGTTAGCACAGTTGGTCTACCAAAAAGATAGTTTTGAAGCTTCGATAGATCCACTTTCTGAGAGATTCTTTGGGATCTCGAAGATTTACTTTTACGTCAACTTGTTCAAGTCGACATTCCTTCAGTTTCCCATATTAGTGGCCTTAATAGCTTTCGTGTTTCCATTTTCGAGAGAGTTATTGTGGCCCTACTCTCTAGCAGTTCTACCGCTCTATTGGGTATGGGACTATTTGGATTGGAAGAAGGAGGGGTACTTTTTGACCAAAGATCACATAGTTCGCAGATCAGGGGTGCTCGGATATTCCGTGAAAGTGTTACCGATCCAAAAGATCCAAAATGTCACCATCTATCAATCGTTGATCCAACGTCTTCGTGGAACTTGTGCGTTCAGAGTTCACTTTGTTTCAGGAAAGGTAGCTATCCCTTACATTCCCCGCAGATCGGACAGACAATGCGATCAAATGTTCTGGAGGTTGTTCAAAGACGAAAACCTCAATGGACTTAAACCTCTCCGGATCTAGAGACAACGAACTCGTTGTGGAGTGGAGTCGTCTTCCGCGACGCGCTGTAATTCAACGAGCCATCAAACTGATCCTTGGATTGATCTTTCTTGGTGCACCCATGGTTGCAGGTATGGCTGGTTGATCGGTAGGTCTTTTGAGATTGAGTGGGCACAGATGCAGTTTTTCGCGGTTGTTGCCTGGATATTGATCAGTGTATGGTCGTTAGTTACCGGGTGTATCAAGACTTCATTGGAACGTTACGCAGTGCGGAATTTAGACATGACCTTCCGGTTTGGGTTGTTTTCTAAATCTGAAGAGGTCGTCTCGTTTAGTCGAGTTCAAGGGAGTGCTACAGACAACAGTATGTTGGATCGACTCTTTCGATTGGGGACTTTGAAATTTTTTCAAGCGGGCGATGAATAAATCGTAATTGGGCTAGATTCACAGGTTGCAGGGAGGTTGAGAGATCACGTTGCTCAACGGGTTTTAGAACTGTCTCAAGTGTCTGAAGTTCCTGATTCCGTGGATAACGATGGAGTACCACTAGAGTCTATCGCTTTGATTGACGACCCTCAGTGGAATCGTTTTTCGTGCCTTAAACGTGAACTTTTGGGACGGATTAGTGCTATATTCGCAATTGCACTCAGTGTACTGATACTGGTAGGGATAGCCTGGTTCCTGGGGTGGAAACATTACAGTCTATCATTGAGTGCATTGGGTTTGTGGTTAGTTTTAACCGCCCGAACTTTTGTGTATCCGTTTCTAGAAATACCACGTCGTGGTTATGCGTTTAGTGATTTTGATATCACCTATGTGAGGGGAGTGATCGCAAAAGAGCGAACAGTAATTCCACTAGCGAAAGTTCAACATGTAGAGTCAAATAGTGGATGGATTGATCGCCGTTTTGGGCTTGCGAATTTTTCAATTCAGACACCGGCTTCGGAAATTTCAATGGTCGGTCTCGAAATCGACGAAGCTGAAGCCTTACGTGATCGGATTCTCGAACGAGCAAAGGAGCTTGGCAGTGCTGTCAATACTCAGAACGACGATAAAAGCAACACTTTTTCAATCAAACATTAGATTTAATTATTTAACACTAATGGAGGATGAGTACTAAAATCATCGAAATTGCTCTCAGTTAGGAGTAACCCATGAAAGCTGCAGTATTACACGAAATATCAAAACCTCTAACTATTGAGCAGGTTTCCATTAGTAAACCTACTTCCAGAGAAGTGTTGATACGCACCGTTGCAGCAGGGATCTGTCATTCTGACCTCCATTTCGTAGATGGATCCTATCCTTATCCGCTACCGACTGTTCTCGGTCATGAATCTTCCGGAATCGTCGAAGAAGTTGGTTCTGATGTCACCTATGTGCAACCGGGTGATCACGTGATTACTTGCCTCTCGGCGTTTTGTGGTTACTGTGAACACTGTTTGACCGGGTATATGTCTCTTTGCGAAGAACCCAGTTTACAGCGTGGATTTGATCAAGAGTCCCGTCTCTCTTGCGGTGGTAAACCAGTCCACCAATTCTTGAATCTGTCCTCTTTTGCAGAACACATGCTTGTTCACGAGCATGCGCTTGTGAAAGTCAGCAAAGACATGCCTCTGGACCGTGCAGCCTTGATTGGTTGTGGAGTAGTCACAGGAGTGGGTTCCGTCATTCACACAGCGCAAGTTGAACCCGGTTCGACGGTAGCAGTCATTGGTTGTGGTGGGGTAGGTTTATCTTGTATCAACGGCGCAGAATTAGCAGGTGCTGGTAGGATAATCGCTGTTGATACAGTATCAAATAAACTCGAATTAGCTAAGAAATTTGGAGCTACCGACACGGTCAATGCAAAAGAAACCGATCCAGTACAAGCGGTTGTCAGCATGACTCAGGGAGGCGTTCATTACTCTTTCGAGGCTATTGGTCTCAAAGCCACCGCTGAGCAAGCTTGGGGGATGTTGAGAGCTGGGGGTACCGCTACAGTGATTGGGATGATTCCACTCGGGACGATGCTTGAAATTCACGGAGCGGAACTGCTCCGAGAAAAGAAACTTCAAGGTTCATTGATGGGCTCGAATCGATTTAGAGTGGATATGCCCCGCTTGGTGGATTTTTACCTCAGAGGTAAATTACACCTTGATGATCTAATTTCCGGGCATCTTGTGTTAGAGGATGTCAATGAAGGACTCGAACAACTTCGCACAGGCAACGTAGCGCGAAACGTCATTCAGTTCGACTAAAAGGCTTGGAGCGGGTGAAGGGAGTCGAACCCTCGTCTCCAGCTTGGGAAGCTGGGGTAATAACCGTTATACGACACCCGCAAAATCCCACACCTACGCTTAGGAATCTTTGCTCCCTTGCTTTGCTAGGACTGTCTCCCAGTGACTGTTATACTCATCGGTCAACTGCAAGTTTTGTTTGAAACCAGAGTATCTACGGCCCCTCTTACACGGATGTCAGTAACGACCGAAGCCAACACTGACAAAATTCGTCAGCATCTACGAACACCCGGAAATCTAGTCGGAACAGTACCGTACCGTTAAGCGTACTGTGATCGACATCGATGGTGGAATCACAAGGATTCATTAAGAGTACGGTAACAAAGAAAAACTAAGAATCAATATATAACCGGACTCAACTCGGTCGAATTACGATCCGGTAAGTCACCTTATATTGTGGAAATGATCTCAGAGCGATGGTCTACTCGCGAACTAGAATCTCGAATAAACTGACATCGGAGCAATTGGGGTCGGCTCGGTGGGATTGCTTCATGAATCACTTATAAAAAATCACAGAGATTAGGAGTCCTGATTTTCTAATTATTAGTGAGATCAGTACCAGATGTTCTTAAATGGAGGCTGGAGAAGAGTGTACTGTCCCCTCTACCCTTAGTGACGCCCACTAGGTGAAACGGTTGGATTGGAGCTTAGGAAACGCTATAAGCACAAGGGCTATTGATGATACTTCTGGTGACACTCAAACTTCAGAGAATGCTCTATTCAATTGGATAGCAATCAAGTGAAACACCGCTATTAGTCAGGGGATCAGTAAGAGCAAGTACAAGAAATTGGAATCGAAATAGGTACATTTTTATTTCACAAGACACTATGATTGCAGATTGTGATTATGGATTTGTTGCGTTATGAGGCTCATAGCTCCGATGTATAGTCAAATCTGTGGTGTCACCCACCAAATTTCTCACCCTCAAAAGAATCGATAGTCGCAAAATTATCTACTTCAAAACGACGTAATTTGGTGAGTTGCCTCACGGGTTTACCTATGGGTAACAGTGCACACACAGCGTATTTGTCAGGGATTTGGAACAGTTTTTTGACTTCGGGCTCGTAGACCGTCGCAAAGGTAGTCAGTGTTCCTCCTAAACCTTCATTTCTTGCTGACAGTAAGATGTTCCAAACAAAGGGATAGATGGACGCACCGGACACCACCCCGACTCGATCAGCTTGACTGTCCATAGACGCGACTTCCGACAGATCCACCATCACCAATAGCAGAATGGGGGCCTGGGTATAAGGTCTTTCAAATCCATCGGGTAATTCCGTAGTGGCGATGTTGTTTGCGGTCACCTTACTTGGGGTAATCGTATTGAAGGGATTTTCACCTGCAGCTACTTGAGCTCGGTATCGCTTCATCACTTTTTCGATGATGGGTACGAGCTTTTTCCTTTTTTCTTGATCGCGAACGATCACCACTCGCCATCCCTGTCGGTTGCCTCCACTAGGTGCAAATCGAGCGTTATCCAAAATGCGATGTAGCACTGAATCAGGAACATCGTCATCTGTGAAATGACGTGCAGCGAAGGTCGTTCTCATGACATCGTACAAGTCCATATCAGAAGGGGCTCAAAAATTGTTGTTGAAGGTGTGAATCGCTTGGAGGATGTAGTTCACTAAGCGGGATTGACAACCCATTTGGTTGAACCAATCGGCAATGGTCTCGCGTGAGCTCTCGAGGTTCAGCTGCACCGCATGAATGTGCAATCACACCTACCTCGTGTTGAATGTTTTGTGCATAGTGCATGACTCTCACAGATTTATCTTTCACGTTGAGTCCTTTCTGTAGATTTTGGTTATGGGTGGTGACTCCAGTGGGACATGTGTTGCGATCACATTGCAAAGCTTGAATGCAGCCAAGTGCAAACATAAATCCTCGGGCAGAAGCGACAAAGTCTGCGCCCACGCAGAGCGCCCACGCAACTTCAACTGGTGTGATGAGTTTCCCACTACATATGATTTTGATTCTGTCTCGTAATTTATAGCGAGAGAGTGTATCGACGACCAAGGGGAGACTTTCTTTGATGGGTATCCCCATATTGTCAATAAGGCTCATGGGTGCAGCACCCGTTCCCCCATCTGCACTATCAATGCTCATGAAGTCTGGTGCTAACTCAATGCCTCGGTTTAGAATTTCTTTACAGAATTGTTCTAGCCATTCAACCGATCCGAGTACGAGTTTAACTCCGGTTGGTTTTTCAGTTGTGGTACGAACTAGGTCAACAAAATCCAAGAGTTGACCGTTATTTTTGACTTCGGGGTGGCGATTGGGACTCTCTGAAATTTTACCTACTTCAATTTGTCGAATTTGGGCAATTTCTGGTGTGACTTTTGCCTTCGGAAGTATCCCCCCTTTACCAGGTTTCGCCCCTTGCGAAAGTTTGATTTCAAACATTTTTACACTATCGTGAGCAGCCACTTCTTTGAGACGGTCGATGCTCAATCCACCGGAAATGTTTCGCACACCATACTTGGCGGTACCGATTTGGAAGATGATGTCAGCTCCACCTACTAAGTGGTGTTCACTCAGACCGCCTTCTCCAGTATTCATCCAACATCCCGCCATGCGCGCGCCCTTTGATAGGGCAAGTACTGCAGGTTTAGAGATAGCTCCGTAGCTCATAGCTGAGATGTGAAAGAACGACTTCGTCTCGTAAGGGTTAGCCACGTACGGACCAATGGTCATATACCCGGTTTCTACTGCATCTCGCTTTAGCGTCGGATAGGTTGTATTTGCAAAAATGACAGTCCCCGCAGGTCGTAAATCTCTAGATGACCCAAAAGGAACGACATTGCTGAAATTCTTCGAAGCACGATAGACCCAGGTTCGTTCTGCCCGGTTGAAGGGCATTTCTTCCCTATCCAATGCAAAGAAGTAAGCTCTAAAAAACACACCCAAATGTTCGAAAAAGTCACGAAACCTACCAATGACTGGAAAATTCCGACGGATTGCGTGGTGTCGTTGTGTGATATCCAGAAAGAATAAGATGAACACAACCAGAACTCCCAGCCCGATAGTGAAGACAAAGAGCATAGCGAGGAATTCGAGGACGTTAAACATAAAAATCAGTGCAAAGTCGATTCAAATTCATCTGGAGATCTTGTTCTAGGAGACTCAATGAATATAGCCTGTAATGAGAGAGAGTTCAATTCACCACCCATTTTCTTGAAACTCTCCCGTGTTAAGTCGGTGCTTTTCTTGACTGAGCTCGTTTATCAAGAGTCTGTAGGTGACGTGCATGATCTTCGCGTTTAATACGGTAAAAGTAAAGTGCTGCAATTGCTGCAAGATTCAGACATGTGAATAGTGGTAGAAACAAGGTAACTAATGTCATACGGTGAGCTGATGTCATGTCTGCATAGCTGGAAATCGCATCAAAGCCAACCACTGAAAGGATGATTCCCGCACACAGAATTCCACCTGCTGATGTGCCCTTAGTGATGAGAGCACGAGCAGCGTAGAACAAACCTTCAGAACGACGTTCTGTGACGATTTCACTGTCTTCGACTACATCTGCCATCATCGAATCCAACAGCCCGGCGGATATGATGAGGCACACGACTTCGACGATGATGAATGCGGTGTAGCAGGCCAGAGCTGCGGTTGAACCTGATGCGGGCCAATAACCCAGCATATACAGGATATAGGGACAGGGGTAAAGTATGATATAGGTCAAGGTAGCAAGCATCGCCCCACCACGTTTACCGAATCGCTTTCCAGCAAAGGGTAACAGGAAGTAGGCGAACACCGGTGAGAACAGTACCCCAATAGCTGTAAGAGCAATTTGTCGCTCATCAAATTCAAAAAAATAACTGACGTTGTACAGATAGATTGCCGTACTCAGTCCACCCGCGATTCCGTTGGTTAGACCGTACAAGAACAAGGAAGCAAAGTTTCGGTTATTGAGGGATCTCCTTATTTGTCGGATCTCTCCGATGATGTCCTGAACTCGGAATCGCTCAGTGGGTTGGGGCAGAGATTTGCCGTGTGCTTGGGTTCCTAGTGCAGTCGTGAGGATAGATACACCGATGATGACTGCTGCGACGCTCGAAAACCAGGTGTACCCTAACTGAGAGCTCAGTCCCCATGCACCTACCCAAAACAGAAAGTTGAGCGTGTGTAGTCCATTGCCACTCAACCAACCGATAGTTTGACGTAGTGTCAACCATTCCGTACGTCGATCATAGTCCTGTACTAGTTCGGGCAATTGTGCGATCGACGGTACTTCAACCAATGTTGCTCCTGTTCGAACAAGGATAGCAAAAATGAGCAGGTAGAAGAATCCGTTAGCTTCGGTAATTTCGATAATCGGGTTGAATAGCAACCAAAAAGTCACGGGCAGGATCAGCAACGATGCGTACATGAATGGATGTCGTCGACCTAACCTAGAACGATGCTTATCGGACCAGTGCCCAAGAAGAAGATCAGAGAATGCGTCCCAAAGAATCGCTAAACCGATCGCTATTGACGCTATATAGGCATCGATTCCCAATACTGCTGTGGAGTAGATCAGTAGGAGGTAAGAGAACGCGTAGTTCTTGATCCCGAACGCGGCTGATGCGGATCCATAAAACCAGTAAAGAGGTTCCCGGATCACACTAGGTTTGGTCAATTCGACTCCTCCTCCGTGTGTATCCTGGTTTAAGACTTAAACGCTGCCACCAGATCTGATACAGTTTGTTTAGCATCGCCAAAGAGCATTCGAGTATTGGGAGCAAAGAACAGTGGATTATCAACTCCCGAAAAGCCTGATGCGAGAGATCGTTTCAGTACCAGTACTGTTTTTGCTTCGTCGACATTGATGATGGGCATCCCGTAGATGGGGCTTTGCTCATCTACCCTTGCGGCTGGATTGACGACATCATTTGCACCAATCACAACGGCGACATCGACCATACCCATTCTGGGGTTAATGTCGTTCATTTCGATCAATTGCTCGTAGGGGACTTTAGCTTCTGCTAAGAGTACATTCATGTGCCCAGGCATTCGACCTGCAACAGGGTGTATAGCATAACTCAAATCTGCCCCGAATTCTTCCAGAAATTCCCCGAGTTCTCTGACAACGTGTTGAGCTTGAGCGACTGCCATTCCATATCCAGGGACCACAACAACCGAAGATGCTGCTTCGAGAATCAAATAAGCATCTTCTGCATTGATGGGATGAGCTACCCCTTCTACCGTTGTACCAGACTTTGCAGATCCCAAGCCACTGAACAGAACATTCGGCAGAGAACGATTCATCGCCTTACACATGATGTTGGTCAGAATGATTCCAGCCGAACCAACCAAAGAACCGGCTACGATCAAAATCACGTTATCGATAGCAAATCCAGCAGCACAAGCTGCGATGCCTGAATAACTATTCAACAGTGAGATGACTACTGGCATATCCGCACCGCCTATGGGCAGTACTGCAAGCACACCAAGAGCTAGTGCTAACCCGAGTAGTGCATAGAGATAGGGTGAATCTGCTGCTGGTTCAAAGGCAAATGTCACCGCACAAGCTATTACCGCACACAGCAACAGCGCATTGAGGTGACGTTGTCCCATGAAAACGAGTGCTTTGCTTCCAAAGAAGCGCGACAACTTACTCCACGCAATCACACTACCCGAAAACGTGATCCCGCCAATCAAAATGGAAAGAATGACCGCAATGGTGATATAGAGGTTAGTATGGCTAAAGAGAGCAACCCAGCCAACTAATAAACTAGCTCCTCCCCCAAGACCATTGAACACTGCAACCAGCTCTGGCATAGCAGTCATAGCAATCAGACGCGATGCCAGTACTCCAATGAGAGTACCAATGGTTACACCTATCAGGAGCCAATGCCATTCAACTATTCCGTTGGAGAGCAGGGTGGCGATGACCGCAATCAACATCCCACAAGCGGAAAGTAGATTACCGAGTCGAGCAGTTTTCGGCTTGCTTAGCAGCTTGAGCCCAATGATGAAACCTACGGCTGCAACGATGTAAGCTGAGTAAGCAACGATGTAAGTTTTGTAAGCGTAAAACTGGCTCAAGAACTCGTAATCCAGTGTTGGCTGGTTAAATGAGCGCGTTCAGGACTCATGAGTATTTCGATTAGTCTTTTTGAACATACTTAGCATTCGGTCGGTGACCAAGTAGCCTCCGACCACATTCACTGTAGCGAAAACTACCGCTATTGTTCCCAACCAAGTTGCGAGTTGAGGTGAGGCACTCCCTGTTCCTGATGCAAGCAGGGCTCCCACCAGAGTGATTCCAGAGATCGCATTTGCTCCAGACATAAGTGGCGTGTGAAGAGTCGAAGGGACTTTAGAAATCAGCTCAAAGCCCAAGAAAGTAGCTAGAGCGAGTATAAAGACAAGTAGGACAATTTCCATAGAGTATTTATTTCAAGTCCACCAACAGCTTGCCGCCACTAGTCAAGACACACGCGCGCGCGATTTCGTTTTCGGGATTCAAGAACACCTTGCGATCATCATCGACAAGAAATTCTTCGAGGAAGTAAACTAAGTTCGATGACAACATATCACTGGCGTGTGAGGCTACCCGAGAGGGAAGGTTTGAAAAACCGATCAGCTTTACTCCGTTCACATCGACTATTTCGTCTTTTTTGGAGCCTTCCACGTTTCCCCCTGTCTCGACTGCCATGTCGACAACCACACTACAGGGTTTCATAGCAGCGACCATATTCTGGGAAACAATCCTAGGAGCAGGTTTCCCAAACACTTGTGCGGTAGTAATCACTACATCAGAGTTCTGGATAACTTTAGCCATTCCTTGACGCTGTAGTGCTATTTGCTTGGGTGTTAGATCTTTGGCATATCCGCCATCGGTTTGGCCTGTAGAACCGAGGTCGATTTTGACGAACTTTGCACCGAGTGAACGGACCTGTTCTTCAACCACGGGCCGAGTATCGAATGCTTCCACTCGAGCACCTAAACGATGTGCAGTTGCAATGGCTTGTAGCCCTGCTACCCCCGCACCAATAACAAATACTTTGGTTGGAGAGAGTGTACCCGCAGCAGTCATCATCATCGGGAAAATTCTGGGCAGGTGGCTTGCAGCCACAATCACTGAGGTATAGCCTGCGAGATTTGCTTGTGAGGACAGTGCATCCATTTTTTGGGCTCGAGTGATTCTGGGAACCATTTCCAGTGAAACCGCAGTGATCCCGCTAGAAGCCATTTTTGTGACCAGGTTGGGTTCTCTGAAGGGATCCAAAAAGCTGATGTGGATAGCACCTCGGTTCATTTGAGAAATACGTTTTTCTGATGGTGCTCGCACCTGCATCAGAATATCCGCTTTTGATAACAGAGCTTCTGCATTTTTTTCGATGCTAGCTCCATTCTCACGGTAGTCATCATTGATGTAACCTGCTGCGGTACCTACATGCGACTCCACTGAAACTTTAAACCCCAAGTCTGTGAGCTTTTTGACTGTTGAGGGCACAAGTGCAGTTCGAGCTTCGTTAGGATCAAGCTCTTTGAGGGATATAACCTCCATACTCAGAAGACGGTACTCCCCTGAGGAATTAGGAATTGAATCATCCTGTTAGTGATCACGGATCTGGTGACCCACACACAAAGAGAACGCGACCATTTCAGAAGACCATTGTTTGGGTGTGTTGAGTAGGATTGCCTTAATCTCTGATGAAGTTCAGATAGGTTGAAAAACTATGTTGGCAGATTCGTTGAGACTTGAGATTCAAAAAGAGATTTTCGTGAATGGTGTAGCGAACACACAGGATAGACCAATTAGGAAAGGAATACTCACTAAGTGATCTTCCTTCTTCGTCGCATTCTTGAAAATCGATTATAAGTTTGAAATCCATAGGCGGTGAGGTTCTAGCTGTCTGTCACATCCAGATAGTGCACAGAGGCCTTTGTCTTGCGGGGTACTCATTTCAGTATTCAAATCGATTGTTCGAATATAGAAGTTTATCCTTTAACCCTCCCTTTAGGGTGCACTGATTGCCAGTAGAATTCAATTTTTGTTTCAGGTAAGGAGCTAGAAATAGAAGGGTTAGGAAGGACTATATTCCTTTATCGAATGGGAAGCTAGAGAACTTTTGAATATGGGAAGACCAACGCCCAAAGTACGAGGTCGATGAACAAAACCGTTGTTTTGTCTGTAATGCTTACGTCTGTGGGTGTTTCGGATACTGTTACTGATGATGATCTTGATTTCACTAGACAAAGACAGGATCGAGACTTAGTCCTGCAGGTCACACGACCAACCAGATTGGGTCCAAGTGATTACCCCTTCGTTGTATTAGATGTAGAAACGACAGGTTTTTTGCCCAGTCGAGATCACATTATTGAAGTGGGAGCGGTTAGATTCGATTGGGATGAATCGGTTGGCGAAGTGCAGACTCCACTAACTTACTTAATTCATTCAATGACAAATATTCCCAAGCATATACGGGAACTGACAGGTATCACCAACGAGGTAGTGCAAGAAGAAGGTGTTTCGATTGAGAAAGCTCTATCCCACTTGGATCAATTGATTAGCGATGCCCGGATCATAGCGTACAACGCTGATTTTGATAGGCGTTTTCTTACACCAGTTGCATCGCGATTAGGATTGGAATTTTTGAATAACACATGGGTTGATGTGCTGCCCATGACTAGGAAGGCACTACCTAAACCCGTGGTAGGAAATCACCAACTCAGCACTATTGCTAAGTACTACGGCATAGATGCGAATTTTCATCGAGCACTGGCAGACGCAACCACCACTGCAGCAATCTATAAAAACACCTTATCGGAAGTGGGTCAGGACGCTGAGTTGCCACCACGTAGAGAATTAGAGCAGGAGTGTGATCTAGATAGCGAGAGTTCATCCGAGATGTTCGCTCTGGAACTGTCAGGTGAAACATTCGTTTTCACAGGTTTTAGAGACCAAATTCTAGAATCTAGAATTCATAATGCTGGTGGGATAGTCAAGGGGCATATTTCCAAAAAAGTTACTAGATTACTGGTGCAAACTCTAGATGACATCCCAACAGGCAAGGTCAAAAAAGCTCATGAATACCAGATTGAGATGGAAGAAAAAGATCATTTCAAACGACGGTTCTACGTATTCACGTAGGTTTCAAAGATAAACGACCGATTGAGGTGACCCAGCCAGTTTACCGTAGAAGTTATCGTCATCACACCCTGCAAGATTCTTGCGCTGTATCACGTCTTAAAAAGAAGATCAGCTATCGTGTGACTTGGACTTAGACTCTTTCTGCCAATAGGGAAGCGTGTTTAGTGGTCCCAGGTTTTCACCAAGTTGGATCAATACACCATGAGAGCTTGAAGGTGATATGAAAGCATCGACACCTCCTTTTTCAACATCGAGGTTCATGTCTACTACTTTGATTCCTTTATCACTGAGGTTCTGGCACTGATTCACAAGATTAGGTGTTTGGAGAGTGATGTGGTGCACTCCTTCGCCTCTCTTATTGATGAATTCAGCCAGAAATCCATCTGGATGGATAGGAGCTAACAGCTCAATACAAAATCCATTTAGGTCAAAAATCCCCAGTTCGAAATCACCACTGTAATGAGTAAATCTGGATTGCAACGTTGCACCCAGGCACCCTTCCCAGAACTTTCTTGCTTCATCGATATCGCGAACTGCAAAGCCAATGTGATCGATTCGACCGACTGCGCTGTTTGATGTCATGTGTGAAAATCCTGTATTAGTGAGTTGTTTGGTTGAACTACCAAAACTGTTACTCATCAATTTAAACAAAAAGACATATATAGTCTTGGTAGAGCCCTTGGTCAGTATAATATAGCATTACGAAATGGTAAGCACGCTAAGGAGCTTAGCTTATCAGGAACTGCTATATTCGTATGGCGGCTAAGGTTAGCAGTCATCACCTTGACTCAACGTTATCTGGAAGGTGAGCTATGCTGCAATCCTATGAATTTAAATCTCAATTCCACAATTCAGGTAAATCAATTTTGATGAATTTCATGAACAATTCTTTGAAACTATTTCTCTTCCTTTGTTTCGCTGCGCTGGTGACCGGTGTCACTTGGGCGCAGGAAGATGAAGAAGATTCCGAAGAAGCAATGGAGGAAGTCACGGTAACTGGATCTCGTATTCAGCGTGTCGACCTTGAAGGTACCAGTCCAGTTCAAATCTTTGATCGTGTCGACATCACCCGGTCAGGTCAAACCTCGCTTGGTGAACTCCTAAGGGAGATCCCATCAGTTGCTGGTGGTGCTCAAACAACTCAAATTAACAATGGCGGTGACGGGACGAACCGGATCTCTTTACGCGGATTAGGCTCAACGAGAACATTGGTACTCATGGATGGTCGACGACTACCTCCTAGTAGTACTGGTCTTGCTTCAACTAACTTGAGTAGTGCCATAGACCTCAACACGATCCCTGTATCCATGGTTGAACGAATTGAGGTCTTCAAAGATGGCGCATCTGCTATCTATGGTTCTGATGCAGTTGCTGGAGTGGTGAACATCATCACTCGACGCGACATGAGAGGCATCGATTTCAACGTACAAACAGGACTCACTCAAGAGGGCGACGGAGCTCGAAACGGCTTTGACATGACTCTTGGAGGAAATTCAGATACTGGTTCGTTCATGGCATTTGCGGGCTATGTAGACGAAGAATCCATTTGTGCTTGTGATCGAGATTGGGCGGAAACACCCTTGGCATTCTTTGCGGGAAACTTGATTTTCCTAGGCAGTTCTGCCCCACCTTGGGGTCGATACCGGTTCACGGATGCTGATGGAAATGCTCAAGACATGACCCGTGGTCCAGATTTTGGTGATTTTCGTAGGTTTAACTTTTTCGGAGGAGATTCCTATAACTACGCACCTTCAAACCACCAAAGACAGCCCAGCACCCGCTGGAGCATGATGTTTATTGGAGATCAATATCTCCAGGACTTTCCCCTATTGGGCGATATCAGAGCTTTCGTTTCCGCAAGCTATCTCAATCGAGACAGCAATCAGAAACTAGCTGAAACCCCTCTCGCGCCCCTTGCATTCTTCGCTTATCCCGCTACCTATAGCAAAGACAACTACTACAACCCATTTGGCGCGGACATCGCAGACTGGCGACGACGTATGGTGGAAGATGGTTCTCGATTTGAGAACACTCTCACTGAAACTAAGCAAATTACGGTTGGAATCGAAGGCATGATGGGTGAGTTTGAGTTTGAAGCTTACCACTCATTTGGAGAGACAGCTTCTGAAGGTCACTTCGGGAATATTTACAACCTCGAAAGAGTCGCAAATGCAGTCGGACCATCCCTGAAAGACGCTGACGGTAATTTTGTTTTAGACGTAGATGGTAACCCACAGTGTGCAAACGACACTGTAAATTGTGTTGTCCTCAACACGTTTAATCAAAATAGTATCACACAAGCGATGCTGGACTACATCACATTCGTAGACAATCAGTCTAGCCTGCAAGATCAAAAAATCTTTGCGATTAACCTGGTGAACTCTAGGATACATGAACGTGATGCTGGACCGATTGGTGTTGCCTTTGGCTTTGAGTGGCGCGAAGAACGAGGAGCGGATATACCGGATTCTCAAGTGAACGCTCTCGGGAGCGCAGCAACCGGTACTCCAAGGAAACCAACATCTGGTGGATATCAAGTGACCGAATTGTACGGTGAGTTGAATATTCCTCTCGTAGCTGGTGCATCAATGATTGACTTTCTCGAAGCCAACGTTGCCATGAGATACTCGGATTACGACTCTTTTGGTACAACCACTAACGGTAAGTTAGGCTTGAAGTACCGTCCTGTTTCATCGACCACCTTGCGAATGTCGTTTTCGCAAGCATTCCGTGCTCCAACCACTTCAAACTTATTTGGCGGAAACGGTTTTTCATTCCCGTCTTTGTCTGACCCGTGTGCAAACAACCCAACCCAGTTCTGCATCAATGATGGTGTACCCGCTAGTGGATTTGAACCCATTTCGACACAAATTAGAACAACCGTAGGTGGAAATCCCCAAGCTCAACCAGAGACCGCAGACATCCTAACTCTTGGTGTTGTTTTCCAACCATCTATGTTTGACGATCTATCAATCACGGTTGATCGATTTGATGTTCAACTGACCGAGGCACTCTCGACTCTCGGAGCGAGCTTCATTCTCCAACAGTGCGCTTCAACTGGTCGGTTCTGTGACCTAGTCGAACGTGTTGGTAGCGGACCTAACCAAGGTAACCCCATCAACGTTGTCAACACCATCAGGAATGTTGGTGGAGTTGACACCAGTGGTTTTGATATTGGTATCAACTACGATCTCGGATACATAATGTTTGGTGAAGTTCAGTTACGCTATGAAGCATCGTTGCTGAGCGAGTACAAAATCACTCGAGCAGACGGTTCAAGCACTGATTTGACTGACCGATTCGATGATGATTTGGCTGGTTATTTCACGGACTATCGCAGCAACTTTAGTGTTGTCTTCGTTCGTGATGAACTTAGTGTCAGCTATCAAGCAAGAACTATCGGTGATGCTACAGAAAATTACAGTGACTTAGCAACCGGAGCAGCTCTTGAGAGAACTATCGAAGGTCGGGTCTATCATGATGTACAAGGTTCAATTCAGTTCCCAGAGTACAACATGTCATTCTCCGGTGGAATCGACAATTTATTGGATGAAGATCCTCCGCTTTCGTTGGATGGATTTAATGACAATACTGATGTTCGAACCTTTGATACAGCTGGACGTTACTTCTTCCTCAAGTTAAACTACACGATGTAACACAGTCAGTAGCCATTCCCAGAAGGGGAATGGCTTGACAAATAAAAATTAGAAAGCCTACGCGGTTCGCATAGGCTTTTTTATTTTTAGCCTAGAGGAGTCAGCGCTTTTCGAGGTGAAGTACCTAGAATCCAAACTCTTCTAAAGGAGAGGTATGTATCGGTCAATCTTGTTGTTTGGTCTCATCGCTGGAGTGTGGGTGGCAACTCTCACACTGATTGGAACCACGGTAGCAAATCCCATCGTCCCCGATCTTTTTGATTCTGTGGTGAATGTTTGCACTATTCTCGGTATGCTTGGTGTAGTCTTGTACGCGATAAAGCATGTTCGAGATCGGCAACCTGATGCCAAGATTAATTTCCCTCCTGCAGTGGTGGTCGGATTTGGAGTCAGCTTGCTTGCTAGTGCTGTCTACGTGATGGCTTGGGAGATCTACTTCTTTGCGAACGACTATACGTTCGCAAGGTTATACTCTGAAGGACTGATAGATCGTGCTCAGCTGCTAGGTATAACTGACAGTGAATTAGCTTTGATTATGGAAGCTCAATCTCAATCAGTCGAATTGTTCAACAATGCGTTTTTTCGAGTGACATCGCGGTTCCTTGGGATGTTTACAGTTGGTGGGCTCGTTAGTCTCGTGGGGGCGTTTGTGCTTAGAAATCCTGATGTGTTGTCGCGAAAGGCTGAGTGATTTTGAACTAGCTCGAGGATGTTCCTTCCGTTGCCGTTGAGTTGTCTTGGAACGGAACGTTCGCGATGACGAATGCGTTACAACAGTGTCGTTGGCCCCACAGGAGATTTCATTGCCATTCAATGAGGAGTTCGCTCTCACAGCTGAAACCATTGAGTGCAGCTCGGATGTGATTTGCTCTCTTTGCATCAAAAAAACAGTCAGCAATAGCCCATCAACGAGCTTTCTTTGATTGGATGCAACCAATGCGAACCGTTCAAGTGCACGTTTCTGACTCGTTTGCTGTTCTTAAATAAGGACGAATCACACGAAATTTATTCTATTAGGGCATTGATCTGTGCAGAAATTGCAGAGTGCCAGTTGCGTCTAAATGAGATCCTGGAGGTGTCCAGTCTGGGATTACGATGGAAGAAGCGTTGGATCCCCCAGAAAATGATCTGTGGTTGTTGAACAGCATGAAAGCAAGTCCACGGTATTACCAAGCAGAAAGGTACTCGACTTAGAACCTACATGCTTGATGATGACAATGGACATATCAAATGGGTTCTGAGATAACCCGGTGCAACCTCACCGCAGACCCACATATCCGGGCATCCGACCAAATTTGATTTAATGGCAAGACACGCACTGTCAATGGACTTACCGTGAGGGTAAGATGATATCCTAATGCTCTTCTGAGCTATTGAGACGGGACTGTGTGGATTTTGCGAGGTGTATGAGTCAAGTGGTAGTGGGTGAATCTCAGATCTCACCAACACCAAGAGTACCTACCTAGTGAACACGTCCTTAGCGACCTCAATTTGATCTGCAAAGTAGTCCCCATTTTCTTCATCCGAAGAACGAAGTTCGTCAAGCAGTTCAGACAGTTTAGTCTCTTGTTCTTCGGTAGAATCATCCAGAAAGTCACAGAGTGCAACCCAACCATTACCCATCTTCTTTTCACTATCGGATTCAGTGTGTTCGACGGCGTCAGTAAAGAAGTCTTTTGCTTCCGTGTACTTTTTTGCGTTGATCAAGTGTGCACCATTGATCCACAGTGCATTGAAGGTTACGTCGTTAGCATCTTTGGCGAGATCTAAAGCAACACGTGCAGCGGATAGTCCTATTGTTTGTCGTTCTGGTGTAATGGGTCCAGTATCGTCCCATCCAGGCCATGTGAAGGCTGCGATATTAAATGCGACCCCTCGGGCTTCTTTGCGTAGATGAGCTAACTCTTGCTCATCAACAAGTCCAGCATTGATTTGGTTGGTCAAATATAGTAGTTGCAATCTCGCAACGGGGACAAACAGATCATCTCGCTGAATTTTTCTGAGTTCTAACATCAGTTCGGATAGTTCTTTCCACTCCGAAGCTTCTAATGGTGAGAGTGCAATTTCGTCGTGCGCTATGAGAACTGTTCCGGCTAAGGTGAGAAATACACTACAGACTAAAAAGCGAATGCAATCCAAGAATAGAGCGTAGGCATACCCTTGTGGTTCACTCCTTCGCCTCATCGACAGTTTGGTTTAGGAGTAAGTGAAAGCACAAAGTAACTACTGTCGAGGACCGACAGTGAGAATAAAACCTGGTGATGTGCTATCAGATTTGTCTGAATGGAGACAGTATAGCTATACTTTGACAGACTGAAAAGAATCGGTCAAAATGTTCTCTTCAAACTAGAAACTATGACTGCAAGACAAGATGATCCGAGGTTCAGTGTCATTGGTATCGTCAAGTGAAGTCCCCACTACAGCAGCAGTAATGTCGACTCCAGCTATCGGTGCCGTGAAACCGAAACTGAAATCCATGTAACTATCTTCGCCATCTGCGAAGAAATCATCTTGATTAACTCTGCTAAATCCGGCATGAGCATTGAAGGTTACGTTGTCAACTTCAAAAACTTTTGAATACCCGATATGTGGATAAGTGAACGTCACTCCATCCGTTCCAAGATATTTGTTCGAGTAGTTTAAACCTGCAGTAAACTGACCGAAACTAAAGTCCATAGAGACCTCGTTGTAGTCTAGTAATTTCCCTTCGGATGGATACTCAAACCGTATGAAGGATGCACTCCAGCTTATTTCGCTAGTACCCATCATCAGGATGTCTGAGTATGAAACATACAAGTCTATTTCAGTTGAGGCTGAGTCACCAAAGTTGACGTTTGAAGCCCACGTTCCGAGAGTAAATCCATTATCGAACTCGAAATCAAACCCTCCCTGTATAGCAGGATCTCTAGTAGTTTGAGACCAGCCTCTAAATGAGTAGTCGGTTGTCAACGTAATGTTTCCAGAGACTTCTGGTTCACCGGAATCTTGGGTATAGATTGGGGTAGATCCAAAAGATAAAAGTACTACAAGAAGCAGTGTGGGTAAAAGTCTATTCATGGCTCTCTCCTTCCATTATCGAATGTCAATAAGCAGTATGGGTTGTTAATCAAACGAAGTCACTGTGCGTCGGACTGTAATTCAGATTATAGAAGCACCTTCATTCGATTGATATAGTTTACAAAATTTTACTAAGTGCGAGAATAATACGAGGTTCCGCTTTATCCAAATCGTCCAAGTTTGTGCCAACCAATCTAGTGGAAATGTTGACACCTGCTACTGATTTAGACACATCAAATTTATAGTCAAAGTGGTTACTTTTTCCTTCATCAAAATAATCTTCTGTATCTACCCAACTCCAACCTACATGAGCACTAAAGACAACCGAGTCGTCTCCAAGCGGCCTTGAGTATGCAGCAAATGGGTAAGCAAAAACTGGACCTTCAGGTCCGTAATTTCCAGTGACTACTATTCCGCCAGAAAATTCCTTATAGCCCAAACTCATCTTATATTCTTGGAAATCCTGGTTATCACCCTCTGAAGGATACTCATATTGAAATACGGTGAATTTCCACCATGAGACACCCTCATCGCCGAATGGCAAACTCGCTGTGTAGGACGCATACAGGTCGATTTCTAAAGAACCATCGTTGTCAAAGTTGACACTAGACCCCCAGGTTCCGATAGCAAATCCATTTTTGAACTCAAGATCTAACCCTCCTTGTATGGCTGGCTGTCCAAGAGTCTGTGTCCATCCTCTGGCAGAGTAATCACTCGTCATGGTGATGTTTCCAGAGAACTTAGGTCCTTCATCAGCTAGAGAGACTCCCATCATCCCCAAGACCATTAAAGCTGAAAGAGCAGCAAGAATATTTTGAATGTATCTCATAAGATGGTCAAATCTCCATTGGGAGTTTTACATCCATTATCACAGTAGTGCCCTCGAAATTTTTCTGAGTGAGAATGTTCATGAGGAGCAGAAAAACAGCATTACCATCAGTGTGAGAGTCTAAATCCAATGGCCGGACCAAATCACTAACTCACCATTCGTACAAGGTGTACTGTACTCAATCCAAGCTTGTCCGTACATTCATCTCAATGATCGTGTGAATTGATTGATGAAACATACCTTGCTATAACTGGTTTGAAATACTACTGATCTAGTTTTCAGTGGTTTCTTCACCCCAGATTAAATAGTCAATTGCAGTCTGAAGTTCGTCATTGGTGCAATCATTACAGGTGCCTCTTGGAGGCATCAGATTATTGTTGTATCCTTCTATCGTGTGTTGTAGCAAAACATCAGCACCTTGTTCCAGTCGAGTCTGCCACTCTTCTGCGCCAACAAGGGGAGCTTCGGTCACCCCAGTGTCATGGCATGTGAAGCAAAATTTGTCGTAAATCTCTTTACCGGATAGACCAGTACCCATTGGGCTATCAAGATCTGGCATAACTGATGGTGCACCACAATCTTCCACCTCTGAAGTACATAGCTTCCCGTGAGGATCTAAACGCAGTTCTAGTGTTTCCAGTTCTTCAGCTGTAAGAGCAACATCGTTGGTGAAAAAAGCCATTCCGAAGACTACAGAACTTACAAGTGCAGCAATGGAGCAGACACCGATAAACGCAAACCTATTATGGGGCATAGTTGGTCTAGATTCCGTTGATAGTGGTACAGTTCGTAGGGGCACAAATTATAGACATCTACACGTTTTCCACTGAGTGAACAAGCTTCTCAGAGACTTCTGGGTTCTGAATCATTGTTCGTAGGGACTCTACTCGATCTTTCACACTGTCCCAAGATTGCAATTTAACGTGTCCATATCCTCGAACCGAACCATAGCAGCTGAATAATTCCTCAGCATATCGAAGGTTGTCCGGTCTCAAATTCGTGCAAACGACATCGACAGATTTGTGAAAATCTTTCAACAACTGTAATTCAAACTTTCGCTCTGGTGTGTATCCGAATGGGTCAAACGGAGTCCCTCGTAATCCTTTGAAGAGGGATAGTAACTTGAGGAAGAGTTTAGCCCAGCTACCTACTCTAATCTTCGATTTTTGCGCATTTGGAAGCCAAGTGGGAGCGAAAGCGAACTGCATTTTGCTTACGTTGCTGAATCGTGAGTCCACAAATGCACGGAAACTAGGATGTGTGAGTAATCTAGCCACTTCGTATTCGTCCTTGTAAGCTAATAATTTGAAGTAGGTCTCCACAGCAACCCTGGAAAGGGAAGAAACTTCACCTGTTAACTCACGTTCTTTTGACTGAACTATCTCTGCAAAATCTTTGAGTTTTTTCGCATATTGGGTATTTTGATACTGGGTCAAAAACTCCATCCGATCCTGTATCAACTCTTCCAATGTTCGCTCTTTGACAGGGAACATGGTGGATGGTGGTAGAGATGAGGTGTCCAAGAAATTGGGATCCAATGCGTATCGTCTACCCGCTCGGAACGACAAGATATTGTCTTGCACCATGGTGTTGTTGATTTCCAGTGCACGTTCGATGCTCTCTGCTTTCAATGGAATCAATCCCAATTGCCACGCACAGCCGAGTAATGCCATGTTTGCGGTCGTACTGGAACCACTCATTCGAGTGGTAAGTTTAGCAGCATCAATGGTGTGCAAGTGGGTACCAAATGACGATAGTTCAGCAACTAGATCGCTGTCTCGTGTATCGGTTTGACGGTGCAGCACAAATTTAGAAGTTGGAATCAAATGAGTGTTCACGACGATATTCGTGCGATCCTTGTTCAATAGAGCAACGCATTCTTGTGATACAGAAGTGACCAAATCAGAACCTAACAATACGTCGGTTTCTTGTTCTGGAATTTGAACTCTGAGTACATCGTCATCACTAATGCGAACGTTTGCGAAAACTGCGCCACCTTTTTGGGCTAGCCCCGTCATATCCAAAGTTGCCGCTCGCTTTCCTTCAACTAATGCAGCAACACCCAGGATTTGGCTCACAGTTACAACACCAGTTCCACCGACTCCAGCAATCAAAATGTTGGCACTGGTAGGCAATGCGGTCGTGGGATCTGGCAGGGTGCCAATTTCGACGGGCACTGTACTTTCTTTGCTAGGCAACGCTTCAATCTCGATCATAGCAGGACAATAGCCCTTCATACAGCTGAGATCTTGATTACAAGCAGTTTGGTTAATTCGACGCTTCAATCCAAAATCGGTTGATACGGGTTCAATCGCACTACACATTGAAACTTTGGTGCAGTCGCCACAGCCTTCACAGACTGCATCGTTAATGACAACGCGCTTCATCTTCTTAGGTTCTAGACCTCTTTTGCGTCGTCGTCTTAACTCATTGGCACAGGCCTGATCGAAAATCAGAACGGTACATCCCTGGATCTCTCTGAGCTCTTCTTGAACTTCGTCTAGTCGGTCGCGATGGGAGACTCTGAACTTCTGATTTTCATATCTTCGTGGGTTATCGGTAACTACATGGACCGCAGTTACGTTCTCAGCGACCACTTGTCTGACGATGTCGGTGACTGTGAGATTGCCTTCAACCGATTGACCACCCGTCATCGCTACGGCATCGTTGAACAGTAGCTTGAAAGTCACGTTGACTTTAGACGCAACTGCTGCTCGAATTGCCATCAATCCGGAGTGAAAATAGGTTCCATCACCCATGTTTACAAATACATGGGGATCATCGACAAATCTTGCTTGTCCGACCCAGTTTGCACCTTCACCACCCATGTGGGTGAAGGTGTGGGTGTTTCGGTCCATCCACTGAACCATGTAGTGGCATCCTATTCCTGCAAGACCTCTACTGCCATCTGGAACACGGGTAGAAATACTGTGTGGACATCCCGGACAATAGAGGGGTTGTCGCGAAACATTTGCAGGCGTTTGACCGCTGTGTACTTTGTCCCCAGACATGAGTTTGTCTTTGAGATCCGATCTAGGGATTGGGATCCCGTGGTCTGCAAACACAGAAAGCAGTGTTCGCACGATGACCCCACTCGTAATCTCTCCAATCGATGAAATCAGATCGTGTCCGTGTCGATTTCTTCGACCTTCGATAGTCGGAGCATTTTTACCATACAGAATAGATTTGAGTTGATCTTCAAAGAAGGGTTGTTTGCCTTCGATGACCAATAATGACGGTACGTTGTTCAGTAGAGATTTGACGTGGTCTGATTCCAAGGGCCACTCATAGCCTATCTTGATGATCCTCAAACCGATGGCAGATAGTGCAGTTTCATCGGAGAAGCCTAAAGTTCGAAGTGCTTGGCGAAGGTCGGTATAAGCTTTGCCCACACCCAAGATCGCTAATCTTGGTTGCGCACAGTCTACCGCGATGCGGTTAAGTCCGTTAACGGTTCCAAACTGTGCAGCTAATTTGAGCTTGGGTCCAATGCGTAGTTCTTGGCTGTGTGGGGTTTCAACTAACCCGATTGTGGGATCAAAGTCAGTTTCGGGGAATATAAAGGTTCGATTGATTTTGTCAATGTTGATAGTGGCTGCACTGTCCATGATGGCGGTGATGGCGGTCATACCGACCCAACACCCAGAATAGCGCGACAGTGCCCATCCAGCGAGACCCAAAGTAATGATGTCTTCGATATCGGCTGGAGCGACCACAGGAATTAAGAACTCTTTCAGGGCTCCTGCACTGGCTGAGGGAAGGGTTGAAGACTTACAAGCGGGATCGTCACCAACTAGAGCAAGAACTCCTCCATGTTTGGAGGTACCAGCCATATTTGCGTGCCGAAACACGTCACCGGAGCGATCCAGTCCTGGAGATTTACCATACCAAAGTCCGAAGACTCCATCGTAGGATGCTGTGGGGTAGATATTTGCTTGCTGAGTCCCCCAAACTGCGGTAGCGGCGAGATCTTCATTCACACCGGGATCGAAGTGAATCCGATGCTCTTTGAGCAACTTCGACTCTTTCATGAGAGCCAAATCGACCCCTCCAAGAGGGGATCCTCGATAGCCGCTTACGTATCCTGCGGTGTTTAAACCGTTAGTATGATCAAGTCGGGCTTGTTCGAGGAGCAATCGAGTAATTGCTTGGGTGCCATTAATCCAAATCGGACCTTGAGTAATGGTGTATTTGTCTGACAATTCCGTGTCATAGAGATGGGGGCGTTGAGCCTTCATTTCGATAGCTTCCTTATTCAATTAACAATTTCATCAAGGATAATCTTACCCATCATTGACGGAAAATGTATATTGATATTTTGTGTTTTCCGATATTGATTAGAATTATTTTCTAATTTCAATCCATTTCATAGAAAAAATGAAGCTTGATCGATATGACTTCGCAATCCTTAACCAAATTCAAAAGGATTCCACACTCTCTGTCCAAGAATTGGGCAATCGAATTGGGCTATCAATCACTCCCGTTTGGCGGCGACTCAAACTCCTCCAAGAGAGAGGAGTGATTCGCAAACAAGTCGCTCTGCTTGACTCTCACCAGCTGAAGCTAGATGTAAACGTCTTTGCACACGTTAAACTCAAGGATCATAGGGAAGAAGTTTTAAAACTGTTCGAAAAATCTGTCGCTGAAATACCTGAAGTCGTTGAGTGCTACAGCGTATCTGGAGAAACAGATTTCTTGCTTCGAGTTGTAGTCAAGGATGTTGCAGCTTATGAGGAGATACTGTATAAGAAACTTGCACGCCTGCGAGAAGTGGAGACCCTGAACTCAATGTTTGCACTTCGACAGGTCAAATATACCACTGAATTGCCAGTGATGACGGACTCGGTATAGCACTCACGTAGTTGAGCTACATTCGGAAAATACCGAACCGAGTAGTGTTTTTGTTGAGCTCTCTTGTAGCACAATGGAGTGCAAGTCCCAATATAGCACGGGTATCAGTCGGTGCAATGACACCGTCGTCCCACAATCTTGCACTCGCATAGTAGGGATGCCCCTCTCTCTCGTATTGTTCACTGATTTGGTCTTTGAATTTTTGCTCTTCAGTTGCAGTCGGAGTCTCACCTTTAGACTGTAGGCTGTTTTGTCTGACCATGGCTAGAACATTAGCTGCTTGTTCACCGCCCATCACCGAGATTCTTGCATTGGGCCAGGTCCACAAATAGTGTGGGCTGTAGGATCGACCACACATGGCGTAATTTCCTGCACCGAAGGATCCGCCTATGACCACAGTAAATTTAGGAACGGAAGCGCACGCAACCGCGGTCACCATTTTGGCACCTTCTTTAGCGATACCGGCATTTTCGTACTTTTTCCCGACCATAAATCCGGTGATGTTTTGAAAGAAGATGAGCGGAATGCCACGTCGATCCGCTAGCTGAATGAAGTGTGCGCCTTTGAGTGCAGATTGGGAAAACAGCACACCGTTATTCGCTAAGATTGCAACGGGATAACCTGAAATATGTGCAAACCCGCACACAAGCGTCTCACTATACAGAGGTTTGAATTCGTTCAATTCTGATCGATCTACGATCCGAGCAATCACTTCTCTTACATCGTATGGGGTACGGTTGTCTTTAGGCACAATTCCAAGAATTTCCGAAGGATCATAGACTGGATTTTCAGACGGTGATTTCTTTACCGTCGAGCTGTATGACAGATGGCTGTGTTCAATGATGCCTCTAGCAATCTCAAGAGCGTGGGTGTCGTTTTCAGCTAGGTAATCTGTGACCCCAGAGGTTCGACAGTGTACGTCTCCACCCCCTAATTCTTCGGGGTTAACTTCCTCTCCGGTCGCGGCTTTGACCAAAGGAGGTCCCCCAAGATAGATGGTACCTTGTTCCTTGACAATGATCGCTTGATCGCACATCGCAGGAACATAAGCACCGCCAGCGGTACAAGAACCCATGACAACTGCAATTTGAGGAATGTTGGCTGCAGACAATCGCGCTTGGTTATAGAAGATTCGCCCAAAATGTTCACGATCAGGAAAGACTTCAGATTGCTTGGGTAAAAACGCTCCACCCGAGTCAACCAAATAAATGCAAGGTAGTGAATTTTCTTGAGCAATTTCTTGAGCACGGAGGTGTTTTTTGACGGTGATCGGGTAGTAGGTACCACCTTTAACCGTTGCATCGTTAGCGACCACCATACAGGGGATGCCGTGAATACACCCGACACCTGCTACAACCCCACCAGCTGGAACTTGATGATCGTAGAGTTCGTATCCAGCTAAGGGAGAGAGCTCTAAGAACGGAGAGTCTCTATCAAGTAGGGTAGCAATTCGGTTTCTGGGCAGTAGTTTACCCCGGGCTTCATGCCGTTCGATCACTCGCTTTTCTCTGTCGTATCGAAACGAATCGAGCAGTGAATTTAGTTCGTCGGTCAGCGCTTGATTGGCTTTTTGGTTTTCACGAAACGTTTCGCTCCGCGTATTGATGTTAGATTGAAATTTGGTCATTGTTACATCAAGTGTGAACCCCTATGGCTACTCTCGGGTAGTTGCATTTCCCACAAGAGTCAGAATCTCGTATGCAATCGAATTGCTCCATTCAGCAACTTCATCAACGGAGATGGTAGGTCCAATAAATTCAACATAGTCATTTTCAGCAAGATTGTGCAGGTCGGTACAGTTGACTTGTACCGAATCCATGGTCACTTTACCTACGATGGGTAGGCGTTTACCCTCAAATGCAGCTTCCCCTCGATTCGATAGTGCTCGGGGTAAACCATCGGCATAACCTACTCCCACCACTGCGATCCGTTGATCGGATGGTGCTACATATGACCCCCCATATCCTATGGATTCCCCTTTATTCACGTTTCTTACCTGCAGAACTCTTCCATAGATGCTCACTACTGGCTGAACGGGACTGGGTCGATCCGAAAACGGATTACCTCCGTATAAGCCGATGCCCGGACGGGTGACATCTCCTTGATACTTTACTCCCAGTAGAGTTCCAGCAGAATTTCCGATACTAGTTGGGATTCCCGGAAACTGTTCACTCACTTCTCGAAACTTCTTGATTTGCTCAGTATTTAGGGGGTGTCGCTGCTCATTTGCACAAGCTAGATGGGTCATCAAAAGTTTAATGTCGAACTGAGATAACTCTTGAATAGGTAGTGTTTGCGTGTCAAAACCCAGTCGTTGCATCCCAGTGTCTACATGAACGGCCACAGGATTTTGGTGAAATGGTTGCCAATTTTGGATTTGGGTAGGAGAATTTAAAACCGGTACGAGTGAGTGATTACGAATTTCTTGAGCAACTTCAGGATCGGTTGGCCCAGAAAGAACGTAGATAGTTTCTTGAGTGAGATCACGGATTTGAATTCCTTCACTTGCGGTAGCGACAAAGTAGTGCTGACAATCAGCTTGTTCTAATAACCGGACCGCTCTTTCTACTCCCGTTCCATAGGCATTACCTTTAATCGCTGCACCACACTCCCCCTCGGTATGAGAGCAGAATAACTGGTAATTGGCAATAAAAGCAGTCTCGTCAAAGGAACACTCTCTATAAGTCAAAGATCATCTCGTGTGCTATGTGGTAGTGAGTTAAGGTGATTCTTGGTCTTCAGATTGTTGCTCCAACCATAACCATGGCGCAATGGGTTCGATTTCTCTCCACAAACCAATGAAGCGTTCGCGTGCAAACTCTTCAGCGAGTGCATAAGCCTTTTTTTCATCTTCGTCTTCTACTGTCGACCAAGCGATTCCGTCCATTAGAAGCTGTAAATTTACTGCTTCACCTTGGTTTTCTAAAGTGTAGATTTTTGCAAACTCGTTTTCATTGACTTCTGATTGGGTGCCCATGAGTTCGATGACTACCGTCTCGTCTAGGAGCGTTTCTTCCACATGTGTCTGTGCACGGATTGCGTGAAATTGTGGTTCAGGCTCCAGTTCTGGCGCGTCCATTCCCCACAAATCAATTTCCACTAGTTCGGTGTCTTCGCAATTTTCTTCAAGGTTCGGGCAGTATTGGAGAGTATCACCGTCAATCACTTTAGTGATCACTCCGATAATAAAGGTGTTTTCGCTTGTTTCATCTTGAGAATTTTCCGTTAGTTCACTTGCTTCTTCGCCGAAGGTAGGAGTCACCGCCACGAAAAAAACGCTCAAAAAAAGCAGCAATCGAAACTTTGTTTCGCTTTCCATCTCTCGTGTCATTAGGTTCTTTTAAGCGCTTCTGATTGTTGAATATTAGCACCAGTGTAGTCTAAAATCAGTTTCTGCAGTTTGATTGCAAATTCACAGTGTTGATCCTGTTGTCGATAGAGAGCTATTGCATATTCGAGAATTGAGTAATTTGCCTTGACTGAAGATTGAAAGCTTGCGCCAAATTCTGCGAGCACTCGTGCGAGTTCAGGATTTTTGTGTTTCAGCGCTTGAAAAAGTGGGGTCTCATCATTTGCAGACACTCTGGCGTGGACCTCAGATCCGTTAATCAACAGAACTCGTGCAGTTTGTGCAGCGTTGGGATACACGTTTGCGTTTTCAGTGAGTCGAAGCAGCAAGGTTCTGTTGGATGAGTCCCGTTCTTTTGCTAGCATTGGATGCTTGATGAGTTCGACTCGCAATTGATGATAGTCTCCTTGCTTCATCAAGGGTAGTACAGAGTTGAAGATGGTGCTAGGTTCCATACTTTCCAACTACAACATCTCTGTCAAGCCAAATTGAGTTCGATCAGTAGGAATTTGGTCGATTTCATCAGCCGTGTCAGTGATGTCATTGATGAGATAGGTTGAGACCTCAGATCTTAATGTTGGACCACTCCGTATCCCTAGCTGTTCATGGGCTTCAGAGTAGTCGTGAATTTCTGCAACCGGAGTCACATTGCTTCTGGTAGCGCTATCACCTTGAATGAAATTTCTCCAATTCGGATTTTGCTCTGAACTATTGATAAGTGGGTCAGTGGACCGAACGCAATGACCAATCATTACTTTCAACAAGAAATCAGTCTCAGATTTTGCTTGTACCGTTAATGTGCTGGATTCTAGGTGCACCACCCACCGCAACAAGACTCTGAGATTAGGAGCGTCACAGTTGGTTGTGAGCACCTCCATAGACTGGAATATCAGCGTCTCATAGTGAGCACGGTCAGTACGTTATTGGTAGTGTTCTCCAGCGGAGTATTCGTGCTACTGTAGTGATCGATTTAACAATTGCGTAGTGGTAGGCAAGGATGATGCTATGCATCTTCGTGATCTGGTTCGCAATCCATGATGAGAGATTTCATTGATTTAGCTGTGCAAAATTTCCAACATCATGACGCTGTAAACACTTTGTTATCTTCAATTCTCTCACCTGCTAAGGAGCACTAACCTTGTCCAGCCGAACCCTTAATTTAACCGAATCAGTTTACGATTATTTGCTTTCTAACATTCAACCAGAATCCGAAGCAGCGAAGGGATTAAGGCAGACCACACGTGAAACGCTTTCCATGTATGGGATGCAGATTTCACCCGAGCAAGGTGCCTTTATGGCATTATTGTGCCGGTTGTTGAACGCAAAACGAACCATCGAAGTAGGTACCTTCACTGGCTACAGTGCACTCGCCGTCGCCCAAGTTTTACCCCAAGATGGGGTTTTGGTTGCGTGTGATGTCTCCAAAGAGTGGACGGATATGGGTAAAACGTACTGGAAGCAAGCGGGAGTTGAAGACAAAATCGATCTCAGACTAGCACCCGCAGCGGATACTTTGAACAAACTCATTGCTGATGGACAGGCTGAAGCATTCGACTTTGCTTTTATTGATGCAGATAAGTCCAACTACGACATATACTACGAGAGTTGCTTACAGTTGTTAAGAGTAGGTGGGGTGATAGCAGTGGACAACGTGCTTTGGGGCGGGAGAACTGCAGACCCCAGTATTGAGGATAACAGCACTCGGGCGTTGCGTGCACTCAATGCAAAAATCCGAGCTGATTCCAGAGTCTACGCAACCATGCTACCAATCGGCGATGGGCTTACCTTAGCTCAAAAACTCTGAGTTACTTTGGAGAGATTGAGTCCAACCAGGGTCCTTCTATTGCAAACGTAATGCCTGGATCTTGAATGTTTGCGTACAGGATCGAACCATCGGGTGAGAATGTTGCACCCGCCCATTCACTCGATCGATAGTCACGTGGCTCGATAGCGCTTCGACCCGGGATGGGTTCATCAATCACGACATTGTTTTCGGCGAGTACTCTGACTCTATTGTTTCTATTCGCAGATAAGAGTCGCGATCCCGTGGTGAATTCACCCTCTTTGTTCTGAACACCACCACCATCTTCACAGAGAATGATGGTTCCATTGGCTGGGTTAATCGTGAGATTGTCGATTGCGTCAGCTTGAGATTCAGAGGTTGAAGAGAAGCAGTTTGAGAGTCTTTCTTTCGCTGGTTCATAAGCCCAAACACTTCCATTTCCGGTAGGACCACCCGAGGTATCGATAAAGTAAACGACGCCGTCGTGATACCAACATCCCTCACCACGGTTAAACGTAGCTCCTCCTTGTTCTGTACCCTGCCAGAATGGTCCAGACATCCCCTCTCCTAAAGTCTTGGGTCCGTCAGGGAAGGTCTCTGTGAAATGCTCTGGATCTGCGTCGGGATGAGCAATGGGGACCCATTCAACGTTGTACTTCGTTCCAAAACCGTCAGCAATCAGATCAACTTTGGAGTCATTTGCTACCTTCAACATATAAAGCTTGCCTCCACGCTCCAAAGCACCAACTTCAGATGATGGATCATCAGGAACAAATTTGTAGAAGCCCGAGAGCCCATAATTGTCTTCGGTCAAATAGACATGACCCGTTGCGGGATCTACAGCTGCTGCTTCGTGTCGCATGAGTCCCATTTCTTTGATAGGATTGTGCGAAGTTTCGCCCAGATGCGGGGGAAGTGTCTCAAACACATACCCATGGTCTTGTGGCAAACCATCGCCTATGGCACTTTCACGAGATCTTCGATAGACAATTTCTTCGCAGCTTAGCCAAGTCCCCCAAGGGGTAGGACCACCCGCACAGTTCACCATAGTTCCAGACAATACCGGAGTCGTTCCCACGTATACCCCGTCGCGAATAGTCAATGCAGTAACCCCTCCACCGGGAGCATCTCTTTCTACTCCAGAGGTGCTCGTCAACTGAGATTGGTCATAGGTTTTGCCAGACCAAGAGGTAAAAGGTTGCCCGTCATAGCACTCATGGTTTCTCAGTAAGACAATTTCGTTTTCTGACTTCCCGGGTACGACAGCCATTCCGTCGTGGAAATCAGGGGTAGGTGCTTCAGTAGCCATGATCTCCCCAGCCCACCCAAAAGTGTGGTAGGAAAATCCCGGTGCTAGCCTCAATAGAGGTAACCCAGTAGTTTGATCGAATACAGGGAGTAATTCTGGGGCTGCACGAGAACATCCTGCTAGGTAGAACAAAGGGGCAACCAGCGGGAATGTGGTAGCAAACTTCAAAACAGATCGTCGGTTCATGTGTTGTTGGGTCACCTCAAGAACGGAACAGGTTGTATCGTAGAATTATGTGTCCAACGATTAAAGAATAGTTTACGCCAGAAGACATTATTTTCATAATATTTTGGGTAACGTCTTAAAGTGACGCTATCACCCACCGACAAGAAACAACGAATCCTACAAATCCTCGTTGGGGTTAGCATCTTTACTACCTTTGTGGTAGTAATTATCGGTGCGTACACCCGATTAGTTGACGCAGGTTTGGGTTGCCCCGATTGGCCGGGTTGTTATGGTCAATTGCTAGTACCGACCGGTGATGAAGAGATTGCAGAGGCGGAAGCACTATTTCCTTCGGCTCCCGTTGATGCTGCAAAGGCTTGGACCGAAATGGTACATCGTTACTTTGCGACTGGATTAGGGTTGTTGATTCTTGCTATTTTGGTGTTTGCTATCCTCTCAAAACAATCTCTGAAACTCCCCATTGCGTTGTTGATTCTGGTGGTGGTTCAAGGAGCTTTTGGTGCGTGGACGGTAACCTTAAAGCTTTGGCCACAAGTGGTGACAGCGCACTTATTGGGGGGATTTGCGACGCTGTCGATCTTAATTTGGTACTTCTTGACGATCTCTCATAGGAGACCGCCTGCATTAAGTCCACAATTGAGGTTTCACCTATCGATTTTGTTGGTACTGATAGTGGGTCAGATCGCCTTGGGGGGATGGACCAGTTCCAACTATGCTGCTCTTGCTTGTCCTGATTTTCCGACCTGTCAGGGATCGCTATGGCCCGAAATGGATTTCGCAGAAGGTTTTAATGTCTTCCAACAAATTGGTCCAGACTACACGGGAGGTGAATTGTCCATAGAGGGAAGGGTAGCCATTCAAAATATGCACCGAATCGGTGCATATTTGGTTCTATTGGTGGGAATGGCCCTTGCATTTAGGTTACCATCCAAACCGAGAGTTTTGCTGGGGTCGATACTCGTGATTCAATTTTCGTTGGGTATTGCCAACGTCTTGTTTGCGTTACCTCTTGTTGTCGCGGTCTTGCACAGTGGAGTTGCAGCGCTTCTTTTGGCTACCGTAGTCAACCTGTGGGTGTTCACTAGCAAAACCAGAAAATCGAATCATGAGCCCGCTCAATCCAGTACAATTCGAGTAGACCCTAACCGTTTTGAGAGTCAAATGAATGCGACAAGAGAATGAGTATGAAACTGTACGACCAGAAATTAGCACCTAATCCCCGCCGAGTACGGTTCTTCATGGCAGAAAAAGGGATTGAGTGCGAAACTGAACAACTAGACATCGTCAAAGGAGAGAATTTGTCCGATGAGTTTCTCCAAATCAATCCTCGTGGACGACTACCGACTTTGGTATTAGACAATGGGGAGATGATCGACGAGTCGTTAGCTATCTGTCGTTACTTTGAAGAATTGCATCCCGAGCCTCCGTTGATGGGTACCGATCCTTTGAGTAAAGCACGCATCGAAGCTCGACAACGGCATATGGAGTTTGATGGACTCATCCACGTTGGAGATACTTTCCGCAACTCTTTCCCTGGGTTCAAGAAACGGGGTATTGGAGGTAACGTGGGTCAGGTGGACGCGATCCCTGCACTAGCTGCACGGGGTGCAAAAATGACCGAGAAGTTCTATCGACGACTGGATGCAGATTTAGCGAAAACCCAGTTTGTCGCCGGTGATCAGTTTACGATTGCTGACATCACTGCCTATTGCACAGTTGAATTTGGGATCCAAGGTGCACGAATTTCCATTCCAGAAGATTGCACCTCCCTGAACCGGTGGTTTGAAGAGATTCAGGCGCGTCCCAGTACTCAGATCTGAGGCCCGTACTGTTCAGACTAGCTCTTGTCGATGGGTTCGTGAAAGTAGTAACACAAACCGTCTGGTGCAGTGATAAAGAAGACTTGAAACTTCGTTCCATCGCGTTCATCTACTCGCCAGTTTCCGATTTCTAAGCCTCGCTCTGAGAACTCGTCTCTGAGAGCACAAATTCCTTCGACTAATATGGCTGCACCGTCTTGAGTGGGATCTTCCCCATTTACCTGAAATCCAATTCGTGATCCATCGCGCTCCATGATGACCGTATCTGCTGTTCCTTCAGGTCTTTCGACTTCAACTAATGCAAAGTTTTCACGATACCAAACCGACGCGTCATCAATGTTGAGTACGGGGAGCTTGAGAACATCGTCGCAGAATGGATACGCAGCTTTAAATTTTGCTTGGTTGGTCTCTTGACTCATGGATATCCTTTGAATGAATGAGGTTGAAGTTGGCTGGAATTGAGCGACTATTTTAGAAGAGGTATGGTACAAAGTTCCGCTAAACCACTCACTGAAACAGTCACTTCACGTCAAATACCCTGATACAAAACGACTCTTTAACTCTCCAGTGGTATCATTCATGGTCCGAACGCTGAAGCCCACTAGAGGAACCCCTATATGAAGCTCATTACTGCTCTCATTAAGCCATACAAACTAGACGATGTTCGTGAAGAATTATTGAACGCAGGTGTCACTGGGTTAACAGTCACTGAAGTGAAAGGATTTGGACAACAAAAAGGTCATACAGAACTCTATCGAGGTGCGGAATACTCAGTGGATTTCTTGCCCAAAATCCGACTAGATATCGTTCTTCCAGATGATCGAGTTGATGCTTGTTTAGATGCCATTCAGAGGGTGTCCAGCAAAGGTCAATTCGGGGATGGTAAGATTTGGGTCACCGCAGTGGACGAAGTAGTGCGCATCCGTACGGGCGAACGGGGTTCTGACGCAGCCTGAGTAGTTTAATCTACTAGTGAGTGGCTGCTAGGTCCATAATCGCTCGTTCAGCTTCATTTAGGTTAGCTACTACACGATTAGCTACCTCTGAAACCTCATGTAGTTCTGTTTTGATCTGAACGGTGTGCATTCCCACATCGGCCGCAGCTTGGATGTCTTCAATGGGATGATCACCAACATGAATCGCTTGATCAGGACTACAAGCAGCATCATTTAAGGCGAGAAAAAAGATGGCAGGATCAGGTTTTCTAACACCCACATGCGCTGCATAGATACAGGTATCCAAGTACTTCCCAACCTTTGAGTGTCGTACTTCAGAGCTACCGTTTGAGATGGAAATGAGTAAGAAGTTAGCTTCCTTCAATTTCACCATCAATTCGATGGCACCAGGAAGTGGTTTTAGTAGATTTCGATGTCCGTGGAATATGCAGAGCGCAGAACGTGCTAAGTGGTGAGCCCTGTCATCAGAAACACCACACTTAGTAAGCATCTTCTCAAGCAAGACTAGCCGAACGTGATTCAAATCATGGGCGATATCCGGTTGGTTTGAGAGTATGTGTGCACGAATTTTTTTTCGATTAGCAGCGTAAGTTTCTGGAAATGTAGTCACTCTTTCACCCAACCACTCAGTCGTGGCTGCTTCTGCTTTCAAGAGCACTGAAGTCGCAGCAAAAAGAGTTTCGTCTAAGTCGAACGTGATGAGTTGGACAGTCAACGTTTATCGATTTTGCGCTTAGCGCGGGGGTGAGACTCATCGTAAATCTTCGTAAGCTGTTGCAAGTCTACGTGGGTATAGATTTCAGTCGTGTGAATATTTTCATGTCCCAAGAGTTCTTGTACTGACCGGAGATCACCGCTACTTTCCAGCACATGGCTTGCGAAGCAGTGCCTCAACAAATGAGGGTGAACATCGGTCAATCCCAATATCGTAGAACCCGCTTTCTGAATCAGAGACTGAACGGTTCGACGTGCTATGCGAGCGTTTGCTCTGCCAGTAAACACTGGATCATTGGGTTCGGTGTTTCCTCTGATTTTCAGCCACTCTTGAATAGCCTCGACTGCATAAGAACCGATAGGTACGATGCGATCTTTGTTTCCCTTACCTCCAGTAACCTTTGCTTGTTTTGCATGAAGATCAATATCGAGGATATTGAGTTCTACGAGCTCTGATAAACGAAGTCCACTGGAGTAGAACAGTTCGAGAATCGCTCGATTTCTGATCGATTTTGGGTCATTCTTGAGTGTCGTGGAGACTAATTTTGAAGTGGTATCAGCATCAAGTAGACGAGGTAATCTCTTGGGTAATTTTGGTCCAACGACTAATCGTGCAGGATTGTTATCCATCCTTCGTTTGTAAACCTGATAGTCAAAAAACATCCTTAAACACGATAACGCTCCTCGAATCGAAGAGGCTGCTAGATTCTGTCTGCGGAGATTACCGATATAGTCTTGGATGTCGTACTTTTGCGTACTGAACAAGTCAGGTGGTGCCCCTTGAGTCAAGAACTTAGCTAGAGCAAAGCGATAGGTTTGAACCGTTCGTTCAGAGAGTCTGCGTACCACTCTCAGGTGGTCTAGATACTCTGCGAGAAGCGGATTTTCGCTCTCGGAATCTAAATTTGATTGATTCTCACGAGGTGAGCCGTGTGACGACACGAGCTAATACTTCACCAAGAAAGTCAAGGAAGAGTGTATCGACATCGACATTAAATTTGGCATGGTCGGTTGAGCCAATCGCTAGCGTTCCTTGGTACTTTTTGAAGTTGAGTGGGACGAGTGCGATTGAGGGGTGAGATTGGACAGATTTCTCAAATAGCACCACGTATTCTTCCTCACGACAAGTCTCACACATGGTTCTATTGAGAGTAAACAGTCCTGGATACGAGACTGTGTTGTTTTGAACGGATCTAAGGTGCTGATACTTCCCTTGTAGTTCATGGTGTAGTAGGTAGAGAATAGCATGATCTACGTTCGTTGACTCAATGAAGCTTTCGTGAAGTACACGGTCTAGTTGTCCCAGATCTTCGGTCTCTATGAGATCAAGAATGAACTTTTTCAACCATAGAAATTTTCCTTCGTTTCTTTCTGCAACCTCCAAAAGTAAGTCCATCTGTTTTTGCAGATCGGAGTTGTTATCTTCAAGGGTCGATAATCGACGAGAAATTACGGTTGGCATAGAGTCAGTCCTACAAGAAGACGAGGCGAAGGTACTGGATAATAATGATACTTCCAAACTTCACTTTTTTACACATCAACTACCACTCATGTGGAAAATTTCCCCTCAAAAACCAGTTGTGGTTGACAGACGAGTTGCACTGGTTTGCCCCCACCATTCCAGAGCGTTTGGACTGTTCCCCCTCGCATTTGAAAGGTAACTTTGTTTTCAAATTTGTCTTGCAGAACACCTGCCACTACAGCTGCTAAAACACCACTACCGCAGGCTAGTGTCTCGCCAGCTCCGCGTTCAAAAATCCGTATTTTTGCTTCATTGCGACTGCAGACTTCAACCAGTCCTACGTTCACTGAATTGGGGAAGATTTCTTTACTTTGGAGACATCTTCCGATGATCTCTAGTGGTGTATCATCGACGTTGTCTACAAAGGTTACGGCATGGGGATTACCCATAGATAGAACCGTAAATTCAAACTGCTTGTTGTGGAACTCTGGGATGGTAAACGTATAAGTCGATTTCTGTGAGAGGGTGAGAAACGGGATATGTTCTGGTCGCAATTCCGGTGGTTCAAAAAGTAGAGTCACTTCTCCGGACTCAGTGTCTATCTCACCTGAGATAACCCCACCTTCACTCTTCAACTTGATTACATTGCTTTCTGTTAAGCCGTTCTTGTAAGCGTAGTTGATGACTGCTGCACTGCCGTTCCCGCATTGAGTTGCACTATTTCCATCAGCATTGAAGATTCGCAAAGAAAAATCTACATCCTTCCATGGAGTTGGGTTAATGATCAAAAGTTGATCGAATCCAATTCCCTTTCGTCGATCCCCGAGCAATCTGAGGAAATGCTTGTCCCTGTAATTGAATGGTGTTTGGGTCGCATCAATGATCACAAAATCGTTTCCACAAACCTGCATCTTTGCAAATGAGCGAACAGTGCTTTTCACACTTGCTCCAGGTTCAATAGATCGTGTATAGATTCTCGTTGTCGGGTGACTTGAAGCGATCCGTTTTCTATCAAGATTTCAGCAGGCCGTGGACGAGAGTTGTAATTTGAACTCATTGTGAATCCATACGCACCCGTGTTCTCTAGTACCAACAGGTCGTCTTCTTGGATGGAGAGTCGTCGGTTTAGAGCCAGGAAATCTCCAGACTCACACACTGGGCCGACTACGTCCCACTCTCGTTCGAACTCTTTGGGTGGGTATACCGATTGAACATTATGCCAAGCATCGTATAACGCAGGTCTAATCAAATCATTCATTGCAGCATCAATAACCGCGAAATTGGGTCGATTGCGTGCCTCTTGAATTTTCAAATACTCCACTTTGGTGATCAGAATTCCAGATGAACCAACCAAAATTCGACCGGGCTCAAGCAATAGGTTAGTCTGGTCATCACAGAGCTCTTTAATTAGGTCTGCAAGGTCCCCAAACGGAAAGGGCACTTCATTCTGGTACTGAATCGCAAACCCACCACCCAAATCCAAAAATTGAATTGAGATACCTTCACTAGCTAGTTGCTGTTTCAAATTCAGTAAGTGTTCTAGGATACGACGAAAGAAGTCAGAGTCGGAGATTTGTGAGCCAACATGACAAGCCAAACCCACGACGTTCAGTCGTTTCTGACCATTTGCAGCACGAATCAGACGAAGAGCGTCATCCGGACACAATCCAAATTTACTGCTCTGTGTAGCGGTATTGAGGTAGGGATGAGACGAAGAATCGATTTCAGGATGAATCCGAAACGCGATGTTCGCTTCGATATTCAATCGCTCACTGATTGCTACGATTCGATTAAACTCGGGTTCACTCTCAATGTTGATGCTGCCCACACCGACTTTCATAGCAAAAGCTAGTTCTTCGTGAGACTTTCCAACACCGGAGAAAACTACTGTATTCGGGTCACCACCCACGCTGAGGACTCGCTCGAGTTCACCTCCTGATACAACATCAAACCCCAGACCACACTCTACGAGCTTTCGAAGTATCGTGAGGTTAGAGTTAGCCTTGACTGCATAGCACGTTTGGTGGGGTATACCAGCTAAATTTGATTCAATCTCATTGAGCGATTGAGCAATCGCACTCCAGGAATATGCATAAACTGGAGTTCCCGCAAAAGCTGCAATATCAGGTATGGGTACATTGTCGAAGTGCAATAGCCCATCGATTCGGTTAAGAGTCATCTACAGGTTCTGTTTCGGGTACAGAAGGAGGAGTGGGCAGTTCCAAGGGGCCTTTCATACCACACCCAGTTAACCCCAGTATGACGACTATAGTGAGCAGAATGGTTACCCATGAAGGTGTACGAATTGAAGCCAACATTGAGTTGGGCGGAGGGGTCTCAGAACAGCTGTGATCGCGTTCGCTTGGGAGTAGATGTTTAAAATAATGGTTTTTCACGGATTTAATTAATACCATTTATGAGCAACTCAGTCCTTGTAGTATCTGATTCATCATGGGATGCCGAGGTGATGGAAAGTTCCACACCGGTGTTGGTTGATTATTTTGCCGAATGGTGTGGACCATGCAAGATGATTGCGCCCATCCTCGACGAACTCGTTGTCAAGTATTCGGGTAAGGTGAAGTTTTGTAAGCTCGATATCGACAAGAATAGCGCAACCACGATGAAATACGGGATCAGAGGTGTTCCGACTCTGATGTTGTTCTCTGAAGGTCAAGTCCAAGCCACAAAGGTAGGTGGACTCACTCAATCACAACTAGAAGCTTTTCTCGACAGCAACATTTAACACTCCAGTGATTGGACCCAAACGGGTCCAATCATTCGAATGATTCATCACTTGACCTGGTAAAATATCGACCTACCTGATCGTTAATTCATGATTCAACATGACCTATTGAGCATCCCTCTCAATTGGGTCGCGGTCTGTTACCCCCAACAGACTTTCTTACTTTCCTGCCCTCTCTAACTCAACCACACATTGTTTATGTCGGCCCAACACTGACTGTGGAGAAATCTCAATGGACATAAGCCAGCAAACGAGCGAACCTATTCATCTCTCCGAGTTGAAACGCCGTCCCACACCTGATCTCGTCGAATTTGCAGAGGGTATCGGAATCCAAAATGTAGGACGAGCCCGCAAGCAAGATCTCATTTCGCAGATTCTCAGAAAACAAGTTCACAACGGGGTTGAGGTTTTGGGTGATGGAACCCTAGAAGTGGTGAACGACGGTTATGGTTTTTTGAGGTCTCCCTATTCGAGTTATTTGGCTGGTCCAGACGACATCTATGTCTCACAAACCCAAATAAGACGATTCAACTTACGCACTGGCGACAATGTTTCAGGGAAGGTTCGTGCTCCCAAGAATGGGGAACGCTACTTTGCTCTGTTGAAGATCAACGAAGTCAATGCTACTCCCGCTGAACATCGCAAACAAATCCGGCAAGTTCTATTTGAAAATTTGACACCCACCTTCCCGGAAGTTCGATACACATTGGAGAGGGGAAATGGTAGTACTGAAGATCTTTCCGGTCGGATTATTGATTTGATTGCTCCCATTGGAAAGGGACAACGTGCATTGATTGTTGCTCCACCTAAAGCGGGCAAAACTCTTTTGCTGCAAGCAATCGCACAAGCGATTTCATCTAACTATCCAGAGGTAGTATTGATCGTACTGTTGATTGATGAGCGACCTGAGGAAGTAACCGAGATGCAGCGACTGGTCAAGGGTGAGGTGGTTGCTAGTACCTTTGATGAGCCAGCGACCCGACATGTTCAGGTGTCGGATATGGTCATTGAAAAAGCCAAGAGGTTGGTAGAGCAAAAACGCGATGTTGTGATTCTGCTGGACTCTATGACCCGATTAGCACGGGCATTTAACAACACTGTGCCTTCAAGTGGCAAGTTGCTTACGGGAGGAGTGGATGCTAATGCGCTCAGTCAACCAAAACGATTCTTTGGTGGTGCACGCAACTTTGTCGAAGGAGGAAGTTTGTCGATTATTGCTACTGCGTTGGTTGATACAGGTTCACGGATGGATGAAGTCATCTATGAAGAGTTCAAGGGTACGGGAAACCAAGAAATCCACTTGGAACGACACATTGCAGAAAAAAGAATTTATCCAGCAATCAGTATCCGTCGTTCAGCAACGAGGCGAGAAGAACGTCTTATGTCTGAAGAAGAACTACAGCGAGTGTGGATTCTCCGAAAGTTTCTCCACAAAATGGAGGACATCGATGCCATTGAGTTCATGCTCGACCATCTGAGAAAGTCAAAGACCAACGTCGAGTTTTTCAACTCAATGAAGTCAGCCCAAGCGATAAAGGGTAGTTAGTCCATTCCTTTGGAAGAACCCCCGAGAGTTAGCTAGAGTCTTGTTCTCAACGCTGCTAGTGTTGCTTGATCTGAAGCACTCTCAGCTACACACACGTTAGTAAAACCATAGGTATCAGCAATATGTGCACATCGGTTAGATGGGACAACGCAACATATAGAGAGACATCCGTCGTTATCTGAACTCACTTGTCTGAGATGTTCGCTTGCAATCGGTATCGCTGCAGAGCTAGCGAAAATAACCGCGTCAATATTTGCAACAGACTGTGTGAGCTGGTTGGGTATCCGTTGATAGACCAACCAAGTTTCCACTTCAAACCCATCTTCGTTTAACCATTCCGATAGTTCGGTGCGACCGTCTACGCCAGCAACGATGGTCACCTTGCAGGGAACAAAATGCTCTCTCATCAGAGTACGTATACTTTCTGAGTTGTGTTCCTTGGGCACTAATGAGTCTAGTCCCATCCCTCTAAGCTTGCTCGCGGTAGCTGGCCCGATAGCAATGCAAGGTTTCGATTCATCCTCCACCAAATCTAGAGAATGAACCACAGAATGAACGGACACGAAAATCCAAACCTCGGTTGCAGGAGGGGGGGTGCGATCTTCCAGTTTTTCAATCGAAAAAACTGGATCTACGACAGCACAATAACCGTTCTGTTCAAGTGTTTTTCCTAGTTTGGTAGCTCCTGGCTCACTACGGGTGACCCATACTGATTTCCTCATCAGCTGAACAACTGGGTTACCTTCATGGCAAGAAGTTGAGTCGCAATGCTTTCAGCGAGTTCGGCGACCACTTTACCCTTTTGGTTCAGTTGTATGCACTCAGTTCCTTCGGGATTGAGAGCGATCAGATGAACCCTAAATTCGTCTCGTTCCTTGACACAATAAACTCCCAAAGGAGCGTTACAATCCACCTCCAATAACTTCACGATAGTTCTTTCACACTGTGTCGCACATTCGACATCATCAACCACAAGTGGTTGAGCAATTTCTCGCACAAAATGGTCTGAGGTTCTATATTCAACAGCCAAAGTACCTTGACCTGGTGCAGGAACAAAGGTGGTGGGATCCAAATATTGCCCAATTTCTTGTTCAAGGTTAAGCCGAGTGAGACCAGCAGCGGCCAAAATCAGAGCGTCGTATTGACCGGACTTTAGCTTACGCAGCCTGGTATCGATATTTCCTCGAATAGGAACACAGGAATCTTTGCAAAGCAAAAAGTAATTGAGCAACGCTTTGCGCCTAACACTCGCGGTCCCGATGCGAGCAGTGGACGGTAGATCCAAAAAACTCTTAGCTCCGATCAGCACATCTCGTGGGTCAACACGTTCACACACCGTGCTCACAGACAAGTCACATGAAGATTTACTTGGGAGGTCTTTTAAGCTGTGAACAGCTAGATCTGCTTCCTCATAAAGTAACTGATTCTCAATTTCACGCACAAAATCATCTTTGTTCTCCGGTGGTGTTTCACCATCAAGAGCAGAGCGATCACCTGTGGTGGTTACTGGGTAAACTGCGACGGTTAATTTTGGCCATCTTTGAGAGATTCTTTGAGTGATTATCTGCGTTTGTGCGAGTGCAAGCATGCTACCTCGTGTTGCGATCCTGAGGCACCTCCTTGATGTCATATCTATCAGTGTGCTATAGCTTGCTTTTTGAAAAGCAGAAACCCCTAGATACAGTTGGTCGAGTCATGTCAGTCGATTCAGTACTTCGGCTGCTCTTTTTGCAAAGTAACTGAGAACTCCGTCTGCCCCTGCGCGCACAAAACAAAGCAACGATTCCAAGATGACTTCTTCGTCCAACCAACCTCGCTCAATAGCAGCCATGTGCATGCTATATTCTCCACTGACCTGGTACACAAAAGTAGGCATGGCAAACTGCTGGTTTACTCTTTGAACCACGTCCAGATAAGGCATTCCAGGTTTAACCATAACCATATCCGCACCTTCAGCGATGTCTAACGCCACTTCCCGGAGTGCTTCATCACTGTTTCCTGGATCCATTTGATAAGTTCGCTTACTTCCCTTTCCCAATGCAGCAGATGAACCTACTGCGTCACGAAACGGACCATAGTAAGAGGATGCATATTTAGCTGAGTAGGCCATGATTTTGGTGTCTTTATGGTTCGAATCTTCAAGAACGTCTCGTATTCGTCGAACGCGTCCATCCATCATGTCAGAGGGTGCAATCACATCACTCCCCGTGTTTGCATAAACGAGTGCTTGCTCAATCAATACATCCACCGATTCATCGTTTAGTATTCGACCAGATTCATCTACTAGACCGTCGTGTCCATGAGAGGTGTACGGATCCAAAGCGACATCAGTGATCACACCTAAGTCCGGAGTCACTTTTTTGACTGCTTGGATAGCTCTTGGAATCAATCCATCCGGATTGATTGCCTCATTCCCACCCGCATCCTTCTTTGAGGTTTCAATTTGAGGAAATAGTGCTATGGCTGGGATCCCTAATGAATAAAGATGTTCGCATTCTTTCTCCAGTTCATCTAGTGTTAACCGATCGATGCCAGGCATTGAAGCGATGGGTTGTCTGCGGTTTTGACCTTCCATCACAAAGATTGGGTAAATCAGGTGATCGACGGTAATTTGATTTTCTTGCACTAACCGTCTGATAAAGTCGTCAGAACGATTTCGACGCATGCGAAGGTGAGGAAAGTTTGGATTCATTGATTAGGAGTTGGGATTTACCTTGCTTTGATTGGTGCTCGGAAGCGATGATTCTAAGTGAACTCATGATAGTAACATTTGGGTCTTCAAGAAGACATAAGTCCACACATACAATGAGATTTCAACTATTTTGAGAATGTCTCAAGTGGCAAAGTACGACTACAACCTTATCGTAATCGGTGGGGGAAGTGCAGGTCTGATCGCGTCTCTCATTAGCGCGACACTAAAAGCAAAGACCATGCTGATAGAGTCTGATCGCATGGGGGGCGACTGTCTGAATACCGGTTGTGTACCTAGCAAAACTCTGATTGCATCAGCAAAAGTGGCCCAATCCATGCGCCAGGCAAAGGAGTTTGGAATACGGTCTGAAGAACCAAAGGTGGATTTTCCTTCGGTAATGCGAAGAGTACACAACGCCATAAGGAAGATTGAACCTAACGATTCCATTGAGCGATACACCTCATTGGGTGTGGATTGTGTGAAGGGCAAGGGGAAAATAGTCGATGCTCACCGCGTCAAAGTCAACGATGACGTGTTTGCTGCGCGAAGCATTGTGGTGGCTTCGGGGGCTAGTCCTACTTTGCCTCCCGTTCCTGGTTTGCGTGAGAGTGTTCCTTTGACTACTGAAAATTTGTGGGAATTGAAAACTCTACCCAAACGCCTGGTGATACTGGGAGGAGGACCCATTGGTAGCGAGTTAGCACAAGCGTTTTCTAGACTGGGTAGTGAGGTGACTCTCGTTGAAATGCTTGATCGTATTCTTCCATTAGAAGATGCGGATGCGTCAGCTGTACTCACCGCAACATTTCAAAAAGAAGGTGTCAACATCTTGACCGGTTGGGTTGCAACAAGGTGTGAACCTGGGAAGTTGACCATCAAGAGTGGAGAAGATGAACAAACCATTGATTTTGACAACATCTTGGTAGCAACAGGACGGGCTCCACTAGTTAACGATATGGGGCTACAGGAAGTCGGAGTTGAACTCAACCCTGACCGTACCATCAAGACCAACGACTATATGCAAACCACAGTTCGGTCAATTTATGCTTGTGGAGATGTAGTTGGACCTTATCAGTTTACGCACATGGCTTCACACCAAGCCTGGTATGCTAGTGTGAATAGCCTTATTCGACCGTTCTGGCGTTTCAAGACCAACATGTCTGTCGTGCCTTGGGCAACCTTTACAGATCCTGAGTTGGCAAGAGTCGGATTGTCTGAACAACAAGCGAAAGACCAGAACCTACCCCACGATGTCACAGTATTCCCATTTGACGACTCGGATCGTTCTGTTGCAGAGGGTACTAGAGAGGGCTTTGTGAAGTTAATCACACCGCGAGGAAAGGATAAGCTCTTGGGAGCGTGCATAGTTGGAGTCAATGCGGGTGAACTGATAGCCAGTTGTGTCAACACAATGTCCCGTGGTGGTGGAATGGATTCCGTGCTATCAACTATCCACGTTTATCCCACACGCATGGAATCGATCAAATTTGCTGCGGGGAAGCGACGAAAGGCAAATGCGCCCAATAATCTACTCAATTATTCCAAACACTTCATGAGACTATTGAGGTGAAGCGTGATGAGTTGTAGGTGGGCTGGCGCTCAGTTTTGGAGTGACATTGATTAGATTACCCTGAAACGAGGGCTGATTTCCATTGAACTCACGAAGAAGATTCGCTCTTAGTAATTCTTCCGTAGTCTCTTGGTTATCCTAGCTCGGACTAGTCTCATTCAGAGATACTGTAGCACGGTCTACCTTGATCACCCACATCCGTTTGAGCTATGCCGGATAGTGTGTATCCATATAGCTTGGTTTTTGAAGCTTGTTCTCTTTCCAGTTTATCGTGGTCTTGAGGGGGATTCCTAGAACGACATCAAGTCCGCCGCCAGCTGAGTTTTCCTCTAGACGTATCGACCAATTATGAATTAAACAGAGTTGGGCCACGATAGCTAGTCCTAATCCACTTCCACCGGTGTCCAGGTTTCTGGAGTGATCCAATCTCACAAAAGGTCGAAGGACTCGTTCTCGATCCTCTTTTGGGATTCCAGGACCTTGGTCAACAACATGAATCTCAACATCTTCACTGTTCACGATAACAGACAAACTTGCACCTTTGCCGTGGAATTGTGCGTTGTATACCAGGTTGGTAATACACCGATCTAGAGCGGTGACTGCGACGAAGACTTTGGAAGAAATTTCTCCCTTCCACTCTATCGAAATGTTGCTGTTGATAACACCTACAGTACTCTCGATTAACTGTTTCAAGTCTACTTCTCGCTCAGTTTCAGACTCTCCCTTGGCGTACAACGTTGCATCAGCAATAAACGAGGTCATTCTTTTCAGGTTATTTTGGATCGAACTGACTAGTTTTGGGTCAGTTTCCTCAGGTAGAAATTCGAGTGCTAGAGTGATGCGTGTCAGTGGTGTACGTAAATCATGAGCAAGTCCAGCCGAGATCGTGGTGCGATTGGTAGTGAGCGCTGTGATTTCTTCAGCCATTTTGTTGAAGTTTCGTGCAAGAGTTCTCACCTCAATTGGCCCGGAATCTGGGAGTGGCTCAAATCCTTCTAGTCCCCGGAATTGTTCTGCAGCAACGGAAACTTGGGAGAATGACCTGCTTAGGCCACGAGCTATGAAGACACATGCAATAAACACCAAACCAATGACTGCTATCGCTATCGATAGAGACCAAATTAGGTTTTGGTAGCCGTCATATCGAAGAGGAAAACCAATCCCAAAGTACCTATCAGGGTTAGAGTTAGTTTGTTCAAACACCATCCAAAGCCAATCAAACGATTCTTCACGTTCGAACAGGAGCGTGTACTCTTTTCGGAAACTAGTTTGTTGTATCTCTCTACTAAAGTGTTTAAGAAATTCGTCAGATACTTCATCAATGGGTATGAGTGAGTCAATACTTATCGGGCCGATAGCCACGCTATTGCCTTGAGTTAGTCTAGCTCTGAGCTCATCTTCCTGAGCATCAGGGATATGATCTCGAAAGTCCATCACCAACTTGACTAGATTGACCTGGTCGCGAGCGTACTTCTTCATCCACTGTACCTTGACAACACTGTTGAAGATCAATACAACGATGATTGTGACGAGTGTGAATGCCCCAAGAACCAGGCTGAGTCGACCCGTGAGAGAATTGAGTCGAAACTTACCTAGTTTCATTCAGGGCAGAAGACGTACCCTTTACCCCAAACAGTCTTGATAAATTCTGGTTCAGAGGGGTTAGTCTCAATCTTGCTGCGCAGACGTGTAATTCTTACATCTATGCTTCGATCCACACGAGATTTACTTTCTTCTGAGAGTAATTCCATGATGCGATCACGGTTCAGGGTCTGCCACGGGTGTTGAACCAACACTTGTAGAAGTTCAAATTCTCCAGAGGTCAGTGCGATAGTTTCACCATTCTCTCTCGACAAACTCAAGTGTTGAGAGTCAAGAATGAAGTTTCCGAAACGGTAGGTGCCATCGCTCATTCGTACAGTATTTCTTGAAGAGTTTCGTCTTAACACTGCTTTGATACGGGCAGATAATTCTCTAGGGCTGGGATGCCTGTCAATGAAGTCGTCTGCTCCCAGTTCTAAACCGACCACTTGGTCGATTTCGTCCCGAGTTGCAGTTTTCATGATGATGGGTAGTTCGGTTTCTCGACGCAGGTGTGTCGCGATCTGTAGCCCGTTTTCTCCAGGTAGATCTAGGTCTAGGATTAGTAGATCGAATACTCTACGATTCAACTCAGCTTCAACACCCGCACTGCTATCCGCTATCGTGATATCGAAACCCTGCTGCTCCAAATAGGCCACCATACACTTTCGGTTTTCCCCCTCTGCTTCAACAATCAGGAGGTTTCCTGCAGTGATTACCTGTTCTTCTAGTAATGAAGTTTGACGACGAAGTACTGCTCGAATACGGGCTAGCAAGACTCGTGGATTAAATGGTTTAACAACATAGTCATCCGCACCAATTTCGAGACCAACAATACGATCAACATCGTCTATTAGCCCAGTGAGCATGATGATGGGGAGTGTGCTTGATTGCTTGAGTCGATTAGCGATAGACAATCCGCCTTCGCCGGGCATCATTACGTCGAGCACAAGCAGATCAAAGGTCTGCTCGCTCAGTGCTTTATCCATAGCAGCCCCATTGGGGACGGTATGGATTTCTAAACCATGTTTGGAAAAAAAGTCTGTGAGACGTTCCCTGACTTCCGAGTCGTCGTCAACAACGAGAATGCGTGGGGTGTCACCGGTCAACTTTCACCACGATGTGTGAGAGCTATTTGCTGTCACTTGAGTCAGACTTTAGCGCACGCTGGGAGTCGTTATTAAAATCTTTATCCACATTATCCCGCCGTGGGTCCATCTCTACTGGAACATAAGGTCCTTTTTTGTCCATCAGTGGAATGGATGTTGGTGCGTCCACCACAGTTTCTTCCAACACTGGCATTTCTTCCGAACCCATTTTGGGAGCAGCTCCAAACTGTTCTCCATTAGCTTCTCGGATAATCACAACTTTGTTCAATAGGATTTGAGCGTGTTCTACTAATTGGCTTGAAACCAAAAGTACACACGTGAATTCATCATTATTGAGCTGCTTCTTTAAGAATTTTTGTAGTTCCTCGTCATCGCCTGTCTGATCAGAAGATAACTTCGCAATGGTTTCATCAATGGTGTTAAGCCGATCTTCCTCTACCGTACAACCTTCATCAGGGAGCTCATCAAATATTGATTGAGTTGTTTGGTCCGATTCTTCATCCGACAATACGTTGAACGCGAACGCCAAACTACATACATAGAGCACAGTGATGATGAGTTGACGCTTTCGCACCATATCAAAGGGATCCTTTATTCTTGATTGAGTCATGGTTGATAACCTCCTTGTAGTCAAACCGTGATTGCTTGGTGGGAGATGGTTGCGTACACAGACATCCGTCGTCTGTTCACACACAACGTTGCTTCTCCTCCAACAGTGAACGAGTAATGATACTCGAATTTGCCAGAAAATGGGCAAATAAGTTCGAAAATGGTGCCAATCAACGAAATCAGCTAAGCTCGTTCAAACAAACCAGCCGCTCCTTGTCCGCCACCGACGCACATAGTCACGACTCCATATTGGTTCTTTCGTCGCTGCATTTCACGCAACAGCGTACCCGTGAGTCGAGACCCAGTCATCCCAAAGGGGTGCCCGATGGCGATGCTGCCACCATTGACGTTGTATTTTTCATTTTCGATTCCGAGTTCGTCTCGACAGTACACACATTGACTAGCAAATGCTTCATTTAGTTCCCACAAACCCACGTCATCTTGGTTGATTCCAGCATTTTTGAGTAGCCTTGGAATCGCAAAGACAGGCCCAATACCCATTTCATCGGGTTCACACGCAGCAACAGTGAAACCTCGGTATACCCCCATCGGGTCCAAATTGAGTTGTTTCGCTCGTTCTGCACTCATCAGGAGAGTCATGGAAGCTCCGTCGGAGAGCTGGGAAGCATTCCCGGCAGTAACGGTGCCATCTTCTTCGAACGCAGGCTTGAGTCCAGCTAATCCTTCTATAGTTGTAGTCGAACGATTACATTCATCTCGGTCAACGGTAGCCGTTCGCTTAGTTTCTTCTTTGGTTTCTTTGTCGACATGAAGCATCTCTACGGTCATAGGAATGATTTCTTCATCCATGAGACCACTTGATTGTGCCTTGGCGTACCTTTGTTGACTTTGTAGTGCGTATTCGTCTTGGATATCGCGCGTGACTCCATACCGTCGTGCGACGATTTCTGCGGTATGACCCATCGCCATGAAGATCTCAGGTTTCTCTTCAACGAGTCTGGAATTTTGAACGGCAGTTGCTGGTTTCTGGCGGCTACGCATAGAAATGGAGTCTGCGCCCCCAGCCATAGCAATTTCGTTCTGTCCCAGTGCGATTTGATTAGCTGCAATGGCGATAGATTGCAATCCTGATGAACAAAAACGATTGATCGTGAGACCCGCAGACGAGATAGGAAGCTTAGACAGAACGACTGCTAGACGAGCTAGGTTACCATCTTGTTCACCCACTTGGCTGGCAGCACCCACGGTTACATCTTCGACTTCTTCCGGTGCAATTTCAGGGGTGCGCTCCAAAAGTGCATCGATCAAATGGGCAATCATGTCGTCTGAACGGGTGAGGTTAAAAGTTCCTCGAAACGATTTGGCTAAACCGGTTCGAACACTATCGATGACTACTACATCTCTCAATTTCTATCGCTCCTAATTTAAGGTCAGTTGGTGCTCAATTTGATGGGTGTCATTTTATGGTTTTGACCACTATTCAGTGCAACATATGAAAGTCATCTGGCTGTGAAATACGTTCAATCCGGTGGCTTTCGCATGGTCTTGCAGAGTTTGTCCATTTATCGCAGAGGGGTGGGTTCTTAAAATTAAGCTATGTTCACGGGATCTCCCACCTCACACGTCTACTTTTCGCATCGTCTCCGCTTGCACTACGTCTCCTGGGGAAATGACGATGCACCAGTGCTGTTGTTGGTACACGGTGGGCGAGATCACTGTCGAAATTGGGATTGGGTTGCAGACTCCCTGCGCCACGAATATCGGATCATTGCGCCGGATTTGCGAGGTCACGGGGATTCGCAATGGATGATGGGGGGCACTTATTCCCTAACAGAATATGTCTACGACATCGCTCAATTGGTTCGTCAAACCAAGATTGCGCCGGTTGCGATCATGGGACACTCTCTGGGTGGGGGTGTTTCCATGTTGTACACCTCTCTGTTTCCCGGTAACGTCTCGAAATTGATCTCAATCGAAGGCATGGTACCCTTCCAGCTTCACCTTTATCGACCTTCGGTTTTTGTCCAAAAGAAGATAAAAAATTGGATCGATGACTTGTGGAGAATTTCTGCTCGCATGCCCCGTCGATACACCACGCTCGAAGAAGCATTTCAGAAAATGCAAGCCGTGAATCCCCATTTGCGCGAAGATCAAGCCAGACACTTGACTATTCACGGGAGCAACCAAAACGAAGATGGAACCTATAGTTGGAAATTTGACAACTACGTTCGTATTTTTTCACCACTAAACTTTGATTTCGAAGAAGTATCCGAGTTGTACTCTCAAATCAAGTGTCCCACACTATTGATTCATGGCAGAGAGTCTTGGGCGATGGCTCCAGAAACGGATGAACGAACTCAAGACATCATGGATCTCAGAGTACGCTACATTGAAAACGCTGGTCATTGGTGTCACCATGACAAACTAGACGAATTTCTTGGGATTGTTCGTGAATTTCTTGCTGAATGAACGTCGAGGAGTTTCACCAGCAGAATTGGTCTGGAGTCTTGGTTGTCACAGGGGGTGGAACACAGCTTCTGTCAACATTGACAGGGGTACCCGGGGCCAGCCAGACCCTACTCAATGCGGGGATTCCTTATAGCCAAGAGGCATTGGTAAACTATTTAGGTATTCGACCAGCTCAGTTTTGTTCTGAGTTGACTGCCAGGCAGCTGGCGATGGCCGCGTTTACCGAAGCTTGCGGTTATTCGACGGATTCACAGAAATTCGGCTTTGCAATTTCAGCTAGCCTGACTTCAGACCGCCCAAAGAGGGGTGAAAAAAGAGCTTATGTTGCGCTACAAACCGAACAGCGCACACAAGTGTCCAAACTCAACTTCGAGGGATGTGAGAGCAGGAGGGTACAGGAACAGCGGCTATCTGAAGTTGCATATCAACAGTTATGTTGGGGACTTGGACTGACCGAAGATTCCTGTGCAGGAGTTGAAACTCAATGGGCTGAAGCGCGCGAACATCATCATCAGCTGATGTCGAGTACCCCAACCCTGCTTGGAGCGAGCAGCAATGCGATATTGCCGGGGTCATTTGATCCGCTGCATGATGGGCACAGACGGATGCGTAACCTAGCAGAGTCTATTTTGGGTGGTTCGGTTCAGTATGAACTCAGTATCAAAAATGTCGATAAACCTACTTTGGATTACTTGGAGGTTGACAAGCGTGTTGTCCAGTTTGAAGCGGGAGAGTTAATCCTCTCTAATCTCCCCACCTTTTTCCAAAAAGCGACTTATCTTTCTCCGCGCGATGCGGATCCGATGACTTTTGTGGTTGGGATAGACACTCTCACTCGAATAGTGGACCCAAGATATGCTGAGAACTTAGGAGGTCTCGCTGCGCTAGTGGATCACTTTAGGCAGCTTAAAGTACGCTTTTTAGTTTTCGGAAGACGGGTTGAAGGGAGATTTCTTGGGGTGCACGAAATCGACTTACCTGTGGAGTTCAAAGCAATGTGTGAAGGTGTTTCTGAGTCTCAATTTCGGGACGATATCACTTCAACTGAACTTCGAGCAAACTCTAACACCCGTTAGAGAATGTTGCGGTTACCATAGGCCGGTTGTCGGTTTAACATAGAATTTTCTTAATTCGAGTGTAAGAAAACCATCATACCCCATGGGTACTTAGGAGAACATGAAAGAATTCGAAACCAAACGTGTCGTGGTCACCGGAGCAGCCGGAGTTTTGGGTAAGGCGGTAGCACAAGCCTTTCATGCTGAAGGATCCGATGTCGTGGGAGTAGACACTATTGAATTTGAGGATGATTTTCAAACGGTACAACTAGATTTGCTGGACTATGACCGTACCTGTGAGGTCGTTGCTACACTGAGTACCATTGATATACTCGCTAATGTAGCGGGTGGTTTTACAATGGGAGATGCAGTTGCTGACGCTACAAGTGCAACATGGGAAGCGATGCTGGATATCAATGTTCGTACCACCATAAACATGCTGCGAGCGAGTGTACCCAGTATTCGAAAGCCGGGTGGAAAGATTGTCAACCTTGGTGCTCGCGCAGGGTGTCGTGGTGTTGCTACCATGGCTCCCTATTGTGCTTCTAAGAGTGTGGTGATGCGGTTGACTGAAAGTCTTTCCGATGAACTGAAGAGTGAGGGTGTCAACGTAAATTGCATCCTGCCAAGCATCATTGATACGCCCCGCAATCGACAAGACATGCCGAACGCTAACTTCGACTCGTGGGTCTCCCCTGAAGCTCTTGCACGTGTGGTCATGTTTCTAGCATCCACAGCTGCAGATCCGATCCACGGAGTGTCATTACCGGTAGAGGCATTGTCCTAATTTCACTTGATTTGCAACAAATCAAGTGAGGGATATAGTTGAAACTAGTCCGAGTGCTTGGCGGTAACCATAAAGTGCGCTTCAGCAGTGGCAATGAGAGTGTTATCTGACTCTCTGACGGCTTTACCGCTAATGATGGCTAGATTTCGTCGTCTCTTGACAAGGTAACTCGATAAGAGAATTGTTTCACCTATTCCTAGCGCGTTGCGAAATCGAACATCAGCTTTGGCAGTCATACACACTTCACCCTTAAGAAAGAGTAAGTTCGCCATGACATCATCAAGCAGACAGAACACAATCCCCCCGTGGGTTACCCCATCGTACCCGAGGAACTGTTGTGAAGAGGTCCAACGAGCATGGCAATTTCCGTCATCGGATAAAGAAAAACGGACGTTGAGACCAGATTTATTTCCTGGTCCACAAACAAAACACTTGTTTGCTGGAGATTCTAAGTTCACCAGAAATCACACTCTTAAGTTCGGTAATAGCAGTGCGAAATATTAATCGCTACTTCACAGCGGACTCCATAGCTTCACGTTTGGGTGGTCTCAGAACGGGTTTGAGTGGGGCCGAAGAGCAGGGTCGTTTGGCAGCAATCGCTCTCATCATCAAACCAATGGACCACGACTCAGAAATTCTGCTCATTGAACGCTCCCTAATTGAAGGAGATCGATGGTCGGGTCAAATGGCGTTTCCTGGAGGACATCGTGAACCATCTGATGGTGATCTACTCGACACTGCCATTCGAGAGACTCACGAAGAAGTAGGTGTGACCTTGTTGCGCGACGATTGTGTAGGCAGCTTACATCCAAACACACCTTTTTTGGTTCGTCAAAGTCAAAAGCTGGTTGTCTGGCCATTTGTCTTTTGTGTCCCTGAGGTTGGAAATCTAAATCTAGGTGATGAAGCTGCAAGTGCTGTTTGGTGCTCGATGACGGACTTTTTCGTTGGTAAATATTTAAAAAGAGAGAAAATCTGGTTCGAAGAAAGTGGAGTAACCACCCAATGGGGGTATCGTTTGAGTGAACGGCACTTTGTTTGGGGGCTAACCTTTCGGACTTTGATTTCGCTGTTTGAGACACTAGTTGACGACTTCACGCTCCCTACAGTTGATGAAGCTAGCGAATCGGTTTAGAACCATTTGCAAAAATGTAGATGAGGCGGCCTATAAGCCGGGTTCTGTCAAGTACGATCATTCCTCTGGAACAGTTATCACTAACTGCTTCTAGCAACCTACCCAGATCCGACGCGGACCACGTATCAGGATCTCTATTTGGTCTTGCTCCGAGTGGGGTTTACCTAGCCAACACTGTTACCAGTTGTTGCGGTGCGCTCTTACCGCACCCTTTCATCCTTCCCGCACTCCTTAATGGGGTCCGGAGGTTTACTTTCTGCTGCACTTTCCGTAAGTTCATACTTCCCAGGAGTTACCTGGCACTCTGTCCTTTGGAGCCCGGACTTTCCTCCAACATAAGTCAGTGATCGTCCAGCCGCCTCATAGTGAATTAGTCACTCATTAGACCCTTTGAGTTCCAGAGCACAAGCATAGGCTTCTTCTCTAGTCAATGCAGAAACGTCCGAAACTACCTTTGCTAGGGTGGTGATCTTCATATGTGGCAGTAGTTTCTCTATGAGTAAATCTGCATCTTTGATCCTTGGTTTTGCATCACTCGGAGCAAGCACTAGAACAAATTCACCGCGAACTGATTCAAGAGCAGACATGGATTGCAGTGCATCAGCGACACAACAGTAACGAACTTCCTCGAACTTCTTTGTCAGTTCTCTAGCAATGAAAATTGAGCGCTCACTCAACCCTAGTTCAACCAAAGTTTCAAGAGTACTGATAACTCGGTGAGGAGCTTCGAAGAATACAGATGGTTCGACACTTCTCGATACCTCCATTAATTCGTTCTTGCGTAGGTTGGATTTAGAACTCAGAAACCCTACAAATCTGAATCGATTCATGGGAATGGGGCACAGCGAAAGCACTGCGGTAAGGGAACTGGGTCCTGGAATGGTGGTCACATGAATGTGTTCGGCATAAGCTGCCCTGATCAGTTCATAACCGGGATCTGCTACTAGTGGGGTACCAGCATCGCTGAGAACTGCTACATTTAACCCATGTTTAAGAGCCTCGAGGACTTTCCGTGTACCTGTCTGTTCTCGTGCATCGCTCAAGGAAATAAATCGCTTGTTCGCGTCATCTATGCCGAGTAACGAAAATAATCTCTTAGTTCGTGATAAATTCTCACAAGCAATTAAGGATACTTTAGTGAGTACGGAGATGGCTCTTGCTGAAATGTCTTCGAGATTTCCAATAGGGGTGGCCACGATGAAGATACACCCACAGCCCTTACCGGTTGTTGTGTCTTGTCTCCTGTTGTCGTTGCTCATGGTTTTGGGCGCGTGCCAGACGGTGCCGAGTCATCCCACTCAAGATGACATTGTGCAGGCACCAGATGCAGGCGATAGTCAGGACGACAGTTTGAGCTCTCCATTCGGTTGGACAACCGAGATGTTGTTTGATTTACTGGATCACACTGACTCGATGTCCTATAGAGACCAATACCTGAGGTCATCCGACATTTTTAATTTGCCAAAGAATTGGCAAGGGGTAGTAGATGGCGAGACGAGCTCTTCGGATTTGCTTGAACTTGTAGAAATAGCGGGTGTCTTGTTTCCCACACCATCGGATGCTCTGGATAGACTGCGTTCAATTGACCCTAGATCTCTAGATCGATCACAACAACGTGTCCACGCTTTGATGCTTCAAATTGCTTATCAGTCTCTCAACGACTGCGATAGTGCGTTGCACGCATTGACAACCTACGAACCTCAGTCAGAGGTAGAACGAAGGGATTGGATTCAACGGATTCTGAGGTTACTCAGCTCAACTTGTGTCTATCAAAGTGCATCATTGAGTGAAATGGGCAGGGATCAGCATTGGTGGAATTTGAGTCAAACTTATTTGGATGCAAACACCCGAATCGAGAGAGACAACCAACTCAAGGATTGGAATGAGGACTTTCCTGCAGTGTCAACGGTGCTGATAGATGCATTCCGAAACTCCACTACCAAACCTGTGAACTCGGTGGCACTTTTGCTTCCTCAATCGGGTGATTTAGCTAGCGCAGCTGATGCGATTAGAAATGGCTTTTTGGCTGCTCATATGCAGACTCCCACTAGTTCAAATCTTCAAATCACTATGTATGACACGTCGACAGACGATATTCTAGAATTGGTCGATCAAGCAATCGCTGAGGGTGCTGAAGTCATTGTTGGGCCACTCGATAAGGAGCGTGTTCGGCAAATAATGGAAGGAGATCCTCCCCCAATCCCTACTGTGACTCTCAACCAGTCATCGTTTCAAAACAGCGTCAGTCCCAATGCTCTCCAGCTAGCCCTTGTTATAGAAGATGACATAGATTTAATCGTTGAAACACTATTGAAGTTGAATTTGGTTCGAGTGTTGTTGGTTCTAGGAAACGAATATTGGAATATACGAGCGACTCAAGCGTTTCGTGAAAAAAGTGAGGGGCTTATTGACGTAGTAGGTGAGAGCGTACTTGCGAATCAGACGACAGTCACTGAACAGATAGGAGAGCTTCTGTTGGTATCAGACAGTACAAAACGACAGGATAAGATAGAAGCAAGCATAAGAAACTCAGTAGACTTTGTCACTCGACGAAGAACCGATGTCGATGCGATTGTTGCTTTGGTGGGTTATGACACGTTCGCTTCAATGAACGCAGCCGTCCACTACTTTTTTGCAGGTGAGATTCCGGTATTTGCCGTGGAAACTACATTCCGTGAAATTGATCGAACCAATATCTACTCCGAGAATAACTTGTTCACTAGCATTCCAGCATTCACACACTCGATACCTCAGTTCGATGAACTGACACCTTCTTTTGATGACTCACAATTGTTTCAGCCTTTGTATGCTTTCGGTATTGATGCTTATCGGGTCGCGATGAATGTTCATGCGATTTTGGCAGGGGAGTCCTGTATTGGATACACAGGACTGTTGAAACGACTAGACGATAGCACGGTCAAACGTGAACCTGTACTAGGGAGAATTGTCAACCAGTCACCGGTACCAGCAATGAGTTTAACCCCGTACGAACCGCTATCAAAGTCACTATTACCTTGATGAACAAGCCTAATCTAGCTAGAAAAAAGATACCACACCTTTTTTTCGGATTACTCCTGTGCTGCACTTCCCCACTGTTCATTTCCTGTACGTCATCCCTGTCGTTACCGGAACTACGAACGCCAGGAACCGTGCTCGACGATGTACTTATCAGTCAACGTGTGAAATGGCAGTTGAATGAAAGTCTAGAACACGAAAAGGATGAACGTGTCAAGGTGACCGTTTACAATGGTATCGTCTTGCTCACAGGTCAGCTGATTTCAGAAGAACGAAAAGAAACTGCGACTGAAATTGCTAAAGGTGTAGAGCAAGTTCGTGCCGTTCAGAATGAAATCACAACCGAGAATTTTCGGGGACTGATTGAGCGAGCCCGAGACTCTTATCTAGCTATGGTGGTGCGTTCCAAGCTCATCAGGGCCAAAGATGTTGACTTTGATAAATTTGATTTAGTTATCGACCGTGGTACTGCTTATCTGTTGGGATATTCGTCAAAGAAGGAAACGGAACGTGCTACCAACATTATTGGGCTCACACGCGGAATTAAGCAAATCATCAGAGTGATGGAATACAGCGACTAGTTCGGCAACTGACCTGTTTATTCGACAAACTTAAACTTGGGTTTCTTTGTCGGACCGGTAGATTTTGGTCCTGATTTGACTTCAGATGGAACATCTTCCTCGGGTTCAAAAGTCATTCCTACCTTGCCACCCTTTGCGTGCACACCAATAATCGCACCCTGTGGAGCTGAAATGTGATGGGAAACTCCGTTGAACCGAGTATCCATTTGAATCCCTGTCTCATCCAAAACATAGTTTCTCACAGCATTGGGAGAAACGTTTAGGACGATGCGATGATTCTCGACAAAGTGTTGAGGTACGCTAACCCCTTCCATGTTGCACTGAATGACTACATGGGGAACACAATTGTTATCCAATAACCACCGTATCAATGCATCCACCAGATACCAGCGGAAGGAGGTCAAATTCGACGCATCTCTTCTTCAACGTCACTTAAACTTGAACGAAATGTGTCTCTTTGAAAGACGAAGTCCATGTAACGCATCAGGTGCTTGGTCTGTAGCTCGGGGAGTTTATTGATCCCTACCGTACCCAGTCTCCAGAGTACCGGTGCAGCACAACAGTCCACAATGGTGAACTCATTGTTTAGGAAGTATTTTTGTTGATCAGAGAATTGGTGCGCGAGGGAGACGATGCTTTCTTTCAACTCATCTCTGACCTTTGCCCAAGTCTTGCCTCCTCTACGCTTCAATAAGAGATAGTCGAGACGAGTGGCCCATTCAGCCTCAATGCGTTGAATCATCAACCGAGCTTCAGCTCGTGCAACTGGATAGACAGGCAACAGTGGGGGATGAGGGTATCTCTCATCAAGATACTCCATGATCACAGTACTGTGATAGAGAACTAAATCTCGGTCAATCAGAGTAGGCGTTCGACCAGTTGGGTTTTGGGTGACTAAGTTGTCATCCAAATGAATCTGGTCAATCGCTATTTCTTTAACCGGAATTCGTTTTTCTGCCAGCACCAATCTCACTCGATGACAGTACTGATCCGCACTTGTCGAATAGAGAATCATCGGTGTCCGACGACCAGAAATACTCATTTCAAGATTCCCTAGTATTCGGTGGAGTGATGTTCGGGTTCGGGTTTGGGAGACTTGGGTACGTCTTTCCAATATTCTTTGTTCAAGAAATATGCAAGTATGAGCAGTATGAACAGGAACGCTAGTACGTAGAAGCCTAATTGCGTTCGGGTTTGCCGGGAGGGATCACCCATATAGTGCAAGAAATTTGCAATGTCATAGGCAGCCTGGTCGAATTGCTCTGCTGTCATCGACCCTGAACCAGGTATGGTTTGAACGTCCGGACAATTCTCTTCCGCTCGTTGAAGTCTGTCGAGTTCTTGAACTCCTTCACGGCGAGCTTCTGCAAAGTATGATTGAAGATCTAAAACATCAGCGGCTTCATAGCCGTAGCAGTTTTCAATGGCAATCCCTTGCAAAGGGAGTAGCACATGAGGCATACCGACGTTGGGGAAGACTTTGTTATTCACACCGAATGGTCGCGATTCATCGATATAAAAAGTCGTCAAGAAGTTGTAGACCCATTTTGGACTGCGAACTCGGGTGACCATCGTTAGGTCGGGGGGAGCTGCGCCAAACCAAGTCTTGGCATCTTCTTTGGACATTGCGGTCGTCATATATCCACCAATGGCTTGGCCTGTATTGATCAGTTTTTGATTAAACATCATGGTGTGTGGAACATTGAGATCATCTGCAGTTCGTTCATAACGCTGATACTGTAACGAGTGACACCCCATGCAATAATCTACATAGTGTCTGAGGCCTCTCTGCAATGATTCAGTATTGTCGAGATCTGGTTTCATTGATTTCATCTCGTAATCGGTATCTGCCGCGTTCAGGAATCCACCCATAGTAAAAGCCACTAAAACCATCATCCCACCCAGAATAGTCTTTCTCATACTAGTGGCCTCCTGTCACTCGTTCAGGAACGGGTTTGGTGCGTTCTCGCTGAGTGTACCAGGGCATGAGCAAGAAGTATGAAAAGTAAATGATGGTTCCGATCTGTGCCAGAGCGGTCGCAAACGGTGAAGGCGGAATGGTTCCTAGATAACCCAAAACAAAGAGACTGACCACAAAGAGGCCCAGCATGAATTTTGAGATTCTGCCTTTGTAGCGTATCGACTTGACCGGACTTCTATCCAACCAGGGTAGAACAGCGGGTATCAGAATCGCTCCTGCCATGACCACGAGTCCCCAGAATTTTGCGTCAATTCCGAATAGGGGGAATGTAGCCGCTCTCAACATAGCGTAAAACGGAGTGTAGTACCAAACCGGAGCAATGTGTTCTGGAGTCTTGAGTGGATTAGCAATTTCAAAGTTGGGTTTTTCGATAAAGTAACCGAACATTTCCGGTGCAAAGAAGACCACTGCACAGAACAAAATCAAGAACACGATAACCGCAAAGAAGTCATGAACGGTGTAGTACGGGTGGAATGGTATGCCATCGACAGGTATGCCATCTTTGTTTTTGTTATCTTTGATTTCGATACCGTCTGGGTTATTCGAACCCACATGGTGCAGAGCAACGATGTGGACGAATACCAATGCCACCAGCGCGCCAGGCAGCACGATCACGTGTAGTGCAAAGAATCGATTGAGTGTGATTCCGGACATCACATAGTCACCGCGCACCCACTCCATCAAATCAGGTCCGAAGAAGGGGATAGCTCCAACGAGTGAGACAATGACTTGTGCGCCCCAGTAGGACATATTGCCCCAAGGTAGAAGATAGCCAAAGAACCCTTCAGCCATTAGCACCAAGTAAATGCCCATTCCGATCAACCACAGCAATTCTCTGGGTTTTCGATACGAGCCGTAGGCAAAGCCACGAAACATGTGCAGGTAAACCACCACGAAGAAAGCAGATGCTCCTGTTGAGTGTAAGTATCGGATTAACCAGCCCCAATCAACCTCGCGCATGATGTATTCGACTGAACCAAATGCACCTTCGCCCGTTGGAACGTAGGACATGGTAAGCCAAACCCCTGTCGCAAACTGTAGAACGAGTACGAAGCCAGCGAGTGCTCCGAAGACATACCAAATGTTGAAATTCTTAGGAGCGTAATAGCGTGTGGCGTGTTTCTCTAGGGTTTGAGTCCAAGGACTACGATCATTGATCCATGTCAAAGACCGGGTTATCCAGTTAGCGCGTGTGTCTGTCGATTCGCTCATCACACAGTTCCTGAGTCTTCGCCTACCAGAATCACTCGTTCAAACTCGTAGTAGTGAGGGGGTACAACCAAGTTCGTTGGTGCGGGTAAATTCTTGAAGACCCTACCGGCTAAATCAAATTTCGATCCATGACAGGGACAAAAAAATCCTCCCTTCCATTGAGCATCAAAGGTCTCTGGTTGAACTTTCCCGTAGTATTTGGGTGAGCAACCCAGATGAGTACAAAGCCCTACATAGACACCAATTTCTGGTCGAATGGAACGAGTAGCATTCTTGGCATAGTTGGGTTGAACGCTCTTATCCGAATCTTGATCCGCTAAATCACGATTTTCCTCGTTTAATTGATTCAAGGTTTCCGGGGTTCGATGGATCACAAAAACAGGTTGTCCGCGCCATGCGGGTACCGGACCCAACAGTTCGCCGGGTTGCAGTTTTGAGATGTCAATTTTGATGGGCGCACCTAGAGCTTTTGCTTTGGCACTGGGCATCCACGCTTCGACAAAGGGAATCGCAGCTCCCACCACACCGGCTGCAGTAACCGCAGAAGTGCCAAGCAAGAGGTAACGCCGTGTTACGGGGTTAGAACTTTCGTCCAAGTATCTTTTTCCTCCTCTGTTACCATAAAAATCCCAGCCTGTTGTCCACTCGATGAGCTATGGCTAGCAGCCTGCAGCGTTCTGAGTGGAGGTGATCCAGATTGCTAACGCTTTGAATATTGCGGACGTTTACGTGCTTTTCTGAGACCCACTTTCTTTCTCTCGACTTCGCGATCATCGCGGGTCAGAAAACCAGCTGCACGTAATGAAGCCTTATGAATCCCGTTGTAGTCGACTAGTGCTCGAGCAATCCCGTGTCGGATAGCTCCAGCTTGTCCTGAGTTACCCCCACCACACACCGTGATCTTGAGATCGACTAAATCGTTTGTTTGAGTAACGTCCAGCGGTTGTCGAACGATCATTCGGGAGGTTTCCCTTCCGAAGTATTCTTCCAAAGGTTCGTTGTTCACTAATACACGTCCTTTCCCAGGGTACAAAAAGACTCGGGCAGTGCTGGTTTTTCGTCTTCCGGTACCGTAACCGCTATAGATTGCCAATCTCGGATCTCCTTAAACGCTAGAGAGTCAGTTCTGCGGGTTGTTGTGCCCCATGGGGATGATCTGGTCCAGCATATACCTTCAACTTTCGTGCGACTGCACGACCTAAAGGTCCCCTAGGAAGCATTCCTTTTACCGCTTTCTCAATGATTTGCTCGGGACTCTTTTCTCTCATCTCTTTGAGGGTCCGAGATTTGATTCCACCTGGATACCCAGTGTGTCGATAGTAAATTTTGTCTTCTTCTTTTCTGCCCGTGACTTTAACCTGTTCTGCGTTGATTACGACGATGTAATCACCGGTATCCACATGAGGAGTGAATTGTGGCTTGTGCTTGCCTCTTAGACGATGAGCTAAGGTACTTGCCATCCTACCCAGTGTGTATTGGGACGCATCAACGACGAACCAATCGTGCTCAACTTCAGATGGTCTGGTACTGTGTGTTTTCAATATTTTCCGCAGTCTCGTGATATTCAGGAGGCAATGATATCCACGACCTTGCCTGCTTGCAACTATTTGCGCTAATTTCTCCCCAAAAGTGAGGATTCCAAGCTTAAATTGAGCCTATTGACCAAAAAAACAAACATTTGATCTGTGGGTAAGACAAATCAACAACGCAAACGAGTTCGTGATGTGGTCAGAATGTTCATAATATTTTGACAATTTTTGGTTCTGTCGAATAAACGTACTTCTACACTCCAGCATGTTCAGCGAGTACAGACCTACAGGGAGGAAGATTGGCTAAGTCAACCAGAAGAAAGAAGAAACAGATCGACCAAGTTAGCATCATCAGGTTCGCAATCCTAGGCACAGTAGGGTTGATTGTTGGAGGGTTGGTTGTCTACATGCTAATGTATTTATTAGGGGTCGTAGGTGGGCCAGCAGAACCATTTCAAACATTACAAGGCAATACAGCGGAGACTGACCACATTGAAGTGGTTGAGTATTTCTCCTACGAATGCCCCAACTGTCAGCAACTCGAACCCCACATCAAACGATTCGCAGCAAATCTACCGGACAATGTCAGTTTCTCAAGAGTGCATGTGAGCTTTAACATTGCGATGGATCGCTTAGCCAGGATGCATATGGCTCTACAGCTGGGTGATGCGCTAGATAAAAATCATGACCGCATCTTTACAGAAATCATTCAAAACGAGGGCACCTTCCTCAATTTAGAGTCGATGGCTGACTTCTTTGATGGTCATGGAATAGACAAAACTAGATTTTCCAATCTCTATCAAGGTGAACGCGTGAAGTTACTAGTCGAGCAAAGTAATCTGGATGCGAGAGATCACCTAGTTCGAGCAGTACCTACTCTAGTGGTTGCGAACAAGTATGTCGTCTATCCCAACCAAACAAACGAAAGAATGATTGGCACAGTGAACGACATCATCAGAAAGATCCGCGATGGTTCACTACCGATCCCCGAAGAAGAGACTGCCTCAGGGGAAACGGAAGAGTTGCAAGAAGTAGAACAGTCCAATTGAGACAGTAAAAGCCAAACCCACCCACTTATTACGACAACAACTGAATCCAGTGTCTCACTGGGGTGTTCAATGCTGCTTCAAGATGTAGCTGACAAGCAATATTAGCTGTGACTACAACATCGGGATTGGTACGTTCGATTGCAGCGATTTTTTTAGAACGAATTTCCTTTGCATGGGTCGGGTGTTGCAGGGAATAAATCCCCGCAGCTCCACAACACTGATCTTCATCATCAATGCGCAGAACCTCGTAACCGGTTTGAGACAAAATCCTTTCGACCGATTTGACAATTCGTTGCCCATGTTGTAGTGTGCAGGGTGACTGAAATACCACTCGTTTACAGTACGTGTTCTGGTCGAACTGAAATTTTTCCAGGTATTCACTGACATCAAGACAGTTTGGCAGGTTGCTGCACGCAGAGCTGTGATTGACCTGTTCCTTCCAAAACATACCGCATCCACTGGAGGAAGAGATGATTGTCTCAACTCCCGAATCTTGGAATTTCTTCAAGTTGTTGTTCGTCAGGTCATCTGCTTGTTCATTTTGACTCAAGTGTCGATGAAGGGCACCACAACAGTTTTCTTTGGAGTGAATTTGAAAATCAACATTGCGATTTGCTAATAGTTCAGCTAAGTGTTCGACTGTTTCAGGCGTTAATATCCGCTGAATACAACCCTGAAGTAATAGTAAGTTACCATTGTTTGAACCTCTAGATTTAGTTTGATTGGGAGGTAATTTACGGTTCAAAGATTCACGTAGCAAAGGTGGGAGAAACCATCGGAACAGTCTGCCAATCACATACCAAAACCTGAACTTCTTGGGTTGGGTCATAGCTTTCAGCAACCATCGTTCTTTCCAACCCAATTTGCCTGTGGTAGTTGCTGAAATTTGTCGGCCAAATTCAGCGATCTTGCCAAAACCAACGTCTGAAGGACATGCTGTCTCGCAAGCTCGACAACCGAGGCAGTTCGAGAGGCTGTGGTCTACCACTTCGTTTGATTGTCCTGCTTCAATCGCTTCTTTAACCAAGTAAATTCGACCACGGGGTCCTTGCAGCTCACTATTGCTCAACCGATAGGTGGGACACACGCTGTTGCAGAAACCGCAATGAACACAATTACGAATGGCTTCTTCGACTGCATCTGGAACCGAGATTGCTGCGTTGGTATTGAGTTGCATTAGACCACGATACCTGGGTTGAAGAGTCGATGAGAATCGAATGCTTCCTTAATCAGTTCACCATATTTGGTTGGTGTGCCCAAACGAGATTCGAGGTTTTTGAAAGCTTCAATGAGTGACCCATTCTCCGGAAGAATGGGTGACTTGCTGGAATCGGTTTTTATCCAATTTAGGCTCCCGTTCCATTCACTCACTAGTTCGTGATTCGAGTAGTCTCTCGGAATCGATGTACCTCTTTCTAAAACTACTCTCCAAATCGGTTTCTCAGTAGTAAAGAACGGCAAATCATGGTCTCTCAGAGACTCCCAAAATAAGGGATCAACCTCTTCAGATCCTGAGTGGTAGCTCAAGTTATGTTTGACAGCTGAAGTTGCACCAGAAAATCGCAGATATAAGCGCTCATTTGAATAGCAAGTACCCGTCAGAGTTGAGTGTCTGCGAACATAGTCCAACATCACCCGCTGTGCTTCAGTGAAGGAGAGCGATAGTGCTATGGTTCGAGTACATTTGGGTTTAGGCAACAGCTTGAAGCTGACATTCAGAATCAGCCCCAGAGTACCCATAGAACCAGCGAACAGTCGGGAAACATCAAATCCTGCTACGTTTTTGATGACCTGACCACCAAATTTGAGTCGCTGTCCCAATCCATTGATCACTTCAATGCCCAATATATGGTCTCTAAGAGAACCGTACCAAGGTCTTCCGGGACCCGACAGTCCACAAGCAACAGCACCTCCAACGGTTCCACGTCCTTGGTACTCCGGAGGATCAGAAGCGAGCATCTGGGCGTGTGATCCGACTACCTGTTGCAGTTCTTTTAGTGGGGTACCCGCTCGTACTGTGACCACTAATTCATCGGGATGATAGTCAATGACTCCAGAGTGATCAGCCGTCTCAATATAGACAGCGTCCTCATTAGGATTTGAGAGAAATCTTTTGCTACCGTGCCCCACAAACAGCATGCTTTGATTGCGCGCAATCAGTGACTGTACGGTCTCCTGTAACCGTGCTGATTGATCTTGGCTCACTGTCAAAAACGACTGATCTCTGGGAATGGCAGATTACCCTCGTGAACGTGCATTCCACCCAGTTCAGAACATCTAGCTAGTGTAGGAATTGCTTTGCCAGGATTCATCAGTTTGTTTGGATCAAAAACTTCCCTTAATCGGTGGAACTGATCCAGCTCGTGGGAATTGAATTGAGAGCACATTTGGTCAATTTTTTCAACTCCAACACCATGCTCGCCTGTAATCGTCCCTCCTACACTGAGACAACGCTCTAGGATTTCAGCACCGAAAGCTATTGCGGCTTCCTTTTCTTGTTCGATAGAAGCATCATAAAGTATGAGCGGATGCAAATTTCCGTCGCCCGCATGAAACACGTTGAGAACAGCTAGTCCATAGTTGGATCCCAGTTCGGTAATAGTTCGTAGTACTCGACCAATTTCGCGACGAGGAATCGTACCATCCATGCAATAGTAGTCTGGAGCAAGTCTACCCGCAGCAGGGAAAGCAGACTTTCGACCTTTCCAAAGCAGATCACACTCATCCGCTTGGGTTGCAACTCTCACCGACTGAGCTCCAAAGTGTTCCATCAGTATTTTGACACTCGCTGAAGCTTCCGTGACTTCTGCTTTGACCCCATCCAGTTCACAAATCAGGATTGCTTCACTGTCTAGTGGGTATCCCACATGAGCATAGTTTTCTGTTGCTTCAATGGCAAGTCGATCCATCATTTCTAGACCAGCGGGAACCTGTCCCGATGCGATGATGCCCGCAACACAGTCTCCGGCATCTTCAACATTTCCAAATGAGCCCAACAGAACGTTGCGACAGGAAGGTATGGGGAGCAGTTGGACAATCACTTCAGTGATCACTCCCAGCATTCCTTCTGATCCAACAAACAAAGCCATGAGTTCAAGACCAGAGCTATCGTACGATTGGCCTCCCAATACGAGCTCTTCGCCGGCGATTGTTTGAACTTTCAACCCAATGACGTTGTGTAGGGTTAGGCCGTATTTGAGGCAGTGAATCCCACCTGCGTTTTCTGCTACATTCCCGCCAATACTGCACGCAATTTGCGAAGAAGGGTCTGGTGCATAGTAGAGTCCATGTTCCCTTACAGCGTCAGAAATGCTTGCATTAGTTACTCCCGGTTCGACTGTGGCGGTACAAGCGTCTGCATTAATCTCCAAGATGGCATTCATTTTTGAAAGGACGAGTAAAACCCCATCTTGATTAGGTCGTGCACCACCCGATAATCCGGTACCCCCACCACGGGTGACTACGGGAACGTTGCACTCTCTACAGATCTGAAGTGTGCTTTGCACATGACTTACGTTTTCTGCTAAAACCACAATACCCGGACGTTCACGGTGCATGGTCAACCCATCAGTCTCGAAGGGGGTGGTTTCTTCTTTTTTGGTGAGAACTGCATGGTGCGGCAACTCCGAGCGGAGCAGTTGCAGAACGATTTCATTCAGTTGGAGAGGCATTTAAAGTGGTGGAAGATTGAGGTGTATGTCGGAGGTTGTTGAAAGGTGAACATGGATTCTAATCTCTGTGTTGGAGCAACTTATTTTGATTTCAGACTGCAAATTTTCATCTTCACAAGAATTCAAAAAGCTCAGTCTTCATGACGGAAAGCAAAATACTCAGTTTCTATCCTCAACCTCAACGCCAAGTCAGCATCACTCAACTAACCAAGGAGCTAAATGCAACACTCTGTCGTTCTAAAAAACGCGACCATAGTCAACGAATACAAAACTCAAGAAGGTGATCTAGCGATAACCAATGATCGGATTAGCCAGGTTGGGGGAACAGCCTCGGGCCGCGTTGAAATCGACGTAAACGGAGCTTGGGTATTACCGGGGATGATTGATGACCAGGTACATTTCCGAGAGCCAGGGATGGAGCACAAAGCGACTATCAAGACTGAATCGCGTGCAGCAGTGGCTGGAGGGGTCACCAGTTATTTGGAAATGCCCAACTGCATACCGCAAACGACAACAAAAGAACGGTTAGTCGAAAAGCATCAACGTGCTCAACAGTCCTCACTCGCGAACTACGGGTTTTATTTGGGTGCAACCAACGAAAATCTCGAAGAGATCAAGTCCGTTGATATTTCTCTGGCTTGTGGAGTTAAAGTGTTCATGGGAGCATCAACCGGCAATATGTTGGTCGACGACCCTGCAACGTTGGAGAACATTTTTGAATCTTGTCCCATATTGATAGCCACTCACTGTGAAGACACCCCTACTATCCAGCACAATGAAGCTGAAGCACGGGCTCGTTATGGTGTAAATCCTCCGCCAGAGCTCCACGCGAAAATACGCTCTGCTGAGGCGTGTTACTTGTCTTCATCGATGGCAGTCGATCTTGCGAAGCGATTCGGTACTCGGTTACATGTGCTTCATCTGACCACGGAACGAGAGATGCAGCTGTTCGAACCAGGAGAAATCCAAAACAAGCATATTACGGCTGAAGTTTGTGCCCATCACTTGTTTTTTGATTCCAGATGGTATGCGAGTAAAGGTGCAGATATCAAATGTAATCCATCTATCAAATACCAATCTGACCGAGATGCTTTGAGGAAAGCGGTTAATGAAGACCGGATTGATTGCATTGCTACGGATCATGCTCCGCACACTTTCGCGGAAAAGCACGAATCCTCGTTCATGGATGCACCTGCTGGGCTCCCTTTAGTCGAGTATGTGGTGCAGTGTTTGCTTGAATTAGTCTCTGAAGGTATCTTTTCCCTTGAACGAATCGTACATAAGACTTCTCATGCCCCAGCAATGCGATACCAGATTCGGGAACGTGGTTTTTTGAGAGAAGGTTACTTTGCGGATGTGATAGTGGTTGAACCTCAACAACATGTTGAAGTAAACGCACGGCGGGTATGGTCGAAATGCGGTTGGACACCCTTCTCTGGAATGACATTTTCGTCGAAAATCTCACATACTTTTTTGAATGGGAATTTAGTCTTTGAGAACGACAAAATAGTCTCTGACAGGGTGGGTTTACCCGTAAACTATGACAGATAGAAACTAATAAGCATAGAGAGAAAACACTAAGGAATTAACAGTCAATGGCAAGTGTATGAACTGGAAGGACAGCACAACTTCAGGTTAATCTCTCATAACAACAGCTTGGTGACAACCCATTTATTGCGGATATTCGCCATTGTTCCGTTAAGCTATTCAGTAGTAGTCTGAACTTTTTCCTGCAATAGATGGGTTGAGGTATCTCGAACCCACTCAAGAATTCATCAATTTTCTTATAGCCATTGGGGGTGTTCTGTCTGTTATTGTCACCAGTTTTCTGAAACATAGTCGGTATATCATCTCCTATTTGGCTTCTATTGCTGTTTGGTTTGTTGCATGGAATTAGAGCTCCGGGTAGACCAAGTTGGTACCAAACTTATCCCATTGATCAATCTGTCTGATGAACAGTGGCTCATATTTCTCCACCTCCAGCCATTCATGAAAATGGACTAAAGGGGGATTTGCCTATACCATTGGTCCGTAGCAAAAGTGCATGCGTTCTTTGTTTCATCCGTTCGCATATCCTAGGAACCGCATTTCCCATGATCACCTGCACATATTTGATTGATGACCTTGCCGAAATTTGGGTGCTCAAATGAAAACGAATTTGACGAGAGTGCAAATTCAGAACACAAGATTGTTTTTATCTCTATCAGATGAGTGACGATGAATTGGTTGATAAGATGATGGATACAATCATGGCCACCATAGAGGGCACCACAGATTGACCATGATTATGCTTAAGATAGGTAAGAAATTATTGATTATCTTTATTTTAATGATCAGTATGTGTGGAAATAGTACCAGTGTCAGTATTGATGTTGATGATTGCATAACAGATGCTCAATTAAGGCTTTTAAATGCACAAGAACAACAGCAGTTGTTCGAACAAGAAATGAAACGAAGGTACCCTGAAGACGAATGTCAGTAAGAGTTTAGTGGTTTCAAATAGAGAAATTGACTGTGCAACTTAGCAATATGTCCATTATGTTTGGATGTTTGGCGTTTATATATCTATTACGTGCTTTAAAACAATTTCAGCTGATACCGGTAAAAAAATTAGATATTATATTTTATATTATTGGTGGTATTTCTATTGCACCGGCTATTTTATTGCCTTCGTTTTCTTATCAAATACCTATAACTTTCATTATTATGGGATTTTTTCAGGACGATAGTGATAGTTGGTATTGTGCAGAAACTCCTCCCTTGGCGCCGTTTATAGGTTTTATTTTTACTTCCGGAATAAGTTGGTGGAAGATTCCCGTTGTTTATTTTCTTTTAATGCTTCCATAGGTGTCGTTGGTGTCGTATATTTAATATTCCGAGGACTTTTTTCACTCATCAAATTAAAATCTATCGATGACTAGATCAGAAGTACTCAATGTATTCAATTAGCCTAGGAAGTCTCGGTCTTTATTGGCTCAATAATTGAATAATTTTTCCAAATATCGTACTACTCATCAATTTAGATACCGTATGTTTATTTTTGAATTCTAGCTGATGACGGGGACTGGCTGTATTGTGGAGTGTAGTTATTGATGAGCTAGGCTTCTGTGTGTTGACAGAACATGTTGTCTCCCAGGAATTTTTGGACTATTGGACAGCGGAGCTCCTCGAGTCTGAAGTATCAAGGTCGAAATGGATGTTGGTGATCAGCATTCTCACTAATTTGCTCGTTCATTCGGATGAAATAACCATATAGTTCTGTCATTCTCTCGGGACACTGGAATCTCCCCCCTCAGTTCTCGGTTCAATTTACCGAAAAAACACTCAGCAGGGTTTATCTGACTGCTACCCACTGGAGTTCAACTCGTGCGACTTCAACCATCCTGTACCTGTAGAAATACAGCTTACCCTCTTGAGTCCAATTTTGTCATGTCTCATTCACTTCTGAGTAGGCTGTTTTGTTCAAATTATCGACGAATACGGTCTATTCATTGAAGAACGACTGACTGTTGGTAAGGAGCACCAACGAGTGTAAGAGGACAACTTTTCTTCAAATTCTAGCATTTGCGACAATATCCACTCATGATGAACATCAGAAATACTTTGACAGGTATATCGTTCCTGTTAAGGTGGAATGCTAGATCTGTTTAGATCAGCGTTGACAATTGGGACAATACACGGTTTGCCGTTGGTTTAACTTGGTTAGCATCAAGGTTGTTTCACACTTTGAGCAGGGTTGACCTCCGCATCCATAGACCTGTAATTTCAGAGCAAAGTAACCTCTTTCACCCTGTGCACCCATGAAGTCACGGAGTGTGGTTCCACCTAATACTAGTGCAGCTTCAAGGACTTCCTTGATTGCTTTCACGATAGCCTCACACTGTGCCTTTGTGACTCGACTACTCTGGTGGTGAGGACGTACACCAGCAGCAAACAATGCTTCGTTAGCATAGATGTTACCGACCCCGCTTACAATTTTTGAGTCCATCAATAGAGATTTAATACACCGTTTTCGATTCCGAGAAACTTGGTGCAAATACTTACCGGTGAAATCCTCAGTGAGGGGTTCTGGACCTAAGTTTTCAAGAGTCCAATGAACTGTGTCTTTTGGTTGCCAGTGTAGACTGCCAAATCTTCGAGGATCATTAAACCTCACTACGCAACCATTGTTGAATGCTAGGTCAACGTGATCGTGCTTTTGGTGCTGATCACTTTCTGCTACTACACTGAGGTGTCCGCTCATCCCCAAGTGAAGAATCAAGGTGCCTTGGCTTAGCCGAAATAAAAGGTATTTCGCTCTTCGTTCGACACACACTAATTGTTGACCCGATAGATTTTGTGGAAGGACCACAGGCCATCGTAGATTAGGATTGCGTACGACTACTGCAGTTAATTCTGCCCCTTTAACATGAGGAGCAATGCCCCGTCGAGTAATCTCGACTTCGGGAAGTTCAGGGATTTACTTGATCTTGGATTCTTTATAGAGAACGTGCTTTCGCACTACTGGATCGTATTTGCGAAATTCCAATTTGTCTGGAGTGTTCCGCTTGTTCTTATCAGTCGTGTAGTAATGACCTGTTCCAGCACTGGATACGAGTTTGATTTTGTCTCTCATTAGACCTTAGCTCCTCGTTTGCGCATATCTGCAAGGACTGATTCAATCCCTCTCTTATCGATGAGTCTAATGCCAGTAGTGGATACACGCAGTTTAACGTACCGTTTTTCACTCGGTACCCAGAATCGATGATAGTGTAAGTTTGGCAAGTAACGACGCCGGGTTGTGTTGTTGGCGTGCGAGACATTGTTGCCGGTCATGGGGCGTTTCCCTGTGACTTCGCAAACTTGACTCATTACCAGTCTCTAGTAGCAAATTGCCATGATATTTTAGCGAAAAGACACTGTGAACTCAAAAATGAACGGCTAGCCATGGTCCGTCCTTTACACTTTTTGTTAAGATTTTGGAAAATACACACTTAGCACCTGAAATTCCATCCCATGCAAGCGAGCAAAATCCTACTTGGTATCACTGGCGGTATAGCGGCATACAAGACCCCCGAACTCGTTCGTCTTCTGACGACCCGTGGACATGAGGTGTGTGTGATTCTGACAGATGGTTCTAAACACTTCGTTACAGAAACGACTTTGACTGCATTGACATCGCGAAGAGTTCGTAGCGATCTTTGGGATTTGGATGCTGAAAGAACTATGGGTCATATTGAACTTGCTAAGTGGGCGGATGTGCTACTTATCGCTCCAGCTACTGCCAAATTTATCGCAAAGATGGTTCATGGACAGAGTGATGATTTGTTATCTACGGTCTATCTCGCCACTAACGCACCAGTAATGGTGGCACCTGCAATGAATCAGGCCATGTGGGCACACCCTGCGCAGCAAAGAAATATTCAACAACTCAAAGATGATGGTGTCATCATTGTTGGTCCGGTTCACGGAGATCAAGCTTGCGGAGATGTGGGGTTGGGACGCATGTGTGAACCTCAAGCGATTGTCGAATGTATCGAAGACGTTCTTAATCCGTGGCCTCAAACTCTGAAAGGGGTGAATGTGGTTGTCACCGCCGGACCGACACAAGAATCCATTGATCCCGTTCGATATTTGAGTAATTGGAGCTCAGGAAAGCAGGGGTTTGCTATTGCCCATGCAGCACTCTCTGCTGGAGCAACAGTGACCTTAATTAGCGGTCCAGTGCAACTGAATGCGGATCCAAGAATCAAAAGAATTGATGTTTCGAGTGCAGCTGAAATGAGTGAAGCAGTACAAGACGTGCTCCCATTGTGTGACATCTTTTTCTCTGTCGCTGCGGTAGCCGACTACCGACCGAAGACGATGAGCGACCAGAAAATCAAACACAATACTGAATCAGCTAACAGTGGATGGACTCTTGAATTAATCGAAAACGAAGACATTGTTAGTTTAGTTTCTCACTCGGATCCCAAACCGTTTGTCGTTGGATTTGCTGCTGAGACCGATAATCTCATTGTCAACGCTCGCGAAAAGCTACAACGCAAGAAGCTCGATGCCATCATCGCAAATAATGTCGCTAATCAAAAGATTGGGTTCAAATCAGACGAGAATGAGGTTACAGTGATCATGTTGGATTCTGAAACCACACTTCCACAAGCACCCAAAGAGGCGATTGCTCGACAGGTGATTGAGATGGTGTCTGCTGCATTTCAGGATTCGACCAACCGAGCTACTTGAGTCACACAGCACAAACTGTTTCTCCATCCTTAGGAGTTGCGATCCATGGACATACCTAAGAACATTTTTCGTGCCTACGATATTCGTGGACGAGTAGAGGATGAACTCACTCCAGAAGCAACTTTTGCCATTGGTAGAGCATTTGCGAACGTTGCAATTGAAAACGGTTCAAAGGCAGTGGTAGTCGCGGGTGACGTTCGACTCAGCACACCCATACTTCGTCGAGAGTTACTGGCTGGATTAACCACAGCTGGGATAGACTGTATCGATATAGGAGTCGTACCCACTCCAGTACTGTACTATGCAACTCATCATCTTAAAACGGGCACGGGGATCATGATCACGGGTTCCCACAACCCTCCAGAATACAACGGTCTCAAGTGCATGATGAACGGAATTCCGTATGCGGGTGATGAACTTCAAGAGCTTTATTCCTTCCTTCCTGAAGTAAAAGATGCTTCCAAGCCAGGGACTGTGACCACAGACGACGTTCTAGAAGATTACATGGAAGAAATCGTCAGCGGCATAAATTTGAAGCGAAAACTCAGAGTGGCGATTGATTGTGGTAATGGGGCAACGAGTGTACTCGTACCAGAGTTATTCAAGAGATTGGGTTGTGAGGTAGTACCACTATTTGCTGAACCAGACGGAAATTTCCCAAATCATCACCCCGACCCTTCAATGCCTCAAAACCTATTTCATCTCATAGAGAAGGTAGAGAAGCGAAAACTGCAGTTGGGGATTGCTTTTGATGGTGATGGAGACCGGATTGGTGTGGTCACGAGTCAGGGCAACATCATGCCTGCAGACACGTTAATTGCTTATTTGTGTCGTAGCGTGCTAAAAGAAAACCCAGAAGCCCCCATAATCATTGATGTCAAATGTGGAAAAGTCACGACTGATGCCATCCGTGGATGGGGAGGCGAAGTCGTGATGTGGAAAACTGGGCACACCCACATTAAACAAAAGATACGCGAATTGAAAGCTCCCATGGGAGGAGAATTTAGTGGTCACATTTGTTTTGCAGACCGATGGTACGGTTTTGATGACGCACTTTACAGTGCAGCACGACTGTTGGAGACATTGTCAGAGGACAAGAAATCTCTGCATCTTTACATGAAAGACCTCCCGAACACTTTCGCGAGTCCTGAGTTAGAACTGGAGACCACCGATTCAGAGAAGTTCAAAATGATCGAAAAGTTTGCGAAACTGGGGTCATTTGGCCCCGGTAAAGTTTCAAACATTGATGGAGTCCGCGTAGACTATATTGATTCTTGGGGACTACTCAGAGCTTCCAATACATCACCCAAAATCACGATGCGATACGAACTGGGATCTCGATATGGGCGCGAAATGATCAAAAACCATTTCATCGGAGAAATCAAACGACTGTTTCCCGAAACATTGATCAGCGAATCAATTATCCCTGAATAGCGCAACTATTGGCTGCGTAATCTCGCAGTCGCTGCTCAGTCGCTTTGAGATCCTCATGCATAGCGAGATAAGCGAGCAAGTGTTGCAACGAAGCAACCGAATAGATCCCTAGTTGCAAACGTTCTTCAACTACTTCTAGGAAAGATCGTCCACTCGCTGGATCTCGTTCCTGCCGATCAAAAGCTACTAAAACCCCAATGGGGACTCCTCCATGAGCACAGATGACTTCTTGAGCATGAACTTTGGATGCTCCATTGGTGAACACATCATCAATGATGAGTACACGTTTAGATTCTAAATTACAGCCGATCAGCTGTCCACCTTCGCCGTGTGATTTAACCTCTTTCCGATCATAAGCGATGGAAACACTCATACCGAAGTTGAGCAGATTCAGAGAGGTTACCGTTGCAAGAGTGATTCCTTTGTATGCGGGTCCGAAAATCACCTCTGGATTCAGATTTAAGTCATGAATTCGTTGAGCTAGAGCAAATCCAATCTTGTTTAATCCCTCTGCTGAAGCAATGCTACCGAGATTAAAGAAGTAGGGGCTTTTTAGCCCGGATTTCAGTGTGAATCCTCCAAATTTGAGTGCGCGTTCTTGGATCATATCAGCAATGAATGCAGTTGCTGAAATCATGATAGATTTAAGCTCTCTCGTTGTATTTCAAAAAACTGATCAATTCCTTTTTGTCCCAAATCAAGTAGTTTGGTCAGTTGTTCGGGTCGTAATGGTTGTCCCTCAGCAGTACCCTGAACTTCAATGAACCCTGAATCCTGGAGCATCACAATATTCAAATCAGTATCAGCAGAAGAATCTTCAACATACTCCAAATCCAACAGTAGTTTTTTACGTACTACGCCAACACTCACTGCAGCGACAAATCCTTTGAAAGAATTTTCATTGACAGTCTGCAGAGCATCGTATAGCGCGATGCAACCACCCGAAATTGCAGCAGTTCGTGTGCCTCCGTCCGCTTGTATCACATCACAGTCAATTCTGATAGTGCATTCACCAATTTGGTCCAAATCGACTGCTTGTCGAAGGCTTCGACCAATGAGTCTTTGGATTTCAACCGTTCGTCCCGACTGTCGGCCTTGAGCTGCTTCTCGACTAATCCGAGTATGCCCTGATCCGGGTAACATACCGTATTCTGCGGTCAACCAGCCCCTGCCAGTACCCTTCAAAAACTGGGGCACTTTAGTCTCGATATTCGCGGTACATATAACCTTGGTATTTCCCACAGCAATACAGACCGATCCTAAAGAATTTTTGCTATAGTTGCGTTCGACTGAGATGGGCCGAAGTTGATCGTACTGCCGATTTAGTGTCCGTATGTACAATTTTCCCTCAAGTACGGTTGAGTGATCAAAAATTATAGGTTGAAGTAAATTATGACATCATCAATGACCGGTTTCGCTCGGCGAGAGACGGGTCAGTACTACTGGGAAATTCGATCCGTCAATCATCGTGGACTCGACGTTCGGTTGAAGATTCCAGAAGAGATTCGAACCTTAGAACCGAAAATTATTGGAGAGATTAAGGATGTTATTTCAAGGGGAAGCATAGAAGTTAGCTTTAAACGGATTACTTCACATCAGCACTCCCATCACTCAGACCCAGTATTACCTGAGGCTCTCAGAACCAAGATCGAAAAATTGGATAAAGAGCTCCCCTCCAATAATCGTGTTATTATCGATGTAACAAGCCTACTTAGAGATCCCAGTGTACTACTTGCTTTGGATCAATCGGAAGAAATCGACCTAGACCATGCATTCAATATTTTCAAATTGTGTTTGTATCAACTGGTCGAATATCGAAGAAAGGAAGGGAGCGCTTTGGTTGATACGATTAAAGAAAATCTGAAGCAATGCAAAGAACTTGTTCGGTCCTTAAAAGCATATGGAAGTGATCAGCCTAAAGAAATTCAACGTCTGCTTGAGGAACGGTTAGCTGTGTTGGAAGCTAGGGTTGAACCTGGTCGACTCGCTCAAGAAGTTGCGATGTTGGCACAAAAAGCAGATTTCACCGAGGAATTGAACCGACTACGATTACATCTTCGTGAGACCAAATCAAGTCTAAACCATTTTGAACCTAATGGCAGAAGACTAGTCTTTCTTGCTCAGGAACTTGTAAGAGAATCCAACACTCTTTCCGCAAAAATTCAGTCAAAAGAGTGTGCTGATCTTGTAGTAGACCTCAAGGTTCAAATCGATCAAATCCGAGAACAGGTGCAAAACATCGAATAGGTCAGTCGATCTTGCTTGATTTCCAGACTCTTTGATACTCAGTTCCTGATGACGATTCAATCCACCGGAAACCTTTTTGTGATTTCCGCCCCATCGGGTTGCGGAAAGACTACTGTGGTTCGAGAGTTGTGTGCTCGCGACAAGCGATTGATTCCATCCATTTCTACAACCACTCGTACCAAACGACCCGATGAATCAGATCAGATCGACTACTTCTTTGTGTCAAAAAGTGAGTTTGACGAACTCATCCAGCAAGGTGCGTTTCTGGAGCATGCAACTGTGTTTGGCCACCAATACGGTACTCAAAGAGCTTATGTAGACCAAGCAATCAGAGCCGGAAACGATATGATTTTTAACATTGATTGGCAAGGTGCCCAGAGCATTAAAGAAAATTCGAATCGAGCCCACACCTTTTTCTTGCTACCACCTTCAATAGGTGAGCTCCTGCAACGACTATCCAGTCGGGGGCAAGACTCAGAGGTTGTCGTCAATTATCGAATGGAACAAGCCCGTGGAGAGATTTCACACGCTCGAGCATTTGATTATGTGATCGTCAATGACGATTTGAGGGAAACTTGCGACTTGATCTATGAGTGTATGGTTTCAATACGAAACAACCGACCTGTAGTAGTCCCCTATGTTGAAGCTATTGTCGAAGAACTGTTGGACGGATAGGGTTCAGTTTGAGCCAGTCTGAAACCAAGAGACGGAATGGACAGTCTAAAAGATCTTTCTCTTTCGTAACTCGTTCCATTCTAAGATAAGCCACGGTGTCAGCTGTTCCGGATTCGTCTCAATCCAGCGATCTAAGTCTTCGGGTGTCTCGCATCTTATGTCTGCTACTTCGGCAGGGTCGAGATTGAGTGCGCCCTCACTTTGGCCTGTGAAGACCGAAACTAGTTCGTGTTCTGCCAGTGAATCGGTAAAGGACGCTTGGTACTTTATTTTGAATTGAAACGTAAGTTCAGCATCGACACCTAGTTCTTGTTGGATTCGTCTATGTGCAGCTGCGCTTGTAGATTCTCCAGGAAAGGGGTGTGTACAACAGCTGTTTGACCAAAAACCTCCCCACAAAGGCTTGAACGATGCACGCTGTTGGAGCATGATCTTCCCTTCTTGGTCATAGAGAAACGCAGAAATTGCTCGGTGTAGCTGACCCATACCCGTATGAGCTTCGAGCCTAGGCATCGTACCCAGTGCTTCGTCTTCATCGTTCACCAGAACAACCAATGGTTCCACTGATGAGCTCGAGTCATTTTGAGTCAATTTAGTATCCACTAAGCGGTTCATCAAACTTCTATCCAGTTCTAGAGACTCAAGAAAAGGTGAAGTAGCAAAAGAGGATTTTAAGTCAGCAACACTTATGGTTGATAGAGTTCACCCACAGACTCAAAGAGTCAGGTTGTCCCGGTTACATTTAGAATAAAGTGAGGTAATGGTCCAGCTAGATATTTTGTGCTGCAGGAAACCGTTGTGTGTCTCATATGAACAACTTAGGACATGTTCGTCAATTGCATCATCTTCTGCTCGCCAGAACTAACATTGCATTGAAATTTGCCTACATAAGATTTCGATTACTCGATGGACCAACAAACCCGAACGTTCATGACTGAACATATCTGTCGGCACATTCAAATCAACGGATCAAATTTGTGTTACTACTCGTGGAATGAAACGAGCAAGAATGTCTTGCTATTCATCCATGGCACAGGATTTCATGCAAGGTGTTGGGATTCAGTTGCGATTCAGCTAAGCCAAGAGTACAGGGTCGTTTCTGTCGATCTTCGTGGTCATGGCAAATCAGGTAAGCAACCTCCCTTTACATGGTCAACCTATGCAGAAGACTTAGTCGGGTTTCTGAAAGCTGTAGAGCTTGACAATGTGATTGGAGTGGGTCACTCCATGGGCGGTCACTGCATCACTGCAGCTTGTGCTCAACTACCTCGACGATTTTCTGGATTGGTTCTAATCGATCCAGTGATATTTGTTGATGAACTATACATTCATGAGCAGGAACATCATTCCAATCATGAAGCACACTATGATTTGATTTCTCGACGTAGAAAAAACTGGGAGTCTCCCGAGCAAATGTTTTTATCGTTGCGTGAAAAACCTCCGTTCAGTCTTTGGCTAGAACCGATTCTGCGAGATTACTGTGAACATGCACTACAACGCAATCAATATGGAGAATACACTCTGGCCTGTCCACCTGATGTTGAAGCCAACATATATTTGGGCTCTCGATACGCTCATATCACTAACGAAATAAAGACTATCTATCAGCCGGTCACTGTGATGAGAGCACCAGCTTTTGATCTCAACTCAAGCGCTATAGACTTCATCAAATCACCGACTAGAGAGGATTTAGCTGATTTATTCCCAGCGGGCGAAGACCGGTTCTACCCAGATCTCACCCACTTCATTCCTATGCAGAATCCAGAATTAGTGGAAGACGAAATTTACAGTCTTGTAGCGCGTGCAAAGCTCACACTGTGATGACCCAGTGACTATTCCGTTCGAGTACTAACCCCCGACTTCAATCGATTCCCTTAGTACAGTTCGCAAAAACTGAACCTGAACTTCAAATGAGTGGTCTTGGTTCGATTTCTTTCTGACACCGTGACCTTCGTCTAGGTACAACACATACCAGACTGGTACGTCTTGTCCTTCGAGTGCTTTGACGATTTGCTCACTCTCCGACGCTGGGACTCGCGGGTCATTCTGTCCCTGAACTACCAAAAGAGGTCGTGTGATCTTATCGACTTGATTAGACGGTGCAATAGACTCCAAGAACTCTCGCATTTCTGGGATTCTTTCATCTCCATATTCCACACGTCGAAGATCCCTTCGGTAACCCTGGGTGTTTTCTAGAAAGGTGACGAAATTACTGATGCCTACGCGTTCAGAACCAGCTAATAGTCGTTCACTGTAGTGCACGAGAGATGCTAAAACCATATAACCACCGTAGGAGCCACCATCGACGATCACTCTATTTGAATCTAGATTGGGTTGTGTCTCAATCCAATCCAAAAGTGCACCAATATCTCTCACGGAATCTTCGCGTTTTTCCCAGTCATCCAGGGTCAAATATTGCTTTCCGTATCCGTTTGAGCCTCGAACGTTCGGTGCAATGACTGCTAAGTTCAACTCGTTGACGTAGTATTGAAATCGTGAGGAGAAACTTGGTCGGTATTGTGAAGCGGGTCCTCCGTGAATGTAGATGAGTACAGGGTGTGGGCCTTCTACTTCTGGAACGTACATGAAGGCGGGAATAGTCAGATCGTCAAAGCTCTGAAATTCGATCAATTCAGCTTCCACCAAGTCTTCCGATCTCAAACCACCGGTTTCTGACTGTGTCCATTGTGTGACCTCCTCCGTCTCTAAGTCGAGCACGTAGACATCACTCTGATATTTGGTGGATTGGTAGGTAAACGCTAGTTTTGTTCCGGCCATGTTGAATCGTCTCGAACCAATCATCCCATGAGAAAATTCTTGAAGTATCGGAGAAGACTGAGCCTCTCCAGCGACTCCAAGATGCAGAACTGTGTAGCCGTTAGCATTTTCTGAGTACACCATCTGGGTGCGATCTTTTGAGAGTGTGTATGAGCTAATGTCCCACTGATCCGACTCGATGAGCATTTCTAATTGCTGAGTTTCGGGGTTGATTCGATGAATTCTCCGAAAATCGGAATCATGATCGGTGATCAGAATGATGGAACCATCTGCGATATAGTTGGCATTGACCAATGAGATTTTCCCGTAGGGTTCAAGCAATCGAGTCATTTCTTTGGACTCTAAGTCCATTTCAAATAGATGAGACTCGGCAACTGAAATGTATTTGCGAAGCAGAACTCGATCATCCTCTGGGTGCCAAGACAACACGGACCATCCCACATCATCGATGAGATGGAGTTCCACTACACTTCCGTCCGTGAGATCCTGGATGTAGATGTCCGAGTATTGGTCGGTACGTTTGGTGGATGTATAGGCAATTTTGGAATGAGTGGGATCATGAGATACTCCGGTATATCGACCCGTACCGCTTGAGATCATGGTGGACTCGCCCGTCTTCAATTCATAGCGGTAGATTTGGTAAGACTCCGTACCATCTGCGTCCATCAAATAAAGGAAAAAATCGGGTTGTTCAACATTGGGAACCAAAACACCTGAAATGGGCTGGTCTTGAAAAGTAATCTGTTTCCTCATACCCATAGGATTGCTGACCAGATGAAGCTGTGACGATTCTCCGAATCGGGTTCGGATCAACAGCTTGTCACCAATCCAGTCGACAACCGAAGCGGCCCGTACGTTCTTGTATTTGCTAATTGATTCAGCAACATCCGCATCAATGGCGGGGACGTTGCGTACTACTATGTTTTCTTGAGCCACAACTAGGATTACTCCCATTCCACAAAGCGCAGCGACCGCTGTGTTAATCCAGAATCGTTTAAACATTCAATGCCTCCCAATAGTTGTTCCAATACTTTGAGCCAATTGTATGATCATTGAAGAATCAATGAATGAAATGAGCTGGTTTTGCAAGTGAAATCAACTACAGGTTAATATCCTAAGTGTTATAATGATGTATAGATCTTCATCTCAAGCAAACAGATTTTTTTCCACTCTATGCCAGCTATAACCCCAAAAACTGGACCCGTCGCAGTCACCGGATGTTCCGGATTTGTCGGTGGACACGTCGTTCGGGAATTAGCGATACATGGATATACCGTTCATGCGTGTATTCGTTATGCGAGTACGTGGAGAAGCAAGGATTGCGCTCAGTTTTTGCATCGTTTACCCAACGTCGAAGTGTTTGATGGGTGCGACTTGTTTCAACCTAATTCCTACAACAAAGCATTCGATGGTTGTAGCGGTGTATTTCACGTTGCCGCTGTCCTTGGAAATTCTGCCAATACAGATAGTCAACCCTTTGGATCTGGGGATGTAGCACAAGACGTTTACGAGGGTGGATTACTGGGTACCCAAAATATTGTCGATACGATCAACAGAACTGACTCGGTACAGCGTTTGATTTACACTAGTTCAATGTCTTCAGTGCGTGGACCCAAAGCATATACCGTCCCCTTGGGTTACGAATTTGATGAGAGAGATTGGGCTTCTGATGGTGTGCCCGAAGAGACCTGGCAAGAACCTAAGTACTCATACGCTCGAAGCAAAGTCAGTGGAGAAAAACTCATCAATCAAGCTGCTATTGACAGTGCATCCCGTTGGGATGCGATCACGATGAATCCAGCTATGGTTTGTGGACCCGCACTCTTTCGCGCTCAAGTCGGGCAATGGATTAGACAAATCGGGAGACTAGCGAGTGGAGAACGTCCGTCCTGGCCCTCTCCCTACGACATGTACTACAACACCATTGATGTGAGAGATTTAGCTATAGCCCATAGACTTGCAGCTGAATCACCCATCAATCACGCAGAGACCAGTGGTGGACCTCGATACGCGTTACAAGGTTGTGGCGGTCGTTCTTCGATTCGTCTGGGAACTGAACTCGTAGACCTTATTCAAAGGAACTTTCCAAACTTCATCGTCGGTACTCCAGAATCAAACCCTGAAACTGAACAGTCTCTAGACGATACGGTTTCAATCAACGATTGCAAAAAAGCCAAAGCCCTACTAGGATTAGAACTGAGATCAATCGAAGACACTGTTTGCTCAACCGTCGAATCGTTAGTTGAATTAGGCGTAATTCGCCCCAAGATTAAGTCAAACTAATCTCAATAGATACACCTTGGTGCCTGAAGAGGTCTGGGGTGATTCCCAATACCTGTTAATGAACTCAGATACTTAAGTACAACATGTCTGAATCTACTCAGTCTCCTTCAGCATTTTCGTTTGTCGAGATGGAACAACAAATCCTCAAAAAGTGGGAGCAAGAGGATGTCTTCCAAGAAACGCTGCAGCTGAATGAACAGAACCAACCTTACGTATTCTTCGACGGACCTCCGTTTGCAACGGGGTTGCCACACCATGGAAATCTCCTAGCTTCAGTGATCAAGGATATCGTCCCACGATACTGGACTATGAAGGGAAGGTATGTTGAGCGTAGATTTGGTTGGGATTGCCATGGGCTACCAATCGAACATGAGATCAACAAGAAGTTGGGAATGCCGGCTCACGAAGCGGTAGATCAACTAGGAATCGCAGGATACAACAACGAATGTCGCAACATCGTAGAACGGTACGTCCGACAGTGGAGACAAGTCATTACTCGCATCGGTCGCTGGGTTGATTTCGAAAACGATTACAAGACCATGGATTTGGACTTCATGGAGTCTGTTTGGTGGGTGGTGAAATCACTTTGGGATAAAGGATTGGTGTACCAAGGAGACAAGGTCATGCCGGTTTCGACCGCATTAGCCACTCCACTATCAAACTTTGAAGCAGGGTTGAACTATCAGGAAGTTCAAGATCCCTCAGTTACTGTTTTGTTTAAACTCAAAAATGAAGACGCTTATGTGAGTGCGTGGACAACTACCCCCTGGACTCTACCATCAAACCTAGCGTTGTGTGTTGCCCCCGGCGTAGACTATGTTCGAGTGAAAGAAAAGTCCACTGCGAGAGTCTTCTACATAGCTCAAGCACGAGTCGAACATTATCAGAAGTCTCATCCACTTACCGTTGAGGGGCATGTCAAGGGCTCAGATCTGGTTGGGCGAAGCTATGAGCCACTGTTTTCGTACTTTGCTGATTTAGCTAATGAGGGAGCTTTCAGAATCGTCTCAGATGACTATGTTCAGACTGATGAAGGAACAGGAATCGTGCATCAAGCTCCTGCTTTTGGTGAAGACGACTTTCGAATCGCAAAAGAGAAATCGATACCACTATCAGTATGTCCGGTGACCATGAGCGGAAATTTCACCCAAGAGGTCACAGATTTTTCTGGGTTATTTGTCAAAGATGCAGATGCCAAAATCATTACATACCTCAAACAAACCGGTACACTCTTCGATCACTCTACACTGCAACATAGTTATCCATTCTGTTACCGGTCACAATCACCATTGATCTATCGTTCGGTACCTTCTTGGTTCGTACGAGTTACTGAGTCTCGAGAAAAGCTACTCAATTCCAATTCACATATTCGGTGGGTACCCGACCATATCCAAGAGGGGCGTATGGGTAAGTGGTTGGAAAACGTCAACGATTGGTGTATTTCCCGTAATCGGGTATGGGGTACTCCCATTCCCATTTGGCAAAACGAGGTCACAGGAAAAACTATTTGCATCGGATCTCTAGCAGAGTTAAAGCAGTACACAGGTCAAGAGCTCACAGATCTGCATCGTGAATTTGTAGATGAAATAACTTTCGAGGTGGAGGGTGAATGCGGAACCTATCACCGAGTACCAGAGGTATTGGATTGTTGGTTCGAGTCAGGTTCAATGCCTTATGCACAAAGTCACTATCCCTTTGTTAACAAAGATAAATTTGATCAGAGTTTCCCAGCTGACTTTATCGCCGAAGGCTTAGATCAAACCCGTGGCTGGTTTTACACGCTGATTGCGTTGAGCACTCTGTTGTTTGAGAAAGAACCCTTCAAGAACGTGATCGTCAATGGGCTTGTGCTCGCTGCGGACGGAAAGAAGATGTCAAAGAGCTTGAGTAACTACACCGATCCGGAAATCTTAATGAACACCCACGGTGCTGACGCTCTGCGGCTGTATCTGATTAACTCGGGATTGGTCCGGGGTGAGGAACAGCGTTTTTCCGACGATGGTGTCCGTGAAATGACTCGACGTGCGTTGCTGCCTTGGCATAACGCATTCCTGTTTTTGGAACTCTATGCCAAGATCGACGGTTGGACTCCAGATAAGCTCGACTTTGAACACGCTAACGTTTTCGATCGTTGGATTCTCTCGAGATTACAGACACTTAAATCTACGGTTGCGTACGAAATGGAACGGTATCGACTAGATAACGTGGTACCACAGCTGTTCAACTTCATTGAAGAATTGACCAATTGGTACATTCGACTCAATCGCGCACGGTTCTGGGGTGAAGGTCTGTCACAAGAAAAAGTAGCTGCATACAGCGCTCTGTATCTGGTAGTCTATGAGTTGACTTTGGCTATGGCACCGTGTGCGCCATTCCTTGCAGAGCATATCTACTGTAGTCTCAACAACCTCGGATCTAGCAGAGACCAACCCAGCTCCGTGCATCTATGCCCGTATCCCGAACCTGACACTTCGATCCAAGACGTTGCACTCGAAAATGCCATCTCACGTGTGCAAAGAATCATATTACTGGGTCGAAAACAACGGGAAGATCGGCGTGTTTCTTTGAGAGTACCATTGCAAAGTTTGACAGTGATTCACCAAGACGAGCAGTTACTTGCTGACATTCAACAGCTTGAGTCTTTTGTCAAACGAGAGCTCAACGTGAAATCCATCTCGTATGACCAAGACGAACGGAAATATATCGAATGGTTTGCAAAGCCCAACTTTCCTCTGCTGGGTAAACGTCTGGGTAAGCGAATGCGAAGTTTCCAGCAAAAGATCCAACAGTTGGACTCTGATCAACTTCAAACCTTAAACGATACCGGGTCATTGACCTTGGATGATGAGACTTTTACTTCCGAAGAAGTCAAACTATTTCGTCAACCTCGCGAGAATGCTACGGTAGCAACTGATCGATTGGTGACTATCGCTCTCGATTTCAATCTCACTCAAGATCTACTTGATGAAGGACTAGCCCGAGAGATCGTTCACCGCATTCAGATGACTCGAAAGGAAATTGGGTTTGAAGTCACTGACCGGATAGAAGTCAATTACAACGCAACACCAAGACTTGTGAGTGTTATGAAGACGTTTAGTGACTATATTTCGAGCGAAGTATTAGCAGTAAAACTTCGAGAGTCAGATGATTCGCAATTCAGCTTTGAAATCGATAGGGAAATACTGAACTACAGTATAACCCGAGTTTAAGGTCACCTACCGGGCATCAACTACTCATATCTGTAAGGAATGAATCATGTTGTGTTTTCAGTTTCTCTAGATCAAGAAGTTTCATATGAGAATTCCAATCAATACCTACGATCCGATCAAATGATTGGTAGCCATTGAGTGTTATTGGATCTTAGCGATACCGTTCTTGTAGTTTCTAGGATAGTTGGGGTGGCTGAGGATTGTGTCTCGGGACCAGGATTCGATTAAACTCTAGAAACCATTTTCGAGTCAAACAGATTCACATCATGATTTCGTTAAAAGAATTTAGCTGAATTGGTTCCACTACTCTAGTGCCAATTCATCTCATTTCTAAAGTTTTCTCACAAAGATACAGCCATGAACGATTTCAAGTAGTGATCATGGTGGGATCACAATGTGGATAAATCGACCCCGTTGTCGATAGTACAGGACACTCGATTAGCCTCATTCCATTTAGTTAATACGAAACCGTATGCTTAGCCGACCCCTTTGATGCCGCAAAGAAATCGAAAGAGTCCGAGTTGATCTTCTTGAATTGTTTGTGACCACTCTTCCTCCAAAAAATTGCCACACAATTCCGCGCCGGATTACTTGTTCCCGTGGTGGCGGGGCATAACTAACCCATATTCGCGTGTGAAAAAGTTAGCTCGTTCTTGGTGACCAAGTCAAGTCGAGGTTCCGGGCAGCCCCCACTTCGTCCAAACGACGCACCGGTAATTTATAAGGAGCTTCCTGAACGTAATTTGGAACTCTCTCTGCTTCTTCACGGATTCTCTTCATCTTGTCAACGAAGTTGTCGAGCTCATCCTTAGTCTCAGTTTCAGTCGGCTCGATCAAGAAGCACTCGGGTATGAGTAAGGGGAAGTAAGTGGTGGGTGCGTGGATCTGAAAATCTAACAACCGCTTAGCAAAGTCCAAAGCTCGCACTCCATATTGGTCATTTTCTTTCTTGAGAGAGATCAAAAACTCGTGGGTCGCACGACGTTCGGGATAGGCAAGGTGAAAGCCTGCTTTGTCTAGTTCATGAGCTAGATAGTTTGCGTTTAGAGTCGCGAACTCTGCTACTCTGACCATTCCGTTTCGACCCAACATCAAGGCATAAGCAAGGGCACGAACCAAAATACCACTGTTGCCCATGAATGCGGATAACTTTCCTATGGTTTTAGGATAGTCTTCTTCATCCAACCAACGGAATTGGTCACCAGATTTACCGACCATAGGGATGGGTAGATAGGGTTTAAGTTTCTCGTTCACTGCGACGGGACCCGCTCCGGGCCCACCACCTCCGTGAGGAGTTGCGAACGTTTTGTGCAAATTCAAGTGGAGTACATCGAATCCCATTTCACCGGGACAAACTTTTCCTAGAATGGCATTGAGATTTGCGCCGTCGTAATACAACAACCCCCCAGCATCGTGAACGATGTTGGCAATTTCTAGGATTCTGCGCTCAAAGACTGCACATGTTGAGGGATTCGTCAGCATGATTCCTGCAGTTTTGGGGCCGACCACTCGTTTGAGATCTTCTATATCGACATCCCCGTCAGCTCCAACACTGATTTCACGAGCCTTGTAGCCACACATTGTGGCGGTAGCAGGATTAGTTCCGTGCGCAGCAGTAGGTACGAGTATCTCATCGCGAACAAAGTCTCCATGATCCTCGTGATAAGCACGAATCATCAAAACTCCTGCTAACTCACCTTGGGCACCCGCCATGGGGACGAGTGAGACTGCATCCATGCTGGTTACCGTCTTCAGGATTTCCTGCAATTCATAGAAACAGCTGAGGATGCCTTGGCTTGCGCTTTCGGGTGCAAGAGGGTGTCGATTCAGAAATCCGGGTAGACCAGCAGCTCTTTGTGCACCTTTAGGGTTGTACTTCATCGTACAAGAGCCCAGCGGATAAAAGTTACCATCTATCGAAAAGTTTTGTTGAGACAAGATAGTGAAGTGTCGAACTGCTTGAAGTTCCGAAACTTCAGGCAGCAGAGCATCAGTGTCCCTCATATACTGGCTTGGAATATCGCTTAAATCGCCTGCGGCAGGACTCTGAGCTGATGCGATACGTTCTGGTTGAGAAACGTCAAAGAGTGAGTCTACCGTCTTAATAATCTCCATAATCAATCTCTCTTGGTCATTTCAATGAAGATGTCAACCAACTGATTCATTTCTTCTTGGGTTCTCTTTTCGGTGGCACAGACCAGCAAACAATCTTCCATTCCGGGCACCAAATTTCCTACGGGATAACCTGCCAAGATCTTGTGTTTATCCAGAATCTGGGTTGCTAATTCTTGAGCATTACCCTTGACTCGGATCGTGCATTCCATGAAGAACGGACTGGAGAATTTACTTTTCGCAACTCCTGCTGATTCCAACTGCTCGACTAGATATCGGGTGTTGCTGTGAGTGGTGGAAGCAACGTTCTTCAGCCCGCCCCGTCCGACTATTGACATGTATATGGTTGCTGCAGTGACCAATAAACCTTGATTGGTACAAATGTTTGAAGTGGCCTTTGCTCTGCGGATGTGTTGTTCTCTAGCTTGTAGCGTAAGCGTATATCCCGTTTGGTCTGTTAAGTCTGTTGTTCGACCGACAATTCGACCTGGCATCTGCCGAACGTATTTTTGCTTGGTACAAAGAAATCCGAACGATGGACCTCCCGATGCCATAGGTATTCCGAGGGGTTGCCCGTCTCCACAACTGATGTCTGCACCTTGCTCACCCCATTCACCGGGTGGTTTCAGAATGGCAAGAGTCATGGGGTTGACTACGGCAATGAGCATGGAGTTGCGTTCTGCCGCCCACTGAGCAATTTGGTCGACGTTTTCTAACAGACCAAAGAAGTTTGGTTGTTGAACAACTACAACACTGGAATCATCAACATCGCAGGTACTTGGGTCAAACAAACCTTCTTGGGTGGAGACTTGAACCAGTTCGATTCCTTGTCCTCTCACCAGAGTTTTTGCTGCTTGGATGTATAACGGGTGGACCGCACCACCAATAACGATTTTTTTGCTTTTTGCTTTCCGATTGCACCGAAGGGCCATCAAGATAGCTTCGGCTAGTCCCGATCCTCCATCATAAACTGAAGCATTAGCGACATCCAGTCCCGAAAGAGAACTCAACATGGTTTGAAACTCATACAGCAGTTGTAGAGTGCCTTGACTGGCTTCGGCTTGATAGGGGGTGTATGCGGTCAGAAATTCACCCCGCATCGCGATGTCCCAAACCGCAGCAGGAATATAGTGATCGTAGCTCCCTGCACCCATAAAGCACGGGCCTAATTCATCAGCTTGAGCTCTAGCAGACAAGGTCCGTAGCATTTCCAGCTCTGTGATACCCAATTCAAGACTCGAAAAGTTAGCAGCGGGTACATCAGAGGGGATTTCGTCGAACAGATCGTCAACTGAGTTCACCCCGATACTTGCCAGCATGGTTTGTACCTCTGCAGAGGTGTGGGGAATAAAAGGCATAAGTTCAGGCCTAACTACGTATCAATGATCTTCTTCGGCAGCACAATGGGCTTGATACTGTTCTGCTGACAGCAATTCATCCATTGCGTTCGCGTCACTGGGTTGAATCTCAAATATCCAACCTTTATCATAAGGCTCCGAGTTCAATAGTTGAGGTTCGTCTTCAAGAGCATCATTCACTCGAACGATTTCACCAGCAACCGGAGCATAAATGTCCGATGCTGCCTTGACAGACTCAACTACGACGACTTCATCTTTTGCTTCAATTTGAGTACCAATTTCGGGTAGCTCAATAAAAACCACATCACCGAGTGCGTGTTGAGCATAGTCTGAAATGCCGACTTGGATGTTTCCGTCGTCACCCTTCCTAGCCCACTCGTGAGTAGATGTATAACGTAGATCTGTAGGGGTTTCGCTCATTGGTATACCTGGACTCCTTTTCTTACAAATGGTGGTCGTACTAATTTTGCTTGTTTATGTTTACCGCGGATCGAAACTAAACAATCTCCGCTAGCATTGCGCGGAACTCGTGCTAATGCAACACTGTAGCCCAAAGTGGGAGAGAATGCACCGCTTGTGATGACTCCATCTCCCGAATTGGTAGACACTTTGAAGCCACTACGCATCACTCCGCCTTGCAACACCAGGCCGGTTAATTTGCACTGAACTCCTTTTTCCTTTTGATGTGCCAATGCGGCTCTTCCGACAAAATCTCGATTTGGTGGTTCATTATGGATGACCCAGCTCAAGGCAGATTCATGAGGTGTGGTTTCAGTGGTCATATCTTGACCATTCAAGTTCATTCCCGCTTCAAGTCTGAGTGTGTCTCTCGCTCCTAAACCGCAGGGTAACACCGAAGCATCTTCTAATTTTCTCCAAAGATCCCTAACTAAGTCTACGGAACAGAGAATCTCGACTCCATCTTCGCCCGTATATCCAGTTCTAGCAATGAAATAGTCTCGGAAAGAGAGAGCGGTAAACGATTTAAGATCAGGTAGGGAATCACAGCCCAACACATTTGATACTTTCTCAACAGCGTTAGGTCCCTGGACTGCAACGATGTTCAGGTCACGTCGTGCAGAAATAGAAACATCACAGTTCAATTTTTGGACCCAAGACTCCACCCACTCCATATCGGTGTGAGCAACAGCAGCATTGAACACGATGCGATACTTTTGGTCTCCCAGTCGATAGACAATCAAATCGTCAATGATGCCACCACTTTCGTTCATCATCAGTGTGTATTGTGCTGCGCCATCGTCTTTAAGGCGAGTGACATCTCCAGCTAGTAGTTTTTGCAGCAGAGCGTTGCAATCAGAACCTTCGAAGTCTACGGGCAACATATGGGAAACATCGAACATACCGGTGTCGCGCCGAACTGCATGGTGTTCTTCTGTGGTCGAACGGTATCGAATGGGCATACGCCAACCTGCAAAGTCAACCATTAGAGCTTTGGACTCCACATGGATGTCGTGAAGAGCTGTTTTCATTGGATATGAGTGATTGGACCGAATCCCATCGCTTCCCGAATTGCTTGGTGCTTAAGAATCGGTGTGGTGTTAAATATTCGGACACCCTCGTTGCGTAACCACCGTGCAACTGGGTGAGTTTGGCTCCAAATAAGGTTGAATAAAGACATGCAATGCTGCATGAACAGGGCTGAAGTTTGTTGCCGTCGAGCGTACGAATGCAAGCGTAATTGGTTCATATTTTCTGGTGCCAAGTTATCGACAAGCGTTTGTGCATCGTTGAGTCCTATGTTCACTCCTTGTCCTGCTAATGGATGGACGGTGTGACCGGTATCTCCCACGATAGCTATCCAGTGTTTGGGTAAGAAAGTACTCGCCATGGATTCGCTGATGGGGAATGAGAGCCGGTTGTCCACGGCCACTATGTCCCCACAGATTTTTTCGCACTCTTCTTCGAGTCGACTCATGAAATCCTGGTCGTTGTCTTTGGAGATAGCTTCAAATTTTGAGTTTGGTATACTCCAGACCACTGACCTGATATGAGGTTTTTGCATGGGCAGGAGCGCCAGGATACCGAGTGCAAAACGCTGGTAGGCGATACCTTGGTGTTCTTTTGAAGTTTCAACAAGTGTAGCAACCGCTCGTTGATCAATATTTTTGGTCATCCACGAGACCCCGGTGAGGTCTCTGGTTGATGAGTTAGCCCCTTCAGCTATGACCAAGAGTTTGCACGATATCCGACCATTGGCTACGGTAGTAATCGAAGGACCTTCGTCATCGAGAGCTACGATTTTGTCGTCATCCCAGACGGTCAATTGCTTTTCGCAACGGTTTCTTATCGTTTGTGCTAACGATGAATGCTCTACGTTCCAAGCCAAAATTTTCTGACCGATTGCTTGCCCGTCGAAGTGTATCTTGGCGGTGCCTCGTTGTTCCCAGACGTACATTTCGGAAATGGGCTGACTCTCAAAGGTACCACTCAACTGCAAGTGGTCCAACCACTGTATGGATCTAGGCGATAACGCAACCGTTCGAACATCCATTCCAAACTTAGTGGTTGGACGGGATTCAGGCTTCTTTTCAATGAGCAGAGTGCGCAATCCTTTAAGTTGACACGCGAGTGCTGTGGCCGCTCCGACTATTCCTCCACCACTGACGACAATGTCGAAATCAGTCATTCATGATCGCCTCAATTTCGTCAGGTTCTTTGGGTACCTGGTGGCTGAGTATTCGATTTCCCTCTTCTGTGATGAGCACATCATCTTCAATACGAATGCCAAGGCCATGCCATTTGGGATCAACTTCTTTCATGGAATGGTTGGATGGGATGTAGATCCCGGGTTCTACCGTGAGCACCATTCCTGGAAGTAGGTTTCTCGATTTACCGTTGCGCGAGGATTTACCAGCATCGTGGACATCTAGACCTAACCAGTGGGAACAGCTGTGTACCAAAAATTTTCGATCCAATCTCTGTTCTAGTGCTTCATCAAGGGTAGATTCAAGTATCCCCAAGTCGATCAATCCTTCGGTTAACACTTTTCTGGATGCTTCATGAACATCAGCAAACTGATGACCCTTTTTGGCGGTAGCAATCGCAGCATATTGAGCCTGTAATACCAGCACATAGAGTTCGAGTTGTTCTGCAGAAAATTGACCGGATATAGGGAATGTGCGTGTGATATCAGACGCATAGTGTTTGTATTCGCAACCTGCATCAATCAACAACAAATCACCGTTTCGCAACTCTGCGGAATTATCGATATAGTGCAGGATGCACGCATTTTCACCACTAGCGATTATTGATGGGTAGGCGGGGGAATGTGCTCCATTTCGCAGATAGGTAGATTGGATTTCAGCATCAAGTTCCCATTCAAATTTTCCAGGTTGACAAGCACGCATTGCGTTGATGTGAGCGGCTGCAGAGATGTTGGCTGACTCTTGCATGATTGCTTGTTCTTCTTCAGACTTGATGAGTCGGTTTTCATGGAGTGACAAAGACAAATCGATCAGTTCTTCAGGCATTTGCTGTCTGCTTTTTCTGCCTTGACTGAGCCAGGTTTGGATCCGGGGGTCTATTCCTGTGTTGGTGTCCCAAACTGCATGGATCGATAGTCTACCCGCCATTAGACCGAAAATTTCTTTGTCGAGGGTTTGTGTTGTGTAGGCGGTATCAATCCCCAAAGCATCCGGAGCAGCTTCGGGGCCTAATCGACGACCCGTCCACTGTTCAATAGCCGGATCACGGGGATTTAAAAATAAAGTGGTTTCACCCTTTGGGTGGTGAGGAGTCAGCACCAACACTGCGTTCGGTTCAGTAAATCCGGTGAGATAGAAAAAGTCACTTTCTTGACGAAACGGATAGTGGGTATCACCATTGCGACGCACCTCAACAGCACCAAAAATGATTGCAATGCTATCCGGGCCAATAGCGGCCATGAGTTGGTCGCGTCTGCGCTTGTATTCCAGTGGATTCATTGGGAATCTTGCTTGGCTAATTCAACAAACGAAAGTGTATCAAGTCGTATGTATTCAACGAGGTCAACCCAAGTTTCGTCCCAATCTTCAAGGTCTTTATCGGTGAATTTTAATTCGACTTCTGAAAGTTCCTGAAAACGGTTTCTCAGTCCCTCATAGCTGGGATTTTTATTGACGGGGAAGCCATCCATTGAGAAATCAAGTCCATCAAAACACCCGTACAGCCATAATTTCAATGCGTATACACGATCCTCTACACTCTCATCTTCATCAGGGAGTAAGATCTGGTAAGAGAAGTTGGGGTCTACCATTTGTTCTTTCACAACACGGTAGAACTGTGGAAGATAGTCTCGATTACACAATCCTGGTCGAAGAATATCTATCGCTTTCGCATGGGTCTCTTCGTCTAAGTCCCATGCTCGAATAATGATGCCAGAAACCAATCCATGCAACTCACTTTCATGGAGTCCGATTGAGGTCATCATCGCTAAGTCAGACAGGTCTTCGGACATTAAATTTAGTAGGTTGGCTTAGCTCTTATATGGTGATGAATTTGACGAATTTCAGGTCAAATCCTGCGATTTAAATGAACGAATGTTCCACGTGGAACATTCGTTCATCCTGCACTTAATCGTTCGACTGGTTCGAGTTGTCCTATGCTCTAGTAGTATTACCACTGCAATACGACCAACTCAAAATTCAATTACAAGCCTCATTTTGCACAGTGATCGGGTTGTACTTTGAGTACAAATATTGTCTACTCCAATGGCCCTAGTCTCTGGATTGGATCTTAGTTTTGGAATTAAAATTGGTCTAACTCCCAACATGAGCCTATCTTATGCCGTCTGATTCGATGCGAGATCTCGAACAACAACTCAATCAACTCTTGGAACGATATCGCATGCTGCAAGAACAAAACAACCGGCTCGTGCAAACCCATGAGCTGTGGATGGAAGAACGCCGAGTGATGCTTCAAAAGTTCGAACGAGTTCAAGGCCGGATCGACTCTTCGATCACTCAACTGCAATCTCTACGAAACCGCGATTAATGTCGGACACTAGCCAAATCAGTCAAAGTGTCGAACTATCCTTTGAACTACAGGGAAAAACTTATACGCTCAAGAGCCCATCTGAAGAAGCTGAAGCTCTCGAAAGTGCGATTCAACGGCTCACTTCGTTGGTAAAACGGATGGAACAATCAACAGCATCTACCCCGATGCCAGCTGATCGACTTTTAGTTGCTGTTGCGCTGAACATTCTCGATTTACTAGCGAAAACAGAAGCAGAGAGAGATCAACTCAAAGAGCGTGCACAACGAATGGTCAAGGAAATCGACGACTTTTATTCCTCTTTGAACGTAGAAGAAAACACTGTAGAGACTTAGCCCGGTATTTGAGTCCTTTGGGGTTGCAATTCAACACCACTAGGGGACTCATTCTGCTGAGATTTGCCCTGTGGTGAATTTATAATTTCTAAATCCGGGGTGGCTTCTGAAGTCGGTTTTCGTCCCGTTCCGTTTAGAAGAAATTTTGGAGATTTTTGTGGAAGGTTGGTGTGCAAGCCGCATTAAGCCGGAAGCCTAAGCCCTTCCTAGATCACCCCCTTGAACCCCTACGGTTCAGGGTCTAGCCCTTCAGTATTCATCCCGGACCGTTGCACGATTGGACCACGACTATCACAGCAAATCGCTCTCGCAACTCAGCTATTAGACAGTCAATGCGTGTCCGACGACGCGCACTTTCAGACTCCACTGTGAAATCTCATTCAGCAAAGGTGAACTCCCACCTTATTAATACAGTGGGCACACAGGTCAACCAAACTGTGTTTTGTTATCTGTGTCAGGAACAAGAAATTGGCCTTGGAGACTTCATCAAACACGCATGGGACAACGGGTGTAGTGTCTGTGTGCCCGTAGTCGAAGATGGTTCAATGCAATTTGTGGAAATCTCACCCGGTTCGCAGCTTCGGTCGAGTTCGTTTGGGATCCAAGAACCCATAACCGGGCAACATATCAGTGTCAAAGATGCTGATTTAGCAGTTGTTCCCTTAGTCGCATTTTCTTCGACGGGTGCACGATTAGGTCGTGGAGGAGGGTTCTATGATCGAGCATTCGCGCAGGGCTCTGGACCCACATTAATCGGGGTTGCACACGAATTTCAGAAGTCAGATGAATTTCAAACATACTCGTGGGATCAAGGATTAGACGCAGTGGTAACTGAAGCGGGTTGGTATGTTTTCACCAAAAAGGGTGAACAGTTGCAACTACCGAAAGGGTAAGAGGTATTGCATTAAAGATGCGTATGCTAATCGTCTGCTTTTTTTATTTTTTTCAATTTCTCGATTAAGAAAGGCACATCTGTATCACTTTGACAACAGCTTTGTGCAATCATTCGATCCTGGGTGACTTGCACCTGTGTTCATCCCGAATCACGGCTAACCTACGCTCCATACTTGAATCGGTGAAGCTTCTTCGTAGTTTATAAAAATCAATCCTCTTTTTGGGAAATATTTGTCTATTGACACTCTACCAATCATGGCGCAAACCCCAGCCTAGAGTGATGAGATGAACTCATACAGAACAATACCAAGAGCAAACGATTGGATCAAAACAACTTAAAACGAAAAGTTGCTCAAGCGGCATTGGACTCAAGCCTCTTACGTTTGAGTCCAGGAGACATACTTGGAATGGGGACAGGTTCAACGGTGAATCAACTCATAGAGTTGCTACCTATGGTTGTCTCGACAGATATCAAGATGGTTTCGAGTTCGATAGAGTCCACGAAACGTCTCAAAGACAAGGGTTATCAAGTACTGGATACTTCACAAGTTTCCAGTGTGGCACTCTATATCGACGGCGCGGACGAAGTTGATCCCTCCTTTGCACTAATTAAAGGAGGGGGTGGTGCACTCACTCAAGAAAAGATTGTTGCCTCCATGTCGCACAGATTTGTTTGCATTGTCGACGAGAGTAAAGTAGTGGAAAGATTGGGTTCATTCCCTTTGCCAGTCGAAGTCATTCCTGCAGCACAAGCAATAGTTGCACAGACTCTACAGTCTATGGGTGGTAGTCCAACTGTTCGTTCGGGGCTGACAGATAACGGAAATGCGATCATCGACGTAGCTTCTATGCCCATAGATGATCCCGAAAGAGTCGAACGAGTAGTCAATTCCATCCCGGGTGTGGTGACAATTGGGATATTTGCGATCCATAAACCACATGAGTTATTTGTATCTAGAACGAACGGAACGGTCGAACACAAGGTGCGAGCAGACGAATCTGCGTGTTAGAGAATTTCAGTTAACTCTTAAAGCTTCCAGTGCGGGGAGTTCAAGTCCTTGCGCAAACTCCAAAAATGCTCCTCCCCCTGTTGAGATGTAATCGACGTTGGGATTCTCTGTGTACTTCTGGATCGCTGCTATGGAATCTCCCCCTCCTGCTAGGGTGAATGCTTCGGTTGAATTGATGGCGTGTAATACCTCTCTTGTTCCCTCGCCGAATTGATCAATTTCAAATACACCCATCGGACCATTCCAAATCACGGTTCCCGCGTTATTGATTTCCTCAGCGTATCGTCGAGCAGTTTCAGGTCCAATATCGACTATCAGATCCTCCGGTTGAATTTCATCTAGCAAACGATGAATACCGGCTTCACTTGGGTCAATTTGCTTGCAACAAATCGCATCTACGGGGAGTTCAGCGTTTGAACTCGAAACGATTGATCCCGCAATCTCTGACAATTCATTTTCGACCCTAGAGCTTCCTATGTCAATACCTTGTGACTGCAGAAATGTATTAGCCATTCCACCACCGATCAAGGTACGGTCAGACAAACGGGACAATCTTTGAAGAATCTCTAATTTGCCGGCTACTTTTTTGCCTCCGATCACGGTTACGAGAGGTCTATTGGGTTCGTTCAATACCTTTGTGAGAGTATCGATTTCTTTGGTCAACAGCGGGCCTGCGCAAGAGATTTCGGCAAGCTTGATGGCGTGATAGGTAGAAGCGTGTGCACGATGTGCGGTACCAAATGCTTCCATGACGTACACGTCACCGATAGAGGCTAATTGTTTGCCAAAGTTAGGGTCATTGAGCTCTTCTTCAGGCTCAAACCTAAGGTTTTCGCAAAGTGAAACGTTACCGGGAGTTCGTGTATCTTGGGTGGTTTTGATGAAGGAATCTGACCGCCAGTCTTCAACAAACTGCACCGGTCTGTTAAGTAGGTGTTCGAGTCTTGAGACCAGTGGTTTAAGGGAATACTGAGGGTCACGTTTTCCTTTCGGTCTTCCCAAATGTGAGATGAGAACCACTTCTGCATTTTCAGCTAAGCAATGTTGAATACATGGAATAGCCGCACGGATACGTTCGTCGTTGGTAATCTGTCCATTGTGGATGGGAACGTTTAGATCAGCACGAATCACGACTCGTCGGTTTGAGATATTGAGTTGGCTGAGCAATTTCATTGAAGAAACGACTAGTCCAAGACGGTTCGTGCTGTTGCAACTACGGCATCCGCATGGATCCCCAGGTGATGCATTGCGATGTCTCCGGGTGATGAGACTCCAAACCGATCAATTCCAACGACCGCTCCATCTAAGCCCACGAATTTATGCCAATAGTCTGGATGAGCTGCTTCTACCGCTACTCTAGCTTTGATTTCGGGAGGTAACACGGTGTCTTGATAAGACTGACTCTGCTGTAGAAATGTGTCAACTGATGGCATAGAAACCACCCGCACACCCAAACCTTCCTCTTCTAACTGAGACGCTGCGTCTCTAGCAACCCCCACTTCAGATCCTGTACTGATGAATGTGAGATCCAACTCTGTCTTTTCTTTCCTCAAGATATATCCACCCATGGAAATCGTCTGGATTTGATCTTTTGTCCGCTCTTGAGGTGGTGTACTTTGGCGACTCAGGATCAGGGCTGTAGGACCGTTATCTCGTTGCAGTGCTGAACGCCAAGCAACAATCGTTTCAGCTTCGTCGCAGGGTCGCCATACCGATAGATTGGGAGTGGTACGGAGGTTAGTCAGTTGTTCGATAGGCTGATGGGTGGGTCCATCTTCTCCTAAACCTACTGAATCATGGGTGTAAACTAGAATCTGTCTGATGCCCATGAGAGCAGCGAGTCGAGCTGCATTACGTGCATATTCCATGAACACCAAAAATGTCCCGGTGTAGGGGATGAACCCACCATGGAGTGCTAGTCCATTTGCGATAGCAGTCATTCCGAACTCTCTGACTCCGAAGTTCACATAACGGCCCCCATTTTGGATCTTGGAAGAACCCTTCCATTCGGTATTGTTTGAACCACTTAAATCAGCTGAACCACCAATGAGTTCGGGAACTATTGGGCCTATCGCATCGAGGCAATTGCCAGATGCTTTTCGAGTAGCTACAGGGTTCGGTTCATTGGAAACCTGATCCAAACGTTCAACTAATGTTTGTTCTAGGCGGCAAGGGAGAGTTCCGTGTGTTCTGCGTTCAAACTCTTCTGCTAGTTGTGGAAAGGCTCTTGAGTAAGTTTCAAAATCAGAAATCCAACTTGACTCCCATTGTGCACCGGACTCTTGCATATCCCAATCTTGGCGTATGTGTTCGGGAATCACAAAAGGTTCGTGTTTCCAATCCAACGCACGGCGAGTACCTGAAATTTCTTCTGCACCGAGCGGAGAGCCATGCGCTTTTTCCGTACCCGCTTGGGTAGGTGCGCCGTAACCTATAGTCGTTCTGCAATCGATGAGGGTGGGCTTAGAACATTCCGACGTTGCTTCTTCGAACGCTCTCCGGATCTCATGGGGGTCATGACCATCGACATGGGGTATCACCCGCCACCCATATGCGCGAAATCTACCGACAACGTCTTCGGTGAACCAAGCATCGGTAGGACCATCAATCGAAATACCATTGTTGTCATAGATGGCGATCAGTTTGCCCAGTTGCATGGTTCCTGCAAAAGAAGCAGCTTCATGAGAAATACCCTCCATAAGGCATCCATCCCCCACTATGACCCAGGTTTTGTGATCGACAATTTCATGACTATCTTGGTTGAATTCATACGCGAGTCGTTTTTCAGCAAGAGCCATTCCCACTGCATTAGCCAAACCTTGACCTAGGGGTCCAGTGGTTGTTTCTACACCCGGACACTCTCCATATTCTGGATGACCCGCAGCCTTGGCATGTAGCTGACGAAAATTCTTAATGTCTTCGAGAGAAAGCTCATATCCAGTTAGATATAACACCGCATACAACAACATTGAAGCATGACCATTAGAAAGAACCACCCGATCACGATTTGCCCAGTTTGGGTTGTTTGGGTTAAATCGTAGGCACTCACCCCACAGTACCTGAGCGACATCAGCTAATCCCATGGGTGCCCCTGGATGTCCCGAATTTGCTTGTTGAACCGCATCCATTGCTAGTGCACGAATCGCATTAGCTCGATCGTTGGCTGAGGTCATGTGGTACTGAAATTAGGGGTGTTCATGGAGTTGTTTGAAAAATTTTGTAACGAGAAATTAGCGGATTTCGTGCGTTGGGCACCTGTGCAACCAGCCATCTAATCGTACTTGAAATTAGAATGAACGACTATTTTTTTGAATATTCATGAGCCAATACGACGTTTTTACATCCGAGTCGGTGTCCAACGGACATCCCGACAAGTTGGCAGATCGTATCTCAGATGCGATTCTCGACGCAATGATAGCTAAGAATCCGGAATCCCGAGTTGCGTGTGAGACTCTAATCAAGTCTGGAATTATCGTTCTAGCTGGTGAGACCCGACCCGCTGCAAAAGATCTGGGTGTTGATGTAGACCAGATTGCTAGGGAGGTTGTTCGATCTACGGGTTACACCAGTGAAGCACAAGGAATGGATCCTGAACAGTGTGTGGTGATCAACCGTCTCGGTGCTCAATCCACGGACATCGCTGTAGGCGTAGACGAAGACTCCGATCACGAACAAGGTGCGGGTGATCAAGGCATGATGTTTGGGTATGCCACCAATGAGACGGACACCTACATGCCTGCTCCCATCATGTACTCACAGAGATTGATGATGCGTCAAGCCGAAGTTCGCAATAGCACAGTCCCGTTCCTGCTTCCCGATGCAAAGTGTCAACTCACTTTCCAATATACCGACGGTGTTCCTACTGGTGTGAGTACGGTTGTGTTCTCAACACAACACCAACCGGGTATCCCTCAATCTCAGATCACCGAAGCGGTGATGGAAGAAATCATTAAGAGAGTACTTCCTACTCACTGGATTGATTTCGATACCAAGTGGCACATTAACCCAACCGGACGATTTGAGATTGGTGGTCCTGCGGGGGATTGCGGACTAACCGGGCGCAAGATTATTGTCGACACCTATGGTGGGATGGCTCACCACGGAGGGGGTGCGTTTTCAGGTAAGGATCCATCCAAGGTCGATCGATCTGCAGCGTACGCAGTACGTCATGTTGCGAAGAATGTTGTGGCAGCAAAACTAGCCACTCGTTGTGAAGTTCAAGTGAGCTATGCGATTGGTGTCGCTGAGCCGACTTCTATATCAGTGAATACCTTTGGTACCAATTCGATATCAAATGTAGAGATCGTCAATCGAATCCAAGCGAACTTTGACTTGAGACCGAAAGGCTTGATCGATGAATTGAATTTGAAGCGACCGATTTATCAAGCAACGGCAGCATTTGGACACTTTGGTCGAACCGAAAAAGAGTTTACCTGGGAAGCTCTAGACAAAAAGCAGGAGCTGGCACACTAAGCTGAGAGCAAGCTAGTGCGTCGACGACTCTCTTGACATTTCGGCTTAGTTTTGAGTTTTTTCCGCTCAACGCCAACCAGCCCAATAGCAAATTACTGCGTGCGGCTGATCGACTAAACCAAACCAACCCCGACTTCTTTTCGGTCACCTACGGTGCTGGAGGTTCTACCAAGCATCGGACTGAACGAACGGTAAAGGATCTATTGGGTCAAGGATTGACAACTTTTCCCCACCTTTCGTGGGGAGAGGAATCTGAGCAAGAAATGGTTGAGATGGTCAAGAGTTTTTTAAACATTGGCGTGAAGGGATTAGTCGTTTTGCGGGGAGATATCCCTTCAGGTTCAATGGTTTCTAGTACGCATCATGCCAACGAACTCGTTGCATTAGTTCGGAAGCACTGTGGGAATGACCTCGAGCTTTTTGTAGCAGCGTATCCGGAAGTTCACCCAGATGCACTCGATACCAACAAAGACCTCGATTACCTACATCAAAAAGTTTCTGCTGGTGCTAGTGCATGTATTACCCAGTATTTCTACAACGTTGATGCTTATGGGTACTTTGTAGACGCATGTCGACGAATAGGGATCAAGGTTCCCATCTTTCCCGGCATCATGCCGATTTACAACTACACACAATTAGTTCAGTTTTCACGCAACTGTGGAGCTGAAATTCCAAGATGGATTGAACGAAGGATGTACGATTATCGCACCGACAAAGAGTCATTGGAAAACTTTGGTGTTGATGTAGTCACTGCGTTGTGCTCCAGGCTTATGGCTGAGGGTGCACCAGGTTTTCACATTTATACACTCAATCGAGCATTGATACCGCGTCGGATTCTGAAGAATTTGGGGATCTACAAAGAAACTCCTTGAGATCTGCAAATTGCACATAGGGTGAGTAGTAACCGTAGTCCACAGTCTCAAGTGAGTAGACATCCTTAAGGTCGCATTTCTGGTCGGTGAACACCAAGATTTGTACTCCAGTCAAATCGACTTCAGTGGATACTCTAACGAGTGAGTCGAGACCATCAAGCATCCCTGGGGAATCCTGTAGACAAAGGATAGTCGGTCGACATTCCTGGAACTCTCTGAGGGTATCAGCACGTGAAGTTGTGGTTCGATAGTCCGTTGTGTGTTCGTCGAACACTCGAAGAACTTTGTCTATTAGAACCTCCGATACCCCCCAGAACAATCCTCGGATAGTTTCTGCATCAGTGATGTGAGGCTTGAATACGGGACGACGGTTGGCATCTACTAGTGAACGAGGGTCAATCAATAGGCCTGCGTTGAGGTGGGATGTCACTCGATGACCCAGAGTGATTTGGGAAGCAGCGGGTCTCAGCGCTAGGATTTCTACATCACCAATTCCATTCATATTAAACGCAAGTCGTTCACCATCTAATGCGATCAAACAAGTGAATGGACGGAGTCTGCGACTTGATTCTGTGGCCAACGATACATGGCGATAGTGTTTATCTTGGAACACAACATTGCGTTTGGGTGCATCCCACTCTAGGTCAGTAGTCCGGTTGAGAGCGCAAATGTGGTGAGTCTCGAGGTAGTACCAATCACCATTCAAATCAACGGGTAGAACTTGTATCAATCGGGAATGGGAAGGGACACATAAACGAAAATCTATGACCCCTTCTTCATTGGACTCTAAATCGAACGAACCGCCCATCAGTCTGCAATCCGATCTTAAGTTTCTCGTTGCTAATAGAAGATTTTCTATGGGTGAATGTTCAGGTTTTGGAAACTCAGTATTCAAGCTGAAGTGTTGACTCAGTCTTGCTTCGCAGGATATTTGTGTGTTGGCTTGTTCAATCTCGTCTGAGCGAAACGATAAGCCAAGAACTTGTAGGTTCAGGACAAAATTCTCTCCCTGTTCAACCTTAACGGTTAAATCCACAGATTCTTCTGTGGGCTTAAGATGAAGCAGAGCTCTCAATAATGATTGAATCCGTAGACCAAGCGCGATCGATGTGCTCTTGTAGAGTGAACCACGCTTGGAGTTTATTTTCACTCGAAGAGACTGAGTGGGTTCTTCGCCGCCTACTTCTGCAACGACAGATTCAATGAGGTCTTTCAACCACTCTTGAATATCTACGTAGAGTTCAGAATCAAACCGATCTAGGAGTGGTTTGGATTCTTCAGCATAAGACCTTAGCAGCTTCAAGAACTCTTTGTTTGAATTAGGTTCGTCCATGAACACTTGACTGCGTCGATTGAGGCTGCTTAATCGCTCGATTTTGTCTACTAGGTAGGGGTCTTCAAACCCAGTTGGCATAGAGACGGGAAATTCTGGTAGATCGGGTTCAGGTGGAACGGCCACAAATTTCTCTTTGAACCTCGGGACTTCTTCATCCAGACCACCCGAGGCAACATAGTCCAGTCGTTCAAGCAACTCATCGATTCGATCCTTTGAGATTTCTTCATCGTCTTGATGAGAGTGGGTCTCCAAAAACGCGATCACTTCCTCAAGTAACTCCATGGTTCCCTGATTAGATTCAATCACTCCGGCATGAAGCGCACTCAAGAGATTCTCAGTAGACAAGAGGAGTTCTATGGTACCCTGAGGTGCAGATCTGATGCCTTGAACCACTAGGTTCAGGGCCCTCTCGATCTCTATAGTATTGCCTTCAGACTTGTTTCTACGCATCGCCTCTAACGCACTCTTGAAGGCAATCACATCTATGGTTGTCTTGAGTGTTCCTTCAGTCTCATCCACCATCAACGCTACTCTCGTTTAGCCATATTGGTATGAGCTCACACTGGCTTATGCAATGCTCCATATCAACATAATATCGCCACGAGGTGCGGCTAGGGTGGTACGTACCCAACGGGTCCAACTTTGAGGAGAGAATTTAAACATATGTTGATTGGCGTACCCCGAGAAATCAAAAAAGACGAAAACCGCATCGGGCTAACGCCAACAAGTGCACTTGAACTCACACGAGTGGGACACGATGTCATCGTTGAACGAGATGCAGGCCTCAAAGTCGGTCTTTTAAACTCAGATTACGAAAATGCAGGTGCACGGATTGTTGATTCCGTCGAAGAAGTCTTCGAAGCTGAAATGATCGTCAAGGTCAAAGAGCCTTTACCGGTCGAAGTCGAACGACTGAAACCGGGACAGATTCTGTTCACCTACCTTCACCTTGCTCCCAATCCAGAGCTTACCCATGGGTTGATGGAAAGTGGATGTACCGCGATTGCTTACGAAACGGTGACCGATGCCAACGGACATCTTCCTCTACTCGCTCCTATGAGTGAAGTGGCAGGTCGAATGTCGATTCAGGCGGGCGCACATTCTCTAGAAATCGCTCAAGGCGGACGTGGTACACTCCTAGGTGGAGTTCCAGGAACCCCTCCCGCTAAGGTCACCGTTCTTGGTGGCGGAGTAGTGGGAATGAATGCGGCCCGAGTTGCACTGGGTATGGAAGCTGATGTGACTCTTTTGGATATCAACCTGCGAAGGCTGGCTGAATTAGATTTATTCTTTGGACCAGCGCTACAAACTATCTTTTCGACAGTGGATGCTGTTCAATACCATGTGTCTACATCTGATCTTGTTATCGGTGCAGTACTGGTTCCCGGGAAGACCACTCCGAAATTAGTGGATCGAGAAATGATCACGCAGATGCAACGTGGAGCAGTCCTAGTTGATGTCGCTATTGACCAAGGTGGGGTGTTTGAAACCTCCAGACCGACCACTCACACCAATCCAACCTATGTTGAACACGATGTGGTTCACTATTGTGTTGCGAACATGCCAGGCGCGGTCTCACGCACTGCAACGTTTGCACTCAACAACGCCACGCTACCTTTCACTCGCGAGATTGCGAATAGGGGTTTGGATGCAGCGTTGAGGCGAGACCAGTACTTGCTAGAAGGCCTCAACATCTATCAAGGCAAGATTACCCATCCGGCAGTTGCTGAAGCAGTCAACGAGCCATGCCTTCCTGCTCAGGATGTCTTTCCTAGATGACTCTCTGATTGAGCTAATTTCAACTGGTGTTTGGCATTCTCGGTTGCTATTTTTATTTTCCATAAAATGGTTAAGGGATCAGAGTAAGAAAATCGAGAGAGATATTCGATCCTACTGGTTTCTTAAGTCTGTTCATTCGAACTGGCTGGGAACACTAACAAATCATTGGTTCAGAGACGGATTAGCCTGATGCAGATACGGCTTGAGGACTGTTCTGAACAACCGAATTTTATTAGGAATTAAACCTTAATGCTTATTGCAGTACTTCTGCTAGCGACGGTCGTAGGTTCCGTCATCTTCCATTTCACAACTCCCTTTCAGCTGGGGGTGATTGCCTCCAATTGGCAACTGATTGATCTCACGATTTGGATCACATTCATTGTCTGCGGTCTAGCGTTCATCCTCCTTGGGGTCGTGATGGCTTGGTGGGTCTACAAGTACAAATTCAAGGAAGGTCAGATCTCTGAGTACAAGCCAGAAGATGCAGTGTTAGAAAACAGGTTGATCGTGATCACAACCATCGGTGTGGTTGCCATGTTAGCACCTGGATTACTTGCATGGAACGATTACGTTAACCCTCCTGACGATGCTTGGGAACTAGAAGTAGTTGGACAACAGTGGAAATGGTCCTACAGATTACCCGGAGAAGACGGTATCTTTGGGTATGCTCACAATCAGTTTATTACTTTTGACAATCCCTATGGAATTAAGGAGGGCGATCCCCACGCGGAAGACGACATTCTGATCGAGTCTAAGGTCGTCAAGATCCCAGTAGACATACCGGTTAAGATCTTGCTAAGATCCAAAGATGTCTTGCACGATTACTTTATCCCTGACATGCGAGCAAAAATGGATGCTGTCCCCGGAATGGTGACCTATTTCTGGTTTGAACCGATTCTTGAAGGCACGTTCAGCGTGTTATGTGCTGAGTATTGCGGTCGAGTACACTACAACATGCTAGGAGAATTGCATGTGGTGTCGATGCAAGAGTATGAAACCTGGTTAGGGGATCAAATTACTTGGGCAGAAAGGCAGGCGGGTGCAAAGCCACTGTCGCCAGAAGCCGCAAGTGGTCGTGAAATCGCAAGTAGTAATGGGTGTTTTGCTTGCCATTCAGTGACCGGGGAAGAATTAGCTGGACCGAGCTGGCTAGGCATATGGGGAAGTTCAGTAGAGTTTGAAGATGGAACCACGAGTGTCCGTGATGAGGCTTATATTAAGGAATCTATCATCGACCCACAGGCTAAGCTCGTTAAAAGTTGGCCTGCAACCATGCTCGCGTATGAATTCACCACCGAAGAAATGTCGGACCTGATCAATTTCATCAAGACTCTCACTGTCGAAGAGGAAGATCCAGAAACTGAGACAGAACAAGAACAGTAGCACGTACTAACAAAAATATTTTGGAAGCATTCAGCTAGGAAGGAAATGGCAATAGCAGAAATTCCGTATCAGGAAACGGTACCACTTCATCATCCCAAAACCTGGATAGGTAAGTACATCTTTAGCCAGGACCACAAGGTCATAGCTATTCAGTATGGTGTTACCGCTATTGCAGTAGGACTAGTTGCGCTCGTACTTTCCGAATTTATGAGGTTAAAGATCGGCTTTCCTGGATGGGAAGTTTTGAATTTCTTTACGGCCGATCATTACTACCAAGCCATCACCATGCATGGGATGATCATGGTGATCTATTTGTTAACTGCCTTCTTGCTCGGTGCATTTGGAAATTTCTGTATCCCACTCATGTGTGGGGCTCGCGACATGGCGTTTCCGTTTGTCAACATGTTGAGCTACTGGGTTTACTTGCTTTCCGTGATCATCCTGATGAGTGGATACTTCTTCCCAGGAGGCCCCACCGGGGCTGGCTGGACCCTTTATCCGCCTCAGGCGATTACTGATGGAACTGCTGGAGCAAACTGGGGGATTGCATCCATGCTGATCTCCCTAGCGGTATTTATTGCAGCATTTACCATGGGGGGTCTCAATTACATCACAACTATTCTCCAGGCACGAACTCGGGGTATGACTCTGATGCGTATGCCACTCACGGTTTGGGGCATATTCATTGCTACGTTCCTTGGTTTGATTGCATTCCCAGCTCTGTTTGTCAGCGCAATCATGATGTTGTTGGACAACTTCTTGGGGACTAGCTTCTTCATGCCAGCTATAGTTTCGATGGGAGAGAAACTCAACTATTCGGGTGGACAACCACTGCTGTTTCAGCACTTGTTCTGGTTCTTTGGACACCCCGAAGTCTACATCGTCGCACTACCTGCGTTTGGAGTGATCTCTGACATTATCTCAGTACATGCGCGAAAGAACATCTTCGGTTATCGCATGATGGTTTGGGCTATCGTAGCCATCGGCGGTCTGTCTCTAATCGTTTGGGGTCACCACTTATATGTGGCGGGAATGCACCCCTACTTCGGATTCTTCTTCGCGACTACCACGTTGATTATTGCGATCCCTACCGCTCTGAAAGTCTATAACTGGTTGTTAACCTTGTGGCGAGCTAATATTCAACTCACCGTACCGATGTTGTTTGCGTTAGCTTTTGTACTCACCTTCATTGTTGGTGGAATTACGGGGCTATTTCTAGGTAATGTCATCATTGATATCCCATTGTCAGACACTTACTTTGTGGTAGCGCACTTTCACATGGTGATGGGAGTTTCACCGATCTTTGCAATCATGGCGGGCATTTACCACTGGTATCCGAAGCTGACTGGGAGAATGCTGAACGATTTCGTAGGAAAATGGCACTTCTACATTACCTTCGTCGGAACGTATCTGATTTATTTCCCGATGCACTATCTCGGTTTCATCGGTGTACCTAGACGTTACTACGAAACAGGGATTTCAGACTTTTATCCCCAAACAGCCCTCGAACTCAATAAGTTTATCACCGTGGTTGCTTTGATAGTTGGACTATCTCAAGTCCTCTATGTCTGGAATCTCGTCCACAGTTATTTCCACGGTAGGATAGCACCCCCTAATCCCTGGGGTGCGAACAGTCTTGAGTGGCGCACGCCTCAAACACCTCCCGGTCATGGAAACTGGGGTGACAAACTGCCAACGGTGCATCGATGGGCGTATGACTATGCAGTCCCAGGTGAAAAAGAAGATCACATACCCCAAGACATTCCAAGAAAAGCTAAAACTGCATAAGACGGATCATAAACAATAGATTTGAGAACTGAATCAACCATGAGTGATAGTTCGATACCAGGCAACGACGGTATCCTGACCAGCACAGCCAAAGATTGGTCTTCTGACATGACCACATTCAAGGGGGTCCCTTGGGGCAAAGCCATGATGTGGATCTTCCTGTTGTCAGATACCTTTATCTTTAGCTGCTTTTTGATTGGCTATATGGTGGTGAGGATGACCAATACTGAGCCATGGCCTATTCCGAGTGAAGTCTTCTCGCTGACTGTATTTGGAGCCTCGGTTCCGTTGCTACTCATTGCCATCATGACATTCATTCTGATCACATCAAGTGGTACGATGGCTATGGCCGTGAATATGGGTTACCAGAGGCGCAAACGAGCAGTCTTCTGGCTCATGGTTGCCACTGCTGCTCTGGGAGCGTCATTCGTAGGAATGCAGATGTTTGAGTGGTACAAACTCATAGCTGAGGAAGGGATACGACCGTGGGGCTATGCGGAAGGGTTCACCGATATGGGTGCAGACCAGTTTGGTTCAATTTTCTTCATGGTCACAGGCTTCCACGGGCTCCACGTGTCTATTGGGGTGGTCTACCTACTCACGGTGGCCACAAAAGTACTACGCGGCAAATATGATCACACAAATTACGAGATCGTTGAAATTACCGGCTTGTATTGGCACTTTGTCGACTTGGTCTGGGTCTTCATTTTTGCATTCTTCTATCTCTGGTAATTCTTAAGGCATTCGAACGCTATGGCGATTGAGGGACAACAACATCCCATCAAAATTTACGTAGCCATTTGGTTACTGTTATTTGTATTTAGTTTCTTCTCCTATTTGGTGGACTACATCAACCTCCAAGGAATGTTGCGGTGGTCTCTCATCATCCTATTCATGCTGCTCAAAGCGGGTTTCATCGTCGCTATCTTCATGCACATGAAGTGGGAACGCTTTGCTTTGCTCTTTGCGATTCTGTTACCTCCGATAGCATTATTGTTCCTGATCTACTTAATGTACTTGGAATCAGGCTATGCGTGGGCGACCCGAGTACAGTACATGGGCGATAATCCCTCACCTGAACGGATTTCTCCACATCATGCTAGTGAACACCACGATGAACAAGAGGACGTTCACTAACACTCATAGCTTAAACAGTAAGCAGACAGAAAATCGGTCTTGACCATCACCCTTGGATGGTGGGAAAGATTGGGGTAGTTTTTACCTATTGAGCTCTTTTGCTATCCCCGATCCTTCATGTATCCGGCAGTTTAACGACGTTTGACATAGTAGATTCCACCCAGAGTCTCCGAGTCGACTACCATTCTGCGACTCTCTTCTTGAGTCAGTAAATCGCAAACTTGTAACTGTTCGACAGAGAATTTGATGGATTTGAGTTTGTCAGCAAAGTCAGTTCCGTAGATACGCACAAAATCAGCGGGTTTTTCTTCATTTCCACCTGCTCTGAAGTCCCTGGTTTTTGTACCACGAACGGGTACGTTGATCAGTGCCCATCCACTGTCTTTGAGAACTCGATAGGTTTCTCGTAGTGCGAGATCGTCGTCTGCAACTGCTTGTAAGACATGGCTGCAATAGACAATGTCGAAAGATTGGTCTCGAAAGGGTAGATGTTCAACATCAAACTGAATGTCGATGTCTGTCCGAAATAGGTCTCCACTCACATAAGTATGGGGCGATAGCTTCATCAGGCAAGTCGAAATGCTGGCTTCCGGTGCGATATGGAGTATGGATGCGTTCGATGGGCATAAAGTTTTTTGACGTGCTTCAAACAGCCGATATATGAACCGATCTCTTTCACGTCCAGCACAACGCGGACACACTGCATTCGGTCGTCGGTACTGACCTCGGCCAGCAGGTTTAAAACGGTTAAAGGAACGATCACAGATCGGGCAATAGACGTTGTTTCCAGCATAGAAAATGTGAGCGTACTTGCGCTTAAATCGCCGTAAGCGTTGCTCCAGTGCATAGAAAAATCGCTGGCTCATTCTTTTTCAAGTAATTGGACACGCCTCTCGAACTTTTCGATTTTGCGATTGATTTTTCGGACGGCAAATGAGCGAAACCACGTAGACACCGGAATCCACTCACTATTTCCGAGTCCGTCCACAATCACCAATCTACTCTTTGTATTCGATTGTTTGACTACGATGATGTTGTGGGGCAATAAATCTCGTGTTACAACCAAGTCTTGTCTCAACCATCGTTTGAATTCTTCCAACGCCGACTCAAGGGCATCATCTAGACCACTGGGAACCTCTTGCTCTAGATTGTTTGGGTAGCTGCTATCAAAATTGCGAAAGATCCGAGTGACGATACCTAATCCGAGGTCAGTGTCGATTGTTCCGAAATATTCTGGTACGTGCATCCAGACGGTAGGTGCAGCAACTCGGCACAGGTGTCGGTATGCTTGAATTTCTTTGAGTTGATCGTCCCAATGATGCAAAGGACGGAGTTTTTTCAGTCCTCTCGTAGCACGCCTACGCACTGATGCTGTGCGATCATTCCGAAGCACTTTGACACATCGATCAGGATGGTCGGGATGCACAAAACACAGGCGTGTACCGCCTATTGCGAACGGTTCTAAACCCTTGAGTGAGAGGATAGGGTGACTTTCTGGTTCAAACAACCCGTTCATTGGCAATCAGTGGACTCGCACAGCTTTCCGGGACTGTCCTGTTGCTGCCCTAAGAAGAGTCCACGCCTAGGCGTTCGTGCATGAGGGGACTGGTAGTGGTGTATTGCAAAAAGGTTTTTTCGTTGGGAGATAACCGTTTACGAATCGCAAAGGAAACTAGTGCTGCTTCGTGAAAACCCGAAAGGATTAACTTTTTCTTACCTGGGTAGGTAGCAATGTCACCGACAGCGTATATTCCTGGAATATTGGATTCAAAGGTTTCAGTGTTGGTCTCAATCTGGTTCTTGGTGAGGTTTAAACCCCATTCGGCGATAGGCCCAAGCTTCGGTAATAGTCCAAAGAACACCAACAAATGATCGACTTTGAGCACTTCGATTTCCCGGTTTGGTTGGGTAATGTGAACTTCCTGCAACACTCCGTCGTTGGAAACAACTTGGGTTGCATTACCGATGATGAAGCGCATACGACCCTGAACTACCGCTTGTCTCATTTTCTCAACAGAAGCGTTTGCGGCTCGAAAGTTATCGCTACGATGAATCAACGTGATCGAAGCTCCGATCCCTAGCAGTTCGAGTACCCAGTCTAAAGCAGAATCTCCCCCACCCAGGATCACAAGATGCTTCCCTTCCAATTGAGATTTATCAGTGATTCGATAGTGTAGCTGTCCCTCTTTGACCTGTTCAGCACCCTTGGCGCGCAGAGGCATGGGTTTGAAGGAACCAACACCACCTGCGATGATGACACTGCGACTACAAAACTCGGTTTCTTTTGAGGTCAGGATACGAAATTCGTCGTCATTGAACTGTTCGACTTCAGTCACTTGTTGATCCAAGTGAAATTGCGCTCCAAAGGGTTGAATTTGCTGCATCAAGTTTTCAACCAATTCCTCTGCATTACAGACGCGGATAGCTGGGATGTCGTAGATAGGTTTGTCGGGATAGAGTGCGCTACACTGACCTCCCACCTGGGGGAGTGCGTCAATAACGTGGGTTGAAATACCTTGGAGTCCTAGCTCAAAGACCTGAAATAGTCCACACGGTCCTGCTCCAATGATGACCGACTCTGTTTTGATTACGCTCATGAATTAAAGTGTATTAGTTGTGATTTAGGTTCTTTGCTTATCTAGTTCGATTTCAAATGTGTCTCGGACTTGTTTGGGATCTGCTTTGCCTTTAGAGATTTTCATGACCTGACCCACCAAATAGGCCAAAAGTTTGGTCTTTCCAGCTAAGAGTTGCTGGACCTGATCAGGTTTCTGCTCAATGACATCTTTTACCCATTGATTGATTTGATTTAAATCTGAGACTTGTAGTAGGTCTAACTCCGAAATGATGCGGTCGATCTCATCGTCACTGTCCCAAGCGCGATCAAGCACTTGTTTCGCTCCAGATGAAGAGAGTAAATTTTGTTCCAAATAGTTCATAATCCTTTGAAATCGCTTGGGTGAAAGTTTGATTTGGTCAAAGGACAACTCTTCACGATGTAATCGTGCCACTAATTCTCCCAACATCCAATTTGCCACCATATTCGAATCTTTGCAGCCAACACAAACGGCTTCAAAGTAATCTGAGAATGCTCTGCTTTGGGTTAGCTGGGTTGTATTGGAATCCGACAAGCCGTACTCGCGCTGAAATCTCTGTCTTCTAGCAGCAGGTAGCTCCGGTAAGTCTGCTCTAATACTCGTAACTAATGACTCAGATATTTTGATAGGTAATAGATCGGGATCGGGTAGGTATCGATAGTCTCCGGTTTCCTCTTTCGAGCGCATCGGTTTAGTCATATCTTTCACAGGATCGTATTGTCGGGATTCTCGTTTAACCGGTTCACCTGACTCAACCCTCGTGATTTGACGTTCAATTTCATGGTCAATGGCCCTTTGCAAAAAACGAAAAGAGTTGATGTTCTTGAGTTCGGTTCGTTCGAGTAGTGTTTTCTCGCCTTTAGGTCGGATAGACACGTTGGCATCACACCGCATCGCACCTTCATTCAAACGTCCCGAGCAAATATCAAGCCATACCACTAAATTGTGAAGATACCTAAAGCACTCTGCGGCTTCCATTGCACTGGTGAGAACTGGTTCAGTAACTATCTCCATGAGCGGAATTCCAGCTCTGTTGAGGTCGATTCCAGTAGCTGTATCAAAGGAATCGTGGATCGACTTCCCTGCATCTTCTTCTAGGTGTGCACGATTGATCCTAACTGTTTTTAATGTCCTATCGGTTAGCATAAATTCGATTGAGCCCTTGCCCACGACGGGTTGGAAAAATTGTGTGATTTGATAGCCTTTGGGTAAATCGGGATAGAAGTAATTTTTTCGGTCGAAGCGACACTCACCTGCAATTTCCGCATCGATCGCGCACCCAAAACGCAAGGTTTTGCGAACGGCTTCACCATTAACTGTCGGTAGCGTTCCAGGAAATGCTAGATCAACCATATTTGCTGATTGATTAGGTATCGAATCACTCACTGCTGGAGCAAAAGAGAGTAATTTAGATTGAGTATTCAACTGTACGTGAATCTCTAACCCAATCACAGGTTCCCAATGTTGATGAATCATCAATCAATCTCGGGGTGTTGTCGGTGCCAGTCGGTGAGTTGTTGAAACTCGATAGCCAACCCCAACACTCGATCATCAAGATATTGTGGTCCCACGAATTGAACCCCGACGGGTAGTCCGTCAGCTAAACCACAGGGAACGCTGATTGCAGGTAAGCCACAGAGATTAGCCCCTACGGTGAATCGGTCTTGTTTGTAAGACTCTGTAGCTTGTTGTTGTTCATTCAATCGAAAAGCGGTTGTCGGTGCAGCGGGAGTCAGTAGTAGATCTACGGTTTGGAATACTTCAAGATAGGAATGGTGTATCAGCCTTCTGATCTTTTGAGCTTGTCGGTAGTAGCGATCCACCTCACTCTGTCGGGAGACTAATGTTCCAGCTAGGATCCGACGTTTCACCTCAGATCCAAATCCATTACTTCGAGTTTCCATGTACAGTTCTCTGAGATCGGTCGAGTTTTCATGCCTGTATCCGTATCGAATTCCGTCGTAGCGCGACAGGTTTGAGGAGGCTTCAGCACATGAAATCACATAATAGGTGGCTAACGCTATCATTGATTCGGGTAACTCTACCTCAAGAAAAGTGTGTCCAGCTTTCTCAAGAACTCTATGTGCCTCCTCAATCCGCTCTACCATCTTGGTTGGCAAAGCTTGAACCCTTTCAGCCGAATAGCCTATGGTGAGAAGTTTAGAGCCTTTTAGAAACTCCAAGCTTCGTGCGTTAACGCTGGTTGAGTCTTTGCGATCGTGCCCTTGCATCGCTTGGAGCATGATTGCAGCATCTTCAGCAGTGTGATTGAGCGTACCTGCTTGGTCTAGACTAGATGCAAACGCAATCATGCCATATCTCGAATTGCGGCCATAGCTCGGTTTGAAACCAGTGACTCCACAAAACGAAGCGGGTTGGCGAATAGAACCACCCGTATCTGAACCTGTGGCAGCAGGTGCAAGACCCGCAGCGACTGCAACGGCCGATCCACCTGATGAACCTCCGGGAGTTCGTTCCTCTCCCCATGGGTTGAGGGCAGGTCCGAACACACTCGTTTCATTACTTGTACCCATTGCAAACTCATCCATATTGAGCTTACCAAGATGGATCGCACCCCGGTTCGATAAGTTAGCTACTACGGTCGCTGTGTATGGCGCAACATAGGACTGCAACATCTTGGAGCAAGCCGTGGTAGGGGTCCCCTCAATGCAGAACAAGTCCTTGTGTGCGATGGGGATTCCAGTTAGGATGTCGGACTCTCCCTTAGCGATCTGTTCATCACATTTTCTCGCAGTTTCAAGCACCCAGTCCGCATCGACCCACACATAAGCATTCAAATGTGGATTGAAACGCTTAATCCTATCAAGGTAATGTTGAGCCAGTTCGACCGCACCGATCTTTCTCTGGTCCAGAAGTGTACGAAGTTCACTCAGAGTAGCGTAGGAATCCACTATCGTTTAATGAACTTAGGAACTAGGTAGAGATTTTTGGCTATGTGCTTCGTTTGCGACTGGTAGAGGTCACATGGAATATCAGGTTCAGGAATATCTTCACTCAATATCTGTGATTCTTGGATGGGTTGGAGAAGTGGGTCTAAACCATCGGTTGGGACTTCTTGGATGACATCAATGAGTTGGATGATGGATTCGAGATCACTCTCCCACTCCTGTTCTTCTTCCTCAGTGAGTCGCAACCGCGCGAGTGTGGCTAATTTTCTTGGTTTGATTGGTTCCATCAATCGAATTTCACTGGGTAAGCCTAGGCGCAGGGCAATTTTGTAATCTGTGTCAATTTACTGTCTTGATTGCTGTTCAATTATCAAATTCGTAAAAATTAAAATACCCACAGGTTAAGTCATTGAAACATGCGAATATTCTTTTATGATATTAGCCTTCCTCTTCACAATACCCATGGCAGTCCAAGTTATGGTTCAAGCACAGCAAGTGCTGTTCTCAATTTGAGACCCGGTTCACACTCTGGAGCTATCACAAATGTCGGTTGTAGGCACTTGAACACAAAAGTAACGAAAGGTAGGAAGATATGCTAAAGGCAATTCGCGGTGTTTTTTCACCTGACATGTCCATTGACCTGGGTACTGCAAATACCTTGGTCTTCGTCAAAGGTAGAGGCATTGTCCTCAACGAGCCTTCGGTGGTTGCAACGCGAACTCGCGATTCATCCATCGTCGCCCTGGGGCAAAAGGCTCGCATGATGATGGGGAGAACTCCCGATGCGATAGTCGTCACACGACCATTACGGGACGGTCAGATTGCTGACTTCCGGGCAACAGCTACGATGCTCCGCTATTTTATTGATCGTGCTATTGGCGGACGATTTTTTGCTGGTAGCCCACGAGTCCTGATTTGTACACCTTGTAAGTCGACTGAAGTAGAAAAGAAAGCCATCAAAGACGCTGCAAGTGGCGCGGGTGCACGTGAGGTATTCTTGATTGAAGAGCCACTAGCTGCAGCGATTGGTGCTAACCTAGATATTCAAAAAGCACGAGGTTCAATGGTAGTCGATGTCGGTGGCGGAACCAGTGACATTGCAATTATGGCTCTGAACGGCATCGTGGTATCTGAAAGTGTTCGGATTGGTGGCGATGAATTTGATGCTTCGATCATCAATTACGTCCGACAACAAAAGGGTTGTGTGATTGGTGAATCCATTGCCGAACAAATCAAGATTAAGATCGGTACTGCCATTTCGGTTGACGAAGTTCAAGAACTCACCGTCGTCGGGCATGATCTATCACGAGGTGTACCCCGTACCTTCAAACTCAATAGCGATAACATGATTGATGCACTCAAGATTCCTATTGGTAAACTGGTCGAAGCCGTCATGTCTGCACTGCAGCGGTGCCCACCCGTGATTTCCTCCGACATAGCGAACACAGGAATCATGATGACCGGTGGTGGAGCACTGTTACACGGAATTGAAGAATTGATCAAACGAGAAACCGGCTTACCAGTGATGATCGCTGATGATCCGCTGGAGTGTGTTGCCCGAGGCTGTGGTAAGATCCTTGACATGGATTACATCGATCGTTTGATCCTTTAGATTCGTATGGACAAGAACTCATTTTTGAGTTCTGAAGACGTACAGTGGATAATCCTACTCCTGCGTTTTGCCTCATAAGCATCGCATCGACATAGAAGCGTTTTACGATGCCAAAAAACACCAAAGCCAGTGAAGTTCAACTTGTAGTCACTGTGTGTGCATGCAGTATGCTGATGATGCTGATTCAAACCACGAGCACTTATTTGGAGGTTCCACACCAGATGGTTACCACCGTATCCAATAATGTTCAGCGAGTGGTCAATTCCCCCTACGCATTCACTGAATGGTACAACGAGTACTTTGGTGACCGCAATGAATTACTCAGCGAAATCGAAACTCTGAAGTTAGAAAACATCAGTTATCAAACTGAACTCAATCAGTTGAGACCCTTGTTGGATGCCAACGCCGAGTTGAGGCAGGTTTTAGGTGTGTTGAACCGGGAGTCAGAGGTTACCTATGTAGTGGCTGAATTGATTGCATCAATTTCAGAATCTGGGAGAAACGAAATTCTGATTGACCGTGGCACGAATCACGGTGTCCGTGCGGGTATGGCGGTGGTCGATGCTACAGGTGTGTACGGTCAAGTGGTAGAAGCACTCCCTCTGACCAGCCGTGTCGTCCTCATCACAGATCAACGGAAAGAAGTTGCGGTTCCAGTTCGAGCCCCTCGTACGGGACTCTATGCTATCCTCTCTGGGTCTGGAGATTGGGAGACTCTAGAATTGGAGCACACTTATGATGAGTTTGCCATCACCGAAGGTGATTTACTCGTTGCCTCTGGTATTGGGAATGTTTATCCTGCTGGCTATCCCGTTGGTGTAGTGACTTCAGTAGAAGGTGAAGATACGGGTGTGAAGGTGTTCGTGCGGGTACAACCTACAGCAGACACGAACCGACGACGTTGGATCCTTGTGGTATTAGAGGGAGGTTAGTCTTTGCTACCTCGCAACCATTTGGGATTCCTAATCACGATCCTGTTCGCTCTACTACTATCGTCGATTCGAGTTCCAGGTTTTGTTCCGGAACCGTTTTTGTTCTTCAACCCTGACTTAGCACTGTTAGTGTGTTTTTTCTGGGGATCGGCTACCACTGTGAGAATTTCAGTAGTGGCTCCGTGGATTTCAGGTTTATTCTTTGATGCGCTTTATGGTTATCCACTCGGATTGACTGGCATCATCCTCACGCTAGTCTACTTTACCGGTAGCAGACTTCCATATCAACAAAGTAAAACATTTGTGTGGTATCAATTGGGTGCACTAGTATTGCTGGTCACCCTCTCGAATGTCGTCATCCTAGTGCTGTTATCAGTGTTTGGGGTTTCTCAACCCATGCCCTTATTAGTCACTCTCTACTCTATGATGGCGACGGTTATGGTGTGGTTTCCGCTCTCTTTTCTCTTGGTTCGATGGCTTAAGAAAGGACACGATGATGTCATCTTCTGAGCCCAGAGTAGCAATCTATAATGCTGGTTCGACCTTGCACAGAAATTCTAACCGAAACTAATGGACAGAAAATTAGTCAAACTATCAGATTTCTGATAGGCTAATTCTATGAAGCGGTTACTACAAATTAGCTTCGTTTTTCTGACAACGCTAGCGTTCCTGGTAGCCGTATTCATCACACTAATCAGGATTGGTTGTGCAATTTCTAGCTCATTTCTAGACGATGTCAATGACCGAGTATCGGAATATGACATTCAGCTAGAAGATCTCAAAGTTTCACTATCACGTTTTAATCCTGTCATAGAGATAAACCAAATGAATGGTTTAACGGTATCAGCAACGGGTATAGTGGGAGAGATCGACACTATACGCTCGTTAACACAAAATCGGTTTGTCTTCAGTTCGCTGCAGTTCGATAGTGTGACGATAGAAACCAACAGTCGGTCCTGTGATAGTCTGTTAGTGGGAGATTCCAACGCGAACGGAGGTTTGTGGTTAACGCTTAGAAATAGCAGTCACCTTGATATCCCTTTCACCAGTTCCATTGCTTGCGAAGGCAAAACTTTTAATCACGAAGGTGTGATTCGCACCTTGCGAGTGGATGGTGAACTTCGTGCTGAGCTCCGATTAAAAGAACGGCATTCCTGTGATGACTGTGGAGCGATTATTCGATTCCAGGAAGAGCGACTTCGAGTGTTTTCGCGGTCGTTTAACCGTGTAGTGCAGGCAGACGTAACCGATCTCGTTGTTCCACTTGAACTCTTTGGACTAGGATTTCTTGAACCCATAGTGCTCAATGCTTCAGCTTCAGGTGCCGGAAGGAACGTCGAACTTCAATTCGATGCAGAGTTTGACATAACCAATCAAACAGACATTGAGGAGAGTGCCCCACTCACTGGAACGGTAGAGGCTTCTCTGTCGCGCGGGCAAATCTATGGCCAGCTTTGGGATGTTCGTTTGGGTTCGGAGGGCGAGTATTACTTTCTTTCCAATCAATCGATTTTGCTTGATCTAAACTCCAGCAAGATGTTGGGTTGGGGGGGTACGGGGGATGTTGAATTGATTCAGAAAGTCATAGATCAATTTGGAGACTCCACTCATTCCATTACCCAATGGATCACTCAGCTCTCTCCTTCGGGACATCTAGACGCAGTATCTTGGTTGAAAGACGGACAGGGTTTGACCTACACAGCAGACATCAGCGACATCAGTCTACAACAACACTCTGGCGTTCCAGGATTGGAAATGGAAATGGTTCGGGTCTTTGGATTCAATAATGCGGTGTGGTTCAAAGCGATTCCTCAGAGAATAAATTTTGAATTGTCAAGTGTTTTTCAAACCCCAAAAGATTTGATTTTGCGAAGCGAGACCGATTTGCTGCTCACTTTCGGTAGACGCTCTATCGGTTTAGCATTGATCGCAGATGAATTTTCGGTTTCGGGTGCAGACTTAGTTTGTGGAATTGAGTTTGGATTTAGACTAGAGTATGAAAGCAAAGACGCGTCCTTCGGGATGAAGCTCAATGTTGCTGATGCTTCCATAGAGAGCGTCAAATCAAATATGCCCTCCCTCGTCCCGGATGGGGTGTTCAGATGGATTGATGAATCAATTGAACAAGTTGAACTAGATTCTGGGAATCTTTCATTGGTGATACAGCGTGATGGTCCCACGAGTACCCATACGACTCATTTTTCCTCTCACTTATTTTTCGATCAGGCTCGTGTCGAATATCACCCCTTGTGGCCGGTGATTAGTGAGGGTAAAGGCGAGATTAGGGTCACTCATAAACAAACGGAAGTACTCGTAGAACAAGCCACATACAAACAGATACAGTTTCAGTCAGGTCGAGTGGGGATTCCCTATGGCGACGATACTGTCGAGTTGGACTTTGAAGCCAACGGGTTACTTTCCAGTTTTCTGGACTACCTCGAGGCAGCACCGTTAGAGGAAGTACTGCCCTTGGATTCTAATATCGTAGCTAGTGAAGGATCGGCAGACCTCACCGCTGAATTACTCATACCCCTCGACAGTGATAAAGACTTTTTTGCACGTTTTGGTTTGACGTTTGATGACAATCAACTTGATTTCTTTGACCAAATCGTAGTTCTTGATGACGTGAACGGAACCATCAACTTTGAGAGTCCCAATAAGGTTAGCAGCACTGGACTCTTCGCTTCGATTTTGGGAAGCGAAGTCCAGGTGGAATTGACAACTTCAGAACAAGTGCCCCTTTCTTTTGCGTTTGAATCTAGGGCAACTCCGGGGTTGATTTCCCACTACATCGGAGACTGGAGCGCTCAATTTCTATCGGGTCAATCAACGGTGACCGGTGAGCTCACATTTCCCGCTGGAGAACATGCTCGACCGGCACTGATTTTGGAATCTGATTTGGCAGGGTTGGAAGTCGATTTACCACATCCAATTGGCAAGACTAGTGATGAAATGCGTCCTACCATCGTTGCAATTGAGTATGCTGATCCCCTGAAAGTTGATTTCGATTCCGGCTTGATAGAAGCGAAATTTGAACGAGCAAGCGATGGTGTTTTGAAGGGAAGTGTTGGGTTGAACTCGACTCCCGTAGAGATTGCTTCAGCAGAAGCTCAGTGGAATGTCACTGGTTCTCTATCGAAATTGTCCATGGGTGGTGGTTCGGGCCAGTTGAGTATTCCCACCGGTTTTAGCATTCAGTTTCATGATTTTTCACTGGATCTGCTAGAACACCCCAGGTTCGACCTCCATGATTTGGTCATCAACGGTGGTTTGGGTTTAGAAGACAACCCACTCAAAGTAAAGGCTCAAGAGCTGGATGCTCGAGCCTATAAGCGAAAGGAAAACGAAAGATGGGTGGTTCGACTGGAACGAATAAACCTTGTAGAAAAAGAGAACGAAAAACAAGACGAGGATGAACAAACCGACTCTGAGCAACCCGCGGACTTGTCCTGGTTACCTCCCATTGATCTGTTCATTGATGAATTTACCATCGTTGACATCGAAGAGAAAACCGAGGACTTCGGGGTGTGGTCGATGCGACTGGATGTAGTAGACAACCATCTGCAAGCGACTACCCTATTTGGAGCGATGAGAGGGGTGCAGATAGATGCACGCGAAGAGGGCGGGATTGTTTGGGACACCCAAGCCAACAGATCGTCTTTTGTGGGAGTCTTGAGTGGCGAAGATCTTGCGGAAATCTTACCTGAGTTTGATTTAGATAGTGCGATCGAAAGCGAAGACTTTACGATGAATGTCGATCTTTCCTGGGCAGGTCATCCTATGAAGTTCGACACCATGTCTTTGCAGGGTAACCTGCAAGGTGATATCAACAATGGTAATTTTCCTGATACCGATGCAGCAGGGCGCGCTCTCCGACTGACGAGCTTATTGAACATTGCACCGATTATTCAGCAGCTCAAACTAGACTTCCGGTCCGTGTTTGGGAGAGGAATGTACTTTGAGCGAATCCTCTACGATGTGGATTTGGATAAATCACGAATCATTATTGAAGAGCCCATTCATGTCAAAGCTAGGAGTTCTGAAATTCGATTCAATGGAATCATTGATATGGAAACCCAAGCACTTGACAATGAGGTAGTAGTAGAACTCCCTCTCAGAGAGAATTTGGGTTGGTACGCAGGAATAATTTCGGGTAATCCGCAAGTCTTCTTGGGTACATGGTTGGGTAGCACGATATTCAAACCTCAACTAGAAAAGCTATCGAGTGCAAAATACTCGGTTTCAGGAACTTTGGATGCACCTGAGATTGCGTTCGTAGGTCAGATCCAAGACGAATTGTCAGCTAACGATGTTGACGGTGATACAGAAGAGACAACCACACCCCCTGAACAAGGAGATTAACTTGACCCAAACTCTTTCCCAAGAAGCCAAAAATCAGTTACTGGTTCCCGGCGACATTTCAGATCATCAGTTAGAACGCATGATGTCGGGGATGATGTCCCGACAAATAGACCGTGGAGAGCTGTTCTTTCAGTGTAAACGTGATGAGACCTGGGGTCTAGAGCAGGGTATAGTCAAACAAGCCGGATTTTCGGTATCCAGAGGGATGGGAGCCCGAGCTATCAGTGGTGAAAAAGCAGGATTTGCTTACGCTGACGATATTCAACCTGAAGTCTTAGAACAGACTTCCAATGCTGCCAAAACCATCGCTCGAACCGGCCAAGAGCAGTCTACCCAAGTCACAGTTCGACATAACGTCCCCGCAGCGTATGAATCCATGGATCCTATCCATTCCATCTCTCACGAGAATAAAGTCGCGCTATTGTCTCGAATTGACCGGTTTACTCGTTCGTTGGATCCGCGAGTCAAGGAAGTTTCTGTTTCTTTGTCTGCAGGTCACGATTCAAACTATGTGTTTTCCAGTGATGGGACGAGCCAAGGTGATATTCGCCCCCTAGTTCGCTTTAACGTTTCAGTAGTCGTTGAGCAGAATGGAAGACGTGAAACTGGGTATTCCGGAGGTGGAGGGCGACACGACCTCTCGCATTGGCACACTACCGATGATGCTGAAAACTATGCACGGGACGCACTGAGACAAGCACTAGTCAACCTTGAAGCCATCGACGCTCCCGCAGGGCAAATGCAAGTAGTCCTAGGTCCGGGGTGGCCAGGGGTTTTACTCCACGAAGCAGTAGGACACGGACTGGAAGGTGACTTCAACCGCAAAGGAACTTCTGCGTTCTCCAATAGAGTCGGTCAACCTGTCGCGTCCAAGCTTTGTACTGTAGTTGATGATGCGACCCTAGCAAACCGTCGTGGTTCATTGTCGTTTGATGATGAGGGAACTCCCGGACAACACACCGTATTGATCGAAGATGGTATCCTCAGAGGGTACATGCACGACAAACTCAATGCTAATCTCATGGGTACTGTGAGCACGGGCAATGGGCGAAGAGAGTCTTATGCTCACCAACCCATGCCACGGATGACCAATACCTTCATGATGGCGGGAGAGAGTGAACCAGAAGAAATCATCAACAGCGTTGACAAGGGCATCTATGCTGCAACCTTTGGTGGTGGACAGGTAGATATCACCTCGGGTCAATTTGTGTTTTCGGCGACTGAAGCATATTTGATTGAAGACGGCAAAAAGACTGCACCCCTCAAAGGCGCAACCCTTATCGGCAATGGTCCAGAAATCATGACCCGTGTTTCCATGGTTGGCTCTGACCTCGAACTCGATAGAGGTGTTGGCGTTTGCGGAAAAGATGGTCAAGGTGTTCCGGTTTGTGTTGGACAACCCACGCTCAAGATTGACCAGATCACTGTGGGAGGCACCAAGGTATGAGTCGTGAAGTTTCTGCACCAGTACAAGGAAATGGCAAATCAGCGCACACCGCTGAAGACGAAAATCGTCTCAAAGGCTTAGTCTCTGAAATCCTTCAAGTTGCCCTGGATCAAGGTGCGACTGCCGCAGAAGTGGCAGCCAAGGATGATCTTGGGCTTGAAGTCAAAGCTCACAGCGACGAGTTAGAGAACGTAGAGTTTAGTCGTGACCGTGGGTTCGAAATTACCGTTTACCAGGGTCAGCGACGCGGAAGTGTGAGTACTACGGATACTCGACCCGCTTCGATTTTGGAATCAGTGCAAGCTGCACTCGCTATCACAAAACACACCGAGGAAGATGACTGTAGTGGTCTTGCTGACGCGGAACGACTTGCGGTGGACTTTCCGGATCTCGACTTGTATCACCACGAGAATTTAAGTGTCGAGCAAGCGAAGGAAATGGCTAGTACTGCCGAAAACGCTGCATTGTCCTACGACCCAAGGCTCTACAAGTCAGATGGAACACGCGTTTCAACTAAATCGTGCTGTACCGCTTATGGCAATAGTCATGGGTTTCTGCAAGCACATCGCACTACGACATATAGCATGATGTCGGATGTCATTGCCAAGAGCGATCAAGGGATGCAGCGCGCTTATTGGTACACCATGGGCAGAAGACTTGACGAACTCGACAGCCCGATGGAAGTGGGTGAAACTGCGGCAAGGAGAGTGATAGAAAAGCTCGATCCTAGGCCCATCCCAACTGGAGACTATCCGGTGGTATTTGATTACACCATAGCGTCCAGTTTGATTTCACATTTCATCAGCGCATTAACCGGAAGAGTTCAGTACTTGAAAACAAGCTACCTACTTGATTCAATAGACAAGAAGGCGACCACTGAAGCAATGACTCTAAAAGAGTACCCATTCTTAAGCGGTGCAATCGGTAGTCGAACTTTTGACACTGAAGGTGTCGCAACTTCAGAAAAGTGCTTCGTCGATCAAGGGTATATCCGAAACTATGTCCTATCCAGTTATTCGGGTCGAAAGTTGGGTATGCCAACGACAGGTAACGCGTCAGGTGTTTGCAACCTAACCGTTGAAACAGAAAGGACTCCGGTCGATCAAATGCTCAAACAAATGGATCGCGGACTTGTGGTTAATTCACTGATGGGACAGGGAGTCAACATACTGACTGGTGATTACTCTCGAGGTGCATCAGGTTATTGGGTCCAGGACGGCGAGTATTCCCATGCAGTAGACGAGATAACCGTCGCAGGCAACTTGAGTGGCATGTTTGAGAAGATGATAGCGTTTGGTGATGATGTAGACAATCGTAGGAACATCAGGACTGGCTCCATCCTCATCGATCAAATGACGGTAGCTGCTCTGTAGCGGAGTTACTCTCCCTCACCAAAGCAATCAGTAATGAGTTGAGAGAGCTGCTCAAACGCCAGCTCTTCTTCTTCACCATCGGTTTCCAATTGCAGGTCAGTTCCTTGAGATGCGCTCAGAGTCATGATGTGCATCATGCTCTTACCATTGATCATTTCATCTTCTGGACGACCCAGTCGAACCGCACACGGGTACCCCTTTGCCATTTGCACAAATTTGGCGGATGCTCTAGCGTGGAGTCCGAGTTTGTTGATAATTTTGACACTACCTTGGATCATTTGGATCACCTCCGTGTTCGCGGTGTCGAATCAGCACGTGGGGATAGTCAGAACGAAAAGCTTCAGCAATGCGGTCAGCCATGTAGACTGATCGGTGTCGACCACCAGTGCAACCCATGGCTACTGTCATGTAGGCTCGGTTTTGTTCCTCAAATATAGGTAACCAGTTAGTGAGAAATTGATAGATGTGGTGGTACAGTTTGTCTACCGACTCGTCATCACCAAAAAATTTCCTCACCGGTTCATCTAAGCCGCTGAATGCTCTTAGGTTGGGATCCCAATGTGGATTGGGCAAACAGCGAACATCAAACACAAAGTCTGCATCAACAGGCACCCCGTTTCGATAAGCAAATGAACGAAACACGAGAGACAACTCTCGGTTCTTGATTTCTACGAGTCGTTCTTTAATGGTTGTCACTAGTTCATGAACCGTTAATTGGGTGGTATCGATTTTGAGATCTGCCATTTCAGCCAAATGTGCGATGAGGTGGCTCTCGATATTAATACATTGTCGTAGATCTAGATCGACGCGTTCCAGGGGGTGTCTCCGTCGGGTCTCATCGAAGCGTTTCACCAGAACGGGTCCAGCTGCATCCAGATACACAAGACGAGGTTGTAAGTCGATTCGACTAGCAGCTCTCATTGCTTCGGGTAGGTCTTTCAGATCACTTTCTGGACTACGAGCATCAACTGAAATTGCTACATTTCGATCTGGGTTTTCATTGAGGGTGTCTTCGACCAGCTTAGAAAGCAACGCGACGGGGAAGTTATCGATACAAGTGAAACCTTCATCTTCTAGTGCATGTAAGACGGTGCTTTTACCCGATCCAGATCTTCCGGTGATCACATACAACTTCATGATGTACCGTTTAATTGTGAATAGTGCAACACAAGATCACGAAGATCGGAACTGTTTGATGCTTCAAGGAGTCTTTCTCGCGTCTTTTCTTCGATACAGAGTCTAGCGATAGATTGAAGAATTTTGAGGTGAGTATTGTCGTCTTCTTCGGGTACGATCAACACAAATGCGAGAGTCACATATCCTGCATTTCCAAACTGAACATCCGGCTTAAATCGCAAGATAGCACCAGCGGGTTCCTTGCAACCTTCGATTCGACAGTGAGGAATAGCGATATGGGTTTCGTCGATCACCGTACTGCCCAGTTCCTCTCGTTCTGCTAGCTTTTCTAGTAGCTTTTTTGGATCGATTTCAGTTTGTGAATCGCCAACTAGCATTGCTGCAGTCTGCAATGCCGATTTTCTAGACTGGCAGTCTTGGACGAACTGTACGCAGGATTGAGCAAAGATGCGCTCAAGGTTAACCACTTCAGATCCCTAAGTTTGGGTTGTATTCGGGAAGCGCTAGCTTACGCGTCGTTTCGTTGTCTTCTCTTTGTGCTTAACGATCTGGCGATCTAGTTTTTTCGCAAGCAGGTCGATGGCACTTTGCATATCACTGGCTGTAGCGTCCGCATAGAGCTCATTCCCACTGATTCGGACTGTGGCTTCAGCACGGTGTATGATTTTATGGAGAGTCAACACGACGTGGGCTGATGTAATTCGATCATAGTAGCGTTCTAAACGAGAAAGTTTTTTCTCTACCATCGTGCGAGTTGCAGCGTCTATTTCATACTGACTTCCTGTGAGGGTTAAGTTCATGGGTGTCTCCTGTTGTGTGAATTTAAAGATCTCTCGTTCGATTAAACCTAATCATCGCAAGAATTTTCAAATGAGTTTAACTTTGGTTTTGATTTGAACGGCATCAATTGATTGGGTTAGCTCTTCTACGGTGTTGTGCTCTAGGGATGTTTAATTCTTCTCGGTACTTTGTGACGGTTCTTCTTGCGATGGAAATTTGTCGCTCCGCTAGCAGTTTAACTATGGTAGTATCAGTGAGTGGTTTAACCGGGTCTTCAGATTGAGTCCATTCCTTAATTAAAGCACGTACTGCGCTGCTTGAAACATCGTGGCCACGTCTCGATCTAACGGGACTTGAAAAGAAGTACTTCAGACTGAATACCCCTCTAGGGCAAGACAGAAATTTACCCGTCGTTATCCGTGAAACGGTTGAAGCATGGATGCCCACGTGGTTAGCAACTTCAGCTTGTACCATAGGCTGTAGGTTCAATGGCCCGTGATCAAAGAATCCTCGCTGTAACTCGACTATGGCTGTAGCTGTCTTGATCAGAGTCTTTTTCCGTTGGCTGAGTCCATACAGCAACGCTTGGGCTTGATGTAGGTGTTTTCTGAGGTATTGTTTGTCAGTTTTTGAGGAGGTGGTTGAAATCAATGACTGGTAATGCCTGTTGATTCGTATGTTAGGTGTGAACTCATCATTGAGAGTAACCACCCATTCGTTCTTTGATTTGCGCACCACTACATCGGGTACTACATAAGAGGTCGTAATGTCAACAAACGATGCCCCGGGTCGTGGATTGAGTGATCGAATAAGAACCAGAGCTGCATTCAGTTCATTGTCTGAGACACTGATCTGAGCTTGGATGTTAGCTAAGTTGTTGCAAACGAGTGCGTTGAAGTGGTTGTGGACGATGTTGGTAGCGAGCTTCAGTGCATCACTAGGTGATTTTCTTTCTTTAAGTTGGAGAAGCAAACATTCTTGGACTGTTCGTGCACCCACTCCTTCTGGACTCAAGGACTGTAAGTGGTTTAGAGCTGAATCTAATATTTTTTGAGAGGTTCTGGAATTACTCCGTAGTTCTTCGCAAATTTCAGACCAGTTCAATAACAGACCATCTTCATTCAGTGCGTCGATCAGGGACTGCGTAACCTGCAATTGTTTATGAGAGAGATTACAGTGTTTGAGTTGGTCGAGTAAGTGCTGTTGAAGGGAAGCTGTGTCTGATTCGAGAGTGACTCCCTCGCCGGTGCCTGTTGAACCAGAGGAACTGGTATAGATTTCTTCCCAGTCTGCTTCTGGCTGGTTTTCTATGACATTGAGATCACTTGCACTGTCGTTTTCCATGACGACAGCCATATCTTCCAGGTCTTGTACGGTTGATTGCGGTGCAAAATCTTCTTCGGTTTCCTTTTCATAGTCTTCAGATGTATGGGAAAGATCAGGTTCCGTAGCAAAGTCATCATGGACTTCATCCGCTTCTATGTCTAATTCAACAAAGGGATTTGACTCACACTCCGCTAGAAGTTCTTGTTGCAACTCTGTTGCAGACAACTGCAATAGTTGAATATTCCGCCGCAACTCTGGAGTCAGAGTCGTAGTCGTCGTCTGGCGTAGTTCAAGCGATGGACGATTCATAGTGTTAATTGTCTATATAGTGAACTCTTCTCCTAAGTACGCTCGACGTACTTCTTGATTTGCTAGGATCTCTTCTGTTGTTCCTTCTGCTATGACGTGTCCTTCGCTAACGATGTAGGCACGATCACACAAATCCAAAGTATCACGAACATTGTGATCGGTAATGAGCACGCCGATAGACTGAGAAATGAGATGTTTGACATTGCTCTTGATGTCTGCGACAGAGATAGGATCTACCCCTGCAAACGGTTCATCTAACAGAATAAATTTTGGGTTAGATGCGAGTGCTCTGGCAATCTCCAGCCGCCGACGTTCTCCTCCGGACAGTCTTTCACCGAGGGAGTCTTTCACCTTCTCTAAGCTAAATTCACTGATGAGTTCGTTCACTCGCTGATATCTCTGCTGTTGGGTCATTCCACCTTGCAGTTCCACGATAGCAAGAATGTTTTGGAAGGTAGTCAGTCGACGAAATACGCTCGCTTCTTGAGGCAAGTAACCCAATCCATGCTGTGCACGGGTGTGCATTGAAGCATGGGTTGCATCAAACTGTTCAATCATGATGGTGCCCGAATCAGCACGTACTAGACCGACAATGCAATAAAACGATGTGGTTTTTCCGGCACCGTTTGGGCCCAGGAGACCCACGACTTCTCCCCGGGCCACCGCTAGGGAGATATTTTCGACAACGTTGCGTTTTCCGTAGCGCTTGGAAATACCGGTTGCAACTAGGTGCCGGGTATCAAGTCTATCATTCTCAATAGCTTGTTGATCTAGAGTCACTTTAGAGGAAATTAGTCGTTTGAGGAATCAAGGTCTCTGTACTCTAACTCTACCCGGTCGTCCCCCTCTCCTTTGGTAGCGGACAGTTCACGAGTCTCAAGATCAATCTTAATTTTGTATGCCTTGATGTCGAACACTTCACTGGTAATCTTCACTCCATCTACTAGTTCTATCGTTTTGTTGTCTGCATCATAGGAAAGAGTCTGCGATTCAGCATTCAGTTTTTGCTCTTCTCCTCCTTCTTCAGTTCTCAGAGTCAATCGAATGGGATTGCCAACCGCAAAGAATGAGGTTAGATTTCCATCCTCTCTGGTGATCGTAACCTCTTCTGCGGATAGTTTGATGCCTTCAGATTCCAATAGGACGCTTCCGATCAATTTCATTTCACCCGTTCGTGGGTCAAACGTCGCATCATCTGAATCAATTTTCAGATCAGAGAAATTAAAGTCTTGGCTGGCAATGGGTAGCACCAACAAACTACTTAGGGCAACAACTGCGAAACCTTGAATCGTTCTACTAGTCATCTGCGTCGTCTTTTTTTATGTTTAGGTTAACTCTTTGATCGGTAGATGAAGTAAATTTAAACTCTTCTGTAGACAGATCTACTTCAAAGCCCCCAGCACTGTAAAACCAAGTTCCTTGATTGAAGTGTACGGGTTGATCGCTCGCTAGTCGATATGATTCAGGATGATAGGTCATGTTACTGCCTTCAAAGCGGTAGTCTCCACTTTCTATCCCCTCTGATTGCACGAGAACGTTGTCGCGGAGCATCACGGGATGAGAGATACGCTCTGGATTCTGCTCATTGATTTGTAACAAGCCGGATTTCGCATGAAACGTCCACAACGCTCCTTGTTCTTGTTGAACGTTCAACTGCAGCTCATCAAATGACATTGAGGATACATTCAGTCTTTGTTCGACTCGCTCAGCGGTGAGTTCATACGCCACTTTACCACGGTGCAAATAGGTCAGAATGCGTACGTCTTCCAGTAGTAAATCAGGTTCATTCTCCAGGTTTGGAGCAATGACTTGTCTGATGTCTTGTGGCCGCAAAATGATGATACAGGCAGCGATAGCGATGCAGCCCCCCATAAGGGCCCCGAGTTTCTTTAGCTGAGACATGATTCGACCAACAAATCACAAAATTCTCGCACGGCACCATGTCCTCCGGGGCGTGTGGTAACGATATCTGCACGATCGATGACTTCAGGAATGGCATCAGCAACGCTGACACTCACCCCCACTACGTCAAACAAACACAAATCTGGAACATCATCACCAATATGAGCGATTTGAGAGGGTTGGAGTTGAACTCTTTCGCAGAACTCATTGAGGCAAATGAGTTTGTCAGATATACCTTGATAGACATGAACAATGCCTAACTCCGACACACGTTTTTGGACACTGGTAGACTTACGTCCTGAAATGATCACTACTGGAACCCCCAACTTTTGGACTGCTTGAATTCCAAATCCATCGTGGGCATGAAACTGTTTAATCTCTTCACCGTTGGGAGTGTAGTAGATTGAACCGGTGGTTAGTACTCCATCAACGTCCAACGAGAGCCCCCTAATATCGGAGAGTCGTTTTTGCAATTCGTTACTGAAGTGTTCAAAAACCATAATCAAGCCTAAAACTCACATAGAGCAAGAGTATATAGCCGATATAAATGGCAAGAAGGAAGCCACCTTCTAAACGAGTAATCGACTTCTTTGACCCGCTGAGATAAGCAAATACTGCTATGAGTACGGTCAGAAAGAACATGAGACCAAAGTCTCTCCAATATTCCACTGGGGCAATGGGACTGGGATGCAACAGCGCAGGCACCGAGAGAACTACAAGTAGGTTGAGTAAGTTTGAGCCGACGATATTGCCGATAGCTATTGCGTGCCCTCCCTTGATTGCTGATCGAAGTGTGACTGCGAGTTCTGGCAAACTGGTACCTAAGGCGACTACCGTCAGTCCGATGATGATCTCATCGACCCCCAGAAGTAGTGCGAGTTTTTCAGCTGCCCAAACGATAGCACTAGCTGAAATCAGCAGGATAACTAGACCCAAAATTGACTGCAGCACGGATCGCTTGGTGTTTAGTTGGGGAATGCCTTGTAGTGTGAAATTTAGTTCATCAGCGATCACTTCTGATTTCTGAGACTGACGGAACATGCGAAAGAGGATGAGACCAAATACTCCTAACATAACCAACCCGTCGAACCGACCTACGTGCAGATCAAATAGGAGAATGGCCCCCAATGTGGTTGCACCCAACAGCATGGGAATCTCACTCTTGAGAATGCTGGGTGCAAAGGGTAGGGGCACCACCAAAGCCGTCAATCCCAAAACCAGTCCCATATTGGCGATGTTTGAGCCAATGGCGTTCCCAATGGCGATATCGGGGGTTTGTGTGAATGAATCCGCAATCGCAACCAGAATCTCTGGTGCCGAGGTGCCGATAGAAACTACGGTCAATCCAATGAACAGTTCCGAGACACCAATATTGCGAGCTAATGCTGCAGCAGCTTCAACAAATTGGTCTGCACTCCAGGCTAGAGCTGCAAATCCAACAACGATCACGACCAGCTCTAGGAGCATTCTGGATCTCGACCTGTTACTATGGTTTGTGCCGATTTTAAGTTACTTGCCGATAGGGGGACTATCGTACAAACTCTATCATCCTCACTTTTACCCTTTGATTCTTGACCCAAACTAACGGAGGACACCTATTTGAACCTAGAACAAACCATCAAACAACGACTACAGACTAAGTTCCTAGATGGGGAAGTTACCGTGAATCTGCAAGGAAATGCGGCTCGGTTGGATGTTGTCTCCAATGAGTTTCAGGGATTGTCACCACTCAGACGACAACAACTCGTTTATTCGTGTATCAATGATTTGATCCAGTCGGGTGAACTCCATGCGGTGACAATCAACGCTACAACGATCAACTAACAGAGATTAGGCGTGGCCACACTAAGAATCGAAGGCGGTTTCCCCCTTATCGGGGAAATCAAGACCTCAGGATCAAAAAACGCAGCGCTCCCTGTGATGGCTGCTTCACTGCTGACTGCTGATGAGATTCAGCTCGAAAACGTTCCCGATCTTCAGGATGTGAAGTCCATGCAAGACCTGTTAACAGACTTGGGAGTAGAGGTTAATTCAAACTCAGATGGTAGAGTGTGTTTGTGTGCGAGTGAACTGACCCATATGACAGCCTCCTACGACTTAGTCAGCCGTATGCGTGCTTCATTTTTAGTGCTGGGACCGCTCTTAGCTAGGTTTGGTCAAGCGGAAGTATCGTTACCGGGAGGTTGTGCTATTGGTACGCGACCGGTTGATCAACACATCAAAGCACTCCGACTCATGGGAGCTGAGGTCAGACTGGACAGTGGTTATGTAAACGCTGAGTGTGCTGGTCAGCTTCACGGAACCACTATCGAAATGGATGTAGTCACCGTGGGTGGGACAGAGAATGTTCTCATGGCTGCAACCTTAGCGATGGGCACGACAGTGATTCGAAACGCAGCGATGGATCCGGAGGTCGTTGACCTTGCTCAGTGCCTTCGTGCTATGGGCGCGTCCATCTCAGGTGAGGGTACCAACACGATTTATGTCGAAGGCAAAAAACAGCTCCACGGATGTTCTTTCCGCATCATGCCCGATAGGATTGAAGCAGGAACCTACCTAGTTGCAGCAGCAGCAACTCAAGGCAACATCATGGTCACCGACGCGTGTCCGGAATATATGAATGCAGAACTCACCAAACTAAGCGAGATGCGTGCTAAAGTTGAGGTATCAGGTAGAACCGTCAGGCTTTCTACAGACAGTCGGCGTACACTAGCTCAAGATATTACAACTAACTCCTATCCTGGGATTCCGACAGATTTGCAAGCACAGCTACTGGTGCTCAATTGTGTATCTGAAGGTGAGAGCTGGGTGACTGAAACAGTCTTTGAAAACCGCTTCATGCACGTACAAGAATTAGTTAGACTAGGTGCAATCGTGCACTTAGCGTCTTCCACAACAGCTGTCATTCAAGGTGTTGAACAATTGCGGGGTGCACGAGTCATGGCGACGGATCTCAGAGCATCTTCTTGCCTTGTTATTGGAGCTTTAACTGCACAAGGTGAATCTTTTGTTGATCGAATCTACCACATTGACCGAGGATATGAGCACATCGAACAAAAACTCTCCTCTGTAGGCGCATGCGTCGAACGGATAGAAGAATAGCTTGTGAACCATTCGGTGGAGTTAAGGTTTCAGTGAATTTTGAGCTGGACCCACTCCAAAAAATAGTGTATAAAAAACTAGGTGAACTTAAGGCTCAGATTGAAGCGACCGAAGAGTCGAAGGGATGGAAATCCTTTCTCCATCGGATCTGTAATCAACCGTCTGAACGAACCAAGGGTTTGTACATCTGGGGTGGAGTTGGACGAGGAAAAACTGCACTGATGGATTCGTTCTATGATGCTGTTGACATCGAATCTAAACGACGCATTCACTTCCACGCATTGATGAAAGGTATACACGATGAAATTGCAATGGTAGGTGAGTTGTCGGATCCTCTACGAAAAATCGTAGCTCGAATCGCACGAAAATACCGCTTACTCTGTCTGGACGAATTTTTTGTTTCAGACATTGGTGATGCTATGATCTTGTCACGGGTATTGGATGAACTGTTTGATCGCAATGTCATACTTGTGACTACATCGAACATTCGACCTAGTGAACTGTACGAGAACGGTTTACAGCGTCGGTTATTCCTACCAGCCATCGACTTAATCAGAAAACACACTGAGGTCATCCACTTACAGGGTGTGACCGACTACCGGTTGCAAACCCTGAGACGAGAGTCCCTCTACAGGATTGGTACCGAAGCGACTCCGGAGCTAGTCAAACAAGATATTTCTAAATTTTTGGCAGATTGCGTAGTCGAAGACTCACCGCTGGTGGTTAACCATCGGAAGATTGATGTGGTGTTTTCGGGCAGTGGATATATTGGGTTGACATTTCACAGTTTGTGTGTTGAATCACGCAGTTCAGCCGATTACATCGAAATTGCAAAAATGCACCACACCGTTTTCATTTACGGCATTAAGCAAATTTCTAAATACCAAGAGAGTGCGTGTAAGAGATTTATCTCCCTCATAGACGTGCTCTACGATCACCGGGTCAATCTCGTACTGCAAGCAGAAACTGAATTGAGTTACTGGTATAGGGGCTTTATGCACACCGATGAATATCAGCGGACAGAGAGTCGTATAGTGGAAATGCTGTCCGAAGACTACATCTCCAAAGCCCATCATGCGTGAGACTCTTTAGTTGGTATCCGTCGAATCTTTCGGTTCGTGCAACAGATCCAATTTGCGGACATAGAGTACTAATTGGTGATCGACTAGCTCGTAGTTCAGTCGCTGAGCGATCTGTTTCTGGAGCTCTTCGATTTCGTCGTCTACAAATTCGATAATTTCGCCGGTATCTAGGTCAACCATGTGGTCATGATGGTCCGCATTTGCTAGCTCATAAACAGCGCTACTTTCAGCGAAGTTGTGGCGTTCTACAAGTCCCGCTTCCTCAAACTGCGTGAGTACTCGATAGACAGTCGCTAGACCAATGGATTCGTTCATATTCTTGAGTTGCGTGAAGATGTCTTCGGCAGACAAGTGTCTTGGGTTACCTTCTTCCATGACCTGCAAAACACGTAATCTAGGTACGGTAACTTTCAAGCCAGCATTTTTCAGTTGGTCTCTAAACACAACTTCCTCGCGGGTGTCAATGAACTCAACCATAATTTATATCCAGCCATGAGGACTTTAGCACATCACATTAGCTTTAAAGTTTGTCGGAACCATGGGTAAGCACAATGAACCTACAATCTCACCATGAAAAATCCGATTTTTGTTTGAGCGCAGTAGTAAGGTAGACCGGTGAGCATCCTACAAGTAAACGACCTTCATGTTAATTTTGGCGAAACACCCGCAGTTTGCGGTGTGTCGTTCACAATTGACAAAGGGGAAACTGTGGCCCTAGTTGGAGAATCGGGCTCTGGTAAGTCTGTTACTGCTTTATCGGTATTACAGCTACTCCCGTATCCATTAGCCAATCACCCATCAGGTAGCATCGAAGTTGATGGCTTTGAGGTCATGGGCGCCCGAGAGAAAGAGCTACTCAGTATTCGCGGTGGGAAGGTCAGCATGATCTTTCAAGAACCGATGACATCCCTTAACCCACTGCACAAGATATCCAAACAGGTGGGTGAATCTCTCCGTGTCCACAAAGGACTAACGAAGCAACAAGCATTAACGAGAACCCTCGAACTGCTCAAACTAGTAGGTCTACAGGATGCAGAAAGCCGGCTCAATGCGTATCCTCACGAACTGTCGGGTGGACAACGTCAACGTGTGATGATCGCGATGGCCTTAGCTAATGAACCGAAGCTATTGATCGCTGACGAACCGACCACAGCGTTGGACGTGACCATTCAAGCTCAAATTCTCAAACTGTTGAAAGATTTGCAGCAGGAAATGAATATGGCGATGCTATTGATCACTCATGATCTTGGGATAGTTCGATCAGTGGCGAATCGTGTTTGTGTGATGAATGATGGGCTGATAGTGGAACACGGTAGTAACAGCCAGATCTTTGGGGCACCCAGGCATGACTATACTAAGCATCTGCTTGCTGCAGAACCATCGGGTGATCCGTGCGATACGAACGAAAACGCCAGCGTCACTGCAGAGGCAAAAGGGTTAATCGTTAGGTATCCCCGAGGCAAAGGCTGGTTTGGAAGAGCGCAATATCTCACTGCTGTTAGCAAAGTCGATGTCGTAGTACGAGCGGGTCAAACTGTGGGAGTCGTCGGTGAATCGGGCTCGGGTAAAACCACCTTGGGTCTGGCTATGCTGCGCCTGTTAGTCAGCGAAGGTGCCTTAGAGTTCGATGGAAGCAGCATATTGCCCTACAAAGGCAAAGCCCTAACCATGCTTCGCAAAGATATGCAGATCGTATTTCAGGATCCCTACGGCAGTCTGTCGCCTCGGATGACAGTACAACACATCATTGAAGAAGGATTACGAGTTCATGTACCGGATATAAGCCGAGCAGAAAGGCAAGCACGGGTAGCAGAAGTCATGAGTGAAGTAGGTTTGGATCCAGAAACCATGACTCGATATCCTCATGAATTTTCGGGAGGACAACGTCAACGAATCTCAATCGCAAGAGCGATGGTGCTTCGACCACGATTTGTGGTTCTTGATGAGCCTACATCAGCGCTCGATATGTCCGTACAAGCTCAAATTGTCGATCTACTCAGAGAGCTACAACAGAAGCACAATCTAGCCTATTTGTTTGTGAGTCATGATCTCAAAGTAGTTCGTGCCTTAGCGAACTGGTTGATTGTTATGCGCGATGGGATTGTTGTTGAGCAAGGTCCAGCTCGGTCGGTATTCGAATTTCCACAGACCGACTACGCTAGAGCACTCTTTAGTGCAGCGTTAGATATGCAAGTCGACGAACAATTCGTCCGACAATAGAGCGCTAGTTAACGCAACAGTGAGCAACCCATGAGCAAAGTTTTGCTCTTGCATCCTGGACAAATGGGTACATCGGTTGGAATGAACCTCATCCGTGATGGACACGAAGTGTTTTGGGTGAGTGAGGGACGATCTTCAGCGACACACGAACGTGCCCAGAAAGTGGGTCTAAACCTTATGGATAACCTTGATGCAGCTTTGGAGCAAGTAGAGATGGTGATTTCGGTGTGTCCGCCGGAGTTTGCATTAGATGTGGGTCAGGAGTTGAATAGCAGAAACTATTCAGGGTTGTTTTGCGATGCTAATGCCATAGCTCCGTCAACTGCAGAGACTCACGTTGAGGTGTTTGGTTCGAACTATGTTGATGGTGGTATTGTGGGTCCACCTGCGAATGCTGAAGGGTTAGCTCGACTCTATTTGTCTGGACCCCATGCACAAAAAATTGCTGATTTGTTTGCAAGGACATGGTTTGAGCCGATTGTCATTGATGGCAAGCACACAGCTGCTTCAGCTATGAAGATGTGCTACGCAGCTTATACTAAAGGTTCAGCCGCTCTCATATTGGATGTGCGCGCTCTTGCGGAGCATTACGGTGTATCGGGAACTCTCAAGAATGAGTGGGATACCTCCATCCAAGGAATGTGGGATCGCTCTCATCGAATTGCTGTGGGAACAAGCCGTAAAGCATGGAGATTTGCTCCAGAGATGCGTGAGATAGCAAAGACTTTTTCTAGTGCAGGACTGCCATCAGGCTTTCACACGGCAGCTGCAGAGATTTATCAGCGAATGGCTGAATTGAAAGAAGTCGAAGGTGTATCAATGGACGGTGTATTAAAAGAGCTGCTAAGTAAGTCAGATACTTCCAAATGAGACAGTTAAGTCACCGATCCATGGACCCTTTAGCTTTCTAGGTTCGGTACCTTTTGCACACACGGAGCATACACGGTATCGAAGGTAATTCTTAGTGCGTTTTCATCAGCAGAACGCATAACCACTGAAGTTCCATAGATGTCTCCATGCTTAAACGGGTAAGAGCTGATTTTGACTAATGGGTTAGCCCGTTGGATGGTGTCGAGATCGTCCGACACATGACTTTCACCCAGGTACACGTCCAGTGACAGGATTCCATTTTGATCCGCCACTCAACTTCACGTTGAAGGCATTGCCTGGAGGATTCTGGGGATTCCAGCCATAACACCTATATAGAACCCTTGAGGACCACCTGTTAAGTTGTGATGAGGTCTGCACCCTTCGGTACTCTTGCCATCCGCAACCGATTGTCATCACATTTTCTGTAGTGTTGTGACTACGAATTTTGCTGCAATGCGTTCGTTCACTACAAGTGCCCCCCCCCCCCCCCATGTCTTAGTACTACCCAATGCTCGAATGTACTGCAGGGTTCATACGGAGATGTAGAGAGTTTCTTTGAAAGTGTAGAACAGGGGAAGATCGCATTGAATCATCTCAGAGGACGCCCGGAGTTTACCCCGGCAGGACAAGCGTGCGAAGCACTAGTTCAAAATGTGGTAGAAGAGGAGCTACAGGTCAGCTTCAATACAGTCCGATTTCAAACGAATAAGGGTATTGAAATCGTCGACATACCTCCACGCGGTGCAGAGATTCAGGTGCGGTTGAGTTGTTCTAAAATCGTCTGAAACTCCCACAGGTAAGGGCCAATGGTGTTAGTGGGGCGTTTGGCTGCACTATCTCATTTTTGATCCACATAGGCGGAGAACGTCATGACCAAGCATCCACTTTCTAGCCCAAACCATCAAGTGTACCGGCACTGATAGAAGTGCCATTAGTACAAATCGAGCTCAATCGCCACACTTTCAAATTGATCGACTAGTATCAACATTGAATCAGGGATGAGATCTTCTGCATACATCTCCGAAATCACCGTCTGACAACTCGGGGTTTCCGTTGATTCTTCAACCTCTTTTGAGGAATACGGGCTCATGCACAGAAAACGGACCAACTCCTCCCAAACAAATTCAATCTTTTGGACTTCTAACAGTTTGAGAAAACGAAAAGTATTCAGCAAACGTTCTTGGTTCGGAGGTGCTCGTTTTGAAGCTACTGCGTCCCACTCGGGAATATCCCACAGTCCTTTATAGGGGCCATACGGATGGCCTTCATCAGTCAAGGCCGCCGCTTGGTCGCCTAATTGAGCTGCTAACTCAAACAAACGATCATGAAGGAAATCCCTCTTTGAATCAGGTGGATTCTCTTTCCAACGACGGCGAACCTCATCGGTGACCAATCGAGCAAAGGGCTCCGGATAGGGTTCAACCTCCAAGTCAAGCTCGAAACTGATCTCTTGACACTTTTCAGTTATCCAATCAAATGCGAATTCTGGCTCCAAACTAAATATGACCATCCCGGGGTGGATGAGATCATCTCCCAGAGGAAAAACAAATATACGAAGGGTTATAGGCCCAAAAACTCCTCCTTGACAACGCTCAAACAAGGTGGCGAAATTCATCAATGCATCGGCATGGCAGTAACTTTTCAATTCCCATTGACTTTTCGCATCCGGCTCCAACACACACTCTGGTCGCGATAACGCGTCCTCTACCCGGTTCAGGTCTCCTTTGGGATCTGAAAATATACGCTCAAACGTCATCGGCTGCTCTAAGGCCATCACATCAAATAGACTGAGGCTCCATTCATTAAAAAAAGATAATAACGCTCTATCATAGTTATCTAATGAACCTAAACGTTGTGCGTCAGTTAGTGGATGTTGATAGCCCGCCGCAAATACGCACGACGTGCCAGTGCAAACTGTTCCACCGCTTCTCGACATGCTTTGGTTTTCAGAGCTTCTTTTCTAGCATGGGAGAGGGAGAGGTAATGGTCACCGGACGTATCACGTTTAACTTTAACTAATTTAAACAATTTACATGCTTCTACCATGGGGCTAGGTATGGGGTGGGGAAGATAGAGTAGTTTATCGGAAAGGTCAAAAACTAACTCTGATCCTGTAGGGTGTGGTTTGGGTGAAGCAGTGCCTGGCTGTGTAGGTTCGACCGCACTATCAGGATCCTGATCACTCACCAAAGTATGGGTAGTAGACTCAGTTGTTTCTTCGATGTTCGTGTCATTCTGTGTTAAAAACCTGCGGTCCTGATCAACTAGAACGAACGTTCCCACAACCACTAAAGCAACAGCCAGCCCTATGCAACCGCCCCATAGCCACCTGCTATATCGTAGAGTACCGTTCATTCGTCGCATCTTAGATTTACTCGATCTTTATTGTAACGTCCGTTTATTTTTAACAGTTTTTCGTATACTTTGTCAAACACATTATTAAAATAGGTTTCTAATGTCTCTTTATTTTTTGTTTCTTTTGCAGATAGGGATTCCCCATCAGCAATCTTTTGTTCTAATTCTTGATACTCCTAGACTTTTCTCTTGTACTTGCCCACGTATTTTCCGTCCTTCCAATATTTAAGTTGGAGTTCATGAAATCGATCGGTCTGTGGAGGTTGCGCCTTGAAGATTTTTTCAAACCATTCATATGCTAGTCTGTAGGCTTCTATCTCCATATTGAGCCATTCGTAGGGGGAAGGGGTCGCTTGACCGTCATCGTCTGCTGCTTCGTGTTTCGCTTGGATCGTGTGGACATATTCGTGTAATGTCACCAGCATTGATATATGTTCAAATTTAATATCTTTGCCAACCGGGTATTTTTTGGTAGGCTGTTTTTTTTAATCCATTTGACGATTTGGTTCGGATAAAACACCACTTTTGCTGGATCAACCTCAAATTGGGTCTGTGCACCCCTGTCGGGATTAATTGAACTTTGCCCTTGATTGGTTTCCCATGTGGCGTTAGTCTCTTCGTAATACTCAAGTGCATCTTCAAGATCCTTAAGCTTATCCTGCCAGCAGTCATTGATATTCTCGAGCGCTTCATCATCAAAATTCGATGCAATCTCGTCAAGTTCAGAGCGAGAAGCACCATCATGGGTCGAAAATTCGTGAACGTTACTTCGCACACAACGTATATGATGGCCCACTAGAGCTCACTGCAGCTCTACTTAAAAATGAGTCAACTGATCGTCTGAAACTCCCACAGGTAAGGGCCAAAAGGGATAGAGGGGCGTTTGGTTAGCACTCTCTCATTTTTGATCCACATAGGAGGAGAACGTCATGACCAAGCATCCACTTTCAGCCCAAATCATCAAGTGTCCGGTCTGATAGAAGTGCCCATTAGTACAAATCGAGTTCAATCGCCACACTCTCAAATTGATCGACTAGTATCAACATTGAATCAGGGATGAGATCTTCTGCATACATCTCCGAAATCACCGTCTGACAACTCGGGGTTTCCGTTGATTCTTCAACCTCTTTTGAGGAATACGGGCTCATGCACAGAAAACGAACCAGCTCCTCCCAAACAAATTCAATCTTTTGGACTTCTAACAGCTTGAGAAAACGAAAAGTATTCAGCAAACGTTCTTGGTTCGGGGGTGCTCGTTTTGAAGCTACTGCGTCCCACTCGGGAATATCCCACAGTCCTTTATAGGGCCCATACGGCTGGCCTTCATCAGTCAAGGCCGCTGCTTGGTCGCCTAATTGAGCTGCTAACTCAATCAAACGATCAATAAGGAAATCCTTCTTTGAATCAGGTGGATTCTCTTTCCAACGACGGCGAACTTCATCGGTGACCAATCGAGCAAAGGGTTCCGGATAGGGTTCAACCTCCAGGTGACCGAAGATCTCTGGACACTTTTCTATTTTCCAATCAGATACGAAAATATCCTCTGATATTTGTATTAGCAACCCGGGATGGATGAGATCATCGATCAGTGAAAAACGAATGTTAAAACCAAGGCGGGAAAAAGTCTTTCCTTCACAACGCCAAAACAAGGTGGCGAAATTCATCAATGCATCGGCATGGCAGTAACTTTTCAATTCCCATTGACTCTTCGCATCCCGCTCCAACACACACTCTGGTCGCGATAACGCATCCTCTACCCGTTTCAGGTCTCCTTTGGGATCTGAAAATATACGCTCATACGTCATCGGGTTCTCTAAGGCCATCACATCAAATATACTGAGGCTCCAATTATCAAAAAAATCCCCAAACGCGCTATCATAAAAACCTAAACGTTGTGCATCAGTTAGTTGAAAGTAGCGAAACGGATTGCGTGCCTGTGCGAGCTGTTCCACCGCTTCTCGACATACTTTGGTTTTCAGAGCCTCTTCCATAGAGAAGTCGAGATCATAACCACCGAACTTATCAGGTCTAACTTTAACTAATTCCAACAATTTACATGCTTCCACCATGGGGCTAGGTATGGGGTGGGGGAGATAGAGTAGTTTATCGGAAAGGTCAAAAACTAACTCTGATTCTGTAGGGTGTGGTTTGGGTGAAGCAGTGCCTGGCTGTGTAGGGTCGACCGCACTATCAGGATCCTGATGACTCACCAAAGTATGGGTAGAAAACTCAGTTGTTTCTTCGATGTTCGTGTCATTCTGTATTAGAAGCCCGCGGTCCTGACCAACTAGAACGAACGTTCCCACAACCATTAAAGCCAACGCCAACCCTATGCAACCGCCCCATAGGCACCTGCTCAATTGTAGTGTACGGTTCATTCGTCGCATCTTAGATCTACTCGATCTTTATTGTAACTTCCGTTTATTAATGTCAGTTCAACGTATATATCGTCAATCACTTTCTGAAAATAGGTTTCTAATTTCTCTTTTTCTTTTTCTTCAACCTCAGATAGTGTTTCCCCATTAGCAATCTTTTGTTCTAATTTCTGATACTCCTTGACTTTTCTCTTGTACGTGCCCACGTATTTTCCGTCCTTCCAATGAGCACTGTGAGAATCCTCATATACTTTTATTAATGGAGGTGTCGCCCTGAAGATTTTTTTAAACCATTCATATGATAGTCTGTAGGCTTCTATCTCCATATTGAGCCATTCGTAGGGGGAAGGGTATGCTCGACCATCATCGTCTGCTGCTTCGTGTTTCGCTTGGATCGTGTGGACATATTCGTGTAATGTCACCAGCATTGATATATGTTCAAATTTAATATCTTTGCGATACGGGTATTTTTTGGTAGGCTGGTTCTTTTTAATCCATTTGACGATTTGGTTCGGATAAAACACCACTTTTGCTGGATCAACCTCAAATTGGGTCTGTGCACCCCACTCGGGATTAATTGAACTTTGCCCCTGATTGGTTTCCCATGTGGCGTTAGTCTCTTCGTAATACTCAAGTGCATCTTCAAGATCCTTAAGCTTATCCTGCCAGCAGTCATTGATATTCTCGAGCGCTTCATCATCAAAATTCGATGCAATCTCGTCAAGATCAGAGCGAGGAGCACCACCAGATGTGCTCCCAGAGGTCCTGGTACTACCCGAACCAGAGACATCTTCTACGTCCCCATCATCGTCACCGGAGGAGGTTCCGGTCACTATAACGAGCTCAATACATTGATCGGGATCTGAAAAATACTTGAACGATTCGAAGTTTAACATAATACCCGTGCGATGACGGGTACCGTGAGCATCTACCAGTGCAGAAAAGCTGGAGTACCAAAACGCTTCTCCTGAGCAAATGCCGTCGAGATAGCCCCAGACCGAGCCGCCATCGTCAGCTTCGATCTCAGGGCTGGAACTAAAGGCTAGCCAGAATAGGAGGGGGGGGTCAAAAGTACAGTAAGAAGTGATTTCACAAAAGGAATCCTTTGTAAAAAAGGGAATAATTGAGGATTATGCAAACGCAAACGCTAGACTCGAATGGTGACTCAACTGTCATTTCCGAATCATTCATTACATCCTTGCGGTCATTGGATGGAATTGATAAACCAAGCTCTACAGACCAGGTCAAGAATCTGTTAGGAGTCTTGAAAGCATCGGAAACACCACTTGGCATGAACGATGAGTTCAACTGACAACCTTATAGACGGTAGTTATGTCTGGAGCACAAGAAGTAAGCTGCTGAGTGCATTCATACATCAATCGTGAGGAAATTTGCTAGCAGCGTATGGAATTTAATACTATCGTTGAAAAAGATTCATTGTCAACCTTGTTCAAACCCTCACCATCAGATGGTTCGAAGGTGTATCAATGGACGGTCTATTAAAAGAGCTACTAAGTAAGCCAGATACTTCCAAATTAGACAGTTAAGTCACCGATCCATGGACCCTTTAGCTTTCTAGGTTCGGTACCTTTTGCGCACACTGCAGCATACACGGTATCGAAGGTCATTCTTAGTGCGTTTTCATCAGCAGAACGCATCACCACTGAAGTTCCATAGATGTCTCCATGCTTAAACGGGTACGAGCCGATTTCGACTAATGGGTTAGCGCGTTGGATGGTGTCGAGATCGTTCGCAACATGACTTTCACCCAGGTACACGTCCATTGAACAGGATTGCACTTTGATCCCGCCACTCAACTTCACGGTTGGAAGCATCGCCTGGAGGATTCTGGGGATTCCAGCCATAACGTACACATTACCTATATAGAACCCTTGAGGACCACCAGTTAAGTTGTCGATGAGGTCTGCACCCTTCGGTACTCTTGCCATCCGCAACCGATTAGTCATCACATTTTCTGTAGTGTTGTGACTACGAATTTTTGCTGCAATGCGTTCGTCCACTACAAGAGGTACCCCAAATGCTTTAGCGATACACTCTGTTGTGATGTCGTCGTGGGTGGGTCCAATGCCACCGGTAGTAAACACATAGTCGTATCGGGTACGAGTCCAGTTCACGGTATTAACGATGACTTCAACATCATCTGGGATCACTTGAGCTAGTGCAACTTGAACACCATGTTTGGTGAGATGTTGCGCTATGAACTGTAAGTTCAAATCCTGGGTTCTACCGGACAGAAGTTCATTGCCGATGAGCAAAACAGCAGCAGTCACTTGCTTTTCTTCTGCACTCATTTGCCTATCGTTCTCAGTGGTGTCTGGTTGGGTTGGAGCGTTGAGCAGAGTCTATACTCATAGTATTCCCTTGCTTTGTAACATTTAGAGTCTGATGTTGCCTATGTAGGATGTTTGTTAGGTTGATATCCCGATCTGCAACGCGTAGACTTTTTCTGCTTCATCCCTGATTCACAGGAAATTATGCAACAGTACTGTTCTCAACTCTCACTAGAGCTTGAGGAAAACATGCTTGGAACATCTCCACAGGTGGACTACTGGATTCTGCTTGAATACTCCCCACGTTGGAGTTCACATGCAATCGAAGATAACAGTTTCCCTGATGCGATTCAAAACTGGTTAAACGCCGCCGTTCTAACCCTCGAATCCAAAGGATTTAGACCCCGAGTTCAGTTTATTCGACAGACCCTTGGAGTAAACCAAGACTACCACGCATTCTTTTCGGCCAAAGGAAATCTCATTGAATTTACTTTTAGAACCTACAACGCACTACTGGATCTGAATCCTCCTGAGTTCGACATGAGTCACCCACAGCTGAACCGTATTGAGGGGGTGAGATACTTTGTTTGCACTAACGGAACACGAGATTTGTGTTGCGCTAAGTTTGGTATTCTGACCTGGAAAGCACTCAATCAGATTTCTGATGGTAGAGCTTGGCAGTGTAGTCATCTTGGAGGGCATCGTTTTGCCCCCAATGTCTTAGTACTACCCAATGCTCGAATGTATGGCAGGGTTCATACAGAAGATGTAGAAAGTTTCTTTGAAAGTGTAGAACAAGGGAAGATCGCATTGAATCATCTCAGAGGACGCACGGCGTTTACCCCGGCAGGACAAGCCTGCGAAGCACTAGTTCAAAGTGTGGTAGAAGAGGAGCTACAGGTCAGTTTCAATACAGTCCGATTTCAAACGAATAAGGGTATTGAAATCGTCGACATACCTCCACGCGGTGCAGAGATTCAGGTACGGTCGAGTTGTTCTCAAGACAAACTAACAGGCGTTCGACCGTTCCGAATATTTCGTAGTACCCTTTTTTAGGTCATTAAGAACAAATTCCCGAAGTTCTTCGGTCTGCTTATTGACGTTGCCCGAACACGCTAGTGCTTCTCCGATGGTGAGGGAATATCGCTGACCGCGTTTGTGAATAAACTCTCGAAATAGAGTCATATCTTTGAGTTCGTTATTGATGAACCAAGTCGAGTAATAGAACATCGTGTTTCGACCCTTGATGTGCATGGGTATCAGAGGGATGTTATATTTACTAGCTAAATTGACTGCAGTGATCTGCCAAGGACGTTCTATAAGTCCTTTGATGGATGGTTGTGCTAGCCGTCCGGATGGAAAAATCACAACAAAACGATTAGCTTTAATTGCACGGACCAGTGCGGTAATGGTTTCGCGATTACGAGCTGGTGTACGGTATTGATCTCTCCACTCTACAGGAATGATGATGTCTTTTAGCCCGGGCGAGATACGTAGAGCATCTCGATTGGCAACAAATACGACATCCTCACGGATAGTTTTCAGCACATCATATACAGCGATCCCGTCAGCAATCCCAGCAGGATGGTTTGGGGTCATGATGGCAGGACCGGTTCTAGGAATAAATTCTTGTCCTGTGGCTTCCACCTCAAGTTTAAGCAACTTAGATAAGTGATCCAGGGATTCACGCCCACGTAGTGGTGCAATTTTGTTAGCGATTTGAACCGCTCTCTCGTAGCCAAGAATTCCATCCCCCACAGTACGAACTAGTCGCCAGGTAAGGGGATGCTGCGATAGATTTTCAGCCCGTTCCTCAATCAGTACATCAATGATATGTGCGTTAGTACGGTCATTCGTACCCACGTAAGTTGATTCAATATCCATAGGGTTTAGTATGTATTGAGATGTGCACTAAGTTGGCGCGTTCATTGTCTTGAATAAATTTAAACCACTCAATAAATATATCTTATGGAAGTATTTTATGGTGCACCCACTCATTTGCCAATATTCGTTACACCCTATGACAACCCTCATCGTGAACAGTGGCGGTCATTGGGTGGATTTCGATATCGATAGATTAGGTCTCGTCAGGTGAACACCGAAGACGGTTTCAGGCAGGATGCACTACCGAAATTGTTTATGTATGTGGGCACCATCATGGGTCGAAAATTCGTGAACGTTTACTTCGCACACAACGTATATGATGGCACACTAGAGCTGACTGCAGCTCTACTTGAAAATGAGTCAACTGTTCGTCTGAAACTCCCAAGTAAGGGCCAATGGTGTTAGAGGGGCGTTTGGTGAGCACTCTCTCAATTTTGATCATCAGGGAGGAGAACGTCATGACAAAGCATCCACTTTCTAGCTCAAACCATCAGTGTACCGGTCTGATAGTACTATTAGTACAAATCGAGCTCAATCGCTACACTCTCAAATTGATCGACTAGTATCAACATTGAATCAGGGATGAGATCTTCTGCATACATCTCCGAAATCACCGTTTGACAACTCGGGGTTTCCGTTGATTCTTCAGCTTCTTTTAATGAATACGGGCTCATGCACAGAAAACTGACCAGTTCCTCCCAAACAAATTCAATCTTTTGGACTTCTAACAGCTTGAGAAAACGAAAAGTATTCAGCAAACGCTCTGGGTTCGGGGGTGCTCGCTTTGAAGCGACTGCATCCCACTCGGGAATAGTCCACAGTCCTTTATAGGGTCCATACGGTCGTCCTTCATCAGTCAAGGCCGCTGCTTGGTCGCTTAATTGAGCGGCTAACTCAAACAAACGATCAATAAGGAAATCCCTCTTTGAATAAAGAGGATTCTCTTTCCAACGACGGCGAACCTCATCGGTGACCAATCGAGCAAACGGTTCCGGATAAGGTTCAACCTCCAAGTCAAGCTCGATACTGAATTCTTGACACTGTTCTATTTGCCAAGAATAATCGAATTCTTCCTCCAATAAACGTATTAGAAACCCGGGATGGATGAGATCATCGCGCAGTGGATAAGCAACTCTACCGAAATTTTTATGACACCTCCATAACAAGGTGGCGAAATTCATAAATGCATCGGCATGGCAGTAACTTTTCAATTCCCATTGACTCTTCGCATCCGGCTCCAACGCACACTCGGGTCGTGATAACGCATCCTCTACTCGTTTCAGATCTCCTTTGGGATCTGAAAATATACGCTCATACGTCATCGGGTGCTCTAAGGCCATCACATCAAATATTTCCAATCTCCCATTGTCAAAATAAATCGAAAACGCGTTATCATACAAACCTAAACGTTGTGCCTCAGTTAGTTGAAAGTAGCTAAACGGATTACGTGCCTGTGCATACTGTTCCACCGCTTCTCGACATGCTTTGGTTTTCAGAGCATCTTCCTTAGAGAAGTCATGAACATAATAACCGTATGTATCACGTCTAACTTTAACTAATTCAAACAATTTACATGCTTCCACCATGGGGCTAGGTATTGGGTTGGGAAGATAGAGTAGTATATCGGGAAGGTCAAAAACTAACTCTGATCCTGTAGGGTGTGGTTTGGGTGAAGCAGTGCCTGGATGTGTAGGCTCGACCGCACTATCAGGATCCTGATGACTAACCAAATCATCGGTAGAAGACTCAATTGTTTCTTCGATGTTCGTGTCATTCTGGATGGGAAACCCACGGTCCTTACCAACTAGAACGAACGTTCCCACAATCACTAAAGCCAAGGCCAGTCCTATGCAACCGCCCCATAGCCACCGGCTAAATCGTAGAGTACCGTTCATTCTTCGCATCTTAAATCTACAAGATCTTTGTCGTAAAGTACGTTTAATTGTCTCAGTTCTTCGTATATCTCGTCAATCGCTTTCTGAAAATAGGTTTCTAATTTCTCTTTTTCTTTTGTTTCTTTTGCAGATAGTGTTTGCCCATCTGCAATCTTTTGCTCTAATTTCTGATACTCCTTGACTTTTCTCTTGTACTTGCCTACGTATTTTCCGTCCTTCCAATATTTATCGTGGTAACCCTCACGTACTTCTCTCTGTGGAGGCTCTGCCTTGAAGATTTTTTTAAACCAATCAAATGCTAGTCTGTAGGCTTCTATCTCCATATTGAGTAATTCGTAGGGGGAAGGGGTCGCTCGACCGTCATCGTCTGCTGCTTCGTGTTTCGCTTGGATCGTGTGGACATATTCATGTAATGCACTCAGCATGACTATATGTTCAAATTTAATTTCTTTATTAGGCTGGTGATGTTTTATCCAATTGACGAATTGCTTCGGACAAAACACCACTTTTGTTGGTTCTGAAAAAAAGTCACTGCAGCCAGTCGGGATTAATTGAACTTTGCCCCTGCTTGGTTTCCCATGTGGCCCTAGTCTCTTCGTAATACTCAAGTGCATCATCAAGATCCTTAAGCTTATCCTGCCAGCAGTCATTGATTTTCTTGAGCGCATCATCATCAAAATTCGATGCAATCTCGTCAAGATCAGAGCCAGGACCACCACCATTGGCTACTCCGGGTGTCTGGGAAGTACTACCCGAACTAGAGACATCTTCTACGTCCCCATCATCGTCACCGGAGGAAGTTCCGGTCACTATAACGAGCTCAATACATTGATCGGGATCTGAAAAATACTTGAACGATTCGAAGTTTAACATAATACCCGTGCGATGACGGGTACCGTGAGCATCTACCAGTGCAGAAAAGCTGGAGTACCAAAACGCTTCTCCTGAGCAAATGCCGTCGAGATAGCCCCAAACCGAGCCGCCATCGTCAGCTTCGATCTCAGGGCTGGAACTAAAGGCTAGCCAGATAGGAGGGTGTCAAAAGTACAGTAATAAGTGATTTCATAAAAGGAATCCTTAGTTGTAGTTGAAAGGGGGTGAATTGAGGGTTATAGCAAAAGCTAGACTCGAATAGTGACTCAACCGTCATTTCCGAATGTACAAACCTCATCGTGAAAGTGGCGGTAATTAGGTGGAATTCGATATCGATAGATTAGGTCTCGTCAGGTGAACAGCGAAGACGGTTTCAGGCAGGATGCACTACCGAATAGAGAGGGGTATGGCTAGCTCTCTCACATTCTTAATCTCATGAAAGGAGAACGTCATACAGAATCCATTTCTAGCTCAAACCATCAAGTGTACCGGTCTGATAGAGTGCCATTAGTACAAATCGAGCTCAATCGCCACATTTTCAAATTGATCGACTAGTATCAACATTGAATCAGGGATGAGATCTTCTGCATACATCTCCGAAATCACCGTCTGACAACTCGGGGTTTCCGTTGATGCTTCAACCTCTTTTGAGGAATACGGGCTCATGCACAGAAAACGGACCAGTTCCTCCCAAACAAATTCAATCTTTTGGACTTCTAACAGCTTGAGAAAACGAAAAGTATTCAGCAAACGCTCTGGGTTCGGGGGTGTTCGCTTTGAAGCGACTGCATCCCACTCGGGAATAGTCCACAGTCCTTTATAGGCCCATACGGCCGTCCTTCATCAGTCAAGGCCGCTGCTTGGTCGCCTAATTGAGCGGCTAACTCAAACAAACGTTCAATAAGAAAATTCTTCTTTGAATCAGGAGGATTCTCTTTCCAACGACGGCGAACCTCATCGGTGACCAATCGAGCAAAGGGCTCCGGATAGGGTTCAACCTCCAAGTCAAGCTCGAAACTGATCTCTCGACACTTTTCTCTTATCCAATCATATACGAACTCTTGCTCCAATAATAGTATTAGTTTCCCGGGGTGGATGAGATCATCGCCCAGTAGAAAAACAAATATAGGTGTTTTAGAATAAATTCCTCCTTGACAACGCCAAAACAAGGCGGCAAAATTCATCAGTGCATCGGCATGGCAGTAATTTTTCAATTCCCATTGACTCTTCGCATCCGGCTCCAACACACACTCGGGTCGCGATAACGCATCCTCTACCCGTTTCAGATCTCCTTTGGGATCTGAAAATATACGCTCATACGTCAGAGGGTGTTCTAAGGCCATCACATCAAAAATATTGAGGCTCCATTCGTTAAAAAAAGACAATAATGCTCTATCATAGCTATCATAAAAACCTAAACGTTGTACGTCAGTTAGTGGATATAGATAGCCCCGATAATACGCATGACGTGCCAGTGCAAACTGTTCCACCGCTTCTCGACATGCTTTGGTTTTCAGAGCTTCTTTCCTAGAATAGGAGGGAACATAATCACCGAACTTATTAGGTCTAACTTTAACTAATTCAAACAATTTACATGCTTCCACCATGGGGCTAGGTATGGGGTTGGGAAGATAGAGTAGTTTATCGGGAAGGTCAAAAACTAACTCTGATTCTGTAGGGTGTGGTTTGGGTGAAGCAGTGCCTGGCTGTGTAGGCTCGACCGCTCTATCAGGTTCCTGATGACTGACCAAATTATCGGTAGAAAACTTAATTGTTTCTTCGATGTTCGTGTCATTCTGTATGGGAAACTCACGGTCCTGACCAACTAGAACGAACGTTCCCACAATCACTAAAGCCAAGGCCAGTCCTATGCAACCGACCCATAGCCACCGGCTAAATCGTAGAGTATGGTTCATTCGTCGCATCTTAGATCTACTCGATCTTTGTTGTAACTCTTGTTTTGACTGTTCCCTATCTTTTCGTAGAACTCGTCAATCACTTTCTGAAAATAGGTTTCTAATTTCTCTTTATTTTTTGTTTCTTTTGCAGATAGAGTATCCCCATCAGCAATCTTTTGTTCTAATTTCTGATACGTCTTGACTTTTCTCTTGTACTTACCCTGGTATTCCCCGTCCTTCCAATAAACATGGTGGGAATCTTCATATACTTCTGTCAGTGGAGGTTGCGCCGTGAAGATTTTTTCAAACCATTCATATGCTAGTCTGTAGGCCTCTATCTCCATATTGAGCCATTCGTAGGAGGAAGGGTGTGCTCGACCGTCATCGTCTGCTGCTTCGTGTTTCGCTTGGATCGTGTGGACATATTCGTGTAATGCCGACTGCATGACTATATGTTCAAATTTATACCTTCATCGTAGTTACCTGCCTTAATTTAATCCATTGGGCGATTTCGTTTGGATAAATCACCACTAATATAGCCATACGCCAAACGCTAGACTCGAATGGTACCGCAACTATCATTTCTGAATCCTTCGTTTCACCCTGTGACAACCTTATAGACGGTAGTTATCTCTGGAGCACAAGAAGTAAGTTGCTGAGTGAATTCATACATCAATCGTGAGGATAAGTAATTACTAGCACCGTATCGAACTCAATACTATTCGTTGAGGATGATTCATTGTCAACCTTTTTCAAACCCTTACCATCTCGATGGTGAGGGTAGCTATCCTTACAATTAATTAGTTATTAGCCTTGCGATGATTCCTTCCGTGTGGAACGTAGCCTGCTTGATCACAGATTGAGTTAGCAAAGTCAACTCATTCAGGGAATTTGGACGATTATGTTCAGCAATCCTTCACAGAGTTAGAGTTGACACCACTGTGTGAAGTGACACACATAATGCCCTCTGTCAGGTTTTGGATGTTTTTGTTTGGAAGATGAAGGTTTCAGTGTGCTCTAACGTACAGACATTTCTGGCTTATCTACTATTGACTGTGACCTTATTGTGGTCGAGTTTGAATGTCATTGCACAGCCCAGTGAAGCCGACATCAGCTATATGATAGAAAGGGCGTTTGTATCCAATCCAAACCCGATTCAAATACTCACAAATTGTGCTTACACACAGAATACAGAAGTTGCAGGTATAGGAACAATGACTGAACGCTTTGTCCCAAACCTTGCTGAAGATCAACCCTGGCAGCTAATAGAAACGAACGGAGAGGAGCTGTCGATAGAACAACTGGTTCAATATGTTCCTTTGAGTCGAAAACGACATCCAGCTATTGTGGACGTAACCCAAATAGAGACCGAATCTCTGAACTTTGTAGAGGAGACTGATGAGGGTATGAAGTTTGCGTTTAAGCGAAGGGATAGAGAATCTTGGTTTGACGCAGGTTCAATAGAAAACACGGTGATCATCAATCCATTTCTTGGAGATTTAGTGGAGATTCGTCGGCGAGCTAAAGAGCCCTTTCGTGTACAACCCTGGATGAAAGTCGAAGAGTACGATCATATTTCAACCTTTCAGTACAACGAAGAAACTGAAGGTATCGTGCTTGAAAGCTTGGAACTGAAGATTGCAGTGCGTTCGGGGCGAGAAACTTTGGAACGTATTCTGAGGGTTGACTTTGAAGAATTTGACTGTGATTTAACTCCCGATGTTTTGAATCAACCGCGCCGCAACTTTTCTTTTCCACCTTCTTCTGACGATTTCATTTTCGATGTACCGCGTTGAGCATTGTTAGTGGTCGTGAATAGAAATAGTGCGTTGGATCAAATTAGAGTGTTCAATCTCCTCTGATAGGGTGGAAGAAATCGAGGAAGTGTTGAGCCAATATGGAGCATTGGCGACTAGCTTGAGTAACGACAAAGATCAGCCTTTGTTAGAAGAAAATCTTCACGATACACCCTTGTGGAATATAGTTCAACTCCAAGCGCTATTTTCTCTCGACACAGAGATGAAACCCATGACACAAGAGTTGCAAAATCGTACTATCAATAACTTTGAAGTTACCTTTTTAGCAGACGATAATTGGGTTGAACGTGGAACTAAAGACATTACTCCACGGAAGTTAGGCAACCTTTGGTTGGTACCTAGAAATCATGAGTTGAAAGACAAATCGCTAACGGTGCAATTGGACCCTGGATTAGCGTTTGGGACCGGTGAGCACCCCACGACATTGATGTGTTTGGAGTGGTTGATCAAGCACGATTTAGTGGGCAGAAAAATATTAGATTTTGGATGTGGATCAGGCATACTTTGCATTGCTGCTCTCAAGTTGGGTGCACAATCCGCTCTAGGAGTCGACAACGATCCATTAGCGCTTACTTCAACACAAGAGAATGGAGTATTTAATGATGTTTCTGTAAAGGTTACAGATCGGTTACCTGACAGTGGAAGTTTCGATGTCATACTGGGCAATATTCACTTGAATGTATTGCTTGAACATTCGAACTCACTGTGTCAATTACTGGGTAGAGGAGGCACGTTGGTTCTGACCGGAATCCTAGAAGGACAAGAGCAATATATAGAAGCAACCTATCCGGAAAATTTGATTTGGGAACTCACTCAAGATGGAGAGTGGATTTTGATGGTTGGAACCTGGTACGATAGAGTTCAATGATGTTTTTACCCGTTTTATTGAAACTAAGTATCAGCTCAATATGAGTGGACAATTAACTAGGTGTGCACTCTTTAGCGTTTCTGACAAGTCTCGTCTGGATCAGCTAGCCAAAGGGTTAGCGGAGATTGGGTGTGAGATCCTCGCTAGTGGTGGTACATCTAATGCTCTGCGCAAGTGGGGTATCGACACAAAAAACGTCTCTGAATACACCGGCTTTCCTGAGATTATGGATGGTCGAGTCAAGACTCTACATCCCTTGATTCATGCTGGAATTCTCTCACGAAGAGATGAAGATAAAGAAACAGTTTCGCCTCATCAAATTCAAGAAATTGATATTGTCGTTGTCAATCTCTACCCATTCGCCGAAACAATAGCAAAGGACGACTGCACTAGGTCGGAAGCGATTGAGAACATAGATATTGGTGGTCCGACTCTCATTCGTGCTGCAGCTAAGAATCACGAGCATGTATTGGTGCTGGTAGACCCCGCTGACTACCTAGAAAGTTTACAACGAATCCAATCCAACACGATCGACTTTGAGTATCGTCATCAAATGGCAACCAAAGCATTGCGTCATGTTGCAAACTACGATAAATCTATCGCTGAGTACTTTGAAAAAGAACGATCAGCTCTTGAAAAAGATCAGCCATTTCCAAAGGAAATGACCCTTCGTTTGGAGCAAAAACTAAAGTTACGATATGGTGAAAATCCTCAACAAAAATCTGTCCTCTATACTGTTTTAAATACTGACTCAACAACACTAGCTTCTGCGAAGTTGTTGCAAGGTAAAGAACTATCATTCAATAACCTAGTCGATGCGGACGCAGCACTTAAATGCATACAACAATTCAAATCATCGACGTGTGTGATTGTGAAACACGAAACTCCTTGCGGTGTAGCCTCTGGCGAAAATCTCACACAAACCTATCGACGAGCCTACCGTGCAGATCCAGTTTCAGCTTTTGGTGGAATTATTGCCTTCAACGAAGTGGTTTCTGGGGAGGTTGTTGAAGAGATTCTTAGCAATCAATTTGTGGAGTTGATTCTCGCTCCCAAATTTGAGGAACCAGCTGTTCAAATCGCCAAATCAAAGGAGTCTGTACGACTAATAGAAGTCGGTTCATTAGAAGAGGCACGATCTGATCCACAAATAAAACAAATAACGGGTGGCTTCTTGATTCAGGATCCAGACGACCAGCCTTATGCGGTCACTGGCCCCCGAGTCGTGACTCATCGTTCACCCAACTTAAGGGAGCAAGAAGATCTCAAATTTGCTTGGAAAGTAGCGTGGTTCGTGAAGTCTAACGCTATTGTGTTAGCGCAAAATCAGCAAACGATAGGGATTGGTACAGGTCAACCTAACCGGGTGACTAGTGTCAAGATAGCAATCATGAATGCCTCTGAGTTACCGCTTAGGGACTCGTACAAAGTTCTAGCCTCTGATGCATTTTTTCCGTTCAGAGACAGTATTGATGAAGCTGCTGAAGCAGGTGTCACAGCAGTCATTCAACCAGGTGGCTCTATCAGAGATTCTGAGGTGATAGAAGCAGCTAATGAACACAACATAGCGATGCAGTTTACTGATACCCGACACTTTCTACATTAACACGAGCAAATAGAAACATGAGAATATTAGTAGTCGGTTCTGGTGGACGTGAACATGCTCTAGCGTGGTGTTTGGCTCGTTCACCCAATGTAAGCGAAGTTATCGTTGCTCCAGGAAATCCTGGGACTGCAGCAGAGCCAAAGGTCAGAAATGTTGAGATAGCGGTTGGTGACCATGAGGCACTGGTGAATTTTGCGAGTGAATCTCAAGTTGATCTCACCATAGTCGGACCTGAACAACCGATTGCAGATGGAATTCGCGACCACTTTGATCAGATGGGGTTTCGGTGTTTCGCACCAACAGCGCGAGCAGGTATGCTCGAAACTTCCAAGTCTTTCGCCAAAGAGTTCATGGCGCGCCATGACATACCCACTGCCAGCGCTATTTCAACAAGTAGCTATAGTGAAGCTAAACAGTACATTGAAGAACAACCCATCCCCTTAGTGATTAAAGCGGATGGGTTAGCAGCAGGTAAGGGAGTGGTTATTGCCCAATCCAAGGAAGAGGCCTTGCACACGATTGAAGATATGTTGACAGGCAAGATTCTTGGTGGAGCAGGTAAAACGGTTTTGATTGAGCAATTTCTAGATGGGGAAGAAGCTAGCTTCATCGTACTGTGTGATGGCAAAACCGTGCTGCCGTTTTCTAGTTCACAGGATCACAAACCGATCTTTGATGGAGATAAAGGACCAAACACGGGTGGTATGGGTGCTTATTCGCCCGCTCCAGTAGTCACGGATGACATTCACCAAAAAGTGTTGGACCGAATCGTACATCCCACGATAGCTGGAATGAGCATGGAAGGTAATACCTACCAGGGGTTCTTATACTTTGGGCTGATGATTGTGGACAACGAACCCTATGTCATCGAATACAACTGTAGGTTTGGGGATCCAGAAGCTCAACCGGTACTCATGCGTTTGACATCCAATCTTGCTGAACTGTGTTTGAAGGCGATCACAGTAGGTGGTCTTGAGAGTGAGTCGTTGGAATTTACTGAAAATTCTGCTCTAGCCGTAGTACTCGCATCTGCAGGATATCCAGGTTCATACCAAACAGGAATACCTATTTCAGGAATTGAAGCTGAGCAACCAAATACCAAAGTGTTTCATGCAGGAACCGCAGAAGGTTCTGAATCGATTGTCACCAATGGTGGTCGAGTATTGACGGTCGTAGGTCTAGGTCCAGACATCGAAAGTGCGCAACACAGAGCATATACCCGAGCAGAGAGCATTCACTGGGAGGGATGCTCGAAGAGAACCGACATCGGCAATCGAGCAATCGGTAGAACTGGTTGATGGTAATGCAAGTGTGAGCGATGGCGATGTTGGATAGATGAAAACTGTGATGCACTCAACTAAACACGATACCCCTGTTGATCGTCTTATTAGATTATTCGATACAGGGCTACGAATACTGACCCGTACTCAAGCGTGCGTACACCGTTTTCCAGTGAATATTGCACCAAACCAGGATTTATCACCAGCAGATGCCCAAAAATCTGCCCAACTCATGCGAGTGAATCACACTGGTGAGGTGTGTGCACAAGGACTCTATTTGGGTCAAGCATTGGTTTCTCGCGACCCGGAAGTTCGACAACAACTACTGGACGCTGCCGAAGAAGAACTCGCTCACCTTTCTTGGTGCAAAACTAGACTCACCGAACTAGAAAGTTCCGAAAGTGTGTTGGTGTCCTTCTTCTACTGTGCGTCAGTAAAAATGGGAGTATTCACTGCTCTCATGGGAGATAAGATCAGTCTCGGTTTTGTTGAAGCTACCGAAGATGAGGTCTGTAAGCACATTGAACGACACTTGAATTTGCTCCCCGCATCCGACGACCGAACACGAACGATCTTGAATGACATCCTTGAAGACGAAAATCGTCATGGCAAGAACGCACTAGCTCAAGGAGGGGTGAAGTTTCCTCGTGTTCTTCGAGCAGCGATGACTTTGGTTTCAAAGGTGATGACCGAAACTACTCGACACTTCTAGCAGAAGTCTAAGTGTCTGATAGGGGTGGATGGTAGATGATCTGAATCTTCACCCCATCGGGATCCAATACATAACAGCTTCGTGCACCATCACGATGATTCTTAGGTTGGGCAACGATGGTAATTTCATTCATGATGAGGTGCTCATGCCATTGATCCACGTCTTCTTTGTGTTTCACGATAAAGCCAAGGTGATCCAGTCTGGAGTTCTGAATGGGGTGTTTCTCAAATGCCCGATGGATCGCTAGATTGTCGTGACCCGAGGTGAGATAGACGTTATCAGAATCGGGTTCCCACTCAACTTCCATTCCCATTACTTCACAATAGAACTTTCTGCTCGCTTCGTAGTGGTTTGAAAGCAGCGCGACGTGTCGTAAACCTAGGGTGGATACAGAGTTTGGCTCAGTACTGCTGGATAGGCTATCACTCAGTTCTACGTTGAGTGTGAAGTCATGTGTTACCCTAACTCCCGCTCTGGACATCATGATTGAGGCGGAACAGTATTTTTCGGCACTCAAAGCAATCGCACGTTCTACAAGTTCTGGAGTTAAGTCTGCTCCAACTAAAGCGAAAGACAAGTGGATACTCTCAAAGACCTTTGGATCTTCTGAGGCCCATACCGCTGAGATACAAGTAACACACTCTGAAACGCTTCGACGAGACTTATGAAGAATGTGCATGACATCAATTGCTGTGCATCCCCCTACACCGAGAAGGATCAGATCCATAGGGCGAAAGCCACGGTTTTGTCCACCGCATTCAGGTGGACCATTGATTGGTATTGAACGGTTGTCTTGTGTTGTGGCTTGAAAATGAAGCCTTTCACGCCATTCGATTTGTAGGTGATCGTTGCTCATGACAACCTCTTGGTTATCCTCCTAAACTTCTTTATTGAGCATGAGTAGGTAGTACAGTTGCAGGACGATTTTGCAAATTTCAGAGTAACTGTTGACGATGGAAACAGAATTTTGAACTAAAATGAATGCTAGAAATTTCCAGAAAAAATTGAGGTAAAAAGGATGGGAATCGCGCTATCAGACATGAAATTGACAAGCTCTGCATTTGAGCATATGCAAGCCATCCCCACCCCTCACACAGGAGAAGGGAAGGATGTATCTCCACATCTCATTTGGGATCAAGTACCCGACAACACCAAGAATTTCGCGGTCATTTGTCATGATCCGGATGCCCCCTTGATCTCTTCATGCAACTATGGGTTTGTTCATTGGGTTTACTACAACATCCCAGCAGACGTTCGGGAGCTATCTGAAGGGTGTTCGAATTTCACCCACGGAATTAACGATTTTGGTGACATCAAATATAGAGGGCCTATGCCTCCAGAGGGTCACGGCACCCACCACTACTACTATTGGATATTGGCGTTATCAATAGAACTGAACCACCCCGAAGGATTTACTATGGTGGAGTTTTTTGAAACGGTAGAGTCAAGTACGATTGGAATGAATAGACTGATCGGGACCTATTCTCGAGGCTAGATTCTTAACCGAATCGGTCGAATGGTGAGTCTTGGGCGTATAGCTGAAACTAATTGTGTTCTTAACGTCAAGGATTATTGAATCCGCACATCAGGTGAGACAGTTTGGTACTACTGCGAAGTGATTGTGGACCGAGCTGAAGTGCTATGTGATTCGAAAGAGGTTGAACAGTACGTAGTATTACCATCATGAATTCTTAACATTTGGGTTGCCCCACAACATTCAGACTTTTCGAAGTGGGATTCTCGCCAACGATTGCTCGCTGAGCCGATAGGATTAGCTCACTGGTGAACGGGTTAATAAAGAAATTGCAACAAATTGCAACAAAAATGTTTCGGAATATTGCAATTTAGGTTACATTTCGTATACAATACCCACGTAGCAGTTGCGCGCACCCTACGTTATGGGTGTTTGTGATTTATGGACAGATTTTTCAAGGCACAATTGAGTAAATATTTTTCAAGGGATCAATCAGTCGCTTGGTGGAACCAAGAGGGTGTAGCTTTTGCGAACTATCATGCTATGAGTGCAAGAGAAATACGATCAAATCGTGGTGCAGTTAAGAGAGGTTGAGGTATCGTTTTTGACGATGGTTTGATCGCTGCACCGCTTTCTGTGGATGTTCCAGTAGGAAGAGACATGGGGAGTGCTGGCACGGTTAATGTTAATGTGTTGTGATTTGGTATGAAAACAAGGTATGCAGTGTGAATGGTGTAGCAGACTGAGGATCGGTTACGTATTTAGATGGCGCGTGCTTTTTATGGGAAGAAATTAAGAGATAGGAGAATTGCTCTTATGAATTTATTTGACAAGGTTACAGGAATGAGGAGATTATTCCGGGGCCTGTGCAATGTGGTGCTTTTGGGAGCACTGATGATGGTAGTGGCGAATGTGATGGGTCAGCCAGATGCTCCGACAGATGTCAAGGCCACAATCACTGGTACTGAGGCTGCCACTGGTACTGATCCTGCCATGCATGAGTTTACAGTGGAATGGAAAGGCAATGATGATGCTACTAGTTATGAAGTAGGACGTGTGGTTGGGGGATCTTTAGCTTCCGTGACAGGTAACGACATCGAATTCGCTTCATATGGTGAAAGCACCTCTCCTGATACTTTTGTACAAAAGATTGCCGCTACAACAAAGAAGAGGTTCGTACATTTAGCTGTGAGAGCAGTGAATGCTGATGGTGAATCTGCTTGGGAAAGAATAGCTAAGCCTCTGAGGATGGCTGCACCAGACGCTGTGGATTTGATGACTCCCACAGTAAACGGAAATGAAGTGACGTTGGATTGGAATCTCGCCTGATGCATGACATCCCCACTAACCCTGATTATTCGAGTGGGATTACGGGATTCTTGCCTATATGTACTAACACTAATTGATTCGATAGTGATACTTGGACAGGGAAAGCTGATCAAGTAGCTAGAATGATGTGGATGACTGCCACTACTCCCCCTTTGACAATGGGTGCAGACCTATAGAATGCCGAGTTCGGTCGGAGAATGGCATAAGTAATAATGTCTCTAAACAATTAGTCTCTCTGTAATACTGTATCTGCCATGGGCGAAACGGCTACTAGTGTTTATGTTGAGTTTGACAAAGACAGCAGTGATAGTGATTCGGATCCACAATACCGAGTCAGTTGGGGCATGGATATGTCCATGGAAGTCAGTGGAGTGACATCTGAGGAGGATACCGATACCCGACAGGGTCTGATCCTAGAAGGTCTTGAACCAGGAACTATGTATACGATTGGGGTTGAAAGGAAGATTGGTGATGATATGTGGGGGAGTAAGGCTGAGGCTACAGCCACGACCCTGTCTAAGGCATACAGTAGTGGTAGTGATAGTAATCAGTACTATGACATTGCCCGGGGTGAAACCATTGAGCTTGATTTATCCGATCTGATGGTTCTGGCTATCTCATCGCCGGGAGCGATGGATGATTGGGATAAGAATCGAGGTATGGCAGGTTCCCCCGTATCCGCCACACTTACAGTGTCATCTTCCAGTAGTAGTGTGACCGCTGAGCGCACCCCTGATGCGGTGTACTCTACCAGTGAAAAACTGTCAATCACGGGAGTCAAGGCCGGTACTGGCACGGTCACGGTAACGGCTAAGTTCAGTGATAGTGGATATGACGATGTAGTGGCTAGATTACCGGTCAAGGTTACAGACGATCTGATGCCGAGGTTTACGGCAGATGTGGTTGAGTTGACCTGGAATGTTGATATGAACGCTGACGGTTCGGGCACTGATTTGGAGATTGATCTGACATCATATTTGAATGAGGCATCGGTGGAAGAGCTTAATGCTGATTGCTCGGATGAGGATGAGAATGCAGACAATACCGTCAACTGTGATCAGGAATTTACATATTCGATCGCAGTCGATGGTCCGGGCAACTACTTTGAAGTTGACGAAGAAACTGGAATGATTACGGTAGACAGTCCTAGTTTAGACCCATTGGAGCACGGAGATGTTTTCCAAATTACCGCTACGGTTACCGATGTGAATGGTCATAAAGATACGATGGAGTTTGATATCACGGTATCCGAGGATACCAACGATTTACCGATGAAAAGAGATTCAGCAAAGCCGTTGACCCTCAACCCCATGTCTCAATCGGCGATAGAGAATGGCACCGGTACGCGCACTCGAACCGCGACATTCAGTCGTTATTTTTCTGATCGAGAAACCAACTCTCGGGATTTGTGTTACAAGATCGAAGGAGGTTCTGGTTCGGGTAAGACTGCGACGGCTACGACCACAGGTGATGCTACGGGTAAAAAGATTGCAGATGCGACGTTAAATCGAGTCACAGGACGTAAGGATAGCTCCTGTCATGGTGATGAATTGACGATTACCATGCGGTTGCCTTCGAATAATCCCATGGATGAGGATTCAGCATTGTTGGGAGAGTATGCTGCATACGATGCGACCTTTGAGGTCAAGGCATGTGAGCCCACAAACAAATCTCAGTGTACAGACACAGTTGAAGTCAGCGTAAAGGTAGTTTACGGTACCAACTCGGCACCAACCCTTCGGGCGATAGCCTATGCTGATGGGACTCCGTATTCAGCGTCAGGTGGCTTTACGGTAGCGGAAAATACTCCTTTCTCTCTCAAGTTTACAGCAGATGACGCACAAGGTCATGACAATATTTGTATTTCGCAATCGCCCGATTGTCGTGCGTGCAAAGGTTCAACAGACAAACGATTTGCAACCCCTGCTGCAGGAGGCTTCAGTCACGAGAAGACGCTCAGTTTTCGAGGCCTAAATTACGAGAGTACTAATAATGGAGCCCACACACTTAATGTGTGCGCGACTGACTTATCGGGTGAGAGAGACACGCTAGCATTCAATATCAAAGTTACAGATGTTGAGGAAGCGCCCAGGATTACTTCCATCACTGAAGGTGGTTCAAGAACTAGTCATATTTACATGCTGGTAGATGACGATCCGAGAGTATTAACGATTAATGCAACGGATGGCGATGGAGATGATTTGACATATCACGCAGAATGTGTGGGTTCGAACTGTACAGGTGGTGTGAGAGCTTCCGCGAGTGGCAATGTTTTGACCATCCACGCGCCGACGAGTGCTCTAGCAGATGGATCCGAGACCTATGAGATTGAGGTTATGGTGACCGATTCTACTGGTCTGTCACATACCACTACCTTAATGGTATCGGTGAAGAATGAGAATCTAGCCCCCTACTTTGTAAGTGGATTGAGCGGGATATCCATGAGTACTCCAGAGAACACTGCAAGACAACCGAATAGAGGACCGTTACCCGTCACCTTGGATGTCAGAGATCCAGATGGGGACGATGAGTTACTCAGTTCGGCGACTGTAATGGGTACTAATGCGTTTCGTGCTTCCGTCAGGAATCAGGGAAGCAGAAAGGTTGTTCAGATTAGTGTTGCTCGACCTAACGACCTGAACTACGAAGCAGATGCAAGTGCATCAATATCGGATGCTAATTTCTTTGAATTTACGCTTGAAATTTCCGATTCGTATGGTGGTACTGACTCGATTGATGTAACGATAGAACTCACCGATATCAATGAAGCTCCTTATCAGGTAGGTTCAATACCAAACCAGAGGATTTTGGAAGGAGTTGAAGTTTGTGGTATCGAAGCAAGTGATTTCTTCAAAGATCATGACGAAAGAGATCAAGATCGAGGATTGGATTTTGAAATAAGGACTACGCGTTCAAATGATGCTCGAGTCCGAGTCAGCGGAAACAGCATGATTTGTATAGAAGGACTGCGAGCAAGAAGCGGTCGGTCCACCGTTTCCGTCACAGCCACCGATCACGGTGGTTTGACTTCCACAGACACCTTTTATCTCACGGTTGAACCCAACCCCTCACCGACGGTGGTAGGGACTGGTATTCCCGACCAGACCGTTCAAGTAGGTGAAGATCCTATTAAAGTTCAATTGATGGATCACTTTTCTAACGGTAACCCAACGTTTCCAGAAAAGTTGACCTTTACAGTAAGCGTTGCTGATCCTACGAAGGCAACTTGTGTACTTAGAGATGATTTGGTGCTACGTTGTTATGGTGATGCAAGAGGCAACACTGATGTCACCGTTACAGCTACGGATGAAGCAGACCAGTCTGAGAACAACACGTTTGCTCTAGAAGTAACACAAAATGATCCGCCGATGGTTGTCGATGGTTACTTTGAGCAACTGTTTGAAGACCAAGATATCCCAACTGTTTGGTATATTGGTAAGACCTATCCCTTGCTGGATGTTGACGGTGCATTTACCAATGACGGAGACGAATTACAGTACACAGTAGAGTCTAGTAATTCTGACATTGTTGTGCCGGCGATCAAATACGACAGTAACAACAGTCCATGGGTTGAGGTTGTTCTACGAGAAGATAGCTCACCCCCTGATGAGGGTGAACCAATCACAGTTACGATAACTGCGAAGGATGAATCGAATCAGGAAGCTCAGTCAGAATTTTCAATCACAGTATTTGCACGAAATGATGCTCCAACTGTGACTATGCAGATTCCAAATAGCGAGATTTATGTGACTCGTTCACCTAACGATGTTGCTTTGAGTGGTGTATTTTCTGACGAAGACGTTAGCTCTCTCTCTTACACGATTGGTTTGAGTAAATGTACTGATGATGCATCTGCAGCAGCAGCATGCGATTCAGTCCTCGATGCAATTATGAGAAGAAACTCTGTTAGATACTGGGGTATAAGTTGGGGTATGGTCACCGTAACTGTTACCGCAACAGATGACATCGGTCAATCGACTTCGACATCTTTTGAGGTGAGTGTGGTCAATGCTCCACCGATGCTGTCTCAAGACTATATGTTTGCAGACCAAATGATGACAGTAGAAAATCCTCCTTTAAGGATCGACCTTGCAGATGCATTTTTCGATCATGACGGTCACGACATGACTTATACCGTGCTCTCTGCGGATTCGGAGATTGTGACTGCTGAATTAGATGGTACCCATCTCGTTGTTACCGCCGTTATGAAAGGGGAAACCGAGGTTATGGTTACTCCTAATGATGGTATAGAAGACGGCGAGACCCAAAGCTTTAAAGTGACGGTAGGAAATGCTGAACCAAATTATGTTGGTATGCTGGAAGCACCCGAGAATATGACCGTAGAGAGTGATCCTGCGATGATTTCGATTGACGGTGCATTCATGGATCCAGACGGTGATGAGCTGACTTACTCAGTCACCTCGGCTGATGAATCCATTGTCATGGTGAGTTTGTCGGGTACCAATCTGACGATCACACCCGTAAGTAAGGGGATGACCATGGTTACGATTACAGCATCGGATGGTCACCTAAACATTGCAGCCGCTCTAGAGGTTACCGTTCACAACTCTGCACCGAAATTCGTTGGTATGTTAGATGATCAAACCATGACGGTTGAGAGTGATCCCATTATGATTGCGATCGAGGGTTTATTCATGGATCCGGATGGAGACGAGTTGACTTACGAAGTATCGTCAGATGATGATGCGGTTGCTACTGCAACGTTGTCAAGCTCTCACATGACACTCACAGCAGTGAGCAAAGGTATGACCACAGTGACGGTGACTGCATCGGATGGTGATATTCACTCATCAGTGTCATTCAATCTCACGATTGCGAATGCTGAACCAAACTATCTTGGTACGTTAAATGATCAGATCGTGACTAAGACCCTACCAATGACGGTTTCTGTTGAGGGTGCGTTCATGGATCCAGACGGTGATGAGTTGACTTATGAAGCGACATCAGAAGACACAGCGATTGCAACCGTCAGTATGTCGGGTACAGATTTGACTATTGATGGAGTAGCAGCAGGAACTACCACAATTTCGGTTACTGCTTCTGATGGTGAGTTACAAGTCACGGGTAACTTTATGGTGACGATTGAGACTATTCCCAATGCGGTAGGTACGATTGCAGATCAGACTCTACAAGTTGGTGGAGCAGCTGAAACGATGGATGTCGCTCAGTACTTTGCTGATGAAGACGGTGATAGCTTGACCTATACCGCAGCAGGTACGGGTAACGCAGCCACGATTGCTATCACTGGAACTGAGTTTAGTATGACTCCGTACACCAAGGGTACTACCTCAGTAGTAATTACTGCTGCAGACCCGAAGAATCGTAGTGCGACTCAAGAGTTCATGATTATGGTTAGCGATTCTGAAATCAAGATGGTTGCAGCGGATGCTATGGCTGGTCATGCACGATCCATAATGGCAGCTACCAGCTCCGTGATAGGAGCAAGACTTGAAGAACATGGTCGATCCAATGATGGTGCGTCATTGTCTATCAGCCAATACTTGCCAGACAATTCCATCAATGATTACTCCTTTACAAAGCAGAGACAAGACCTTATGGGCTTTGATACTGGGCTAGATACAGGGTGGAGTCAAGTGGATTATGATGGTTCAAGCAATATCACCTTGCCCGATCTCAATAATGTGAAGGAACAAGGGTTCTCCCGTACCTTAAACGGTGACGGTGGAATTGGATCATTCGCGATCTGGGGAGCCTTTGACTTCCAGAACTTTGAAGGTGCAGGCTATGAAGGAGAAGCGAACTCATGGTTTGTAGGTGTGGACATTCAATCCAATGAATGCTGGTTATTCGGAGTATCGGTTTCAGGGAGTACGGCAGAGAGTGATTACACCTTTGGTACAGCTACCCAAAACATGGAGACTAGTCTTACCACGATCTTACCCTACGTTAGCTATGAGCGAGTGAATGGCAAGAGTGCTATTTGGGGAACGTTCGGTCGTGGTTCAGGTGAAGCAGAAACAACCATAGTTAATGCTTCGTCCGAAACAAGCGATCTGTCGCTGAACATGGGAATCTTCGGTGGACGACATGAATTTGCACAAATGGGTTCAATGACCGTAGCGTTCCGTGGAGATGCAGCGTTTGCTAATATGGAAACCGACAGTGGTTCTGGAGCAGTTGATTCACTGGAAGCTGGAGTTAGCCGTATACGAGCAGCCCTCGAAGGTTCATTCACAGTCGATACTGGAAATGGTGGCAAGATGACTACCTATGGAGAGGTCGCATTTAGGAATGACGGTGGAGACGGTCAGAATGGTTCCGGTGTGGAAGTTGCTGGTGGATTGAGTTTCAATGTGCAATCCCTAGAACTAGAAGCTCGAGGACGACTATTAGCTTCGCACTCTGCTGATGATTTCAGTGAGAATGGAATCAGTGTGATGTTGAGCTTTAACCCATCGCAAGACGCATCTGGATTTTCACTCTCCCTCACTCCAAATTGGGGCCAGGGTAGTGAAATGAGCGGACTTATTTGGGAAGAAACAGCTCAACTAGGTAGCATGACTCCTTACAACAATGTGTTCGGAAACGCTACAGGACCAAGCATGAATTCCAATATGACCTATGGCTTCCTGTTCAATAACGACCAGTACCTACTGGCACCATTTGTTGATTACCAATCTTCAGGTGGTTTTGGTAAGACTGTCACGTTCGGAACAGATCTGAAACAACTGATTCAGAGTTCGTTTGAAATTAATCTGCGAGCGTTCGTAGGAGCTTCGACGGGATTGGAAAATTCCATGGATACCCAAGCTGGAATTCAAGCCCAGATCAGATTTTAGGACTTAAGTAGAGTTAGGAGACTAAGGAGCGAGAAAGTTCTTTAGTCTCCTATACTGAAAGAAAAAAAAGCGGACTCAAACGAGTCCGCTTTTATTTGTCCTCAGTGAGAGTACAGTCAAGACATCGTGTGGAACAAGGTCACGGATGATGTCGTGTGTGCAGAGGTGTTCATTCAGAAATTGCTTTCTGGTTATAGCCACCCGAACATCATGACCGAATAGTTCTTAATTCTCCACAAGCCGGGAGATCCCTATATCAGGGGAAGAAAGGAACTATTTATTTACATCTGATATGACAACTAACATGATGAGTACATTTCGCCTGACTACCGAACACAATTCCACCAGTGGATAATTAGAAAATAAGCCCAGCTAATCGAGGTACAGTAAGCGGTAGCGGCTGGGTCTCTTTGGATGGAACACTCTAATCGAAATGGGTTCGTACGTCAAGAGTACAGGTTTTCTTCAATCGTAACACACAAGTGCTAGTCTTACCTATTCGCTGGTTTGACCGTGCACTCAGCAGTTGATCGTTGAGTCAAAGAGTATTTGTATGGTTGTCATCTAAAAGCTTAGCGCTCTCATTACTCCTAATTCATTCAATGTGACCATCCATACTCTCGCGTTGTGGGTATGTTGTCTCGAACAAACTAACGCCCTCTATTAAAGAGTTCATTCCCACCAACTACCTATAGACCATAGATTGTCTCACTCTATGTTCCTGCAAACCTACAAATAACATCCCTAGATCGAGTTTTTGGTTTGCACTAACATTGATTGGTTGAGGCTGATTCTGGGTAGGAGTAATTTTGGAAGCAGAGGGATATGTCAGTGAATGAATGTATCCTGTCCCAATATGACCATGTCATGAGTCAATGGTAGATTGCAATCTCATGTTGCAGTATACAGTAGTATCAGCAAACACTAATGTAATTTGAAAGTAGCTAATTTTTACATGCCTGAATGTAAGCTTTAAATCCATCACCGATGAAGTCTCAGAGCACGTGTCGCGAACACGATGGACTGATCGCTAAACACCCAAAATTCAGAATTCGATGCTACTCTTAGTCAAACAGTCCGCAAGAGTTTCAACAATTTTCAAAGTTCAATCTCAACCACGCAAACCGCTTGAACTGTCTTTATATCGACCCTAAATGCCCTTTAGTAACCTTTAGTCATTTGCTCTGCAATGTATCAGCAGTTACTCCTGGACTCAAAGCTCTGAAGATGTTGCAACAAGAAAAACTTTCTGGTTAAGTGAAGTTATAATTCACATTGTAGACGTAGTATTCAGACTTTTCAGGTTGGGATTCCGACCAACGTTTGCTTGCTGATCTGATAGATTTAGCTCACTCGTGAATGGGATGAATAAAGAAATTGCAATAAATTGCAACAAAAATGTTTCGGAATGTTGCAATTTAGGTTACATTTCGTATACAATACACACATAGCTGTTACGTACAACACAGTTGTAGGTTGTGCGTGATGTTGTCTATAGAGATATTCGAGGCACAATTGAGTAAATATTTTTCAAGGGATCAATCAGCCGCTTGGTGGAACCAAGAGGGTGTAGCTTTTGCGAACTATCATGCTATGAGTGCAAGAGAATTACGATCGAATCTTGGTGCAGTTAAGAGAGGTTGAGGTGTCGTTTTTGGATGATGGTTTGATCGCTGCACTGCTTTTTGTGGATGTTCCAGTAGGAAGAGACATAGGGAGTGCTGACACTGGTTTATTGTGTTGTGATTTGGTATGAAAACAAGGTATGCAGTGTGAATGGTGTAGCAGACCGAGGATCGGTTACGTATTTATGGCGCGTGCTTTTTATGGGAAATTAAGAGATAGGAGAATAACTCTTATGAATTTATTTGATAAGGTTACAGGAATGAGGAGATTGTTCCGGGGCCTGTGCAATGTGGTGCTTTTGGGAGCACTGATGATGGTAGTGGCGAATGTGATGGGACAGCCAGCTAAACCGACAGGCGTTATGGCCACGATCACTGGTACTAATGCTGCCACTAATATGCATGAGTTTTCAGTGACATGGGATGCCGGTTCAGGTACAGAAGTTGCTGGCTGGGAAGTAGGGCGTGTGGTCGGGCCATCTTTAGCTTCCGTGACAGGTAACGACATCGAATTCGCTTCATATGGTGCAGCCAACTCCAATCCTTTTGTACAAGAGATTGCCGCTACACCAAACAAGAGGTTCGTACATTTAGCTGTGAGAGCAGTGGATGATGATGGTATGAAATCTGAATGGGAAGAAATAGCTAAGCCTCTGAGGATGGCTGCACCAGACGCTGTGGATTTGATGACTCCCACAGTAAACGGAAATGAAGTGACGTTGAATTGGAATTCGCCTGACATGTCCAATAAATATTCGAGTGGGATTACGAAATTCGTGCCTGTATGTACTAACCTTATTGATTCGAATGATAGTTGGGGAGGGAAAGATGATCAAGTAAAGAATGATGAGGATACCGCCACTACTGATAAGTTGATGATGGGTGCGAGTTATAGATGCCGAGTTCGGTCGGAGAATGGCATAGGTACTAGTTTCTCTGAAGAATTAGTCTCTCTTAATACAGTATCTGCCATGGGCGAAACGGCTACTAGTGTTTATGTTGAGTTTGACAAAGACAGCAGTGAAAGTGATTCGGATCCACAATACCGAGTCAGTTGGGGCATGGATATGTCCATGGAAGTCAGTGGAGTGACATCTGAGGAGGATACCGATACCCGACAGGGTCTGATCCTAGAAGGTCTTGAACCAGGAACTATGTATACGATTGGGGTTGAAAGGAAGATTGGTGATGATATGTGGGGGAGTAAGGCTGAGGCTACAGCCACGACCCTGTCTAAGGCATACAGTAGTGGTAGTGATAGTAATCAGTACTATGACATTGCCCGGGGTGAAACCATTGAGCTTGATTTATCCGATCTGATGGTTCTGGCTATCTCATCGCCGGGAGCGATGGATGATTGGGATAAGAATCGAGGTATGGCAGGTTCCCCCGTATCCGCCACACTTACAGTGTCATCTTCCAGTAGTAGTGTGACCGCTGAGCGCACCCCTGATGCGGTGTACTCTACCAGTGAAAAACTGTCAATCACGGGAGTCAAGGCCGGTACTGGCACGGTCACGGTAACGGCTAAGTTCAGTGATAGTGGATATGACGATGTAGTGGCTAGATTACCGGTCAAGGTTACAGACGATCTGATGCCGAGGTTTACGGCAGATGTGGTTGAGTTGACCTGGAATGTTGATATGAACGCTGACGGTTCGGGCACTGATTTGGAGATTGATCTGACATCATATTTGAATGAGGCATCGGTGGAAGAGCTTAATGCTGATTGCTCGGATGAGGATGAGAATGCAGACAATACCGTCAACTGTGATCAGGAATTTACATATTCGATCGCAGTCGATGGTCCGGGCAACTACTTTGAAGTTGACGAAGAAACTGGAATGATTACGGTAGACAGTCCTAGTTTAGACCCATTGGAGCACGGAGATGTTTTCCAAATTACCGCTACGGTTACCGATGTGAATGGTCATAAAGATACGATGGAGTTTGATATCACGGTATCCGAGGATACCAACGATTTACCGATGAAAAGACCTTTAGTAAAGCCGTTGACCCTCAACCCCATGTCTCAATCGGCGATAGAGAATGGCACCGGTACGCGCACTCGAACCGCGACATTCAGTCGTTATTTTTCTGATCGAGAAACCAACTCTCGGGATTTGTGTTACAAGATCGAAGGAGGTTCTGGCTCGGGTAAGACTGCGACGGCTACGACCACAGGTGATGCTACGGGTAAAAAGATTGCAGATGCGACGTTAAATCGAGTCACAGGACGTAAGGATAGCTCCTGTCATGGTGATGAATTGACGATTACCATGCGGTTGCCTTCGAATAATCCCATGGATGAGGATTCAGCATTGTTGGGAGAGTATGCTGCATACGATGCGACCTTTGAGGTCAAGGCATGTGAGCCCACAAACAAAACCCAGTGTACAGACACAGTTGAAGTCAGCGTAAAGGTAGTTTACGGTACCAACTCGGCACCAACCCTTCGGGCGATAGCCTATGCTGATGGGACTCCGTATTCAGCGTCAGGTGGCTTTACGGTAGCAGAAAATACTCGTTTCTCTCTCACGTTTACAGCAGATGACGCACAAGGTCATGACGAGATTTGTATTTCACGAGGGACCCGTTGTAGTGCTTGCAAAGGTTCAGGATTGACCCTGGCAACGTCTGCTGCAGGAGGCTTCAGCCATGAAAAGACGATAACCCAAACTCTTGGCTTAGATTACGAGAGTACTAATGGCGCTTACACGCTTAATGTGTGCGCGAGTGACTTATCGGGTGAGACAGACACGCTAGCATTCAATATCAAAGTGACAGATGTTGCGGAAGCGCCCAAGATTACTTCCATCACTGAAGGAGGTTCAAGTGCTAGTCATATTTACATGCTGGTAGATGATGATCCGAGAGTATTAACGATTAATGCAAGGGATGGCGATGGCGATGATTTGACATATCACGCAGAATGTGTGGGTTCGAACTGTTCAGGTGGTGTGGGAGTTTCCGTGAATGGTAACGTTTTAACCATCCGCGCACCGTCGAGCGCTTTGGCGAATGATAAAGAGACCTATGAGATTGAGGTTATGGTGACTGACTCTACTGATCGGTCTGCTACCAGATCCTTTATGGTTTCGGTGAAGAATGAGAATCAAGACCCCTACTTTGTGAGTGGATTGAGCGGGATTGCGTTGAGCACCCCAGAGAACACTTCAGGAACGTTACCCGTCAACTTAGAGGTCACCGATCCCGATGGGGATGACGAGCTAAAGATGGTCAATGTCATGGGAACTAGTGCGTTTAGAGCGTCCGTCAGGAATCAGGGAAGCAGAAAGGTTGTTCAGATTAGTGTTGCTCGATCTAGCAACCTGAACTACGAAGCAGATGCAAGTCCTTCTACATCGGATGCTAATTTCTTTTCATTCACAATCGAAATCATGGATCCGTACGGCGGTACCGACTATATCGATGTCGACGTTGAAATAACTGATGTCAATGAGAAGCCTTATCGGATGGGTTCAATCGCTGACCAGATGATTTTGGAAGGGGTTGAGGTCTGTGCTATCGATGCCAGCACATACTTCGCGGATCCTGACGAACGAGATATCGATCGCGGATTAGATTTCGAAGTCAAGTCCACTCGTTCAAGTGATGCCTCAGTCCGTATCAAAAACCGTGACATTATTTGTGTTAAAGGTATCCGTCCAGGAAGTGGTCGATCGACTGTTTCCGTCACAGCTACCGACCACGGCGGTTACAGTGTCTCTGATACGTTTTACCTGGTCGTTGCAGAAAACCCACCTCCGACAGTCATAGGTACAGGCCTGGCAGATCAAACTATTCAGGTCAATGGTCGTGCTGATTGGAATCTGATGGATTACTTCTCCAACGGAAATCCAGATTTCGCTGAAAACATGACCTTTGAAGCTGATGTTTCAGATCCATCAAAGGCGACTTGTGTATTGATTGGAGCTGATGAGGACCAATTGCGTTGCTACGGTGATGCACGGGGTTCGACTGACATTACCATTACCGCAACGGATCAGAATGATCAGAGCGTAGAGAGCATGTTTATGCTCACCGTGATGGAAAATGATCCTCCCATGGTTGTTGGCGAACTTGATGATGTTGTCCGATATCTGGGTAGAGACTACGATTTGATCGACGCTACAGACGTATTTGAGGATGAAGGAGATACATTAGAGTACTCCATTAAGACCAGTGATTCTGAAGTAGCAGTAGCTGCAATTAAGCTAGATGCTTCGGGTGGACCCTGGATTGATCTAGTATTACGAACAGCCGGAACAACGAGAGTAACAGTAACTGCTGAAGATACCGCAGGTAGTGAAGCAGAAACTGACTTCGTATTAATGGTTCGACCTCAAAACGATCCACCTACGGTTGAGAATCCAATTGCTGACGTGACCATTGAGTCCGGTGGAGTTCATAACGTTTCTCTTGAAGGTGTCTTCAGTGATGACGATGACCTCGCAATTGAAGTTAGTGATGATTACGACGAAGACGTTGCAGATGTCATTTACCGAGCGAGTAACAATGAGATTCGAATTTACGCTAACGACGTTGGTGAGACTGAAGTAGAAGTTACTGCTACAGAAACAAATTCAATGTATGATGACTATGAACCTCAGTCGGTATCGGATACGTTCACTGTAACGGTTGTCGCTGCAAGTTCGACGAATGCTGCACCCGTTCTTTCGGGTATGTTTGAAGATCAAACCCTTACGGTAGGTGAGCCGATGACCTTGTCGATCGCAGGTGTCTTTACCGATCCAGATGGTGATGTACTCACCTATACTGCAACGGTTGGTAATACTGAAATTGCTACCGCTGGGTTGACTGATGAAGATCTACTCATGACTGGTTTACGAGCCGGTACGACGTTCTTCACCATCACCGCATCTGATGGTGAATTGGAAGCAGTAGGTTCATTCGACGTGATCGTGGACACTGTACCCATGGCCGTCGGACAGATTCCGAACCAAATCCTCCAGATTGGTGGTGATGCTTCATCCCTGAACGTTGGTGAATACTTTGCTGACGAAGATGGCGATGTATTGAGCTACACTGTATCGACGACGGGTAACGCAGCGACGATTTCAAACATCGGTGCTAGCTTATCCATGACTCCATTTACACGTGGCGATACCCAAGTGACTATCACAGCTTCAGATCCGAAGGGACGAAGTGCAACCCAAACGTTCTCGATCGAAGTTAGCGACAGCGCTTTGAAATCGGTAGCTACGGATGCCCTTGCTGGACAAGCACGAACATTCATTGGTAGCGTGAGTGAAGCACTCACAGGACGATTTGAGTCTAATCGAGCAGAGTCGGAAGGTATGACCTTTGGCTTTGGCGGTTTGTCACATTTCTTACCTGACAGTTCTGCTGAATACGCAACGAACCAAGATCTGATGCGTTTCGACACGGGTAACGCCCAAGCTTCGTTAGATGCAGATTGGAGTAACGTTCAGACTGAGGGCCAAAGTGTTGAGTTCTCACTACCTAACGTTGATAACATGATGCAACAAGGATTCTCCCACTCATTGAGTGGAACTGGAATTGGCTCTTGGTCAACCTGGGGTACTTCGGATGCACAAAGTTTTGCAGGCGAAGGCTATGAAGGAGAATCACGTTCTACGTTCCTAGGGTTGGATGTACAGTACAACGAAGCTCTGACGCTTGGTGTTACGGTTTCACGTAACAAGGCAGAGAGTGACTACAGTTGGGGAACTGCATCCCAGTCAATGAACAGTAGCATGATCACAGTGTTCCCTTACATCAACTACGAACCTACGAATGGCAAGAGCTCGGTATGGGGCACTTTCGGTCGTGGATTTGGAGATGCTGAAACCTCGGTAGTCAATGCGGATTCCCAGTCAAGTGACCTATCCTTGAACTTAGGCATGGTCGGTGGACGACATGAGCTTGCTCAAACGGGCAACCTCAAGTTAGCGCTCCGCGGAGACTACGCATTCGCAAGCTTGAGTACTGCAGACGGTGAGGGTGCGATTGATGCACTCACAGCTGATGTCAGCAGAATCCGTGCAGGACTTGAAGGTTCACTCTCCTTCAACGTTGGAAATAGCCGAAAATTGACACCATTTGGTGAGGTTGCATTCCGAAGCGATGGTGGAGATGGACTCACAGGTGAGGGTATTGAAGTTGCAGGGGGAATCCGACTGGAATCCAACGCGTTGAGCTTAGAAGCGAAAGGACGTATGACTGCGACCCACAGTGCTGAAGACTTCAGTGAGCAAGGTTTCAGTGTTGCCTTTAGCTTGAACCCATCGAGAGATGAATCAGGAATCTCAGTATCGTTCACCCCAACTTGGGGCCAGAGCACCGAGATGACCGATTCAATGTGGACCAATACTTCACAGGTAGGAAGCACTACTCCTTACGGAACCGTATTCGGTTCAACGAATGGTATGAGCATGACCTCTAACCTGAGTTATGGAATCCAATTGAACAATGAACAGCTAATGCTGGTTCCGTTTGTTGACTACCAGTCAATGGGAACCTTCGGCAAGACAGTTATGTTCGGTACGGATCTGAAGCAACTGACTGAAGGCGCACGTCAATTTGGCTTGCGAGCATTCATCGGTGCATCCGAAGGTGCAGATCGAACTGTAGAGCCACAAGCTGGCTTGAATGCTCAAATTAGGTTCTAAATAGAAAAAAGAGAGATTGTCGCACTGAAAATCAGTGCGACAATTCAGCCAAAAATTCAAGCGGACTCAAATGAGTCCGCTTTTTTGTGCCCGTGATGAATGGGCTTGAATGTCCGATGATTCGTACATCTCATCTGATTAAAACTCGTTGGATCTCTAGCATCATCAAGGACAGGAAAATGACCACAGGCTAGTGTACACTCCTTGGATTACAACAGTTCATTCCCTTCTCCCAGTGATTTTCAAACCGTATAACAGTTTCTATGTAGGTACTCATAAATTGCCATAACTTGAAACTTACACTTCAATAACCCGACTCATTCGGTCAAGCAACTGAAAGACACTCGATGACCAAGCATATCTATATCTCAGCCGGAGAGGATAATCTAACGCCGCCAGTGTTGATTGCTAAACATCTAGAATTGCGGGAAGGGAGCAAATCCTCCACAGCGACGTGCCCTGGCTCTAATCAGACAAGATAAGGCATTCCTCAGTCACTGGGTGAGACCGCATCCTGATGCTGATCAGCCTTATAGATGCTGAGGAACATCAGGATCTGCTGTCAACAGCTTTCGCGATATAGTCTCCATATTAAAGCGATTTGAGTATTTCCAGAACGAATTCTCAACAGCACACATGCAGCGTAGAAAGAAACGGAGGACTCACGTTTGGTGCCTTCCGCCGGCCTTCGGTCCTCGCTGCTACCTTAGAGATGTTGAGCTATTCTTAGAATAATTTGCTGAATAAATATGAGAACATAACCCCAAAAAGCTTATGAACGTCGACCCCTATCTTCACCTCGAGCAAATCGATGATCCCAAGGTACTTGAGTGGGTAGAAGCACACAATAAAACGACCAAAGAAATATTCACTGGTAACAGTGCGTTTGAGCAATTGCAAGACAAACTAAGGTCTGCGCTAGATTCCGACCTACGAATCCCTCAATTTCTAGCCTACGGTCAATTCCTATACAACCATTGGCAAGACCCAGGCCACCCTAGAGGAGTGTGGCGACGCACGACTTTAGAAGAGTTCAAAAAACAAGCCCCAAAATGGGAAGTATTGTTAGATATAGACAGACTTGCTGAAGATGAATCAGAAAACTGGGTGTTTGCAGGTCATGCAATGTGCCGTCCACAATGTGAACGTGCATTGATATACCTGTCTCGTGGAGGTGGTGATGCTATTGAGATCCGTGAGTTTGATGTAAATCAAAAGGATTTCGTGAATGATGGTTTCTTTCTCCCCGAAGCAAAGAGTCACACCAACTGGGCTGGACACGATCAACTCCTAGTGTCTACCGACTTCGGTCCTGGCACAATGACGGAATCCGGTTATCCCATGACCGTCAGGTGTTGGCAACGGGGGACTGAGCTAAAAGAGGCTCAAGAGCTGTTCCGTGGTAAAGAAACCGATGTGTATACCACTGCCTGGTCAGACCCATGGTGTGACTTCAAGGACTATTACATACACCGTGGAGTGAATTTCTTCGCAAACCACTTTCACATTTACCGTGATGGCGAAGCTATTCAATTGAATAAACCCGATAGTGCCAATGTGAGTGTCCATCGGGGAAGGTTATTGATTCGGTTAACCGAGGATTGGCAAACCGATGACCAGCTATTCCTAGAAGGAAGTTTGCTGATCGGTGATCTCAACGATTACCTTGATGGCAAGTGTAAGCTCCAAGTTTTGTTTGAACCTGCGTCGGACACCTTCTTGGAGGGATGGAGTAATACCCAAAGCACGGTACTACTCAGTATTCAGAAAGCCGTTCGAACCAAAGGGTACCGAGCTATTGAGACAGTCGATGGTTGGGACTTGTCAATAGTTCGGGATTCCGCAGACCTTGCAAATGAAACCATACAACCCTTAGATGGACACGATAGTGACCACTATTTGCTCGGAACCCAGAGTTTTCTCGAACCACCAACCCTAATGCTGGGTGGTCATGGCCAAGCTCCCACAGTGCTCAAAGAAGCCCCCAACTTTTTCAACACCGAAGGTTTGGAAACCCAACAACTGTGGGCTATTTCCAAAGACGGAACCCAGATTCCCTATTTTTTGATCCACACAAAAAATTCCAACGGAGCACAACCGACGGTACTGTATGGGTATGGTGGTTTTGAGATTTCCCTGTTACCCATGTATTCACCCACTATCGGTTTAGGATGGTTAGAAAGGGGTGGTTCATTTGTGATAGCAAACATCCGCGGTGGCGGAGAGTTTGGTCCAACATGGCATCGCCAAGCACTCAAAGAAAACCGTAACCTTGCGTACGAAGACTTCATTGCGGTTGCTGAAGATTTGATAGCACGAGGACTCACAGACACCTCCAAACTTGCCATTCAAGGGGGAAGTAATGGTGGGTTGTTGATGGGCAACATGTACACCCAACGTCCCGATTTGTTTGCAGCTATCGTTTGCCAAGTGCCCCTACTTGATATGAGTCGATACCACAAGTTATTAGCGGGTGCTAGCTGGGTAGCTGAGTACGGTAATCCTGATTTACCAGAAGAATGGGCATATCTCAAGCACTTTTCACCTTACCACAATGTTCGAAAAGACCTAGACTATCCGTCGATTTTGATTACGACCTCAACCCGCGATGACCGAGTCCACCCGGGTCATGCCCGAAAAATGGTAGCTAGACTTCAAGAGTACGGACATGATGTACTATATTACGAGAACACAGCAGGTGGCCATGCGGGTGCAGCAGATAATTCACAACGAGCCTACCTGTTGACTTTGGTCTATGAATTTTTATCAAAGACACTTGGCCTCGACACTTAAGATCACAGTATAGATTCCAGTGATCTATTGAGCTTCCATTGTCACTGATGTCCGGCGGGCGGGACCTATTCACCTACATTAATTGTTTAAGAAGGAGAAATTCTGAATGAAGAAATTAACGACTGTTTTGGGTTTACTTGCCCTGACCTGCGTCTGTGTGTTTTTGTTCGCACAAGAGGAAGAAGAAACTAAGACTACGACAGTACACGCCCTCTCATTGCTCGACAGTCCAAAATATCCAGCTGATTTTGAGTACTTTGACTACGTCAATCCAGATGCACCGAAAGGTGGAACCCTACGTATGGTTTATGTCGGTGGATTTGATACCTTAAATATTCACATTGACAAGGGAGATCCAGCAGTAGGATTACCCATCAGGTTTTATGAGTCATTGATGCGAGTGGCTGAAGACGACATTCTCACCCAGTACGGTGTCATTGCAGAGTCTGTTGAAGTTGCAGACGATTTATCCTTTGTCATCTACCACCTTCGTCCTGAAGCACACTTCAATGACGGTTCTCCCATCACTTCTGAAGACGTAGTGTTTAGCTACAACATACTAGTCGAAGAAGGACTTCCGTTCTATCGCCGCTACTATGCTGACGTAGAGAAAGTCACCGCGTTGAGTGACCACTCAGTCAGATTTGACTTTAATGGACCCCCTAATCGTGAATTACCCCAAATCGTGGGTCAGATTTACATTCTTTCCAAAGCATACTGGGAAGACAAAGAGTTCTATAGTGTCGCTCTAGAACCACCGGTCACCAGTGGTCCCTACAAGATTACTGACCTTGAGTCAGGACGATTCATTGTTCTTGAACGAGATGAAAATTACTGGGGCAATCATCTACCTATCAACAGAGGCAAGTACAACTTTGATACCATTCGCTATGACTACTATCGAGACCAAGAAGTAGCGACGGAAGCCTTCAAGTCAGGTGAATATGATTTAAGAGCAGAGCAAAACAGTAAACGCTGGGCAACCTCTTATGATTTCCCCGCTCTGGATGAAGGGATGGTTTATAAAGAAATGCTACCGCATGGTCGCCCTGCTGGCATGCAAGGGTTTGCGTTTAACACCAGACTGCCACAATTTCAAGATCCAAAAGTCAGGGAAGCCTTTAGCTACTGCTTCGATTTTGAATGGTGCAACGAATCTCTGTTCTATGGTCAATACACACGAACCGTAAGTTACTTCCAAAATTCACCCATGGCATCATCCGGGTTACCGACGGGTAAAGAACTTGAGATTCTCAAGGCCTACCAAGATCAGATCCCTGAGGAAGTATTCACCAAGGAATTTACCGTTCCCTCCACTGCTGAACCCAACAGTCTTCGTGATAACCTGAGAAAAGCTGTCGAATTACTAGCTGAAGCAGGTTGGGAAATTCAAGACGGAAAACTGATAAACACCGAAAGTGGTGAAGGGATGCAGATTGAGTTTTTGCTCAATTCTCCTGGATTCGAGCGTATTCTTTCACCTTTTGTTCAAAACCTTGAACGAGTAGGAATTGATGCGAGTATTCGAACTGTCGAACCAGCTCAATATATCAACCGTATTCGAGAGTATGACTTCGATGCGGTAGTGGCCACCTTCAGACAATCGTTGTCTCCCGGAAACGAGCAAAGGGATTGGTGGGGTTCTCTTTCAGGGAAAGAACCCGGCGGAAGAAACATTGTGGGAATACAGAATCCTGTAGTCGATGACATCATTGAGAAGCTGGTAGCTGCAACCTCCCGAGAAGACTTAATTCACAACACACGTGCGTTAGATCGCGTACTTTTATGGAACCACTACGTCGTTCCCGGTTGGCATATCAGAGCGGATCGAGTGTTATGGTGGGACAAATTTGGTCGTCCCGACATTAAACCGATCTAACTCCTCTAGTGGAAGCTCTAATCACGTTATTCTCTGTTGTAGATTGAGCATGTTTATTTAGCAGAAGATGGTCTGCTTCTTTGGTGAGTATCTTGCACCAGTGCTTATTCCGCCTCATCTTCTTCCTTTTCAAGGTTGACCACCCTCCAACACACTTCTTCTCCCAGTCCTGCCCTCATGCAGCTCATCACCAACATGGTTGGCCTCCTCGGCCTGGAACCTCCCTCTGATGAGTCCACAGGTTCAATGTCTGGACTAATGGGTATATGATTCATGTATGATGCATCCTGTACTCAACACACCTCCATTACACAGACATTGGCTCTGAGGGCTTGCTCATTTGTTTTAGAATTTTTGATGTCTATACTGTCCTTTGCTCTCTCAAGCCAGAATATTTTCTAGAGGTAGCCCCACCCCTTATGTTGTGCTATTTATAACAATTGTGCTATTTATAGTCTTGTAGTGACATCATTGTCAGAGCATGTCAGTACTATCTCTGTGACGTGAAACCAGAAGGTGTGGTTATCATCATCAACCTTATTTCTCGTGTAGTAGAAGTGTATTCTAGTCATTTCCCAAATATGGTAGAGCCACTTCTTCCTGTTGTCTTACGGAAACTGCTGGAGGAAGAGGTACGTCACAAGTAATAATAATAATAATGCTATTCCATTATTTACGGTTCTAGGACTATCCTCCAACCACATCAGCTTACCTTGCCCTGATTGGCAGAGTTCTGGTTCACCAACCAACTTTCTTCTTCACTTTCCTTGAGAAGATGTGTTCCCAAGCTCAGCAGACGGTAAAGAACTCTCCACTCCACTTCATAAAGAATATTTCTATGTTGTTTTTTTCTTCTGTTATTGTTTTTGCAGGCTGCTGAATTGTTTGGTTTGATAGTGGACACATGGTCAGTGAGATTGGATTCAGTGACCAGTACTCAATGTCGTAAGCTCACAGGTCTTGCTATTGCTAATCTTCTTCCCGTGGCTGATGTCTGTGTGACCAGCCGGTTTGATTCACTGGTCAGCATGTGTGTGGATGTGCTTCATGATGTCATGGATACAACTGAAGACAACAAACTTTTTGAGTAAGTGGTCACAACACACCCCTCACCTCTCTTCTTCCTCCCCCAACACCCTTTCTCTTTCCCCTTCTCCCAACATCCCTCACAGCCTATTCCTCCTCTTCCTTCTCCCAACAACCCTCACCACCCTTCCTCCTCATTCCAAGGTTTTCTCCCTTTTATCAAATGTGTGTAGGGTTAAGTATGTGGCCACAACATCTCTTATCACCTTTCTTCCTGTCCAAGGTTTTCTCCCCTCCATTGAGTGTGATTGTGAATGTTTTGTTTCAGTATTCTGGTGACAGGACAGGATGAGAAGGAGGAAGAGGATGTAAGTAGCATAGACACGGAACATGACAAGAGAGAGAAAAGGGTAAGAACCTGTGAACTTAAACTGATGAAGGTTGACTCTGGTTATCCAAACCTTACAGCTGTCTCAGTTTGACCCCATGCGAACAATTCCACTCCATGAACACTTTACATCAAAGTTAGAACAGTGCCTGTTGGTGCATGGCACAGCTGTCTATTCCACACTCATCAACAAAGTGGATGTAGTGATCAGGGAACAACTATTAGAGTTTGTACCTTTAAAAGTAGCTGGACAGCTTCTGGGCTTGTTCTTGCCCACTGAAATCAACTGATATATTTCTTTTTAAACTCAATTCCACCCCAAGAATGTGTCCAATCAATGCTCACACTTTACCTTTCCTTGATACCAATGTCACTGTCCCTTATCTCACTGGAAATATGACATAATGTAAAATTCACTGTGTAGAGGTGTGATTAAGTTGCTGAAGAAGTGGCAGATGATTTTTCTTGCTTTGCCTTTTCCTCTCCTTTCTTCCTTTCCTCTTCCTTGTAATATGTGCCGATGAGCTTGTCGACCTCTGACCCTGGCAGAACCTTAATGATAGTCTTTTCCTCACCATCAGGTCGTGTCAGTGTGGCTATTTCAACTACAAAAATAGGGTGGGGATCAACTAGAGTGCTAATAGACCCTTTACAACATGTATGGATATCTATTTCTCCATATGTAACAGTAGAGATCACATCATTGTCACTACCCCATACAATTGACAATAATGTATGCAATCTGTTACATGGAGAAGGAGCCTATACTACAGCTTTGAATTGTGCAGACCTGTCACCTGATTACCCTGTTGTTACACATTCATAAGGGGAAAGAGGAAATTCCTAACCTTTCTCTGCACTGAGCTTAGTGCTGTCCAAGGTCTTGTTCAGGACTTTGATTGCCAGTTGTAGAGCCTCCTCTAGAGTGGGTGGGGTTTCTTTGTACTCGTGCTTCAGCATAGAGATGGCAGCCTATACCATTAACATGTGGTACAATAGTGAGTCTATACTCAGACACATTATTCTTCATGGAATGCCATGCAATATTGCTGTTGAGGGCCAGCCAGACTCAATAGAATATTATCTTTATTAGTGAAGTCAGGTAAAGTTTGAAGAAATATTGTGTCTGGGTTGATATATTAGCAGCAGCATTGCATTCAGGGATGCCGACAGACACAGACCTGGTGGTTGTTCCCAATGCAGGTAGCTTTCCATCCACCATAATTTCCTGATGGGTCACTCTGATAGAGTTGGAAACCGAAATGAGGGTCCCACCCCATGTAAAGTATGGAGACTCCAAATGGACGTTTCCCTACATAATTTATAGTGGGTATTTCACTCCCACACACTTAATACGGATTAGTACCTCCAAATTGGGTGTAGGCTTGTTTGACATCACAGAGCTGCATAACTAGCTGCTCACAAGGAATGCACTCCTGATAGCGCAACATATACCTAAGACAGTAGGCTACTGAAGAGGGTCATGTGAAGGTCATGTGACTCACCTCTGAGCAACGTGTCTAAGATGGTTTGTGAGTACATTGGCATCAGATGTAATCCCTGCCACACTACATGCCATGTTACTGCAACAGACCACACTGTATCAAGCTCCTTCTCTCTCTATACTACAACTCACTCATCTAATCTGTATATCTTCTCCGAGAAGACGACATCATCCAGGAGTTTATTCGTATTTTTCCTTTCAGCTGCTAACAGAACTCCATCTGATGCAAGGATGCCCAGACAAGTTCCAGCATGCCCTATAGCTTCCATTGCATACTCTACCTGGTACAACCTCCCTGTGTGGATGGAATCTAGCTACCTAGGTCACTCTTTATAGACTCATCTAACCTTCAGGGGAGAAAATAGTCGTTCTAGTGTCATATCGTCTGGACTGTAAGTGTTGAAGTGTCAACCATTACATGTTTTATATTTGTCTCATCTCACCATGGTCCCTAAGATCCCTCACCCCACACGAACCTAGCTAGGCGGCCTCAACGTACACGTGGCAGTAAAGAAAGAAGAAAAGGCTCTGCCCGATAAAATTATCACGAACAACCGTTAAAAATATCGTAGAAGACAAAGCAAGTTGTGAATGTACAAGTCTTAGCAGTGCTAATTTACACACATTCTAACAGTTCTATTTTCTAGGACGTGCTAGTTTTGTCTTCCTCTGAAAGTCAGTCACTCATTTTCTTCTGTTCGTACTATAGCCTGTCATTTCCTCTTGTCAGAGTTAGCCGTAGTAACAACCTGTAGCTCTCTAGCTACCTATCTCTGGCATCCTGAGTGGCTGTAGTCAGGTGCCAAGTAAGTAAGGTGATGGCCTCTGCCTCCGCCACTTCCATGCGGGCACTTAGCATGGAATTCAAGGCCCTGCAGAGAGAACCTGTTGAAGGATTCCTGGTAACCATTCAAGATGATGATTTTTATACTTGGCAAGTTGCAATATTTGGCCCCCCAGATACTCCCTATCAAGGTGGTTACTTCAAGGTGAGTGGAGGAAATGGTTGGGGGTGAATGTGACCAGTACTGATATGAAATATGCACAGGCTCAAATGAAGTTTCCTGTAGACTATCCATACTCTCCACCAAAGCTACGTTTCCTCACTCCAATTCTACATCCCAATGTCTACACTGTATAGTCAATTTTGGTGCACATATTTTGTCTTGTTATCTCTTCTCTCTCCTACAGGATGGTGAACTATGTATTTCCATTCTCCACCCTCCAGGTGAAGACCCTCACAGTGGGGAGAAGCCAGAGGAAAGATGGAACCCAACACAAACTGTCAGGTACAGAGTTGGAGCAGTATCACCTTTGCTTTGTGGGAACCCACAATTCCTAGAATTGAGAACACACCTATTATAAGACAGCTGTTCCTTTACGATCTCTAAAGTGAGACCACCCCTCTAATCATGCTTAAAAGGGTTCCAGAGGACATCATAAATGGGGAGTGAGTGGTTGTTGCTATTCTATTACATTGTATACAGAACTATTTTGCTGAGTGTCATATCACTACTCAATGAGCCTAATACCTCATCAGCAGCTAACGTGGATGCTAGTGTCCTCTATCGGAAGTGGAGAG
>CBDATJ010000015.1:0-305814 GCA_965199895.1 Pseudomonadales bacterium | reverse complement strand
CTGTGAAAGCACGCCTATCAAACTAGTAGCTAACAAATAAGATTCAACTCCCATGTCTACCATTCGAACAACTGTCCCTACAGCAGTGTTTGTGTGAAGGGTTGAGAGGACCAAGTGACCTGTCAAACTTGCTTGAATAGCTATTTGGGCGGTTTCGAGGTCACGAATTTCTCCAACCATAACAATGTCCGGATCTTGTCGGAGCATAGCTCTTAAGCCGCGAGCAAAGGTCATCCCGGTTCGAGTATTAACCTGTGTTTGACCAATTCCCTCAAGGTTGTACTCAATTGGGTCTTCAACCGTGAGTATGTTCACATACTCAGTGTTGAGTTCTGCTAGCGAAGCATAGAGCGTGGTAGTTTTACCTTCACCCGTTGGGACCTGTGACCACAAAGATACCGTGAGGTGCTGAAATGACATCACGAATATGTTGAACGTCTCGTTCACACAATCCTAGGTTTTCGAGTCTCAGACGGCTAGCTTCTTTATCCAAGAGACGTAATACAACACGTTCGCCTTCCCCTGTTGGCATAATTGAAACACGCACATCCAGCTCTCTTCCTCCTATTCTGAGAGTGGTTCTACCATCTTGGGGTACTCGCTTTTCTGCAATATCCAGTCGAGCCATAATCTTGACACGAGATACCAATAACTGTGACAGCGTCCTCTGCAACCTAACGATCTCTCGTAGTACACCGTCTATTCGAAATCGGACTAAGACTGATTCGGGGAAAGTCTCAATATGAATATCTGAAGCATCTTCACGAATTGCTTGTGCGAGCAAAGCGTTGATGAGACGGATAACGGGCGCATCGTCTTCTTGTTCCAGGAGATCTTCTGATTGAGGGATCGTATCAGCAAGGCTAGCCAAATCCAAGGATTCGTCGATGTCTTGAACCATTTGCTTGGTTTGTTGTGAATCGCGCTCATAAGCTCGTTGTAACAAAGAGTTAAACTTTTGTTGACTCACACGAACATAGGTGTTCGGTCGCCCCGAAAATCTTCTAACTTCAGCTATGGTTCGTAAATCAGGGTACTTTCGGCAATAAACTTCTAGTTCATCAGCGTTTTCGGGATCTTCGCCAGTAATGAGAACGCCGTTTCGGTTTGCAAATGTAAATGGTAACAACCGACGTTCGGGTTGAGGTGACTCTTGACTTTCGACTAGCGGTTGTTCGCTCATTTGTTAGGTTGGAAATAGAAAAAGATGTTAGGAATAGAAGTATACGAAGAGGCTTTGTGAACCTTCAATGATGCAAGCATTTGAAGTTGCAACTCACTCATAATAACCTATTGACCTATCAGAATCCTTTTGATTCATCAGCTGTTCAAAAAACCTATAAATTTCACAGAAACACTTGAAATGCTAACATCTCTGAAGACGATGTTCAACTCAATATTGTTGTAATTTCTAGGAGTTCATCAATAGTAGATAACCGTTCGCGGCAGAATTACCGTCTCCTTGGACTACTATTGAATGTCTTCATTACTGGGGGACCAGAGTCCAAAAGCTTGGTTCTTTTTGAGTGTTGGAGTAGAAAGCAATTCCAGAGTTAGGATTACTAAGGTGAGAATGTATTGGTGTCGAATATTTGTTATTTTGTTTCCTCCAATAATTTGCTGGCCCTAGCTTTACGGCACCGTTCTCGGTTGGTAAGTTCCTGTGTACTCCCCAAACATGTCACTTCATTTGTCCATAGTACAACAAATTGGTCGAGCAATAAATCAGTTCTAAAGGACTACACTTCAGAATTCATATGAAAGTAGTCCCACCACTGTCATTGAAAATCCAATTGTCTGATTCTGATACCTCTTACTTGATTGTGGTCTCTGTGCTTGAGTCTGAAGTGCAACAATTGCTAACAAGACTACGACTGACAAGTCAGGTTCATTTAGGTTGCATGGTCTTAGTATTCCTGGAATCAGGTTCACGACCGAGTTATTCTCGGATGACAAAGAAGTTCCCGTAGATCTCCTATAAATCTCGTACTTGGGGTTAGAGCAAAGAACGGCTTCTTTGTGTTCTAGTTGTCTTCTTCGTTCTTCTTGTCTTTGATGAATTCCATTCGGATGATTTCCGTCTTTACTTCAACGTTTTCTCCGTCAGAATAAGATTCAATCATTAGTTCAGAGTCCCCATACACTGATCCTTTCATGTCTTTTACCATGACATTGATCATCTCTTCGGAAATCAGAGGTTTAGCTAAGTATTGACTATTCTTGCTCTTGATGGCTTCTTTCATAGAGATACGCCCATCTCCATCTGTATCAAGATTTTCGAGGTCCTCAAGGTGAGCATTGAACTCAATCAAATCCAAACTACCGTTTGAATTGGTATCGAGTTCGTCAAATGCCAACTTCAATCGATGGTTACGAATATTGATCTCACGCATTTCAAACTCCTCTTCGTTCAGGAATCCATCTTGATTGGTATCAGCGACCTCAAACACATTAAAGTCTTCGTCCTGTCTGTTCAAGAATTTTCTCTGGAGTGAATGAAATCGTTGTCGATGTGTTCGATAGTTTTCAGGCTGGGAATCTTCTTCATCAAATAACTCGGCTGTTTCTAGCAATTCATCATAGGTGATCCATCCGTTTTCGTCTACATCCAATAAGTTGAAGGATTCGGTCGACTGTTCTCGCATTTCAGTAATGGATGATCCATAAGAGAGTAGATCGTCTGCTGATTGAAAAAACACCATACTGCCTGTGTCTCCCGTAGCTTCTGTGCTATTTTGGGCAGTGGTAATGGTGGCAAATAACGCAAGGGGGACTGTACACAAAACAGAATAACGTTGAATTGAGTTCATAGGTGAACCTATTTGTGGTGGTTAAAGAAATTATAGAGTCTAGTTGGGCATTATTGGTTACAGTCTGAGGGTTTGCGCTAAGTGCTAATCTTGGTAGAGTGTTTTCAGTATTAAGATGTTTCAAAAAGGATAACTGATTTCATGAAACCACGAAGAAGCTTACCACCGAGTGCAGCTGAGCTATAAGGTTAACCTTTGATTCAGAATTAACAGAGGTAAGTTTGTGAAGATCGAGAGATTGCACAACCTGTTGTCAGATTAGCATGATCCAATCAAATCGCAGCACTATTTGAATTGGTAGCTGTTCCTGAAATTCAGTTTAATCGGTGGATCGAACTCTGATCGCTCATTTCAAACTCTCAGTCCGAATCCATCTTGGTTGGATCAACCACTCAAATCATAATTTCTTCTTCGTCATCATATGTACTCAAGAATTTCTATCGAGAGCACGTAGCGATTCGAATCTTCTTGTGAAACTCGGATATCAGAATCTTCAATAATTCAGCTGTTTCTTGCAGTTTATAAGATGTTCTTCTCGTTTCATCAATCCAATAGGTGAACAATCTAGTCGATTGTTCTCTAGTTCAAAATTGGAAAACCATTCAGTCCACAATTGCACAAGTATTCTTGATTGGTGTATCCATTTCCTAGGTTTGGTGTTGTATACCTGTGAGATGAAGGTAAGAATCGCTACAGCGAAGGCAAAGAAATACGATGACTTGAATCATTGGTCTGTGGTGGTTAAGAAATGATGGAGTCTATGGCACTATCTAGGTAGTATCTGAGTGAAGCATGAATAGAAATGAACCTATTCGTGTGAGTCACTTGACTAGAACATCACTTCGAACACTCACATCAGATTCTCATCATTTCGGTAGCTTCTCTAGTTGGGGTGTTGTGCAAAATTCCAGAACTCACTATCAGTGCTGACTCCCGATTTATCATGACTTTTCCCAACAATCACATCTTGTCCGTAGATCAGTTGACTCGTACAGATGTCGAATCAGCGTTTTTGGGTGCTCAAAAGCTTGAATCCTACCTAGAAAAAGACCGAATTTCGAGAGTCTTGGAGGGTTATGTACTCTGCAGTATTTTTTGGGAACCAAGCACTCGAACACGACTATCTTTCGGTTCTGCATTCAATCGTCTCGGAGGTAGTGTGAGAGAAACTGTTGGCGCAGAAGCTTCAGCGATTGCTAAAGGTGAATCTCTACATGATTTCGCTAGAGTGATATCAGCGTATTGCGATTGCGTAGTCATGAGACATCCGGAAGCTGGTGCAGTGGCTGAATTTGCTAAACACTCAAAAGTTCCAGTCATAAACGCCGGCGATGGTGCAAACGAACATCCCACACAAGCAATCTTGGATATTTACACCATCAATCAAGAATTGGAGGCAAAGAAAAAGGATCTCAAAGGCTTCTCACTAGCTGTTGTTGGTGATCTCAAGTATGGACGAACCGTACATTCACTCCTAAAGCTTGTTTCAGTCTTTGAGGATATAACCTTTCACCTGGTATCTCCTGAAAGTTTGCATCTACCTGAAGGAATCATCGCTTTAGTGAAGGATCGAGGGCACCGGGTCTTGCAGTTTCATTCCCTAGAAGAAGGAATACAAGATGTTGATGTTCTCTACATGACTCGAACTCAATCTGAGCGGTTTGATAGCAAAGAAGAAGCTGAGAAACATCAAGGACACTTTAGATTAAATCAAGCAATCTATTCGAGATGTTGCGATCCAGAAACCATCATCATGCACCCCCTACCCCGAGATTCGAGACCTAGTGCTCAAGAGTTGAGCACAGACCTAGATACGAATCCAAACCTAGCAATTTTTAGACAGTCAGACAATGGGTTAATCGTGCGCATGGCAGTATTCGCGCTGGTTCTAGATGTATTGGATTTCTGATAGAACATTAATCATCAATGGATATAACTCGGTTAAAAGAAAAAAATTAACTAGTCCTACCTCATCAGTCCCTCAAGAGTCTGATGAGTTCTGGTACCGCAGTGAATAAGTCTTCGACGAGACCATAGTCTGCAAGCTGGAAAATTGGAGCGTCTAGATCCTTGTTAATAGCGACGATAACTTTCGAGTCTTTCATACCTGCTAGATGTTGAATAGCACCAGAAATTCCTATTGCAATGTAGAGATCGGGTGCGACGATTTTGCCAGTCTGGCCCACTTGCATATCGTTCGGAACAAATCCAGCATCAACGGCTGCCCGAGAAGCGCCGACTGCAGCACCTAGGACATCTGCTAGTTCTTCAAGCATCTTGAAGTTTTCACCCTCCCTCATGCCTCGACCACCTGAAACCACGATTCGTGCTGCGGGTAGTTCGGGTCTTTCCATTTCAGTCATCTTGTCTTCCACATGAGCCGAAATTTGTAAGTCATAGTTTTGGTCGATATGGGTGATGGTTGCACTTCCGGATTCAGCATCCACAGCATCAAACGCGGTAGCTCGCACGGATAAAACGACTTTGCTGTCGCTAGTTTTGACTGTTTCGATTGCACTACCAGCGTAAATCGGGCGCTTGAAAGTGTCTGGTGAAACAACTTCTATGATGTCTGAAATCATTTGAACATCTAGTAGCGCTGCTGCTCTAGGAAGAAAGTTCTTACCCGTAGTAGTATGAGCGGTCACTATGAAGTCAAAGTTAGCAGCTAAATCAACAACTAGTGGAGCGATGTTTTCTGGAAGTGCATGCGCGTACGCGGGTTGGTCAGCTACCCATACCTCTTGTACCCCATTGATTGAACTACTCTCTTTGGCAACGCTGTCGCATTCAGAACCTGCTACTAGGACCGTTATTTCTGAGCTCAACTGCTGAGCTGTCGCCACCGCATTGAGAGTGCTTTGTTTGAGAGACTGATTATCGTGGTCTGCAATTACGAGCGCGCTCATTAGATTACCTTCGCTTCGTTCTTCAGTTTGTCCACTAGAGTCTCTACAGAATCAACTTGTATCCCAGCTGTACGTTTAGGTGGGGGTTCGACATTCAACTGTTTTGTTCTCCGTTGAACATCTACACCCAGCTCTTCCATGGACAACGTATCGATGGGTTTTCGTTTGGACATCATGATGTTCTTTAACGTCGCAAATCTTGGAGTATTCAGTCTCAGATCAGTCGTCAATACCATAGGTAGGTTCACTGAAATGGTCTGGAGACCACCATCAACTTCACGAATCACTTCAGCACTACCTTCATCTACTTCTAATTTGGAAGCAAAAGTAGCTTGCGGTAGCCCAACCAGCGCTGCGAACATCGCTCCGGTTTGTCCGTTGTCACCATCGATACTTTGCTTACCGAATAGAACAATCTTGGGTTGTTCGCGCTCATAGACAGCCTGTAGTGCTTTAGCAATGGACAACGGTTCTAGGTTGTCTTCTGCTTCAACCACAATGCCTCGATCAGCCCCTAGTGCTAAACACACTCGAATTTGCTCTTGTGTCTTCTGCGAACCGACCGTTACTGCGATTAATTCATCTGCAATCCCTGCCTCTTTGAGTTGGATGCCTTGTTCGACTGCTATCTCACAGAATGGGTTGAGAGCCATTTTTGTATTCGTTAATTCAATGCCAGTACCGTCTTGTTTGACCACTACGTTGACGTTGGCATCAACCACACGTTTCACCGCGCACAGTACTTTCATTGGTTTTCCTTGTGTCATGTTTGGGAACTGCTATATTGTCTCATATTCCAAAATCTATAATTTTTCGATCCTTTGTGAGGTGTGAAATGCAGAACACGAACCGAGAGTCTATGCCCTTTGATGTCGTCATTGTTGGCGCAGGGCCAGCGGGCCTTTCCGCATCTATTCGGTTAGCTCAGTTAGCTCAAGCTTCTGGCGTTGAACTCAACATTTGCGTAGTCGAGAAGGGATCTGAAGTCGGTGCGCATATTCTCTCTGGTGCAGTAGTTTATTCACGAGCGCTAGATGAACTGATCCCAAACTGGCACAAACTAGATCTTCCATTGATCAAGGTTGAAGAGGATGAAATGCACGTTCTCGTTAACGATCACCAGTCATTGCGGATACCCAATCTATTGGTTCCTAAGCCTTGTAGCAATAAAGGTAACTACATCACCTCTCTGGGTATTCTCTGTCGCTGGTTAGCGAATCATGCTGAATCTCTAGGGGTCACCATTTTTCCAGGATTTGCTGCTAACGAGTTGTTATACAACAAACGTAATGCAGTGATTGGTGTTGCCACAGGCGATATGGGACTAGATCAACAGGGAAATCAAAAACCTACCTACGAAGCGGGTGTAGAACTTCACGCTTCGTATACCCTACTTGCTGAAGGAGCTCGAGGACATCTGGGCAAACAACTCATTCGGAAATTTGACCTAGACCGTGATTGCGCTCACCAGAACTTTGCAATTGGACTGAAAGAACTCTGGGAAGTCCCAGATAGCGGTCACCAAATAGGTAAAGTCCTTCACACAATCGGCTGGCCGCTGGGGTTCAAAAACGATGCCACAGGTGGGGGATTCGCGTACCACACTGAAAACAATCAAATTGCTCTAGGATTGATTGTTGACCTCAATTACAGCAACCCATATTTGAGTCCGTTTGATGAATTTCAACGATGGAAGTACCACCCGGTGATCAAGCAGTCTTTACTTGATGGTAGAAGAGTATCCTATGGAGCAAAAGCAATTGTTAAAGGAGGTATCAATGCCCTACCTCAACTTACCGTTCCTGGTGCGCTATTGATTGGTGACAATGCGGGGTTTCTGAATCCACTAAAAATCAAAGGAACTCATACAGCTATTAAATCCGGTATCTTGGCTGCAGAGGGTACGTTTGACAAGATTCAATCAGGAAAGAGGCACGACGTTGTGGATTTTCAGAAACGATTCGAAGGATCCTGGTTGCACGATGAACTTCATCAAGCACGCAACGCTACAGCAGCTTGGCACAAGCATGGAATGCTCTTGGGTTCTGCGTGGTCTTGGGTTGAGCATTCTATACTGAGGAGTAAAACATCATTCACATTCTCGAATGGTCAACCTGATCACAAACAGTTGAAAAAAGCTGACGAGAGTAAAAAAATCTATTATCCAAAGGCAGATGGTGTATTTGCTTTTGATAAAACTTCAAGTGTTTATTTATCGAATACCAACCACGAAGAAAATCAACCGTGTCACTTGGTACTAGATGATGCTTCCATCCCTCTCACCCGGAATTTACCCCAGTACGCTGAACCTGCTCAGAGATATTGTCCTGCTGGAGTGTATGAAGTAATAGAAGTCGAGGGAGAGAATCGATTTCAGATCAATGCTCAGAACTGCGTGCACTGTAAGACATGTGACATCAAAGATCCAGCACAGAACATCACCTGGGTTGCACCCGAAGGTGGTGGCGGACCAAGATATCCCAACATGTAATGACAGGTTAGCTTCGCTTAGCGAGCGGATCAACCACCTAAAAACTTCATCACTGTAGTCTCACCGGTGAATGCGAGTCTTTGTTTATGATTCAGTGCGTTATGCAAGATTCGCTGTGTTTCTACCAGTGCTTCGGTGTACGGTTTGGATAAATGCTCTTTGATCGAAAAGTTCTTCGAGTTCGACAAGCAACCAAAGATCTGCCCATTAGAAGATAGTCTCAGCCGGGTACATGTTCGGCAAAACGGTTCAGATTCGTTCGCGATGACTCCAAACGATCCCCTGGCAGGGATCGCAAACCGGACTGATGTCGAATCCCGTGCTGAAATGACTGGGTGATACTCATACTTTTGCCCTATTAGTTGCAGGATTTCGTTCATTCCCACGAACTCTTTCAGGTACTGTGAGTTGTTCTTCAAATGACCCATATTCATAAGTTCTATATATCGAATTTCGATGTTTCGATCCAAGCAGTAATCAAGTAGAGGTACTAGTTGATCTAGATTTGCAGAACGCAATGGAACGGTATTTACCTTGACCTTCAATCCTGCAACTGCTGCTGCTTCGATCCCAGAGAGCACAGTCTCTAAGTCACCGCTACGTGAAATCGAACGAAAAGCCACAGCGTCTAAAGTATCTAGACTGATGTTGAGTCGACGGACACTCGAAGCTAATAATTGAGGCATCTTATTCAATAGAAATTGGCCATTGGTCGTCACACCAACATCCTTGAGTTGCATTGAACTGATGCCTTCAAGTAACTGGTCAAATTTGGACGAAATTAGTGGTTCACCACCGGTGATTCTTAGTTTGTCTATTCCTGTGATGTCGACCAATAGTCGAATCGCATTAATGAGTTCGTCGCCCGACAGTTCTTTACTTAGCGGTTGTAGTTTCTTTCCGTTTGGTACACAGTAAGTGCACGCATAGTTGCATGCTGCGGTCAAACTTACTCGTAGACTTTTAAATCGTCTGCCTAGGTTATCGATCACAGCGGCTGTGAATTGCTAGGTACAAAGAATGTTTCCATGACTCTCATCCTCTGTTATCGCTCTCTACAAGTTTCTTTCTCGAGTTAGTTCGGGGATACAAGCTGTGTTCACACAATTGAATCAATACCTCACGATCGTTCTGTCGAAAACCTGACCACAAAAGAAATCAAACGTTTCGCTCTTCAGGAAGCGGCAATGCATTGATTAGGTCGTTGGTTGATATGAAAGAAACTGAGTTGAAACTAGATGTTCGTAGATGAAGAGGCCTGAGTTTGGTTTGAATTGTCATCACGAACCAAGCTGAGCAAACCCTTTAATCCTTTGGGTTTCTGTTCGAGTAGGATACCCCGACTATAGATTCTTCCGGCAACCCACCGAGTGCCATAGGTTGCCACAGCCATCCACGCAACTATCAAAAGATACCAAGGCAATGCAGGTAATTCTGCTGAGATAGTCATCATCACAAAGGGGGTAAAGGGCGGTATAACAGCGCATATGATCGCCAACAAACCATCTGGATTCAACGCAAGAGGAACGATCAACAACATTGGTACAACGAGAAATAATGTGATTGGGGTCGATAAGACTTGAGCATCTCTCACATTCTCACACACTGCCCCCACAGCTGATAACAAATATCCATAAAACGCAAACCCCATTACCAGAAAGATGACAAAGTTGACCAGGTAAATGGGTTTGAATATCGTTCCAAGTAACTCCATATTGACGATTTCTGCCATAGTGGGGTTGAACAGAAGTAATGAACCACCACCAAATCCAAAGAGCAATGTTGGTAGCGTTAGCCAACATCCTATCACGGTAAGCAGTATCAATGCACTACCAAGTAGCTTACCGTCCATTAGTAGATTAGCGTCCATATCAGACAACAAAACCTCTACTAGTTTCGAGGATTTTTCCTCTATCGTGTTCGTCATCAACATGGTTGAACCAATCAAGACCATAAACCAAAGAACGTATTGGTAGATTGCTGGGATAAATCGACCCGCAGTTTCAAGTAATGAAAATTCTTCTGAACCAGCAGAATCAGGATCCGTTCCGTCGATTGGTTTGCTGGGATTGAAGTACACTCTTTGCGTAATCCACGCAGCAGTTTCTGCATCAATATTTGCAATTTCTGATCGCTTTTGTTGCACGACTGTATTTGCGTATGACCCATACCAATCGCTGATATCGCTAGTATCAAGGATCTCTGAGGTAACAAACTGCGCACCTTGGTAGGAATTGACAACATCCTCGGGAATCACGAAGTATCCTAAGATAGATTCATCTTCAATCAACCGATTGAACATCGATTGTTTAGGGGTGTTCGAGATTTCATCATCTTCATCTATATTTATGTGTATATATTTGGACATAGAAACTGAAGGAGCCAGTTCTATGATTCTCTGGGTGTTATCTTGCCACCAGGTAATAAAATCCTGTAACTTCTGTTGTTTGACTTCAGAGTCATTGATGGTTACTAGGCTAGTGATAACACTGTCTAAACCTACTGTTTCAATTTCATTGACCACCCAGCGAACGATGTTCTCCTCTTCAGTTAGGTCTTCTAGATCGAGTTCCTCAAAAAAATCTATGAGAGCATCTGTCTTGATTTCTGCTGCGATATCTTCTGCCAGTCCTCCACTACGATCGAGCACTCCATAACTCACCGTTCCACTCGAAGTAACAGAGATGTTCACAAGCATTCCTGAGACGACTGCAAACACAACAATCAGGACAGGGCCCAGTAGACTGGCAATCCAAAAGACTTTTGAAGAAGCTGCATCAGACCAATCGCGTCGCGCAACCAGCCATATTTGTTGAAAAGCGCTAGGCATTAAGCAGTTATTGCATCTGTGTCTTGCTGACCGACCTCTCGAATGAATACGTCGTGTAGTGAGGTTGAACTAGCGTTAAATTTGAGTACTTCAGTGCGGTTGAGAATCTGGGCTATTAATGTTTGAACATCATACTCGGGCACGACCTGTAAGTTCGCTGTACGCCCTAGTTGCTTAATCGACACGATACCTTCCAAACCATCAAATGCTTCTTTGTCCTTGGTGTGTTCGATTGAAATCGTATCTCCCGTCCTAACCTCATCGATAGTTCCTTCTAGGACTGCTTTTCCTTTATTGATGAGAACTAGTTCATCACACAGAGTTTCGGCCTGTTCCATGATGTGAGTAGATAAGATCACTGAGGAATTGGCTTGGATTTTGTCTTGGATAATTTTTCGAACAACTTCGACATTCACAGGATCTAATCCACTGAAAGGCTCATCAAGAATCATGAGCGCTGGGTCGTGCACCAATGTAGCAATCAGTTGAACCTTCTGTCCCATTCCTTTGGAGAGAGTTTGACAACGGTCTTTTTGCCATTGTGTGAGTTGAAATTGGTTCAATAAGCTCTGAGCACGCTTCGTAGCATCTGCTTTTTTCATGCCATTCAAACGACCAAAATAGACGATGTAATCAAGGACTTTCATTCGCTTGTACAAACCTTTTTCTTCTGGAAGGTAGCCAATCAAATTGCGCACACTACGTGCATCATCTGAATCGAGCACTGAAATTGCTCCAGAAGTTGGTTTCGTTATTCCCACCAAGATGCGCATGGCAGTAGTCTTCCCTGCCCCGTTGGGTCCGATGAATCCGTAGACGCAACCCTTTGGTATTTTGAGGGAGAGTTTGCTAAGTGCTGAAAATGAGCCAAATAACTTGTAAACATTGTCAAATGAGACGCTGTAGGCTGAAGTCATAAATCTCAATCGTTATCGAATCACGCCAAATCGCAACTATAGAGTTCCGACTAGGACGGGACGGGAATTGTAATGTAATGTAGTATCAAGGTAATGTGAGCATGAGAGGTAGGCATACCAATTAAGGCTCCGTGTGACAGTCAAACTGAGGGAAAATTAGCTCACTACCTGCGAACCATGTTTACGATTTCTTTATCTTTTTGGTGTCAGCTCTTGTACGTTGATTTGTGTGAAAATCTTGCTTGCAATCGTCGTACGACTAGTGTCACAACTCCCATCCTTGAACAAGAAATAAATACCAGTGTAGGTCGAAAGTTGACCAATGAGACCCATCACACAACGGGTGAAGGTAGATAGAGCCGGGGCTGATATAACAGGTTTGTCTGTCGAAAATCCATCACATTGAGATCATAAATAGCATGTTCTTGAAACAAATCAATTGTCAGAATTCCCTCACTCGAAACTTCAAACGAGACTCGTGGAATAAGGTGGACAACTGAGTTGGGATAGGGGCACCAACTACGGAATGAGAGACTTCAGATTGATAGTGAAGAGAACTTCAAATCTTGCCCCAATAGCTCTCGGGGTACCTCATCAGCAAAAATTCCATAGGCTAGGATCACGACTGTATCACACCCAAATATGTAATACGTTGGGACAGATTGGCAGGTTAGGTATAGTTGAATCTGAATCAGATGTCGGGTATGAACAAACCATGAAAATGTCGTACCCACAAATATCTCCGAGTACTATGAATTTACTGGGCCTCAACCACGCCAATTCAAAAAGCTTAGGGATGCTGTATGTACCCATCGCGTCGCGCGACTAGCCAAATTTGGCGGAGATTTTCAAGTCTATTGCATTTCATGTTGAATAGTTAGAACATTACTGATCGGCTAACTGTTGAATGAGCTTATCTACAAACCGGTTAGTCCAAAAGACAGTGTTGGAGCCCTTAACCAATATCAGATCATGTTCCTGTGACCTAGTGCAAACGTCGTCAATCAGTTGCTGACTTACCTCGCTGTAGTAATAAACTTTCTTGTCCGTAGGTAAGTCATGGACGAGGTGCTGCATCAGTTTCCCTACACAGTAGAGCTCGTCGAATGAAATAAGATAATTGGCGAGTCCAGCATGGTACTTCTTGGCATCTTCTCCTAGCTCATTCATTTGTCCAAGGATTGCAATACGACGACCAGGGGTAGCTGTATTACTGACTTGCTCTAGTGCTAGTTGAACACTCGTTGGATTGGCATTGTAGCTATCGTCAATGATTGCAATCGTCCCTACTTCACGCAAATTGCCCCGTCCTTCTGGTACCCGTTGATTGACTGATTTTAGGTCCGAAAGAGGACGTTCTAGCGCAACCAAAACCCCTGCACAAGCAGCTAGAGTTTGAGCTCGATGGGATCCGCCTCCTGGTACTAGGATTTCGACAACATCATCTTGATGACGGTAATTCACGGAACCGGTATCAAGTAAGTCAACTTGAATATCCGCTGGTTTCTGAAATCCAAAGTTGATTGTTCTATACTCAGGTGAAATATATGGAGATTGACTTAACTCCTTTGGATAAATAAGTACAGCATCATCAAGCAAACCTTTTTGGATAGAGAATTTCTCTTTTTCTAGGCTTTTAAAAGATTCAAAATTTCCGATGTGTGCAGGCAAGACATTGAGTAGAACAGCTATGTTGGGTTCTGCAAGTTTAGAAAGAGGTTCGATTTCACCTTCGTGATTAGTTCCAATCTCAAATATTGCAGACTCAGCATGTATTGGGGTACAAGCAATACTGAAAGGTAGTCCGATGTAGTTGTTAAAACTTTCTGGCGCTTCTGTAGCACCCAAAATCGAACTCATGTATGCCTTGAACGTTGTTTTGCCACTACTTCCTGTTACCGCAATAACAGGACATTTCAATTGTTTACGACGAAACCTAGCTAACTCCCACAGTGCGTCAATCGTGTCTGCTACTTTTAAACTAGGAACGTTGATATCCATCCGACGACTGGTTAGCGTGGCTGCAACACCTCGCTCTATAGCATCAGTTATGAAGTCATGACCATCTCTATCCGAGCGTGCAGCAACCTTGAATCGAGGTCCAGGATCTCCCGGCAGCGGTACAAATAAATCTCCTGGTTTAACAAGTCTCGAATCAAATTGAATACCAGTAATGTTTGGTCCATTAGAGATCGGTTGTTGGGTAGCTTTACATAGTTCAGACCATGACCACAGTGGGCACGAATCACTCATCTGATGCGTAATTCACCTTTGAATGAATGCAAATCATCTCATATACCAAATTAGCTGCGAGTAAGGAAGTGTTTTTCGACACATCGAAAGGAGGTGAAACCTCTACTAAATCACAACCGATTAGGTTAAGCCCTTTACAACCGCGGATGATTTCAAGTCCTTGAATAGTGGTTAGTCCTCCTATTTCTGGAGTACCTGTCCCTGGTGCAACTGAAGGATCAAGACCATCAATATCGAAGCTGAGATAAACTGGATGATTTCCCATATCGTTTCGTACTTTCTCCATAAGTGGAGCGAGAGATTTATGCCACAATTCATGCGCTTCAATGACCTTGAATCCCTGCTCTCTTGACCATTCAAAATCTAATGGATCGTAACCGGTAGCTCTCAACCCAATCTGGTAGACCTTATCGCACTGTAGTAGATCTTCCTCTACCGCACGTCGAAACGGTGTCCCGTGGGTGTAGAGTTCACCAAACATTGATTCGTTTGCATCAGCGTGAGCATCGACATGGATGACAGCGACAGGTCCGTAGTGTTGTCGCACTGCTCTCAGGATCGGGAGCACAATCGAGTGATCTCCACCAAGCGTAAAAGTGACCACACCTGATTCAAACATCTGTCGAAAGTAATCAGTGATGATGGAGTAACTTTTTTGGATGTTGTAGGTGTTGATAGGAACATCACCGAAATCAGCTACCTGCATCGAGTCAAAAGGCATTGCACGGGTGGCCATGTTGTAGGGTCGGATCAATCGTGATTCATCACGAATTTCGCGTGGTGCTAAACGAGCACCTGGTCGATTTGATGTTGCTATATCAAATGGGATTCCCACTATAGCTGCATCCACTTTGTCTCCTACTTTGCCCTCTGGTAATCGCATAAAAGTTGCAGGACCACCAAATCGAGGCATGACATTTCCAGACAACGGTTGGTTGAAATTAGTACTCAACTAATGTGCTCCACTAAGAACTCCGATCAACAGAGTGGATATGGTAATGGTGAGAGGGCAGTGTAGAATTTCATATCCTATTTCCCACTGAATTTCAATGACAGATACCACAGTACTAGAAACACCTCACCCCCCTGTAACACAACAGGCTAAGAAACGCAATGTTCTTCTACGAATCATCAGCGGTATCGGTGCTGTTTTTCGCTTCATACGTATCACGATTGCGAACCTGTTGGTTCTAGCACTGATAGTTTTATTGTTCATGTTCTTGAGCATGGACACAGAGGTAAGAGTTGAACCCGGATCGATTCTAGTTTTTGCACCTGGAGTTATGGTTGAACAAAGTAGTAAACCCGGATTTTGGACCAATCTCCTAATAGGCGATTACTTATCTGCAGGAACCCATGTTCATCAAGCAGCCGATGCAATAAGTCGTGCTGCTGCAGATACACGCATTATTGCATTAGAGATTGATCCATCGGGATTAGGTGCAGATCTAGCTCAACTCGACATTATCGGTGATGCACTTAAAGAGTTTTCGGCATCTGGGAAGCCCATCTATGCCTTTGCAAACAACTATAGCCAAGGTCCTTACCTGCTCAGCACCTATGCAGACAAAGTCTATATGGATCCATTAGGGGAGATCGTGTTTTCGGGTGTAGGTTTTGAGTCCATGTACTATCAAGGACTGATTGAAAAACTATCAGTTAACGTTCACACCTACCGAGCAGGAGAGTACAAGAGTGCAATAGAACCTTATGTCAGAGATTCGATGTCAGAAGTCGTCAAGGAATCCTATCGACCCATCGTAGACAGTCTGTGGCAGGGAAGATTAGATCGTATCGCGGAAAACCGTAACCTTGAATTGGATGAAGTCACGAAATTCACAGAAAATCTCGCTAGTTTAACCGGTTCAGGGAGCAGTATTGCTCAACTAACTAAAGAACATGGATTTGTTGATGAACTTATTTCAAGAGACGAATTACTCGATCAACTTGCCCATGACTTTAACTTAAAACCTAGACGCAACCAAGAAGATTTTGACTACCTATATACCGAGTCTTACTACCACTCACTAGGTCCAGATATTGGCTCGGTACTTCAGAGCAATGCATCGGAATCAGACTATCGAGCCTCTGGAAACATCGCCATCGTCACGGTCGAAGGCACAATCATGGATTCAGTGGGGGATTTTGATGTGCCGTTGTCGGAAGAAGCCGGAGTAGTAGATAGCTTAACGAATGCTTTGTTGGATGAAGTCGATGCAGTAGTTTTGCGAATCAACTCTCCCGGAGGCTCAGTAATTGCCTCTGAAGAAATTCGACGCAAACTAGTTCAGATCAGGGATGCAGGTATCCCCGTAGTCGCATCAATGTCTGGTGTTGCTGCATCGGGTGGGTACTGGATTGCGGCAGAAGCAGACCAAATCTTTGCAGCTGAATCTACCATCACAGGTTCGATTGGAGTCTTTGCGTTCTTACCTTCGTTTGAAAATACCTTGGAACGCGCTGGAGTTACTACTGATGGTGTGTATTCACACGAAGGTCAATTTAGACTAAGCGCAACAGCTGGAGTCACAGAACAGGAAGCTGCAGTGATGCAAGCTTCCGTCAATGATTCCTATAGAGAATTTATCAACCTCGTAAGTGCTGGTAGAGATATGACTCCCGAGAATGTGGAATCCATTGCAGGTGGACGAATATGGACGGGAAGTCAAGCGATTGAGAACGGTTTGGTTGACCAACTTGGGTATCTGGATGATGCCATCCAGTATGCTGCAAACCTCGCTGAATTAGGCTCCTTTCGAGTCTACCGATACGGTGGCAGCACTCCTACCCTAATGTCTGGACTATTGGGTAAAATTTCAGCACTTGCACCCCCACTTGCACCCGAACTAGCTGACTACATCTCGGAAACACAAAAGATAAGGGAGCAATTGAGTCATCACCTAATGCTCAAGCCACGCACTGTGTATGCACTCTGTGAAGCTTGCGAAACTCAATAATTCATGATTAATTTAATGGATTTTCATAGAAGAGAGAACATGGTTACATTCATTCGTTCATTTATAGTAGTGTTGATGTTGTATGGCTTTTGTACGATTGCAGAAACTGTTACTGAAGAACAGTCCGATACAACCTACGTAACTGCTGAAACGTTCGAGGAAGTCGTACTAGAAGCAGAACTACCTGTTCTGTTGGATTTCACAGCTGAATGGTGTGTCCCGTGTAAGCTGGTTGATCCAATTGTCGATGAATTAGTCACGGAAATGGAAGGTCGTGCTGTCGTAGCCAAACTTGATATTGATGATACTCCACAGATTTATCAGGACTACCGTGTGAACGGCATACCAACAGTCTTGTTTTTCAACCATGGAGTGGAAGAAGACCGAATTAGTAACCCACAATCTAAAGAAGTTTATCTGGAATATCTAGAAGGGATGATTGCAGGCAAATCTGCCTTTGATATAACAATGGAATTGATGGACAGCGATGAGTTTCGTCGACATTACATTCTGACCCGAGAAATCGACACCATCAATACCGCTCTAGAACATCATCCACAATTACTGATTGAGAAATTTATTAACGGTCAGACTCCCCTTTCACTAATCTTAAATCGACCTAGCGTTCGCCAAAACCAATTGATTGCACTGACGTTATCCATGGATCCAGAGATTAGTCCGCACGACCTCGTAGGGTTAGGGCAATGTGAAGAATTTTCAATCGCAGTGAAAGAAGACTCTGAACTCGTCAATCGACTAGATCCAGATGGAAATTCAGTGCTAATTACTGCATTGATGAGATCAAATAGATTGGGTGAAAACGACTGCACGCAAACAGTTTTGCAAACAGGATTAGACCTAGCCAAACAAGAATCACCAGCCTTTTCTTTGAGTCGAGCCATCATTCTGCGGGATGATGTAGAACTGGTCAGTCAAATGCTTGAAATGGGATGGGATGCTCAAGTCCAGGATGATCAGGGGTATACCGCATTGCATTGGGCAGCAATGTACGGACAATTGGAAAGTGTTCAGTTTTTACTCGAACAAGGAGTCGATCACACACTTAAAACCAACGATGGTAAATCTGTGATTGAATTTCTAATGCGCTCTCAAGCTCGTGCACAAAACGCTTACGATATGATTTTTGAAGCAGAAAATCCCAATCAAGAACATCTAGAGACGGTTTCCGAACAATTAGAACATCACACTCTAGTGCTCAGAACACTATCTGAATTGGACGCTCAAAAACTCTGAACATGAGAGAATAAACGTGTAACTTCCATCTATTCTCTATGGGGAGTTCCATCTCAAGAGATTTCCATCAGTTGACTGAGACCAACTTGTGGTTCTCTGTTCTAAATAGAACGATTGAAATTGTCAAAATAAATTGCACTAGAGATCCATGAGTAAATTAGACATCACCATTGGAGTCGAAGAGGAGGCTTTCTTAGTCGATCCTGAGTCGCGAAACCTTGTAGTAGACCCTGATCCCGGCATATTCGAACACTGTGAGGCCAATGCTTCACCACACAAAGTAGTTCGTGAGCTACTGCGAACACAGATAGAGAGCAATTCACGAGTATGCAACTCAATGACGGAACTAAAGCAAGCTCTTCAAGAGACTCGAGGAGTGATTTCAGAGGCTGCAAAAAAACATGGAGCAGAAATTGCAGCGATTGGTACCCATCCCTTTGCAGCTTGGCAAGATCAACAACCGACACTTAAGGAACGATACAAAAGTGCTACTCTGGTATATCAAGAGGCTGTTCGTCGGTTCCTAATCGGGGGCATGCACATTCATGCTGGGTTTGGAGATGAGGAATCTAGAATCAAGGTGATGAATGTCATTCGACACTATCTTCCTGTATTCCTTGCTCTCTCTACTTCATCTCCGTTCAGAGAAGGTCTAGAAACCGGGTTTAAATCCTCACGGATGAACATCATGAGCTCCTTACCCAGAACAGGTATCCCAAACGAGTTTGAATCACACGAACAATATGACAATTTAGTCAAGGAATATCAACGATGGAAATTTGTGCAAGATGCTAGTGAGTTTTGGTGGGACATTCGACCTTCCATTCACTATCCGACCATTGAGATGAGAGTGTGTGATGTTTGTCCTAAGTTTGAAGATGCTCTAACGATAGCGGCCTTGTATGTGTGTCTCATCAGGAGATACTTAAGAAGTGAAGATCGGCGTTCCTATGAACCGGAAGCCCTCACAGAGATTATTTCAGAAAATAAGTGGCAAGCCCAACGATATGGGATCTTTGCATTTCTAGCAGATCCGTTCGATGGTCATCGGGTGGATATTGAGGATATCGTCATTCGTTTGATTGAAGAGCTTGCAGAAGACGCTGATGCTCTGGGATGTACTGCAGAACTCAATCACGCAAAGGACATTGTGAGAACTGGTGCGGGAGCAGATCGCCAGCTAGACTTGTATCGACTTGCGATACTAGAAGGTGCTTCTCATGAAAAAGCGCTTGATAATGTTGTAGATATGGTGATCAGAGAAACCGCCGAAGGGATTTAAGCTGTTCGTTTGAATTAAGTCGCTTTTCAGTCTTTCACTTAAGAGAACAGTGTACGAGAAACTCGAGCCTCCCAGAATCTATTAAAGGGTGCACTTGCTCTGTTCCGGCTTTATCTTCAAGCTGGAACAGAGCTTAAAGTTATTTAATAGTGGGTATCTAAGCAGCCTTTCGGCTTGATTCCATAAATTCCTTAGTAGTCACTTTCATCTCTTTACTTAACAGAGTGATACCTACTAGATTAGGTAAGGCCATGAACACGACAGCCACCGCTGCAAACTTCCAAACCAGACCAGTATCCATTATTGCCCCAAGGAAGAACATGACTGTATAAGCCAACCGGTAAGCAAGCAACCATTTTCTCCCAAATAGATAGACGACTGCTCTATCACCGTAATACGACCAAGCAACAGCAGTTGTGAAGGCAAAGAATACTAAGGTTAGCGTTACCGTATATTGCCCAAAATCTCCCAAGAGTCCTTTTTTGAAGGCCTCTGCTGTCAGTGGGGCAGAATGAATAAGTGATTTTCCTTCCACCCTAACATCCATTCCTATGCGACCGTCTTCTACGACGACAGGACCAGTATGGGGTTCACCCTCTGACATGATCCGTACATCTTCCGCAATTGAACGATTGTGAATGAAAGTGAGTCCCTCTGTTTGAACTACTCCCTCCACTACATCAAGTGATCCATCAAATCGAGCTGCTTTTTCACCTACTCCTGACAAATGAGTAGCTAGAGTTTCAACATGTTCAGGGTTCGTTTCCTCATACAATCCTTGGAGAACTTGGAGGTCAGTCATCTCAAAAGTGTTTTGGAACTTATCTGTCCAGACTCCTGATGAGAGAATCACGAGTGCAGTCAACGTACAGATGAGTAGAGTATCAATGAAAGGTTCTAATAATGAAACCAATCCTTCAGACACCGGACTATCTCCCTTTGCACTAGCGTGAGCAATGGGTGCAGATCCCTGTCCAGCTTCATTTGAGAACAACCCTCGTTGTACTCCTTTGGTGAATGCAAAAGCGAAACTTGCTCCTAAGAACCCCCCGACAGCAGCTGAACCCGTGAATACGTGAGAGAAAATCGAACTGAACGCAGGTATAATTTTTTCTGCATTTGGCACAATAACCGCGAATGCGCCGATCACATAGATGATTCCCATAAACGGTACCACAGTAGCTGCAAAAGCAGCAATCCGTTTGATGCCTCCAATGATGATCAATCCCAACACTCCCGCTAGAACTGCACCGGTAATCCATGTTGGGATGCTCCATGAAGTTTCAAGTCCAGCTGCAAGGTTATTGCTCTGAGGTAGGTTACCTGTGCCCAATGTACAAATGATCGTACATAAGGCAAAAACAAACGCTAGCCACTTCATATTTAATCTGCGTTCCATAAAATACATTGGCCCACCTGACATCTCTCCCTTTTCGTCTTTGACTCGATATTTGTGAGAGAGTGTGACTTCAACAAATTTGGTGGTCATTCCGATGAATGCGGTAGCCCACATCCAGAAAATAGCGGCTGGACCACCTAAGAAAATAGCGAACGCTACGCCACCAATATTTCCTGTTCCCACTGTTCCTGATAGTGCGGTGGATAACGCCTTAAAGTGAGTGGTATCTCCAGGAGCATCAGGCCGAGTTTCTTTACCCGACAAGATACGCACAGAGCGGAGGAAATATCTGATTTGGGGGAACCCCAAGTAGAGGGTAAACCAGATTCCTACACCCAAAAGCAAAAACGGAAACCAAATTGATGAACCAAGGAATCCGTCTAGTGTATCAAGAAAATTACCAAGTGCCTGCAGCATATCTATCCTTAGGTCATTGCGTTGGAAGGAACTAAAGCGTTCCTCTATGTGGATTGTAAATAAAAAGAACGAATTGCAACTCTCTGGAAGAAAAATTTTCGATCTAGGATCTATACTGTCTCTGTGTCAGTTTTAGTACATCCTTCAGTACAAGAATCCTAGGTCGATCCTGACCGTTTGGTTCTCATGGTCACAAACTCTTCAGCTGCGGTAGGATGAATTCCAATAGTTGAATCAAGATTTGCTTTAGTCGCTCCTGCAGTGATTGCTACCGCAAATCCTTGAATAATCTCGCCAGCATCGGGTCCAACCATGTGAGCAGCAATGAGACTATCAGTCAAATCCTCAATGATGAGTTTCATGTAGATGGTTTCCTGTCTACCGGAAAGCGTATATTTCATTGGTTTGAACTCCGACTCATAGATCGAGACTGAAGCATACTGTTCTCTGGCTTGTTCTTCGGTAGGACCAATCGTACCGATATTCGGCTGACAAAATACACAGGTGGGGATTGTGGAATAGTTCACTGCTTTATCAATAGTACCGAATTGTCTATGAGCAAACGACATTGCCTCAGCTATGGCAACGGGTGTCAATTGAAACCGATCTATGACATCTCCCAACGCAAAAATGTTTGGCTGTGCTGTTTGGTAATCTTGATTTACTTCAATGGCTCCTTGAGTGTTACACTTCACACCTACTTTCTCAAGTTCAAGATTTTCTGTGAGCGGGTGACGACCTGTGGCATAAAGAACTGTATCACAGTGAATCTTTTTTCCACTGTCCAGCAAGAGTGTCAATTGGTTAGCTATCTTTTTGATACTAGTCACAGACACATTCAGTGCAACAGTGACTTCCTTCTTTCTGATTTCTTGAGTGACTACTCGACGAATATCTTGATCAAACCCTCGCAAGAGCATGGGACCACGATACATCAGTGTGGTTTGAACACCTAGTCCAGCCATGATGCCTGCAAACTCAACTGCTATGTATCCACCTCCGACCACTACAAGTTTTTCGGGTAGTTCATCTAGGTAGAACATTTCATTTGAAGTAATGGCGTGTTCACAGCCGGTAAACTCAGGGATATAGGGGTACGAACCTGTTGCAATGAGAACCTTATCTGCAGTGCTCTGTTCTCCGTTAATGTCGAGTGTGTGCGAGTCAACAAATTTAGCAGTTCCATTGAAACTCTCAACTCCAGCGTTTGCGAGTAAATTCTGATAAATTCCTTGTAACCTTAATATTTCTTTAGTTTTGTTGTCTCTTAATATATTCCAGTCAAATGAAGTTTTGTTTAACGACCATCCGTAGCTTTGAGCATCTTCAAAATCTTCAGCTAATTGCGAACCATAGACGAAGAGTTTCTTTGGGACACAACCTACGTTGACACAAGTACCACCGTAGTGCTTGTTTTCTGCAATCGCAACACGAGCACCTAGTAAGGCCGATTCTCTAGCAGCACGAACGCCTCCTGATCCTGCTCCTATTACAAACAGGTCATAGTCATAATGGTTTGAAATAGTGAGAGTCCTTCTATCAATACTGGGTTGAAGTTACTTGATCTGCCTGTTACAGTTCGGATTTGGTTGTCTAAACTAACAAATATGCTACTCGAATACGCTGTTGGAGAACACTAACAGTCTCAATTCTTGTCAAACCTACAGTTCCCATATCATAAAACAAGAGAAATCTTGATTTCTAACCAAAGCGTTGATTCAGCAGTTACACCAAAGCTACAGAGCTAGGAACACTTTGTATGCGGCTTTGCTTTTCGTCTTAGCTGTTCCTCAGCTCGTACCTTCAATACACGCAAATCAAGAAGAAACAGAAATTGAATTTTCCGAATTGGAGGGAGTGGAACTCTACGACTGGATTGGTCATATAGCAGTACAAGATCCTGATTGGAACGAAGAATCGATCAACCAACGTGTCGAACAGGGGATTCAGAGTGAAGACCCTGAGATTGTTGCTGCTACGATTTGTTCGATGGCATGGATAGCAGCATACTCACAATTATCAGATGAAGATGACCGTTCTACTCAGTCAATTAGTCGTAACCTAGCACTCATACCGGGTCTAAAGCAATTCCTAATTGATTATTGGGAAATAGCATTGGGCGATCAGAAAAACCCTTGGCTGGGAACAGACTATACCCAATTCGTTGAAGTTCGTTCAATTGGTACGGTTTGGAGACTTGAGTGGGCGTGGTTAACAATTCCTGGAATATTAGTGACCTTTTTTCCAGAAGATGAAGATGTTCATGAATTGATATGGCAAGCTGAACATCCACATTATCCCGAACTGATGCTTTCACTACTCAATGTAGGACAATTCAATACAAAAAAAGCCACCGACTTTCGAATCGAATGTCTATTGAACAAAAACCTCTCGATGTTTGCGGTTACTCAATCTGCAGAGAGTCTAGGTCGATTTAAGCCCCACAACGGATTAGCTGCACTGATTAGTCGACTACAACGAGAAGAAACTTCCCAAGAATTAGCCGTGGTACTACTGGGTGCTATTGTCTCGTATGGCGATAAAACTAAGCCTTATTCAAACATCATCAAAAATGTTGCAAGAAAGTTTGAGTTGGAGGTTCCAGACTCTGCAGAGTTAGAACAGCTGAACAACGAGCTTTTGCTATATTTGATGTTCATGGTCAAAAACGGGTTTACTGACGAATCTACATCAGCAGAATCGCCCTAAAAACCAAACAACTACGATGTATAGGGCTCTAACTCTATTTCAGAACAAAAACGGAGCAATGCTCCATCTTTTCTAATGTGTCTAAACTAAGGAGCAAGCTCATGTGTTTCGAGTGGAGCTAGCTCTGAGTTCACTATCCCTCTCAGCCACACAACAGATGCTGCTTAAGCCGGGTAGTAAGATCTTGTACCCTCTTTGCGAATTATCTCTCCAGACTTAACAAGGAATGAAAGCAAGTTGGTGACCGTTTGAGCTTGATTACTGCGAGAGTCGATACCAAGGTGTTCACAAACGGCTCGCCGTTTAGCACCTGGGTTCGCTTGAATATATTCGACTATGCTTCGTTTACGAGAGTCAGCGTGTCCGCGGGTTTTGTTCCCACCAATCGCTTTCTCGTAGGCATAAACTGCGATCATCTCACGATCAAGTGCAGAGATCTGCTCTCTTATCTCTTTGATTTCCTCACGTACTGTATTTTTTGCAGCAATAATCCTCTTTCTCTCTTCAGCGATGAATGTTCTGAATTGATTGGGATCCATAAATAAAACTCCTTATCTCTAGTAAATTGAAATTTGTTGATATTGATGTTTCAAAATGCCCAACGAGATCTGGGCTGCTCTACTTCTTGTTTCCGGAAGTACTTTCCCTCTTCATCCCGTCTAATTTTTCCTTCTTTAATGAGAGTGGACAGACATTGAGCAACTATATCTGCTTCATAGCTACCCGACTCGATGCCTAGATACTCTCGTATGTCTCGAGGGCGGACACCTGGGTTTTCTGCAATGGTTTGAAGAACATTGTTTCTTCTAGTTTCCATCTTTGTCTTAGAACCGCTCCTTGCGCTTTCGTAGGCAGTCACTGCGAGCATCTCCCGATTAAGAGCACTAATTTCAGCGTTTTTCTTCCTCATTTGCCTGTTCAGTGCCCCTTTCTCATTAAGAAGGCGACGTTTTTCCTGTTCGATAAATTCCCCAAGAGTCACGTTATCCAATATAGAACTCCAATAAAACTCATTTCAATAATGCACTAATTTAAAAATAGTGTGCAACAAACAAAGAAAACAGAACATTTGGTCTATTTTCATTGGCAAATTATATTGAACGGATAGGAGTGGAGGCTTTACTAGTCCAAATGCAGTTGTGAAATCAAACGGATAGATAATGGGGTTCAGAAAGTCATTAGGTATGTGTAATCACTCGGGATCACCTTTCAAATTACGACAGATTTGATTGTTAGATGGAGGTTTCACACTAGCAAAACCTCTCTCGAGGGAGATTCAACAAATCAAATCGTCAGCTTATAGCATGAGCAGTAGCAAACCTTCCGTATCCCAAAATTCACACTGTGAACAAACTAAAGTGTTTCATACTAATTCTGTTTAGTCAGTAAATACCCTAATCTTCTCGTTCATCCTATGTTGGATCCTCGAAAATCGTCAAATTATGTTCGATTCAACCCACTGAGTCAATTTTCAAATTGAAAGTCAAGAGAATTAAATTTACAGTCAAATATAAGAAAAAACTCGACTTACAAGTAATAGTTCCCGCAATTTGGGAATACCGTCCCTTATTACAGCTTCGTCCAGAAAGAGCTAATCACTTGCAGGATTCTCTTTAGGAATCTAGAAATGCCAGTAAAGACCAGCTCTCAAGCTACCTTCGATTTCAGCGGGAGTCTCCATTAGCTCATAGGTAATGCTAACTTCAGTACTGGTATTGGTGATTGGGATACTAACCCCTACAGCAAAGAAAAAATCGATTCCGTTCTCATCGTCTGTAGTTCTATATTCCGGTGCATAAGGACTTGGTTCATCTGGGTCCTCTACCCGAGACAAATAAAGGGTATTTTTATCCTTCTGACCAACGAAAGCCACACCTGCTTTAGCGAACAAGCTCAATCGTGAAGAAATTTCAGCATCAAAAACTGCAGCACCCGTGATAGCTTTCGTCTTTCTCTGCATGACAATGGTTGTTCTAAACGTTTCCGGTAAGTCCGATACTAAGTCTGGAGGAGTCAAATCACTATCACGTGTTGAAATGATGCTCGCTCTACTAGACCGACTAGGAATCTGAAAGAACCCTGCTTCTATGCTCCACGAGTCACTGAATGAGGTGCCAAAGGTAAAAGATGGTCGTGTTCGACTGTCATCAAGCTCATATTTTCCTACTCCACTACTACTAATGACGGGAATGTTATCTGGCATATCCAATCCAATCCAATGATTAAGCCCCACAGAGAGGAAATAACCTTCTTTTTCCTGTGCCAAAGTGAGACTCCCTAGACCAAAGACTAGAGCAACGATTAGTGAATGTGCGATCATTCGATCTATTTTCATATGCGGTTTCCTGTTAGGTAATAGTTGACACGCTGCTAACCTTTAGTTGTGAGTTCACAACGTCTGACACAAGTATGATTACGTATTTTACGAGTGATACCAACCTACACTTTTTCCTTTGACCAGGTAAGTAATCCTAATGCCTAATGGTTCAACCATTATGTGGTAGGTTTAACTATTGCCATTCCTTTAATGGTTGCACTAGACCTCTCAAACGCAGTGAATTTTTTCGCAGCAACCACAATCTTTCATTCGGGTTACCTGTTTGAATAAACTAACCTATATTGTCCAATAGATATACGACGACTGCAGCTACGATATGGATACCTCCGTTCAATTTCAGCAACCAATAACCTACCATCGAATCTGTGATTGTGGCGTTTTTCAACTTCTCTCCTTTCAGATTACAGTTGTATTAACACTACTGCTTTCTACCTTACCAACAGTAGGTTTAACCCTTAAAGATGCAGAAAAACTGGCTCTATTCGAAGAACCCAAGATTGAGTCACTCAAACTACAAGCAGAAGCTCTGGATGAAATAGCAGAAGCACACCAAGCTCTACCTGACTTGCAAATTCGCTCTGGCTTGATGAATTTTCCGCTTGAAACTGGAGATTTTCGAACCGAAGGTATGACTCATGCAATGTTGGGGGTTCGGCAATCTATCCCGCCACGTGGATCCCGATCAGCTTTACTCCAAAAACACCATCACTTAGCCAACCAACATCGAGAACTCATCGAAGTCAGAAAGCGTGAACTGATTTTCAACACTCGCAAGACTTGGTTAGAAGCCTACTTTAGCGAACAAGCTTTAGATTTGCTTGAAGAACACCGCAAATTACTGGATAACCTTTTTCAAATCATACGGTCTGAATACGCTGCGGGCACTCGAGATAGAATTGATACCCTACAAGCTGAGTTAGAGTTGAGCCATCTTGAAGACCGAGTAATCTCGGTACAACAGAACCAGCAAGAAACCTACTCTAAACTACAGTACTTACTCAACGATATGTCTGTTTCCGAAGTATCTGGAGAACTACCTGAATGGACTGACATTCCTTCAATCGCAGAGTTGAAACTGTCCCTAACGTCTCATCCAGAGTTATCTGCTTTAGATAAAAAATACCAAGCCCAATCTGCAGAAATTGACTATCGTTCTAGTGCCCTAAGACCCAAATGGACTGTGGATATTGGTTATGCGTTTCGAGATGGAGGACTTCCTGATAGTCGACCACGTTCTGACTTAGTCAGTGCTGCGGTTTCATTTAACTTTCCTATATTTGGAAAGAAAAAGTACGAACAACAGATTTCTGCAGCAACTCAGCAACGCCAATCAACTTTAGAAGATCAAGTTCATCTGCAGCGGCGTTTAGTGAATGAACTGACCATTGCGGTAGTTGTCTGGGAATCACTCACTAAACGAATTGAATTATTTGAAAAAGATCTCACAACCAAAACCACTGAACACTATGATGCTCTGATTGAATCGTATCAAAACCAAATGGCGGAAGCACCTGAAGTGATCAGAAGCTTGATCTTGCAAGTAGAGACCCGTTGGACTGAACTGAGATTGAAGATAGATAGACTAAAAATCTGGGCTCAAATCGACATGTTGGTAGGACTAGAACAATGAATAAACGCTCCCTGTTTGTTATGACAATAGCAATAGTTGCTGTCAGCCTCGGGATTGGCTATTTGATTGGATGGTATTTGCATCCACATCCTTCTGCTGGAATGGGTGGAACCGGAGGAGAGGGAGCATCTGCCACTTCGGAACCAGAAATTCTCTATTGGGTAGCTCCCATGGATCCAAACTATCGCCGAGATAAACCCGGAAAATCACCTATGGGAATGGATCTAGTTCCCGTTTACGCAAACGAAAACGCCATCGCTGAGGACGAAGTGCAAATCAGTCCTACCGTTGTACAAAACCTAGGTGTCCGAACAGAGAAAGTTCGTCATGGTAAGCTCACTCGTCGACTACAAACCGTGGGTTATGTCGAGTACGACGAAAACGCACTTCATCATGTCCACACCCGTGTAGAAGGTTGGATTGAAAGGCTTAGTGTTAAAGCTGAAGGTGATCCAATAGAAAAAGGACAAGTTTTATTTGAAATTTACTCACCCACTTTGGTCAATGCTCAAGAAGAGTACTTGCTCGCATTAAAAAACGGTCAGGATGAAATGGTTGAAGCATCTGTGACGCGGCTTCAGTCGGTTGGGTTGTCGAATCATCAAATCGAAGAACTTACGGAATCACAGACTGCCAACCTACGTGTCCAGATACATGCCAAGACCAATGGTGTGATCGGTATGCTGGGAGTTCGAGAAGGTTTTCACATTACACCAGCGACCCACACGATGTCCATTGCTGAGTTAGACAAAGTTTGGATAGTTTCAGAAATTCCGGAGCGATATGCGGTAGACATTTCAATTGGTCAAGAGGTGAAATTTGAACTAGAGGCTAATCCGGGCAAGCAGCATGACGGAGAGATCAACTACATCTATCCTGAACTAGATCTCAATACTCGTAGCCTCAAAGTACGTATCACCTTTGATGGCATCGAAGAAGTACTAAGACCCAATATGTTTGCTCGGATAACCATCATGAGCAATGAATCCGAGCCTTCATTTCACGTACCAGTGGCTTCTGTGATCAGAGGAGGATTGACTGATCGAGTAGTGCTTGAAGTGGATGAAGGACTCTATCGTTCTGCACCAGTCGTGGTTGGAAGAGAGTTTGGTGACCAAATTCAAATCCTAAATGGTCTAGAAGGTGGTGAAACGATAGTAACTTCGGGTCAATTCTTGATCGATTCCGAATCAAATATCGAAGCGGCTCTCGCACGTTTTGAGGAACGTCAAAAAGAGTTAGCGGTTCCTACTCAGGTATCAGTGGATGGCATCTTCAGGAGCATGAATGAAGAAAAGATGACTATGAGAGTCAAACATGATGCCGTGCCTGAATGGAAATGGCACACTATGACTATGAATCTGAAAGTAGCAGAACTCTCGCTCATGGATGACCTCGACAAGGATGACGAAGTCACTCTCACCATTGAAAAACAGCCCGAAGGTGGTTATCTCATCACTGATGTTGAACACAAGAAATCAACGTCCGATTAGCTTAACCTCATGTAGGTTTAAGACCCAACCCGTGACCACAAAACCAATGTAGACCTGAATGTTCGAAAAAATTATTCACTGGTCAATTGAAAATCGTCGATTAGTTCTAATCGGTACGATTTTCTTGGTTGTGATTGGGATCTATAGCATACTTCGCACTCCTATTGATGCGATTCCGGACTTATCTGACGTTCAAGTCATCATTAAGACTACCTACCATGGACAAGCACCACAGGTTGTAGAGGATCAAGTCACTTATCCTCTCTCGGTAGCAATGTTGTCAGTTCCAAAAACTACCGCAGTACGCGGATATTCGTTTTTTGGTGATTCATACGTCTATGTAATTTTTGAGGACGGAACTGACCTCTACTGGGCTAGATCACGAGTCTTGGAATATCTTAGCCAAGCAACTAATCAACTCCCACCTGGTATCAATCCTGCTATCGGACCGGATGCAACCGGCGTGGGTTGGATTTACCAATATGCTTTAACTGATCGCACCGGAAATCTGGATTTAAGTCAACTGCGCTCACTGCAAGACTGGTTCTTAAAGTACGAACTCCAATCGGTACCTGGTGTATCTGAAGTAGCAACCGTAGGTGGGATGGTACGCCAATATCAGGTGGTTGTAGATCCTGATCGGCTCTATACCTTTGGGTTGACACTGGCTCATGTTCGCGATGCCATTCGAGCAAACAATAAGGAAACCGGTGGCAGTGTCATCGAAATGGCAGAAGCTGAGTACATGGTACGATCGGGTGGGTACCTTGAATCTATTGTTGATTTAGAAAACGTACCCATCGGAATAAGTGACAACGGCACTCCTCTACATCTTGTTGATGTCGCTCAAGTCCGTGTCGGCCCACAAATGCGTCGTGGAATTGCTGAACTAGACGGTGAAGGTGAAGTCGTTGGTGGTATTGTGGTCATGCGCGCAGGTCAAAACGCTTTGGCTGTGATTGACAAGGTCAAGAAACGGCTGGAAGAACTAAAACGAAGCCTACCTGAAGGCGTTGAAATCGAAACCACCTACGATCGTTCAAAACTAATCAAGCGATCCGTAAACAATTTGGGTCATACACTGATCGAAGAATTTATAGTGGTTGCACTAGTTTGTGCTTTGTTTTTGTTCCACTTGCGATCTTCGCTGGTCATCATTCTGAGTCTCCCAGTCGCCATCCTTGGAGCGTTTCTGATCATGAGACTACAAGGTATCAATGCCAACATCATGTCTCTGGGAGGTATTGCGATTGCGATTGGTGCTATGGTAGATGGTGCCATTGTGATTGTAGAAAACACCCATAAACGGTTCGAAGCACGTGCGGGACCAGGTCAGATACTTTCCACTGACGAACGCTGGGAAACGGTCAAGGAAGCCGCAACGGAAATCGGACCACCCATTTTCTTCTGTTTAGCAATCATCACATTAAGTTTCCTCCCTGTGTTTACTCTTGAAGCACAAGAAGGTCGTTTGTTCTCTCCGTTAGCGTTCACCAAGACATATTCGATGGCGGTAGCAGCAATCCTGGCGATAACTTTGATACCTGTATTAACTGGTTACTTCGTTCGAGGGCGAATACATACTGAAGCTAAAAATCCTTTGAACAGACTCCTATTTGCAATCTATAAACCCATACTCGACGTTGTATTACGATACCCAAAATTAACCGTTGTTCTCTGTCTAGGTGTTTTGAGTTTGGGGCTCTGGCCCGCTTCCAAACTTGGTGTGGAATTTATGCCTCCACTGGATGAAGGCGATTTGATGTACATGCCCACGACCTACCCCGGTCTCTCTGTTGACAAGGCAAGAGAACTGTTGCAACAAACCGACAAACTTATTCGCACCGTTCCTGAAGTAGAAAACGTATTTGGTAAGGTTGGTCGAGCGGAAACCGCTACCGACCCTGCCCCCCTCACCATGATTGAAACGATGATTCAATTGAAACCGAAAGACGATTGGCGAAAAGGAGTCACTATGGACGACATTCGCGATGAGCTCAATCGACGAGTGGACTTCCCGGGACTGAATAACGCCTGGGTTATGCCCATCAAAACTCGTATCGACATGCTAGCGACAGGAATCAAAACTCCTGTTGGTGTGAAAGTTTCCGGTCCGGATTTAAGTGTGATTGAGACTATAGGAAAATCCATAGAAGAAGTTCTTGCGGATGTTCCTGGCACTGCCTCTGTTTTCGCAGAACGAGTGGCAGGTGGTCGATATATTGACATTGAAATCGATAGAGTGAGAGCAGCTAGATACGGACTCAACGTCAACGATGTACAAGATGTCGTTAGCACAGCCATTGGTGGAATGAACATTGCTCATACAGTTGAAAGTCTTGAGAGATATCCCATCAATATTCGATACCCACAGGACAAACGAAACTCCATCGAAAGCCTAAAAAGTCTCCCTATAGTTACTTCACAAGGTGCACGGGTGGCTCTCGCGGATGTAGCTGAGGTGAAATTGTCTGATGGGCCACCCATGATCAAAAGTGAAAATGCAAGACCGAGCGGCTGGTTGTACATCGATATTCTGGATAGAGATTTGGGTTCTTATGTTGCGGAAGCACAGAATGTTGTAGCAACCAGTGTCAATTTACCACCCAACTATGCGTTAGAGTGGTCTGGACAGTACGAATACCTTGTGCGATCCCAACAAAGACTCGCTGTCATTGGGCCGGTGACACTTGGTATCATTTTGGTGTTGTTGTTCTTGAGCTTTCGACGCTTTGTTGAAGTAGCAATGATTATTGGCACTGTGCCATTTGCGCTGGTTGGCGGAATTCTGGTGTTATATTTGTTGGACTACGACTTGTCAGTTGCCGTGGGGGTAGGATTTATCGCACTACTCGGGGTTGCAGTGGAACTGGGAGTCATCTTGCTGACTTTTCTGAACATGGCTATGAAGAATCGAGTTCAACAAGCGAGGGAAGCAGGTAGAGAGCTCGAACGCAACGATGTATTGATCGCAATCAGAGAAGGAGCTATGATCAGAATTCGGCCGATCATGATGACAACGGCTACAGTATTTTTGGGACTAGTTCCCATCATGATCGATAACGAAACTGGTTCTCAAATCATGAGACGCATTGCGGCTCCTATGTTCGGAGGCATGATCAGCGCGATGATTCTGACCTTAATCGTGTTGCCCGCCCTATTTCTCCTATACAACAATTGGAACCTCAATAAGGTCGCAGCTAGCTACAAATAACCACTCTTGTTCCAAATTTGCCCTTTAGCTAGCTCGGGAATGCAAACTTTGCTTGCTCACGTATGCCTCCACTAGGCCATCGTTGAGTGATGGTCTTTCGTTGGGTGTAAAACCTCACTGCATCTGGTCCATAGCTCGCTAGTGCACCAAACAGCGATGATTTCCAACCACCAAAGCTATGAAACGCAGTGGGTACAGGTAAAGGAACATTGATTCCTACCATACCGACATGGATGTTATCTGCAAAGTATCGAGCGGCTTCACCATCTCGTGTGAAAATACAAGTGCCGTTTCCATAATCTAAACTATCGACAACTTCCATTGCTTGAGTTTGCGAACGAACCCTAACGACACTCAACACAGGACCAAATATTTCTTCGGAATGTATGGTCATTCCTGGTTGAACATGATCGAACACGCACGGACCCAAATAGTATCCATTTTCGTTGGTCGCAGAGGCTAGATCTCTACCGTCAATCGTAAGTTCGGCTCCCTCATTCACCCCAATCTCTATATACCGTTTTACTCGCTCTAAGTGCTGCTTTGAGATGAGTGGTCCCATATCAACTCCTTCTTCAGTTCCATCACCCATGCTCATTCCAGCCACTACAGGTCGAAGATGTTCAATAAACGCATCAGCAACTTCATCACCAACACAAACAACAACGGAAATCGCCATACATCGTTCCCCCGACGAACCAAATGCTGCTCCCACTACGGATTTCACAGCTTGATCAAGATCAGCATCTGGCATCAGGATAGCGTGGTTCTTTGCTCCACCTAATGCTTGTACACGTTGTCCGTTACGGGAACCCACTTCGTAGACATGTTGCGCTACCGGAGTTGAACCTACAAAGCTGACTGCTTTCACATCAGTGTGATTGAGTAACGCATCAACAGCTTCCGCATCTCCATTCACTACGTTAAAGACACCTTCAGGTAAACCTGCGTCCTGTAGCAACTGTGCACAAATGAACGATGTAGACGGATCTAATTCTGACGGTTTTAAAACAAATGTATTGCCACTAGCAATGGCAATAGGATACATCCAAAGTGGAACCATCGCTGGAAAGTTAAATGGTGTGATTCCTGAAACTACTCCCAGTGGTTGAAACTGTGACCAACTGTCTATTCCAGGACCCACACTCTGTGTGTACTCTCCCTTTAAGAGTTCAGGTATTCCACAGGCATACTCTACCACTTCAATCCCACGCTGCAATTCACCACGAGCATCTTCTAATGTCTTTCCATGTTCTTCGGTGATGTATTGGGTGATTTCCTTAGCGTGAGTTTCTAGTAATGACTTGAACAGAAACATAACTCGAGCACGTTTGATTGGAGAAACTTCACTCCACTCGGAGAACGCTTGCTTTGCAACACTGACTGCTTCATCGACCACTGCAGTAGAGCCCATCTCCAATACGCGAATCGTCTCACCATTGGCTGGATTGATGACGGGAATAGTTCGAGTTCCGTAGATTTTCTCTACACCACCGATAAAGTGTCCTAGAGTACATTGTCTGTCACCACTTTCTATTTCTGGACTGGATTCTCGGCGAATACCGAATACTTGGTGTGGGCTATCGAGCATAGTATTTCCTCGCAAATGGTTGCAAATGGATTCTACCCAGTAGTGTATTGTTCGTGGAACATAGAATGAGTCTTCCCGGACTGGACAAGTACAAACTATGTTTGAGATACCTACGATATTTGAAGAACAGTGGAGTCTCCGTAAACCTGCGGTAACAGGTCAGAATGGTATGGTATCTGCTCAACACTACCTTGCATCAGAGGTTGGAGCATGGGTTCTGCAGCAAGGTGGAAATGCTATGGATGCTGCTGTTGCAACTGGTTTAGCACTCGGGACAGTTGAACCTTGGAATAGTGGTATTGGTGGTGGTGGTTTCATGACTTACTACGATACAACTGAAAAACGTACCCATGTTGTTGAATTTGGTATGAAAGCACCACTAGCTGCAACCTCTGACGACTACCCTCTCACTGGTGGAACGACAGGTGATGCTTCATTTCATTGGCCTGAAGTGCTTGAAAACAGAAACGTTCACGGTCCATTTTCTATTGCAATACCTGGATACATCAAAGGCGTATCACTTGCACTCGAAAAATTTGGTACTTGGAAATGGGAAGATGTCATTGAACCAGCTTGTCGGCTCGCTGAATTTGGTCTTCCCACACATTGGTACACACTCCAACACATTGTTAAAGCATCCAGGACAATGCGCAACTACGAACACATCCGCAATGTTTACCTCGCAGATGGGCTACCTCCTCCACATGAAGATGGTGACGGGCACACCCATCGTATACAGCTCGGAAATCTGAGTCGAACCTACAGAACACTACAAAAAGAAGGTCCAGACTCGTACTACACTGGTTCACTAGCCCAATTAATTGCTGAAGATTTGAAGCAAACGGGTTCACGCATCAATCAAGAAGATCTCATTGACTATGAAGCCTTCATTGATGAACCATCAGTGTTTCACTATCGAGACCACATGGTTTATGTTCCAAGGCGTAGATCTGCTGGTCCAACCCTGCAAAGAACACTGGAATTCATGGAGCGAAATTGGTCTAGTGAATCTCGATTACAACCTAACGGTGACGACTATGTCATGTACAGCAAAGCACTCTTAGATGCTTATGAATACAGACTCAAACACTTGGGTGATGGTGCCATAGAAGACAAACTCACTGGTGCAACTTCACACCAATGTGTTGCTGATGAACAAGGGAATATGGTCACTCTGACTCAAACATTGATGTCTGGATTTGGTTCACACATCATACTTCCTCAGACTGGCATATTGATGAATAACGGGATGATGTGGTTTGATCCTAGACCCGGCACTCCTAATTCAATGGCTGGAGGTCGACGACCTCTTAGCAATATGTGTCCGACCATTGCGTGCACCGATGACGGTAGACGAATTGCCATTGGAGCATGTGGGGGACGACAAATCTTCCCTGCAATTTTTCAGCTCTTGTCGTTTTTGTGTGATTTTGGAATGAGTGTTTCAGATGCAGTCCATCAAGCACGCGTCGATGTCTCAGGAATTGACTTAGTCACCATCATGGATCACATGGAGAGCAGCTCAATCAAATTACTTCAAGACACATTTGATTCCACTCGTGTAAGAAAGAACGGTGTGGCACCAATCTATTACGGTGTGCCACAATTGATTGTTCGCGAACCGGAGGGAACACTCAGCGGAGGGTGTTTGATTCCCTCTCCAACCTCTTTGGTGAGAGGAATTTAACTCTCTCTTGAATCCTATCTAGGATTGGCGTTTTGAACCTCAAACAAACACGCCCCGAGGGGCGTGTTTTCCAAGTTCATATTGGATACAGGCTATTCGCCTGATTCTTCTGTCGTTTCTTCGACTGGTTGGGCAACTTCTTCCATAGAAAAGTCACCCGCTTTAATAATAGTGAAGTCTTCGACGTTTACGTGTTGTCGAAATGCTGCATTCACTTGTTCTGTCGTTAAAGCAGCAATATTATCGTCGATTTCTTGAAAATGAGACATCTCTCTCTCAAAGAACATACCGTGCTGTAACATGTTTGCCATGCTTCCATCGTTACTACGAGACATTTTTCGTCTAGCTAGGATGCTATCCTTGGTATCTTCTACCTCTTTATCAGTGAATCCTTCCTCAATAATCCGGATGACTTCTTCTTTGAATGCTGTTTCAACTCTGTCTAAGTTGTAAGGTGCAGCTGAAGCTTGAGCGTACATAGTTCCGCGATCACTCCACACTGAAGTGGAAAAACCTCCGCCTACACCGTAGGACAGACCTTCTTGTTGACGAATTCGGTTAGCAAGTCTTGAGTTTAGGAATCCACCACCATATATCTGCGAAGCAACGATCATCGCTTCATAATCTGGATGATCATCGGTGAATGAGAAATTTGATTGAGCTATAAAGACCCCTGAGGCTTTATCAGGAGTATTAATCTTTTCATTGATAGGTGCTCTGACCTGGTGGTCTTCGCCTATGTACTCGTACTCTGCAGAAGTGGTCCAATCACCAAATTCAGCTTCGAGAGTTTCCATAACAATATCTGGATCAAAGTCACCAACTACTGTGATGGTGGTATGTGGGCCAAAGCCCGCGAAGTTTTTGTAGAAATCTTTGACTTGATCCAGTGTCACCGCACTGAAGCCTTCTATGTCTTCATCAATGGTTGAGCGATAGTTTGGATGCCCTTTGGGATACTCATACATGTGTCGTGAGAGTTTTCGGCTTGCAAGTGCATTAGGCTCAAGTTTTTGTGGTGCAAGATTAGCTAGAGTATTTCTCTTCAGTAATTCGAACTCATCTTCCAGGAACGCTGGTTCTTTTGCGATTTCACCTAGAAGTTTGATTGCTTCAACTAGATTTTCACGAATGGTCGATGCTGACACAGAGCCACCGGTCAAACCAACGCTGACCCCACCACCTAGTCGTAGAAAGTCAAACGCGTCCGAAATTTCTTTCTTGTCGCGTTTGGTAGTCCCTCTAGACATCATAGAACTAGTAAAGGAAGCGACATAACCCAGATTCATCAGGGTTTCCTCAGTACCCCATCTCATGTTTGCACCCAAGGCAACTGATTCACCCGTGTTCTTTTTAGATAGCAGTGCAACTCTAGCTCCGTTGGACATAGTTCGATACTCTGTCCTAGCAGCTATATTAGCTGGGGTTGAATCAAAATCTTCGCCCTTCTGGATTGCTTCTTTACCTTGATAGTTTGCAACCAATGAGTAGATGTCATCTACTCGCCCAATGGCTACTCTTTCGGGAGTTTCTTCGACTGGTACAAAATATCCTCGGGTTCGATTCGAATTCTGCAAATATTTTTGAGCAACTCTTTGAACGTCTTCTGCAGTGACTGCAGCTACCCGATCACGATAGAGGTAGTACAACCTCCAGTCTCCTTTCGCTGCCCATTCACCTAACTGACCTGCTAGTTGTAGCGTTTCAGGTGCACGATCTTTGTAAGAGTTAGACCAGTCCAAATGGGCTCGTTCCATTTCTTCATCCGTAGGAGGATTTGCTTTAATTTCAGCAAGAATTTCTTCCCATGCTGCTTCAACATCCGCAACTGAATCTTCACTCTTAACGTCCGCTCCGAACCAATATAGAGAGGGGAATTTAAAGTTTTCTTGATAGCTATATGCGCTAATCGCCAGTCTTTTTTCAGTGATGTTCTTGTATATTCGACTATTGGTACCTGCACCAGATAACACATGAGACAACAAAGACAGTGCGGGTGTATCAGGATGTGAAACTCCAGGTGTGTGCCAGGCATAACGGACTTGTTGTTGCTCTCCCACTCTTTCAAGAGTCACCATTCTTTCCCCGTCTTGAGGTGGTTCATGAGAGTAGTTTCTGTAAATTTCCAGCTCTCCTGTTCTGTCAGGTCGTGGGATAGAACCAAATTTTTCAACGACCAAATCCATGGTTTCCTCTGGATCAATTTTCCCTGCGACAATTAATATCGCGTTGTCCGGCTGGTACCACTTGCGATAGAACTTTTTCATGCGACTATTGGGTACGTTCTCAACATCAGCTTTCGCTCCAATAGTAGAGTTCGCATAGTTATGCCAGTCGTAGGCTACAGACCGCACTCTCTGACTCAATATTCGACCAGGATTGTTTTCGCCTCGGTCTAATTCATTAACGACTACGGTTTTCTCAGATTTGTGATCTTCGGGAGAAACGAACGAGTTGATCATCCGATCTGCTTCTAGATCGAGTGCCCAATCAAGATATCCTGGTAATGCAGCAAAAGTCTCATAATAATTGGTACGGTCCAGCCAAGTTGAGCCATTAGCACTGGCACCATACAAGGTTAATTCTGCGGGTATATCGGGATGATCAGGGGAACCCTTGAAGACCAAGTGCTCTAGAAAATGAGCCATACCAGTCTCTCCATAACCTTCATCAGCAGAACCGACAAAATAAGTGACATTGACATAGATATTGTCTAGACTCTGGTCAGGTAACAATAGGACTTTTAGACCATTGGGAAGCTGATATTCGGTAACCCCTTCAACCGTAATGATTTCCTTATAAGTTGCATCTTGAGCAACGCTCAGTGGAGCCAAAAGGAGTGCAATTAGTGCGATGGATGAAAATGCAGAGATAGTTCTGCGGAATTTGTTCATGTATTTTTCCTTTGTGATAACAACACTATAGATGGTATTGAACGCACATGCGCGCGTCTTTCTAGATGTCGGGGGGACACCTTTTCTGATTGCAGAACCCACTATTGTACAATTTTCTGTATAAATAGTGGATTTTTTCTCGTTAAATTGATTCTAAACTCAAATCAACGCCCAATGGTGCTCAGTTGTTCCCGGAAATTTTCTACCTAGAACTTCCTCCGTAACTACACATATACAGTGAATAAGCAACTTCAGGATCACCATCCTGTTATTGATGACGGAGAACTGAATCTAGTTAAAAATCTAGAGCCCTTTGTAGATCAGGTAGGAGGTCTACTGCGAGCACTTCGCTGGATGATGTGCAACCAAGGATTTATTGATACTCAAAACCTGCCCACTATCGCGAAAGTGTTTAACTTGAGCCAAGCTGAAATAAGAGGTGTCATTAGTTTCTACCACGACTTTAAGACGAAACCACCTCCTGTGCATACCGTAAGAGTATGTCAAGCAGAAGCTTGTCAAGCTGTAGGCTCAAGGGAGTTAACGAGAGAACTAGAAAAGAGACTTAATATTCAAATAGGCTCACATTCTGAAGACAATTTTGTCTCTCTAGAACCTGTCTACTGTCTCGGACTCTGTGCTCTGGGTCCTTCCATGGAAATCGATCAGCGCATCATTGCTAAAGCGACTGTAGATCATCTGGAGTCGATTAGCCGGTGAAGGCTTATCTCTCATTTGACTCGTTTGCGCAAGCAATGGGTTCTGAGCAAGTCGGTACCCTGCTCCAAGACCTTAACTTCGATGTTGTTCAGACAGGTTCGTTAGGTATGGCGTGGTTAGAGCCCTTACTGAGAATTGAAACTGACCCCTCAATCGAACAGTTGATCTTTGCCAATGTAAACCCAGAACGGCTGCCTGCAATTGTGAAATCTCTGAACCATCCCAATGGTAGTTCAGCCTCCATCTCTGATCCTCTGCAAGAGGAGTACTTCAGCAAACAAACACGACTGGTATTTGATAGAGCCGGTCGAGCACTTCCGCTTGACTTACCTGATGCTGCTCTACTCCAAAAAACGTTATGTCGAGAACCTCAATCGATCATTGATGATTTAGAGATTTCTGAACTTCGTGGTCGTGGAGGTGCGGGATTTCCTGCTCACATCAAATGGCGAACCGTTGCTCAAACTCCTTCTGACCAGAAATATATCGTCTGCAATGCAGATGAAGGTGACTCGGGTACTTTTTCTGACCGTATGTTGATGGAAGGTGACCCATTCAAGTTGATCGAAGGCATGGTCATCTCCGGTTACGCTACCGGAGCATCCAAGGGGTATATCTACCTGAGGTCAGAGTACCCAGTCGCATTGAACTACCTTGAACGAGCCATAGAACTAGCGTATTCAAATGGATTGCTCGGTGAATCAGTGGTCGATTCAGAATTTAAATTTGATCTAGAGCTATTTGTCGGTGCTGGAGCCTATATCTGTGGTGAAGAAACTTCTTTGCTTGAAAGCCTGGAAGGTAAACGGGGTGAAATTCGGGCTAAGCCCCCGCTTCCAGCTATCGAAGGACTATTTGGTAAACCTACTTTGGTCCATAATGTAATCACACTTGCTTCTGTGCCTGGAATCTTGGATATAGGAGCAGCTGAATACGCTCAACTAGGTGTAGATCGATCTACCGGTACGATGCCTTTTCAAATTTCTGGAAATGTGAAACATGGAGGTCTCATCGAACTACCCTTCGGAGCATCCATCAATGAACTTGTATACGATTTTGGAGGTGGGAGTCTCTCTGGGCGACCCGTACGTGCCGTTCAAATTGGAGGTCCACTTGGTGCATACTTGTCAGAGGCTGAGTTCGATACCCCTCTCACATATGAAGCCATGAGTGAAATCGGTGCTGGAATCGGTCATGGTGGCTTGGTTCTATTTGACGATACCGTCGATATGAGACAACAAGCAGAATATGCGTTTGCATTTTGTGAATTTGAGTCTTGTGGTAAGTGTACACCCTGTAGAATCGGATCGGTGCGAGGCAAAGAAGCTATCCAACAGCTGCAAAATGGTTCAGATCTGCGTACTATTCGTGTTGTAGAAGATTTATGTGATGTAATGGAACAAGCCAGTCTCTGTCAAATGGGGGGAATGACCCCCATTCCTGTCCTTAGTGCCTTACAACGATTTTCGGAAGATTTTTTCAATACAAACCCATGAAATTGTTAGAACAAGATTACGGTACACCTCCCCTCACCAACGGTAATGGTTTAAGCAATACCGTCACCGCATCCATAGACGGTAAAGCTGTTTCAGTTGCTGAAGGTACCTCTATTCTTCGTGCATCGGTCGAAGCTGGTATTCCTATACCCAAACTTTGTGCTACCGACAACATGAAAGCGTTCGGTTCTTGCCGTATGTGTCTGGTAGAAGTCAAAGGAAGACCGGGTATGGTTGCATCGTGCACCGAACCGGTGCGTGCAGGGATGTCGGTCAAGACCCAAACACCTTCCTTGGAGAAAATCCGTCGAGGTGTGATGGAGTTGTATATTTCAGACCACCCACTTGATTGTCTCACCTGTTCTGCAAATGGAGACTGTGAACTCCAAGATGTTGCTGGTGCTGTCGGACTCAGAGAAGTTCGTTATGCACCCGGAGAGAACCATTTAGTCGCAGAAGTCGATGATTCCAATCCTTACTTTTCTTTCGATCCTTCAAAATGTATCGTTTGCTCTCGTTGCGTTCGTGCTTGTGATGAAATACAAGGGACTTATGCACTGACTATCGATGGTCGTGGCTTTGGATCTAAGGTGGCAACTTCCACTGACACGTTCATGGATTCTGAGTGCGTTTCCTGTGGTGCATGTGTACAAGCTTGCCCTACTGCAACACTCATAGATAAAACCGTCATCGAACACGGGGTTCCAGATCGCACCGTACTCACTACCTGTGCCTATTGTGGAGTGGGATGTTCTTTCAAGGCGGAACTCAAAGGTAACCAAGTTGTTCGGATGATGCCCTACAAGGAAGGCAAAGCAAATCACGGACATTCTTGTGTGAAAGGTAGATTTGCTTGGGGTTATGCCAACCATCCAGAACGCATTATCGAACCCATGATCCGGGATTCCATAGATGATCCTTGGCAAGTTGTGAGTTGGGATACAGCCATCAAGACCACAGCAACACGTTTCAAAAAACTGCAAGCTGAGTATGGTCGCAAAGCAGTCGGAGCTATCAGCTCATCGCGGACCACTATTGAAGATATTTTCTTAGTTCAAAAATTCGTCCGAACTGCATTTCAGAATAACAACATTGATACCTGTGCTCGCGTCTGTCATTCTCCCACTGGCTACGGGTTGAAACAAACTTTTGGAATGTCTGCTGGGACTCAAAACTTTGATTCTGTCGAACATGCTGATTTAATCATGGTCATTGGGGCTAACCCCACTGACGGACATCCTGTGTTTGCATCTCGAATGAAACAAAGAATCCGGAAAGGCGCTAAGTTGATTGTGGTTGATCCACGTCGAATTGATTTAGTTCGTTCACCTCACGTTGAAGCAGAACTTCATTTGCCTCTCAAGCCTGGCACCAATGTTCCCATCATCAATTCAATGGCTCATGTCATCGTAGCTGAAGAATGGGAAGATGAAACTTACATCCAACAGCGTTGCGATTTAGAGAGCTATCGTGAGTGGAGAAAATTCATCATTGAAGAAGAAAACAGTCCAGAAGCCGTTGCTGAAATCTCTGGAGTACCGGCTGAAGTCATTCGTGAAGCTGCTAGGCTCTATGCGCAATCAAAAAACTCTGCCATCTACTATGGTCTTGGAGTAACCGAACACAGTCAGGGTTCGACGATGGTGATGGGTATGGCTAATCTCGCGATGCTTACCGGGAACGTCGGTCGCAAGGGAGGAGGAGTGAATCCACTTCGAGGACAAAACAACGTCCAAGGTGCAGTCGATGTCGGTTCATTCCCTCATGAATTACCCGGTTATCAGTCAATCCTAGACGAACAGGTTCGAGACTCATTTGCTAAGTTTTGGAATGTTCCTATTGATCCCGAGCCTGGTTATCGAATCCCAAACATGTTTGATGAAGCCTGTTCGGGGAAATTCAAAGGGATGTTCATTCAGGGAGAGGATTTCATGCAATCTGATCCCAATACCCATCATGTGGAACAAGCACTTCGCTCCATGAGTTGTGTGGTAATTCAAGATCTCTTCTTGACTGAAACCGCAAAACTGGCTCACGTGTTTTTACCGGGTGTTACTTTCCTGGAAAAGAACGGTACCTTTATCAATGCCGAACGCAGAATCAATCGTGTACGTCCCGCTATGCCACCAGTAACCGGTATGGAAGAGTGGGAAGTGGTGCAAAAGCTATCGAACGAAATGGGTTATCCCATGAACTACCAATGTGCCTCCGAAATCATGGATGAACTAGCTACTCTGACCACGATGTTTCGCAATGTCTCTTTTGACTTCCTTGATCAGGTCAATAGTGTGCAATGGCCATGTAACGATGATGCTCCACTTGGTACTGAAATCATGCACGTAGATCGCTTTGTTCGAGGGAAAGGAAACTTCGTACAGACTCAATTTGTGCCCACGGATGAAAAAACAAATCGAAAGTTCCCGTTATTGCTCACTACTGGTCGCAAATTAGCACAGTACAACGTTGGGACACAGACTCGACGAACAGCGAATAATGTGTGGTTAGAGGATGACAAACTCGAAATCCATCCTACCGATGCAGAAATGCGCGGGATCCGAACTGGACATTTACTCTCAATTCATAGTCGCATGGGAGAAATCACACTACCCGCTGAAGTCACTACCCGAGTTAACCCTGGAGTCGTTTACACTACGTTCCACCACCCTGCTACTGGTACCAATGTGATTACCACTGATCGATCCGACTGGGCCACTAACTGCCCCGAATACAAAGTGACCGCAGTAGAAGTACTCCCCGCTAACCATCTTTCGGATTGGTATCAAGAATATAACGCTAACGAGAAAACACAACAGGAACTCCTTCCAGCAGGAGGATAAAACGTCATCAGTCACTGGTTCCGATTCTAGGAGTAGCGAGTACCCAGTACTCAAAGTCGGTCCTCAACCAGCATCTGAAACTCAAATCGACCACATCACGGTCGAAGAACCTCTAGAAATCCAGATTGAGTTTCAAGTCGACGGGGTTTACCAACAGCAGAGTCTTTCAGTGACCATGCGTACTCCGGGTGACGACATTGATTTGTGTTATGGATTCATGTTGAGTGAAGGAATCATAGATAGTTTCAATCAGGTAGAAAGTGTGAAAGAAACTGAATCCAGTGGATACACGGTCATTGCAAAACTCAAACCCGATGTCCAGTTTGATACCGAAACCCTACTACGGCATTTCTACACTTCTTCAAGTTGTGGAATATGTGGCAAGGTGTCAATAGCTGCTGTAAAGGTTCATGTTCGCACACATTCACCATCGAATTTTTCTATCTCTAGTAGCAATCTCAATTTGCTACCCCGCAAATTAGTCGAAAAACAACAAGAGTTCCAGCAAACCGGAGGATTGCACGCTAGTGCTTTGTTTGACCACAAAGGGGAAATTTGCCGAGTTCGTGAGGATATAGGCCGACACAATGCACTTGATAAACTCGTTGGTTCTTGGCACCACAGGGGGTTGGATTCAATGCGTAACTTGGGTTTGGTTTTGAGTGGTCGTGCTAATTTTGAGCTTATACAGAAAGCGGCTATTGCTGGGGTCCCACTAGTTGCTTCGATTGGGCCACCCTCTTCTCTCGCAATCGACCTTGCTAAAGAACAAGATATGACCCTGATCGGGTTTCTCAAGCAAAATAGCTTTAACGTCTATCACGGAGAGCGAGTAATACATGATTGAGCAAGAACAAATTACGGGTATCGTACTGTGTGGTGGTCAGGGGGCGCGCTTAAACAACGAAGATAAACCCTTATTGAAGCTAGGTGAACGACGAATTATTGATCACATATTGGAACGATTGATCCCGCAGGTAGGCTCCATCATCGTTTCTTGTTCACGTAATGTTGCATTGTATGAAGCATTAGGACATGAGATTGTCGTTGATGATGAACCTTCAAGTGGACCACTAGCTGGAATGGTGGAATCGTTTGCGTCAGTTACAACAGAATGGTCTTTTTCGGTCCCTGGAGATGTACCGTTTCTTGCTAAAAATCTGGTGAATCTATTGATTCCTCTGGCCAGTGCTAATGGTATTGCTGTCCCAAAAATAGACAATCAAAGAGAGCACTTATTCTTGGTACTAAACCGGAAGAAACGCGAACGGTTAACCGAATACTACCGGTCTGGTGGTCGAGCTGTGAGGTTATGGTTGGACAAGACTGAAGCAACTTCGACAGATGTAACCGATCTCAGAACAAATTTCCTCAATGTGAACACGGCAGAGTTACTCAAACTCGCTACAGATAGGGTAACAGTCTCCAGTTAGCTGGATCATTCAAGATTGGTGGGTATTGTTAAATGTTCCTAATCAGAATCGAAATGAATTTGACACAATTGTGAGTTTTATCGACTGAAATGGCTAAAATATCCTAAATCAGCGGACAATGTTGCAAATGTCACTTTGCTGCAATAGCAGTTGATATAATTGATTTGTTGTCAAGATGCTTGTTAAGCTTGATGACTGGGGAAACCCAGATGCGGAAATGTAGAAAATTGAATTGGGAGAACACTGATTAACGCAACAACTTTAAGTATTGAATCCCATCGGGATACTGGAATCCTGACAGCACATGTCTCCGGACGCATAGACGGCATGACTGCCAATGACTTCGAGAAAGGAGTGCGGGAACTAATCGAAGATGGTGATAATGGTGTTATCATCGTTTTGAACGATGTTACCTATTTGAGTAGTGCTGGATTGAGGTCCATGCTGCTCATCGCTAAGACACTGAATAAGCGGGGCATAAACTTCGCTCTGTGCTCGGTTCCACATACCATTCTGGAAATTATCAAAATTGCAGGATTTGACCGCATTATCTCTGTTGTCGAGACGCATACCGAAGCTGTGATCAAAGTAAGCAAATAAACCTCACCAAACGCACTTACTCCCAATGCGGTTGAGCATAAAAACCTGCTCTGAATCAGGTAGAGTTGGAGTTCATTTCCATAAATGAAAAGGGATCTTCTGGAAGATCTATCACCATTTCAGTGTACTCCCCATTCTCGGTGAATACAAGGATCTGACCACCGTGTGTACGAATGATGTCGTTACACAAGGCTAATCCTAGACCGGTTCCTTGATCTGTCGGTTTCGTAGTAAAGAACGGATTAAAGATCTTCTCAATTAACTCATCTGGAATTCCAGTACCGTTGTCTTTGAAGGTAATAATGATCTGATCGCCCATGTGCTCGGTCTTGATATTGAGCGTGGGAACATAATCTGAATCAGGATTTTCAGCCAAGAGGGCTTGTCGCTTTTCGTTACAAGCGAAACCAGAATTTGTCGTCAAGTTAATGAATAGTCGTCCCAAGTCTTGAGGAACAACCTTAATATCTCCAATGGACTCATCAAAGTCATATTGAATGTCCAGTTGAAACTCTAAGTCCTGAGCTCGTGCACTGTGAAACGCTAATTTCGAGTGTTCCTCTATCAGCTCGTTTAAGTTTGTCTCCTGGAACTCCTGCGTATCTCGACCCATCTTGAGCATGTCGTCAATGATGCGATTTGCTCTTGTGGTATGTTGCCTAATTCGCTTGAGGTTGGACGTGAGATCTTCTGAAATTTCTTGAAGCAATTCATCATCGATTTCAGAACCAGGAGGGTCTCGTTTCTCCGGTTGCATTATTTCTTCAAGCAATTCTTCAAGTAAGTCTTCTGAAGACTCAGAGAAATTCCTAATAAAGTTCATTGGATTTCTAATCTCATGTGCGACCCCAGCCGTTAATTCACCGAGTGCAGCAAGCTTTTCGCGCATTACGATTTGTCCTTGAGCAAGACGGATCTCATCATTTGCATGTTCAAGTTCTTCATTCTTGGATCTCAATTCTGTCGCGAGCTCTTCAACGAGGTTAAGTCTTTGGACTTCTAAAGCGTTCCTTCTAAAGACTTCCAGTGCTTGCTGCATATCAGCAATCTCATCGTGTCCGTCCACTGTCACTTTAGCTTCCAAGTTCCCATCTGCTAGTGAACGCATACGATCTGAAAGTACATTAATTCGACGTAGCAGCCTCTGACCAATATAGATGAAGGCGAAGTACAGTGCTCCACAAAATGTTAGAACGGTCAAGATGACCAATAGGATGCGTCCTGTGTTCACCGCTTGGGTACTGTTGTCTGCTGCAATCACCGTTTGTTCTTGAGCTTTTTCAATTACCGTTCCAAGAATCTCGGTTAGTTCAATTCCTAGCTTTCGATTTTCGTTGAAAAGCAAGTCAGTCTGGAGAACCGTTTCAATCATCTCGTTTTTGATCTCGAAGATCCCTTCTACTCCTAAACTGTAATCTACAAGGTGAGCAATGTGTGCGGTGATGACATCGTAAAGGTCGTCATTTTCCAAGTAAGTCAGAGAACGATTGATCCTAAATATGGTTGTTTCAAATTGCTCTCTCAGTCTCTCAAGGTTTGGAATATCACTGACGTTGATCGCATTCGACAGGATTTCAGCGCTGCGAGTAGCATGACGTTGCAACTCTATCAGAAATCGATAACGATTAAATTCAGCTTGTGAAAAGTGTTGATCTCTAGGTGCAGGTGGTTGGTCTCGGTCGAAATAACCCAATGAAAAGTACATCGTTTGTTGATCTATTTCACTTGCTAATAATTGTTGCACAATAACTTCAATCTCTTGGAAGCCATCGATCAATTCGCCTCGTCGCTTCCGCATATCAAACTGACTTTCAATCAATGAACCAACCGTAGAGATGTTGTTTAGAAGAGCTTGTCCACCTTCATTGATTCGCTCCAAATCCTCATCTGCCAGTCCAAGAGTCGGCGCAAGTATTAAATCAGTCTGAAAGTCTGTAACCTGTGCGTTGACTTCCTCCAAAATATCGTTGAATGTTTCACGATCAGGAGCTGCAGACAATCGAGGGACACCAGAGACGATGTCTCCACCCTTTTTGGACAGAAAAAACGCTTGCTGCATATTGGGTACCGCAACTTCAAGGACCGTGTTTTGGGTCTTTTGAATTTGACCAAAGAAAAATATTCCCAGAAAACTAGCCACCATAGTCACAGTGACTGCTGCTAGAAGTGCGAACCCTATCCTAAAGGAAATTCGATGCCGCGTAGCAAATATTTCCTTAGGCGTTAATTTTCCCATGGTAATTCAATATCTGAAACAGAATTGACTGCACGATAAGCTCCATCTTCACCCAACACTGTCATAAAAACTCTGTCAGAGGCTTGGTTGTCGCTTCCGAAGTCGAACTCAAATCCTTCTACATCCACTGATTCAATTGCTCTAATCGACTGGAGAAATGACTCTCGAGTGACATCCCTACCTGCGTCTTCAAGGCCCAGCAGTGCTAACCTACCGACCAGATAGCCTTCGAACGAAAAGAACTCTGGTTCAGCATCCGGATCGACTATAGCTAAAGAACTTCGATAGTTTCTTGCAATTTGCAAATCCCCACCTGGAAATGGGACAACCTGAGACACCAAAACACCGGTTCCACCCTCACCTAGAGCTTCTGCTAGAGCGTTGCTGTTGACAAAAGAAATATTGATAAACAGAGCATTGACACCAACGGTTCTCGCCCACAGAATGAACTCTGCGGAAGGCCGATAGCTACCTATCATGATGACTGCATCTGGTTTGGCTTCATAGATGTCGAGTACTGCAGTTCTAACATCAAGGCTATTACGACGATACACTCCCGAGCGAACAAGTTTGAGTTCACGTCTATCCATAGCCTCCTTGGTTCCATCATAGCCGGCTTTTCCAAAGGAATCGTCTTGGTACAAAATAGCAATTCGATCTGCCCCTACTCGCTCTGTGAGAAACTGGACCATCTCCTCTGTTTCTTGAGCATAGGATGCTCTGAGATTAATGACAACCTGATCTTCCTCACGCAAAAACGCAGCACCCGTGAGTGGTCCAATATAAGGAACGTTGCGAAGCTGACAGACTTTTACTGCTGCACGGGAGGTGGGTGTACCGACTGCACCAATCAATGAGAACACATTGATATCGTCTATGAGTTCAGAGGAATTGGTTATGGCTTGATCTGGTTCATAGCCGTCGTCTCTCGTGATGAGCTCCAGTGTCCGACCGTGAACTCCGCCGTTTGCATTTGCTTCATGAAATGCTGCGAGGATCCCAAGACGCATTCCAGCTCCGGATGCTCCGTTCAACCCTGTCAATGCAGCCGATTGGCCAAAAACGATACGGTTTTCGTAGATTCCGTGTAATTCTGGATTAACCGTGTCTTCTTCCAAGACAACGGATTCTTCCTCTACTTGTTCCTCTTCAACAGAGAAATCGTTAAGGGTAGTACTAGAAACTCCTAGTGTGCCTAGGAGTACTAGTGTTGGAACACTCTTCCAAACAAACGTTTTTCCACTCAATGCTCAAGCTTCTTTTTCAAGTAGAGATGGTTCATGTTGTCTTCGCGCTTATAGCTTACATCGGTCATCATAGTCTTCACCAGATGAATCCCTACACCACCTATACGACGATCTTCCAATCCGACATCAAGATCTGGTTCAGGAGCATCGTCCAATGGATTAAACGCTTTAGCATCATCAATTAACTCCACCGTTATCTCATCATCTGTGGACTTGATGATGACCTCCACGAGATGTTTGTCGTCGTCATCATAGCCGTAGGAGACTATGTTGAGAAACAACTCATCAATTGATAATTGAATGGCATAGATGACATCATCTGTGAGTCTTTGAAGCCGAGCAAAGTCTAGAAATGCAGACTCAAATCTCTGAAACTCTTCAGCTCGATTTTCAAGTGTAATCTTACAAGTTGCTGCCATTGCTATTCCTTAACACAGAGTGTTAGACATGTGATATCGTCAGATTGGTCGTTCCCGTGAGTAAAGTCCTTGATCTCAGAAAACACCGCGTCAGTGACTTCTTTAGCAACCAATGGGGGTGGTTTTCCATCAAAAAGATTGAGCAACCGATCCATTCCGAATAATTCTTCATCCGCTGTCTCTGCTTCGTTGACACCATCGGTATAGAAAACTAATACGTCACCTTTACTGAGCTCAAGAGTTTCATCCTCAAACGTCATTCCTGGCATGACCCCAAGAGCAACTCCAGGTGAGGCTTGAATTTCAGCCGCAGAACCGTCCGCTTTAAACAACACCGGTCGGTTGTGTCCACCGTTGGCATAAACCAATCGCCTATGAACAGGATCAAAAACAGCATAGAACAGAGTCACAAACATCATAGAATCGTTAGTGGATTCCAACATATCGTTCACTTCAGCAATGACCTTACTAGGTTGCTTGTATCCAATGCTTGCACCGTTTAACCAAGTTCTACTTGACATCATGAACATCGCAGCTGGAATTCCCTTTCCGCTTACGTCTGCGATGCACAACCCATAGAGTTTATTAGGTAATGGACAGATATCGTAAAAGTCCCCCCCAACTTCTCGAGCAGGGATCATATTGGCAAAAATTTCAAAACTGTCTGACTTAGGAAAGGACCGTGGCAGAATCGATTGTTGCATTTGTGCAGCGGTTTCAAGCTCGGACTTGATGCTTATGAGCTTTTCCCGGTTCTGATAGAGCTCTCTTTCTAGCCGCGCACGATCACTCGTTCGATTGATCGTGAGTCGAAGATCCTCAAAGTCTACAGGTTTAGTGATGAAATCAAACGCACCGCGGTTCATAGCTTGTCGGATGTTTTTCATATCACCATAAGCAGAGATCATCACAGTCTTGATCTTGTTGTTGATGCTAGGAATGTTCTCCAACATCGTCAATCCGTCCATGACCGGCATATTGATGTCTGACAACACAATCTCAATATCATGCTGTTCTCTCAATATGTTCAAGGCTTCTTTGCCATTTCTAGCAAAGCTCAAGGAGAACGTACCCTTTCGGACCTCACGTCTCATTCGTTGTCTCATGAGATCTTCAAGATCTGGTTCGTCGTCAACTACAAGGATGTGAATCGCTGTGGTTGCATTCATTAGTTATGGGTTACTCGCGCAAGATCTTTAGTTAAGTTTGGGTGCAATTATGTGTATGACTGAAATTCCACTACTAGGTAAGGGTGCTCTGCAAAGATTGGTACTGCTGAAAATAAGGATTGACAGACACGCTCACATCCATTATGGTGTCACCCAAACCCAGGGTTATTCCCTTCGTAGGTGCCACATCACGGTAATCTCTACCGTAGGCGATCATAATATGTGATTCCGATGCGCTGTCGGGATTCGTAGGATCAAAAGAAATCCAACCATGACCCGGAAAAAAACATTCCACCCATGCGTGAGTCGCATTATCGACCACCCTACGAGTTTCGTTCGGTTCGACGTACAAGTATCCCGATACATATCGAGCAGGTATTCCCCTACTTCGAGCAATCGCTATCATCAATTGTGATATGTCCTGACAAACACCTTCGTGGTGGGTGAGCAAATCGTCGACTGTTGATTCAATAGTAGTGCTACCAGGTTTGTAGGTGATGACATTAGAAAGCATGCGTTCCACAGCGTAGAGAAATGTGAAAGGTGTTTCCTCATCTATTCCACCTTGAGAACGAATCCATTGGTCTAAATCGTGTTTTGTTTTGGTCAAATCGGTCGGTTGCAAATAGTGCCACATTTCCATTGATGATTCCAGTCCCTTTAGGTTTTCCCAAGCGCTCCCTTTCAGAGAATGGATTGATGAAGATGACTCCACTGAAACGATGGCATGACTGGTGATACTGAGCTGTTTATGCGGTCTGTGAATATCAAAACAGTTTCGAGTATTTCCAAAGGAATCTGAATCTTCATCGATCTTTGACTCTGGGATCGTTGCAAGCTCAAAACTCTCAACATGCTGAGAATCCGTCGTCCTAGGCTTAACGCACAAGTACATGACACTGGAATGTTTGGGCGCGTCATACTCATAATGAGTGTTGTGGGCTACTTCATATCTATGGGTTGTCATGATAACGTCATGACCGATGTATGTCGTGAACTACATAACTGAACCATCCACTACTAATATGTTCGTGTAATTTATGCGCTAATGTTTCAACCAAGTTCAACATACGGATCTTGTTAGTAGCATCGGGCCATTCATAGCGTAAGAGAGAAATCAAACGTCCTGCAAAGCGATTTGCTAATGCTCCACTTTTTTGACCTGGTGCATCTCCTAATTCCGACAACCGCGATGCCGCTTGACTAACCGCAAACTCAATTGAATTGGGTAAACGACTATCGGTAACCAACATATTCATCACTAGATCAGGGTCGACCTTGCCACCATAGAGAGTCTGGTAAGCCTCATCAACCTGAAATCCGTGCAACAAACTCCACCAATCGTAAAGTTCAAGGTCGCCGTAAGTTCTATCTTCATGTAAGCGTGCTTGAAACAGCATCAGAGCTGACATCAACTGTGACTGTTCGATTTGGCGGCCAATCTGCAAAAACTCCCATCGTTCATCACGATAAAGGGTGCCTGCGCAGATTCCCATGAAGGTGTTCACATCCTGAACCATATCTGCGTAAAACTGTTTGGGATCTTGGGTCCAGATTGCTTCAATCGATAAGTCTCGAACACGAAAATAGGAGCGATTGAGGCCCAACCACATTTCTGAACTGATGCAATGACGCATCTGACGCGCATTCTCTCTACCTCTTTCAAAACAGCTGAGAATTGAAGATAAGTTAGCGCGATCAAACGTCAACTCATCCGAAAGTGCAAAAGAATCTGTTAAAGTCCATTGAGTATCAAATCCCATCCAATTGTTTAAATCACCGTGTTGAGGGGTTATCTTGAGATGTTCAAACATCCGCGACCAACCAAAATGAATTTGCTCCCATGGTCGATCTATCAGTGCACTCATTTGAATTTCCATGAGCCTACTAATGTGTTCAGCACGCTTGAGATACCGGCCCATCCAATAGAGCCCTTGTGCACTGCGAGCTAACACTAACTATCTACCACCCAGAGATCTTTTGCGCCACCGCCTTGGCTTGAGTTGACAACTAAACTACCTCGTTCGAGTGCGATTCGACACAAGGCTCCAGGAACCATTTGGCTCACGTTACCTGTCAGTATGAATGGACGGAGGTCAACACACCTGGGTTCGATTCCCCGTTCAATCCAACAAGGTCCTCTTGATAGTCCAAGTTGAGGTTGAGCAATGTAGTTGCTCGGATCATTTTGCAATTCTTTTGCAAACTCATTTCGTTCTTTTGACGTTGCCTGTGAGCCGATGAACAACCCATATCCACCAGAACCACCGACAGGCTTTATCACAAGTTGGTCAAGGTTATCAAGTGCATATTCCAAGTGTTTGGGATTCCGGCACAGAAAGGTTTCCACGTTATCTAGGATAGGTTCTTCAGCTAAGTAATACTTGATCATGTCGGGAACATACGCATAGATTGATTTATCGTCTGCAATTCCAGTGCCCGGTGCATTTACGAGAGCTACGTTTCCTTTGCGATAGGTGTGCATCAATCCTGGTACCCCAAGTACTGAGTCTTCCTGAAAGAACAGTGGATCTAAAAACTCGTCGTCAATTCTTCGATAAATCACGTCAACCTTACGAAGTCCCGATGTCGTTCTCATATAGACGAAGCCATCATTAACCAAGAGGTCTCTTCCTTCAACTAACTCGGCACCGATTTCATCAGCTAAAAACAGGTGCTCATAGAACGCTGAGTTATAGACACCCGGAGTGAGTAACGCAATGCAGGGATCATTAGTCCCATTAGGCGCAAAAGCCTTAAGGGTTTCATAAAGTAGACTACCATAATGTTCTACTTCTCTGACTTTGTATTGGCGATATATCTCTCGGAAATTCGTCTTGGTAGCCTGGCGATTAGCAATCATGTAGGAAACGCCCGATGGAACTCTCAAGTTGTCTTCAAGTACCTTAAAGCCGTCGTTGGTGCGAACCAGATCTGTGCCACAAATCCCGACCGGAACACCTAGAGGCATTTCTACGTTTTTCAGTTCAATTCGATACTGTGGACAACCCAATATCAAATCAATGGGAACGACCCCATCACGAATGATCTGACACGGACCATACACATCAACGATGAACTGATTCAATGCGCTGACTCGTTGAATCAGCCCTCGTTCCAGCACTTTCCATTCAGCAGAAGTGACAATCCTGGGTATGCAATCGATTGGAATGATGCGCTCTGAAATTTCATCGTCATCGTAGAGCGTGAAAGAGATACTCTGACTTAAAAACATCCGTGTCACCCGCTCTTGGATGCTGTCTAAACCCCCTGCAGTGGCAGAGGTTAACTCTTTATATAAGAGTTGATTGTGAGGGCGAGGAGTATCTTGACATTCAAAGAACTCGTCGTAGAACTGATTAACTAGTTCATATCGATCAAAGTGAATCTTAGTACCTCAGTATCTGACTGATTTCAGATCATTCGAGTATCGAGTATGATGGTATTTTATCCCTCACTGAGGAAAGGAAAAATTGTGAGTCAAAAAGATATTCAAGAGCTTGAACAACAAGTTGCGGAATTGACTGCTCAACTCAAGGAACTATACATCAATAACTCACCTGTAGAGGTTTCAGATTACTCATTTGAAACTGAATTTGGGGAAGTGAAGCTGAGTGATCTATTCGGTAACCAAGACACGCTTTTTGTTATCCACAACATGGGAGATTCATGTCGCTACTGTACTCTGTGGGCTGATGGACTCAACGGTTTCTTAGCACATTTGGAATCTGCTATGTCAGTAGTACTGGTGTCAAAAGACTCTCCCGCTCACCAAAGAAAGTTTGCCAACTCACGAGGTTGGAACTTTAGACTTGCATCACATCATGGTGGAAAGTACGCAGAAGACCACACCCAGTACGAAAGTTACGCTAACATGCCTGGTGCAGCAGTGTACCAGCGTTCAAATGGCAAGATCATCAAAAAGAACGCGTGTCTGTTCGGGCCTGGCGATCTCTACTGTTCGATTTGGAATGTCATCGCCCTAGCTGGAATTGAGGAAGAAAATTGGACACCCCAATATCGGTATTGGACTCGACCAGAAAAACTCGAAGATGGTGGTCAAAACGTAGTCGATTAGTTTATTCATCACGCCATGATTACAGATAGGGTGAAGTGGTCGGGACGGCCGGATTTGAACCGGCGACCACATGACCCCCAGTCATGTGCGCTACCAGACTGCGCCACGTCCCGACAGATGGTTTGAGTCGGCTAACTTGCCATCACCTTTAGATTAGTCTTCACCATCAATAATTTTCTTCGCACGCCATAGTTCTTCAAGGACTTCATCAATGGTGACTGCAGTCACGGCATCCAGCTGAGTCTCACCTGCGTCCTGTGCCACACTTAGGTGTTTCTTCGCACCATTAATGGTTAGACCTTGTTCGTAAAGTAATTCCTTCAATTGAAGGACAAAGTGTACATCTTTTTGCGTGTAGTACCTGCGTCCATTTCGACGAATCAGGTTTTGCAATTGTTCGAATTGCTCTTCCCAATATCGGAGAACATGTTGCTTTAACCCACACAGTTTGCTCACTTCTCCTATAGTGAAGTACCGCCCTGCTGGGACAGTAATGCTGTTATTCACTTCCTGTTCCGGGACCAGCGAATTTGGCGACTCTCTCAAGGAATCGTGCACTTGGTTTAAAACGGGCTTGTCTCTCAGGAGGCTTCAGCAACTTTTCAGATGTCAGAGGATTGCGACGTATTCGTTCAGGCAAGGTATGAATCTTGAACACTCCAAAGTTAGCAAATCTCACCGCTTCTTCGGCTTCAAGTTTAGCACTCACTGATTCAAAAAAAGTATCAACAATCTTGAGTGCATCGGACTGAGTTAATCCTAACTCTTCGTGCAATTTTGCGGCAATCTCGCTTCGAGTCAGCGTTTTCTTTGGCTCAGCCATGATAAAAAAGAATGGTTACTTCAAGTTCTCAATTTTGCATCAAATTTTGCTTGAAGCAGGGAAATGACACGATCAATTTTCTCTGAAACTTCTTCATCGGAAAGAGTTCGATCTTGATGCCTCAAAGTCACTCCGATCCCAATACTATGCTGATTTTCTTCAAAATTCTTGTCTTTGTATACATCAAACACCGTGAAATTCTCTAATAGAACTCCAAGACTTGAACAAATAACCTGTTTGATGCTGGCTGCACTGACTGATTTGTCCACAATCAGAGCAAGATCACGACGAATGGATGGATAGACACTTAACTGTTTTGATTGATCGGGTTTGTGTTCAACAAACGATAGATCACGAATTTCGAATACAAACACCTCTTTATCGATTTCAAAAACTTCTGTAACGTCCGTGCTGACTTTGCCCATAGAACCGACACACACACACTCCTCTGCATAGAGATCTGCACCCTGTCCGGGTTGTAGCCAACTCTCTTTAGTGGGCTTGTACGTCAACTTTTCAGAACCGAACATAGCCTCGATATCTCCTTTGACATCAAAGAAATCCAATAAGGATGTATCGTTAGCCCAGGATTGTGGAGAACGCGCACCGGAGCAAGCTGCACCAATGTGATTCTCTTGTAATAATCTGTCTTCGATGTACTCAAAACATTGACCAAACTCGAATGCTTTGATGTCGTTTTCTTGTCGTGCAAGGTTATGAGAAACTACATGAAGAAGTCCAGGTATCAATGAGAAACGCATGATTTCTCGCTCTTGCGACATTGGATTTAACACCGTAGGAAATCTCTCTGAACTTGCAAAGATCTTGTTGTGTTCTCGGTCAATGAAACTATACGAAACCGTTTCTGAATAGCCCAATGAACAGAGGATGGCACGCAATCCCTGGTCGTTACCTTGAGGACGCATCACAGGATTGGGTGTGAGCAGACAAGTTACTGCTAGATCACGAATATTGTTGTATCCGATCACTCTACATACTTCTTCGACCAAATCTTCTGGAATCTCAATGTCGAATCGATGAGGTGGAACGGTGATCTTCCAACCTTCAAAGGTTCTTTCGGGATTGAACTCAAGGGTTTGAAATATCTTGCCTACTGTATCCGCAGGAAAACGCTGTCCGATTAGGTGTGCGAGTCTTTGATCAGTAATTTCAACTGATTTAGTAGAAGGCATATGCTTACTTGAACGAGCCTCACACACCGGCCCAAGATCTCCACCAGCGTATTTCTTTAGGAGAGATGAAGCGTATTCGACTGCCCGATCTGGAAGGGTGTAATCTACTCCTCGTTCGTATCGTATTGAGGCATCGGTTTGTAGTCCGTATTTTCGAGCTGTTCCATGGACAGCGTGCGGTTGAAAATATGCGACTTCCAGAAGTATGTCTTTGGTAGCATCAGTGACAGAACTATCTAACCCACCCATAACCCCTGCAATGGCTAGCGGTTGATCTTGAGCAGCAATAACCAAAGTCTCTTCATCTAGCTCAGCCTCTGAACCATCCAATAAGGTTAGTTCTTCATCTTTGTTTGCTCGACGTACCTTGATGCCTGCTTGGACATACTTTAGGTCGAAGGCGTGCATCGGTTGGCCAATCTCAATCATCACAAAATTGAGGATATCAACGATTACATTGATGGGTCGAATACCCGAACAGAGTAGATTTTTCGTGATGTAAGTGGGAGTGGGTGCTACAACATCAACATTCTTTATCACTCGACCGAGATAGAGTGGACACCCATCAGGATCCATCAACTCTATAGGAAGTGTGTCATCGATATTCTTTTTTTGGGGTGCTGGTAAGTTACTTTGAACATCGGAGTTCATCAACACCGCGACTTCCCTCGCAACACCCAACACCGAAAAGCAATCTCCGCGGTTAGGGGTAAGATCCAAATCAACCACAGTGTCATTGAAATCCAAGGCTTCTTCTATAGGAGTACCCAGTGCGGTGTCATTGTCGAGTTCGATCACACCAACGTGGTGTCCACTCAACCCCAAATCTTGTTCTGAACAGAGCATTCCTTCAGACAATTCACCGTAAATGTGAACGGATTGAATTTCAACTCCACCCGGCAGACTGGCTCCCACTGGTGCATATGCAGATAGCAATCCAACTGCACGTTCGGTGCACCACAAACTATCTGTTTGGGTGAACCTTCTGCAGAATCGCAGGTTACCGTACAAACCGTTAGATTTTCCCTACTCTTGTGAGCTCGAATGTCAAGAACTTTTGACACAACCACTTGATTGAATTGATGCTTGACTTTCTCAACACTATCTACTTCAAGACCTGAAGCGGTCAGCTTTTCTAGAATCTGTTCTAGGTTGTAGTCAACTGGGTCGACCCATTTTCGTAGTAGACTTTCGCTGATCTTCATCGTCTTAGCTGAATTGGCGTAAAAATCGAAGATCGTTCTCAAAGAGAACACGCAAGTCAGAGATTCCGAGCTTGAGCATGGCTAATCGGTCCGCACCAAATCCGAAAGCGAATCCAGTATATTCCTCTGGATCAATGTTTGACATGCTGAGAACTTTGGGATGCACCATCCCACAGCCCATAACCTCTCTCCAGCCATCCTCTCCCATGACATCAACTTCAGCTGACGGTTCGGTGAAGGGGAAATAGGATGCCCTGAACCGTACTTCAACTTCAGTCTCAAAAAATGCTCGTACAAAATTAATCACAGTGTCTTTTAAGTGTGCGAAACTAATTCCTTTATCGATCACTAATCCCTCAACCTGATGGAACATCGGGGTATGCGTCCGATCAAAATCTCGTCGGTAGACTCTACCAGGACAAATCACCCTAAACGGTGGCTCTTGGACTTCCATAGTGCGCACTTGAACAGGTGAAGTATGAGTCCGAAGTACCAGATCCTGACCCAAATAGAAGGTATCGTGCATGGCTCGGGCAGGATGTTCGGGAGGAATGTTGAGTGCTTCAAAGTTGTGGTATTCATCCTCAATCTCTGGACCATGCACCACCTCATACCCAGCGTTTGAAAAAATTTCTTGAATCTGGCCTAGAGTTTGTGTGACAGGATGCAGACTACCACGATGTCGTGAACGACCGGGTAATGTCACATCAATGGCTTCACTTGCTGCTTGGCGTTTTTGTTCTTCTACTTCGAGTTCGACCTTACGTAGACTAAGAGCTGATTCAACCGCTTTCTTGCCATCGTTGATCGCTGCACCATATGCAGGTCGTTCTTCCTTTGCAACATCCTTCAGACCACGAAGCAAATGGGTAAATTCACCACGACGACCTAGTGCTCGCACTCGGATAGCTTCGAGTTGCTGTAAGTCGGTAGCACTGGTTATCTCATTGTGAATGAGATCCACGAGTTCAATAACGTTCATACGATACCAGCATCAACCGCGCATCATCGAAAATAATTCGTTCCAAAATCAAATAGGAACGACGGTTGATTGGTTTAGGCTTGAAGCGCTTCTTTTGCGCGTGTCGTCAACTGAACAAACGCGTTAGCTTCATGGAGTGCAAGATGGGCGAGTGCTTTGCGATCTAACTGAATGTTAGCTTGCTTGAGACCGTGCATGAACTGACCATAGGTAAGCCCGTTTTGACGAGCTGCTGCATTGATCCGGATGATCCACAACGAACGAAACTGACGTTTGCGTTGTCGACGATCTCGATAGGCATACTGGCCAGCTTTGATGACAGCTTGTTTAGCAACCTTAAAGGTACGGCTTCGTGCACCGTAGTAGCCACTTGCGTGTTTCAGTATTTTCTTGTGTCGTGCTTTGGATGCAACACTGTTCTTTGCTCGGGGCATTCAATAAATCCTAAGTTATCGACCGTCATAGGGAAGTAGAGCATCGACCTTCTGAATGTCATTAGGTGACAATTCTTTGAATCCTCTCAATTGTCGCTTGCGCTGTTGCGATTTTTTGGTAAGCAGATGGTTCTTCCCCGTTCTTTTGTGCTTGTAACCGTTAGATGTGGCTCGAAACCGCTTAAAAGCACCCCGATGTGTTTTCATTTTTGGCATGATTGATTAGGTTTTCCCTTTTTTGCTCAATGGTGCAAGAATCATGGTTAACTGATGACCTTCCAACTTCGGATGTGATTCCACACTCGCGTGTTCACTGAGGTCCTTCTGGACTCTTTCCAGCATCTCTAAACCAATTTCGGGGTGTAAACTCTCTCTCCCTTTAAATCTGAGACTGACTTTTACTTTGTCTCCGTACTCAAGAAAGTTCAGTGTCTTTCGCAACTTAATCTGGTAATCACCATCACCAGTAGCTGCTCTGATTCTGACTTCTTTTACTTGAGAGTTTCGTTGTTTCTTTTTGTTCGCAGAATGAAACTTCTTCTGTTCGAATAGATGTTTAGTGTAATCCAAACACTTGACAACTGGAGGATTGGACTGAGGTGCGATGAGGACTAAGTCTAGACCGTCTTTCTTCGCCTCCTGCATTGCTTGCGCTCGGGGAACAATCCCTACTTGAACGCCTTCCTTGTTGATTAAGCGCACTCGGGGTGCGTCTATGGACTCATTCAGAGTAGCTCGCTCAAACTTTGAGTTCGCTGTGCCTTTGCTAATAAAGTCTCCTCGGGTCTAGCCTAGTTTAAGAGGTATCGGCACTGTCCCTCGAATGTAGCAATGGGGTCTCTGAATATAGTTTTCCTGCATCTACTCTCCGGTACAGTCCAGTAACATAGTGAATTTTACAGTTAACTGTATCAAATTCAACAACGACCCGTTACTTATTACGTTATAACTTCGCTGTGATGTCCGTCTTGGTCGTTTGTAGAATTACCCGTCTTACCTAACTTTAGGCGCGTAGCTCAGCTGGCTAGAGCATCACCTTGACATGGTGGGGGTCGTTGGTTCAAGTCCAATCGCGCCTACCACCCCTACCGACCGGCTGCTATCAAGCACCCAAGAACACTTGGCTTTTCAGTGCTTCGATTTGATCCCGAACTATAGCTGCTTCTTCAAACTCCAGTTGTTCAGAATACCCTAGCATTCGTTTTTCTAGCGACTCTAGTAATTTCGCAAGTTCAGTTGCATTCTTTGGTGTATCGAACACTTCAACGGACTGTTCCATCGCTTTACGTTTTCGATCCATCTTCTTTCTCTGTCGTGTTCTTGCACCTTCCATGACATCAGCAACCTCTTTCGTCACCGTTTTGGGAACGATGTTGTGTTGTTCGTTATATGCTAGTTGTTTGTTTCGTCGTCGTCTGGTTTCGTCCATTGCTCTTTGCATCGAACCAGTGACATGATCAGCATAAAGTATGGCTTTTCCGTTTACATTGCGTGCGGCTCTACCGATGGTTTGAATTAAGGATCGTTCTGCTCGTAGGAACCCTTCCTTGTCTGCGTCTAGCACCGCAACCAGAGATACTTCAGGCATATCTAACCCCTCTCGCAGAAGGTTGATTCCAACTAATACATCGAACAAACCGAGTCTGAGATCTCGAATAATCTCTACCCGTTCAACCGTATCAATATCAGAGTGCAAGTAGCGCACCGCCATACCGTTGCTGTCGAGATACTCAGTGAGATCTTCAGCCATACGTTTTGTTAATGTGGTCACTAGTACTCTCTCCCCTGCAGCAATGGTGTCTTGAATCTGACCCATAAGGTCATCAACCTGAGTAGTCGCTGGTCTGACCAAAACTTCGGGATCTACCAATCCTGTGGGACGAACGACTTGTTCCACAACTTGAGCTCCACGTAATTTTTCGTAGTCACCAGGTGTTGCTGAAACAAACGCCGTTTGTGGTGCAATCTTCTCCCACTCATCGAATCGTAACGGTCGGTTGTCGAGTGCAGAGGGTAGTCTGAATCCATAACTCACCAATGTCTCCTTGCGTGAACGATCCCCCTTGTACATTGCTCCTAGCTGTGGAACGGTAACGTGAGATTCATCAACAAATAGCAGAGCATCACTAGGTAGATAATCAAATAGTGTCGGTGGTGGTTCGCCTGGCGAACGGCCAGACAGATATCGAGAATAGTTTTCAATACCCGTGCAGAACCCTAATTCACGCATCATTTCAAGATCGAAGAGAGTTCGTTGTTCGATGCGCTGAGCCTCGACTAGTTTGTCATGGTTCTTGAATTGCTCAATTCTTTGTATTAATTCATTTTTGATGTCATCAAGCGCACTGATCAATCTCTCCTGGGGAGTCACATAATGAGACTTTGGAAAGATCGTGTAGCGTGGTACTCGTTCACGTACCATTCCAGTAAGCGGATCAAATAACGAAAGGTCATCAATAGTGTCGTCGAATAATTCAATACGCAAAGCTTCTCCATCGGATTCTGCTGGATAGACATCGACGACATCACCACGGACACGATAGGTTCCTCTCTGAAAGAATGAATCATTGCGTGTGTATTGGAGCAAGGCTAATCGTTTCAGAATGTATCGCTGGTCTACACGATCACCTCGATCTAGGTGTAAAACCATTTTGAGGTAGGATGCGGGGTCACCTAAACCATAGATTGAAGAAACTGAAGCAACAATAACCGTATCGCGTCGTTGCAATAGCGCTTTAGTCGCTGACAATCGCATCTGTTCAATGTGTTCATTGATAGAGGCATCTTTCTCGATATAGGTGTCTGAAGCAGGTACGTATGCCTCTGGCTGGTAATAGTCGTAATAAGAAACGAAATACTCGACAGCGTTAGTGGGGAAAAATTCACGAAATTCCCCGTACAGTTGCGCTGCCAGTGTTTTGTTAGGTGCAAGTACTAAAGTCGGCCGTTGAAGTTCCTGGATGACATTCGCCATGGTAAATGTCTTACCCGAACCCGTTACACCTAGTAGCGTTTGATGCACATACCCTAAAGAAAATCCATTGCAGAGTTGCTTTATCGCTTCAGGTTGATCGCCTTTTGGCTCAAAATTAGCAGTTAATTTGAATGGTTGTTGAGACATCAAATACGAGCGCTAGTCTCGCATGTCACGTACAACTCGAAAGCCCAAAAAACTGACCTTGTTTTCTGCGTTAAAGTAATTGCGTGAGGCTGATTTGACGTAGTCTGGAGTCAAAATCCAACTACCACCTCGCACTACACGTCGCGTGCAGTCACCTTTCTCTCTTGCTGTGCCATCAGTGTTTGCGTTTCGGTGACTGTTGTTCCAACAGTCTTGTGTCCACTCAGCGACATTACCGTGTACATCAAATATCTCCCAAGCGTTTGCAGCAAAACTACGTACTTTGACTGTTCTATAGACTGTTTCACTATCGTTGCACTCATCACAGGCAGCTCGCTTATTCATCACAGAGTCTCCCCAATTGAATCTGGTTTCGGTTCCTGCACGAGCAGCATATTCCCATTCTGATTCGGAGGGCAATCGATAGTTTGCACCTGTTTGTTTTGAAAGCCACTTGGTGTAAGCACGTGCGTCGTACCAAGAAACGTTGATCACAGGATTTTGTCCCTCTCCCCACTGGTTGTCGTCAGGTACAGATTTCAACGAAGCTTTAGCAAAGATTGCATAATCGTCAAAAGTCACTTCATTGCGTCCAATTGCAAACTGCTGTACTTGAATGTTGCGTACAGGAAGTTCATTATCGAAGCAACCGATTCCTGAAACACAACCCATGTCAAAATATCCAGAATCTAGAAATACCATTTCTGGTCCTACTCCACCGGAAGATAGTGGGTCAGAAAACGTGTCACCTACTTTTAGGGTTGCTTCATCAAAAACATTAGATGTATCTTCAGTGGCCGTATCGTCTTGGGCTAACGATACAAGAACTAGACAGCTTAAGCTTAATGAAATTACAGACCATGGCAAGATGGAACTGATAGAAGTATGCACAACAATAGGATATTATTTGTAGGAACTTTAGACTAAGGAAGCAAAGAGTACTTCTAGACTCTGCAAGTTGGTAGCGAGATAATGGTCTAATGTTAGCAGAGTTGAGGCGGTTGACTCAACCACAGAGATGAAGGGTTGTTACTCGTCTTCGACGACGACCCCAGTACCGAATGAGAGCAATTCTGCAGAACCCGCCATCATCACTGAGGTAGTGAATCGTACTCCAACGATTGCGTTAGCACCCAAAGATTCCGCATGTTCAATCATGCGATCAATGCTCTGTTCGCGGCTCTCTGCGATTAACTTTGCATACTCGGCGATCTCGCCGCCGACTATGTTCTTGAAGCCAGCCATGATATCTTGACCTACATGTCTCGCACGTACTGTGTTGCCTCTCACCAGACCAACAGATTTGACGATCCGTTTTCCTGGAATGTTCTCTATGGTGCTAATAATCATGAATTAATTCTCCACATCTTTGTATTTGTCTGTTTTCCAACTTCTGATTCTCTGGAATAGAACGGTGAGAAACAGAATGCCCAGTGTTAGCAAGATACCCCAAATGCCCCACACTATGAATTTGGCAGTCATCCGTTAAAGTTCTACATCCTTGTATTTGTCTGTTTTCCACTCAATCAGCCGTTGGCGAAGAACAGTAAGGAATAGGATGCCCACTCCTAATATCAAACCACCAAGCATTAGCTTTACGAAAAACGGAACTTCATCACTCGTAATTCCAAAGTAGATGACAGCAATGACACCTCCTACGTAACACAAAAAGAAAACTGCTAACAGCCCCAAACCGACCCCGGTGGATACTTTGGTTACCGAATCATTCAATTTGTTACCTCACAAGCTAGACTTACTAGGACAAATTTTACACTAGATCAATACAAAAAACAATGGGAAGATAGAGGGTCTTTCCAGCAACCTTAGAAAACCCACAACAAATTTATTGAAGAAATCATAGTTACATTATTTCCACGAAGAGGGTCAGTTACATTAAACCATATATCCGTACCAGATAAGTCGAGGATTAACTGTGCGAAGCCGTCACCTCGAACAATTCTGATCGATCCTCCCAAGCCGAGTTTCTCTACCCGTAGTTGAATAACTGACCTTGTAGAATTACCTTAACTCGTTTCCATTATACATTAACAACACAATCATTTCACATGACTTCTGATCTGAAATTCACCGACATACCTATTCACCGTTGTCTCATATATTGTTCTACAGCGGAGGCCCACTTGACGAAGTAGTCCTTCCATTTCAAGGCATCGCCGTTTCTTCGTTGACGAGTCTTCGTGGAGCTACCACGAGCATCGTCCACAATAGGTCACTAGGTTAAATCCTATCGGCGATATTCGTTACGTATATCCTTGAATATAGTCCCAATAGCTCAGTTTATGGGGACTAAAGTCTTTCCTCTGTTCTGCTTAAGTATTAGACGAACAGGAATGGTCTCGAATTAACAGTCACATCCCATAAATCGCTGCAGCTGAACTCATACCTACCCGGCTGCTTTGTCGGGAATTAATTTTGCCATACTTGTCTCGAACGATGCGGATTTGCATCGTGCCAAGAGTGAAAGAAATAGATTCTTATGACCTATATTTCTCGCTTTTGTTGTCTCTGTAAGGATTTCGGAGTACAGAGAAAATTAGGTAACAGAGTCCCAGAAATCCACATACTAAGATAAATGGGCCGAAAACGACAAACGAAAAGATTCCTGCAATTCCCTGTGTAATGATGGCGACTACGAAGCCGACGATAGCAAACACCACACTAGCTAGTCCAGTAATGAGAAACAGTGCGAGCACAACACCAACCACTGTCACCAGTAATAAGCCAAAACCAAACTTTCTATCAGCTTCTGGAATTCGATTAATCATTTCAGTCTTCTATTGATGAATTAATATTGTGCAAGCAATTTTCGTGCCATAACTTTGAGAAATTTCGAATCCATGTGGATACTCTCCAACTCAGCAAGTTTTCTTCGCGAAAAACATTGTGATTCTTGATTGCCTCGTGTGGTATGACACACATGTACACATACTAACACTCAAGATACAGAATGAGAACGCTCAGCAGAATTCCAGCTTTTCGTAGAAATTCAGATAACAAGGGAACTACTCATCCGATGGGTGATTGTTTCCACCAAAAAATTCTCTGGTATTGCGTCCTAGACTATAAACGCTCTCTCCCTCCTAGAACTTTCTTTCTCAAACGAACAGCATCAGGAGTAATCTCAACTAACTCATCAGCTCGTACTCGTTCTATAGCAGATTCAAGCGTTAACTGCAATGGAGGAGTGAGTAGTATGTTCTCGTCAGTTGCAGCTGCTCTGATATTGGTCAGTTTTTTGGTCTTAAGAGGATTCACTAGTAAATCGTTATCTCGACTGTTTATCCCCACCACCATTCCTGGATAAACCTCAGTACCAGGTTCAATCAACAATCGACCACGTTCTTGAAGGTTGAACAACGCATAAGCAACAGCTTTTCCGCTTGCATTTGATATGAGTGCACCCTTTTGACTCTTTGAATCTTCTGTTTGGATTTCTGGTTGATAACCTGCAGACGAATAGGACATGATGCCGGTCCCGGAAGTGAGTCGAGCAAACTCCGACCGAAACCCCAGGAACAAACGAGTAGCAATGATGTAAACTAACTTTACTCGACTATCTGAGTGGGTGGAGACTTCGATCAGCTCCCCTCGTCTATCACCAAGAGCATCCATCACGGCACCTTGATGTCTTGATTCGATATCGACTGCAACCGTTTCAAATGGCTCTTCGGTAATACCGTCTTTCTCTCGAACAATGACAGTTGGTCTTGAAACCGACAACTCAAAACCCTCTCGTCTCATGGTTTCAATCAAAATTGTTAGATGTAATTCACCTCGACCTGAAACTGAAACTTGCTCTGCGTTTTCTGGTGCATTCACTAGAAGTGCTACGTTGTGTTGCGCTTCAGTCAGCAAGCGTGCCCGTAGATGCCTACTCGTAAGAAATTTTCCGGATTGTCCCACCAATGGTGAGCTATTCACACTGAAAGACATGGTTAAAGTTGGCGCATCGATCTCCAGTGGAGGTAATGGTTCAGGATGTTTCGGATGGCAAAGAGTTTCTGAAACCGTTATGCCTTCGATGCCAGTGATACAAACAATATCCCCAGCTTCAGCAGTCTGAATCTCGATCTTGTCTAAACCTTGACTTGCATGTATCGCAAAGATTTGCGCGGAACGCTGCTTTCCATTTCGATCTATAACGATAACATCATCTCTAGCAGAGATGGATCCTCGCTGAACCCGACCAATTCCGATCACACCAACAAATGGGGAGTAATCAAGTGTGATGATCTGCATTTGGAACATCCCATCGACTAGTTCTGGACTAGGAACTTTTTCTACGACGGTATCCAATAGTGGTTGCATGTTGTTTTGGAGTTGAGAAGGGTCTAATCCACTCAACCCTTGGGTCGCAGACGTGTACACCGTTGTGAAATCTAATTGATCTTCAGAAGCACCCAATTCATCGAATAAATCGAAGACTTCCTCTTGTACTGCATCTAATCGTGAACTAGAACGATCAACTTTGTTGATCACCACAATAGGAGTTAACCCTGCACTAAATGCCTTTCGAGTCACAAATCGAGTTTGTGGCATCGGACCTTCTACAGCGTCTACTACCAACAGAAACGCATCGACCATGGACAATACACGTTCAACCTCTCCTCCGAAATCCGCATGACCGGGTGTGTCGACGATATTGATACGGATGCCTTGGTACTCGATAGCCGTAGTCTTGGAAAGAATCGTGATTCCGCGTTCTCGTTCCAGGTCATTGTGGTCTAAAGCACGTTCTTGCAGTTTCCTAGATTCAGACTCAACTGTTTCTTGTAACAGTCTGTCAACTAATGTGGTTTTCCCATGATCAACATGGGCAACGATTGCAATATTGCGAAGATTCGTTTGTTTCACGAACTTTGAATTGAAAATTAAAACTAGAGAGAACTCTAACTAAGGGCTTTACGAATCTTGAGAGCGTGTTCTGCCAGGACATCTGAATCTTCCATCTGTCGAGCATGAAATCCCATTTCCTGTACGTGCCATTTGGGAATCACGTGGAAGTGTAAGTGAAAGACTGTTTGCCCTCCTCCCGCACGATTCAACTGCATGATCATGACACCATCCGGTTTAAACACTTTGTCGATTGCGCAAGCTACCCTGCGAGTTTGCAGGATCACGTGCGAAAGAGCTTGTTTGGAAATACTGAATATGTCTTCTGTTGGCTCTTTGGGTATAACTAGAACATGACCGGGAGATTGAGGCATGATGTCCATCATGACGAGGCTATGTTCGTCCAGATCCACGATATGAGCCGGTGCATCACCACGCAAAATCTTTGCGAATATGTTGTTCGGGTCGTAGGTCACTTTAATCCTCTCGGTTGCAGCTATGGAGAATTTTTATACTCAGGTTGAAGTGAAAGAAATTGTGCAGATAAGGGTCAATTCCCTCAAACTTGCACTTTGGTGTCTAGTCGTTGGTGCATTACTCTGGTTAACGTGTGGTTGTTCTGTTCTCGATGCCGAATATACATTCTCCAATGACTCAGAATTGATTGGCGCGGCTTCGCTATGGGAGGACTGGGAGAAAACTACTGTCGCAACTAATCAGGAACTCGTCTCGATTGAAGAGTGCATCGAAGACAAAAGTAAGTGTGAGCGCTACATGCACAGTGTTCGGCTATTGGTGATTCGTGCTCGTGCAAGAGATCTCGAACCAATACAAAAGATGAACTTGGTGAATCAATACGTTAACCGGACAGTTCGTAAGTATTCCAGGGATCCTCGAGTTGTTCAACGAAAGGAAGACAAAAAAGTAGTGGTGCGACAACATTGGTCAACTTTATTCGAGTTTCTTCGTCGTGGTGGGGACTGTGAAGACTTCGCTACCGCAAAATATGCTCTACTCAAACTTCTAGATTTCGATCCCAATAACCTACGAGTGGTGGTGGTTTACGACTATGATGCTCTAAGTCATCATGCTGTGATTGCGGTTCATATGGAGGATGATCGAGTGGCATTGATGGACATTGACAACAAAATCCATTTCTCTCGACCTATCTCCTACAAGTTCGTCTATTCAATCAACGAACATTCGATTTGGGATCACGGACTAAACGAATGATTCGTGCTAACGATTCTCTCTTTGTCGCCACGCTTCAAAGAGCACAGCAGTTGCTGTCACAGAAGCATTTAATGAGTCAACCATACCTCGCTGAGGTAGTGCTACTCGATGATGAGCACACTCCAACCAGTGATCGGGTAATCCATCAGCTTCGCTGCCAATGATTATCGCAGTCGGTCGGGTGTAATCAACTTCCACATACATGCATTTGCTGTCTGGGGTAGTCGCAATCAGTTGCAACTGTCGATCTATCAACCACTTAATGACTTTCTCGCTATTTGAGGTCGCAATCGAGACGCTAAATACCGCGCCCAAACTAGCTCGAATGACATTGGGGTTGAAGATGTCGGTTACCACATCAGTGAATATGATCCCCGTGACTCCAACAGAATCTGCAGTTCGTATAACAGCTCCTAAATTACCTGGTTTTTCTAGTCCAGAGCAAATGACATACAAGGGGCAGGGATGAGTTTGAAGGATGTCGAGATCTGTTGAATATTTCTTTGCAATCGCTAAGACTTTCGCGGTTGAACCTCGATAGCACAGTGTGTTTAGAACTCGTTCATCGACCTCAGTCAGTCGAACACCCACCCGTTTTCGCAAACGTCTTACGATTTGTTGAGTAGTGGGATTTTTATGTGTCTTTTCTTCCAAAAACACTTGTGTGATTGCTACATCAGCATCAAGAGCAAGCCCGAGTTCACGAACCCCTTCAATCAAGAACATTCCTTCTGCATCACGCGTTCGCTTGTCGCGCAATTTCAATGCAAACTTGACATGCGGGTTCCGAGTGGAAGTGATCATGACCTATCGTAATGGGTATTGGGGTAAGTAAGATTGAAGCTATCTCAACAGAACTCTATAGATTTGTCAAAAATTTGGTAATATTGCATTATCACCCAATAAACAGTATGCTTACGATATCACTCATAATTACCAACCCACCGAGATCTGTATGACAAAAACTAATCGCAGAAAGGTTCTGAAATGGGGTTCCGCAGCTGGTATAGCTGGAGGATTTTTCGGTTCAAGCCAGTTCACTTATGGAGAAAAGTCGGTCGAAACTCCCTCAGTGAAGACTTACAAGAAATTGGGTCGTACCGGAATGGAAATTTCCGATATATCCTTCGGATCTAGCCGGCTCAGAAGTGGTGAGGAAAATTTGGTTCGTCATGCACTGGACTCTGGTATCAACTACTTTGACACGGCTCACAGCTATACCGGAGGTCAATCCGAAACTGTTATCGGTAACGTCATCAAAGACAAACGAGATAAAGTCTTCCTTGTATCAAAGTCAGAAACGCGAGCCAACTGGTCAACTGAACGCATCATGGGGCAGCTAGACGAATCGCTAGAGCGACTCCAAACGGACTATGTCGATGTCTACATGAATCACGCTGTGAATGATGTCAAGCGTATGCAGTCTGAAGAGTGGCAGAATTTTGCAGAAAAAGCGAAAAAGGCTGGAAAAATTCGGTTTGTGGGTATGTCTGGACATGCAGGTCGCTTAAACGATTGTCTGGAATACTCTCTCGACGAAGATATGGTTGATGTCATCCTGGTAGCATACAACTTCGGTCAAGATCCGTCCTTTGTCGGCAATATGACTCGAGGAATGAACTTTGTTGCTCTCCAACCTGATCTTCCACGACTCTTAAAGAAAGCAAAAGATAACGATGTAGGTACCGTAGTCATGAAGACCCTTTCTGGAGCACGATTGAACGATATGCGTCCCTTTGAAACTGAAGGTGGAACTTTCGCCCAAGCTGCTTTTCGTTGGGTATTGTCCGATCCATCCGTTGATGCGCTGGTGGTATCTATGACTACCAAAGAATTGATCAATGAATATCTGGACGCATCGGGAGACGATGAAGTATCTCACTACGACAAGCAACTACTCCAACAGTACTTAGTATTAAATAGTGCTACTCAGTGCCGACCTGGTTGTAACGATTGTGCTAGCAGTTGTCCACACGATGTACAGATCTCTGATGTGTTACGCACTCGAATGTATGCAACTGACTACCAAGACGTAGAGATGGCACGAGATTCTTATGCTCGCCTGGCTGTTGATGGTAGTGCGTGCATTAGTTGTAGTGGTGAGCCTTGCAGAAACGCGTGCACATACGGTGTAGCGATTTCAAAGTTGTGCGCACCCACCCACCGTATGCTTGCTTGAATCCGAAGGCAAATCCATGACTGTACTCGTATACGAGTGCTTTAGTGGAATTGCGGGCAATATGAACTTAGGCACACTGGTTGCAGTCGGTGTGCCCTATTCTTATTTAGTTGACGAGCTCAAACGGCTCCCAATCGACGAAAACTGGATGATCAACTGCTCTAGGAACGATGAAGGCCCTATAGATGGTTTGAAACTATCGGTTATAGCAGACAAAGGCACTCACAAACGTGGTCTTTCAGATATTTCTGAAATGATCACCGCCGTCAACTATCAGGGTACCATCGAAGAACGAGCACTAAAGATGTTCGAGGCATTAGCGGATGCGGAAGCAAAGGTACACAGTATCAGCAAAGACAAAGTTCACTTTCATGAAGTCGGAGCAATAGATGCCATCATTGACATCGTCGGTGCTGCGATCGCACTGGACTATCTGTCTCCTTCTAAAGTGTATTGTGGACCTGTTGAAGTAGGGAATGGTCTTGTCGAGTGTGACCACGGGCTCCTGCCAGTTCCCGCTCCTGCAACTGCAGAATTACTTAAGGGAATACCTATGACACGCAATCATACCATACATAGTGAAGCAACCACACCTACCGGTGCAGCTATTTTGGTTTCCAATGTCGATGAGTTTGAATTTCCGCAGAACTTTAAAGCAGGTGCCATTGGCTATGGTTTTGGATCCAAAGAGTTTCCGATTCCAAACTGTGTCAGAGTCTCGCTTGGGGAAGTGAGTAACGTTTTCAATCAAGAACCCAATGTGCAAATAGAGTGCACTATTGATGACATGCCCGGGGAAGCATTCCAAGTTCTCTTTGAACAGTTGACAAAATCAGAAATACTTGACGTTTACTTGACTCCTATAGTCATGAAGAAATCTCGACCAGGTCACAAGCTAACGGTTCTGGTTAAGAAACCAGATGTTGAAAGCGTTATCGATAAGATTTTGACAACAACGACCACACTAGGAGTCCGTACGCAAGAAGTGGGTAAATATATGCTCCCAAGAGTGAACAAGATAGTGAACACCACACTCGGTGAAGTGAACGTCAAAGTTGCACAGTTACCTGATGGCTCGAGACGATGGAAAGTTGAGCATGATGATGTCTTATCCATTGTGAACTTAAAAGGTATAAACTACCTTCAGGCAAAACGTCAGCTCGATACAGAAATTAGGGCATCATCCATTCTAGATGACTAACCTTGAATCAATCCTCGAACGATTAGCGAGTGGTGAGATTTCGCAAGAGTATGCACTCAACCAAATTCTCTCCTTCCAAGGATTAACTGTTGAAGCGACGACAGTAGACCATGAGCGAGCTCGTAGAACCGGTGCTGCTGAAGTTATTTATGCTGAGTTCAAGACACCCAAACAAATCTTCAATGCCTTTAGTTCTATCCTGGAAAACGGCGATAATGCCCTAGCAACACGAATTAAACCAGATGCAGCAGAATTTCTGCAACATAAGCTTTCTGACGTGGAATATCGCCCGGAAGCTAAACTTGCGTTTCTCCAACGAACCAAACCCAAGTCTCCTACTACCATGGTAGGTGTAGTCGCAGCTGGAACCAGTGATTTGGGTGTTGCTGAGGAAGCCGCAATTACTGCTGAGTTTTACGGAAACAAAGTGTCTCGATTCTATGATGTTGGTGTGGCTGGTGTCCATCGACTCCTCAGTCGAATAGAACCCATACGGGAATGTCGAGTGCTAGCAGTCGTTGCCGGAATGGAAGGTGCACTACCCAGTGTGGTTGCAGGTCTTGTATCTAAACCCGTTATCGCAGTTCCGACGAGTGTAGGATATGGAGCATCGTTCAATGGGATCACCGCACTGCTCGGAATGCTGACTTCATGTGCAACCGGGGTTTCTGTGGTGAATATTGATAATGGATTTGGAGCTGGTTACCTGGCTAACGTGATCAACAGACTTTAACCAACCTATGCCTAAGACACTCTCACCTGAACTCAAGCACAAGTACAACGAACTTCGTCAATCATTGCAGTCAATGAAGCGGTTAATTGTTGCATTTTCTGGCGGAGTCGATAGTTCACTGGTCGCATTTGTTGCAACTCAAGAGCTCGGTCACAATGCCAAAATCGTTACATCAGCATCAAAAAGTCTGAAACGTAGTGATTTAGCGCTCACCAAAGAATTAGCAAAGTCGTGGAATCTAAACCACGAAGTCATCCTCACCGATGAGCTTTCCAAACAAGGTTATCGAAATAACCCAACCAATCGATGCTATTTCTGCAAGACTTCACTCTACACCGCATTAGCCAATCTAGCAGAGCGAGAGGGGTATGATCACATTGTCAATGGAACCAATACAGATGATTTAGGAGACCACCGACCCGGTCTTGAGGCTGCTCGTAACCATTCTGTTTCCTCTCCCTTAGTCGATGCAGGATTTACCAAGAACGATATTCGTTCTCTTTCAAAGTTTTTGGGTTTAGAGAACGCTCATAAGCCACAAGCTGCGTGTTTGTCGAGTCGCGTCCCTTATGGAACCAAGATTGATGAAGACATTCTCAATCGAATCGAAAGGGCAGAAAACGTGCTCGCAGTGTTAGGCTTTAGTCAGTTCAGAGTGAGACATCACGAAGATGTTGCTCGAATTGAGCTACTTCCCGAGGAAATGCCCCGAGCTATAGAATTAAATTTTCAAATAAGTGAAAGTTTGAAAGAATTTGGCTATCGATTTGTAACTATCGATCTCTCTGGCTTTAAATCCGGTTCTCTCAACGTTGGTTTAGTTCCTGTTGCTGAAGTTGATTCATAGTTGCTACCCCTAGTGGCTATTTTCAGTTAGCCTACAAACTATCAAATTTCTAGTTGGTATCTGGACTTCCTTTTGCGCATCATTAGTTGGAATGTAAACGGGCTTCGAGCACTGATCAAGAAAGGTGTTTTGGAAGAGTTCTTAGTTTCAAGTCAAGCAGATATAGTCACTATTCAAGAAACTCGGACCCTAGAGTCTCAACTACCCCAACACATTCGCAATATAGAGGGTTGGCACACCTACTACTCTTCGGCAGAAAGACTCGGATACTCTGGAGTCGCGATCTATAGTCGAAAACCCGCTCACAAGATTCTTTGCAAACTACCAGAAGAAGAGTTCAACATCGAAGGACGTTATTTGGTTGCACGTTTCGGTCATATGTCAGTTGCATCTATTTACTTTCCAAACGGTGCAGGCAAAGACAGAGATAACAGTCGAGTACCCTTCAAGTTAGACTTTTACCGATCCGCTAAACAACAGTTAGATCGGATGAGAAGGTACGGTCCTGTATGGGTTACTGGTGATTTCAACACCGCACACAAAGCAATTGATCTTGCAAGGCCCAAAACAAACGAAAAAACCACTGGATTTCTTCCCATTGAAAGAGAATCTTTAAATGACTGGATGGAGGATGGATGGATCGATGTTTTCAGAAAACAACACCCAAACGAGCCCAATCACTATACATGGTGGCGACAGTGGGGAGGTTCTCGTGAAAACAACGTTGGATGGAGAATCGATTACGTCCTAGCTTCACCATCGGCAGCAAAATTGACTCACAATGCTTTCATCTGGCCTCAGATCACCGGATCTGATCATTGCCCAATCGGGGTTGATGTGGATCTATAGTCTATATGCGAGCTACAATTTGGTCAGTACAACTGAGGAATACAAACTATGAGCGCACGTCGTAAATTTATTCAAAACTCTCTCCTCGTAGGACTAGGTACTAATACCCTGCTCCATTCGACAGCTCTCAAGGCTGCAGTCGAGAAGGTTGATGCTGAACGCATTAAAGAATGGCCGAAGATGACCTACCGTACACTCGGTCGTACCCGCTTTGAAGCAAGCTGTCTAGTCTATGGTTGTGGTGCTGCGCTGATGAGAAGCAAGAAAGATGCACTGCTCAACATTGCACTAGAAGCAGGTATTAACGTCTTTGATGTAGGGACAAGCAGGTACTATGCTAATGCAGAAAAAAACCTATCAGGTTTTCTTAAGTCGTGTCGTGATGATATATTCCTGATTTCAAAATCGTTTCTGAATGCATCAGAGAAAGAATCACCAAACGTTGAAAGATCCAAGCAGATCGCTAAAGATTGGCACAACGATCTCGACCTGAGCCTGGAAAACCTAGATCAAGAACACGTAGACGCATACTACATCATGGCTGCAAATAACCCAGCCTTGATAAAGAATGAAGAGATTTACAAAGAGTTTGAAAAAGCGAAAGAGGCGGGCAAGGTCTCTTACCTAGGCCTCAGTACTCACCAAAATGCACAAGACGTTCTAGAAGCAGCTTCCGAAACTGATTGGTATCACCTAGCTATGGTCGCCATCACTCCCGCAGGTTGGTACGACTTCAATCGTAAAGCCATCCTGAAAGATTCACCGCCAATGGTTGAACTCAAACCAGTATTCGATAAAGCTAAGAAAGCTGGTGTGGCGTTAGTAGGAATGAAAGCAGCACGTCATTTAGCACCTCGTATGTTTGGTGGTCGAAATGCTCAAAATCTATATGACTCCATGTATAACGACCAACTCAAAAACTCGAACTTTTCTGCGTACCAAAAAAGTTACGCATTCGTACTAGAACACGGTATGGATGTGGTGAACTCAGATATCCAAAACATTGATGTCCTTGCTGAAAACTATGCTGCAGCAGCTATTTCTGCCACTTTCTACAGTTAAACTTCTATGGTAACCCACACTGAGCAATGTGCTAACTGTTAACGGAAAATCTCCCACCGGGAATGGTTCGATTACACAGTGTCTTGAACGAAACAGAACTTACGTGCTCTCATCGTTGCTACGATTCCGAACTCTCCAGAGTTATAGAAGAATCTCGTAAAGATCCCAATTAGTTTGGGAAATGACTTTTACGTTGATGCACGAGATTAGCGACTCGGGGAAGCCATCTCTGATCCAGACGTTACCTTCCAACATATGACTCTGTGGTGGTCGATCCCAAAGTACGGCTGCAAGATAGCACGGACTCTAGAAAAAGACACGAAAGTGGATAGATCTTAATGGATCTCTCGACAGCTTACGCGTTTTCACACATCGAAGTGACTCACTCAAGTGGTAATTGACTCACACCTAATCAGAACAATTTTCTTCCACTAGATGGTTTAGCTGTATTGCTCAGACACCTACTCAGCATGATGTTCGCGCAATACTTTGATATTGATTGGAACCAGGTCTCTTGCTGAATTTTCGAGTACTACATCTAGATAGTTGGTAGCAGCAGTGAAACTGTGCGCCATTGATTGACGAACCAGGATGTAGAACCGCATTCAATGAGTCTACGTGATTTGTCGAATCTACGTTTGAATTCCCGTTCGTCGCTCACGCGTCTATGGAACCACCTGCTGAATAATGCAATTTCTCTCTGACAGGAACCCGACACATCCTTACCATCAGGAGCTAGACCTTCCAAACATAGTATTGAGTCTGTTGGGTTAACCTATCGATACAACTACAGCGTGGGCAATTAAAATATTCTTCAATTAACGATTCCTTGGACAATCAAAAACCATGATCAGCACTAACCTCACATCGATCTTCAACCTGTTCAATTCGGGTGACAAACAGAACAGCGAAAAGGTGTTCAACGAGGCCGTACTCATGACGTTGGCTAGAGCAACTAATGCCGATTCTAACATCAAAAATATTGAAATTGATACGGTGCAACAATTCATCAAGGAAACCACTGGAGAGGACGTAGCTCATTCAGATATACGGGTTGCAGCTAACTCCAAACTTTTTGAATCTGCTCCATTAGATAGTTATCTTGTATCAGCAAGTAAAGTGCTAACACTTGAGCAAAAGCTATCCTTACTCAGGTCTCTGATTGGAGTGATCAAATCGGACGAACGAGTCACAGCGCGCGAGATTAAATTTTTCAACGCGGTTACTGAAGCATTGCAAGTCACCACTGCTGATGTACTAGGGTTGACTGTTTCAAACTGAGCCTTCAAACAAGGCTTACTAAACGAGATACCTCGTTTCAGGATTATCTCGTACCATATAATTTGAACTATTCCACCTTAGCTCAGTTGGTAGAGCAGCTGACTGTTAATCAGCTTGTCGCTGGTTCGAGCCCAGCAGGTGGAGCCAATCAGATTCTTATCCTGCCCTACTGCACCCAGAAATGCTGGAACGTCTAATCCGTGTACTTGGAACAGGTGGAATCATTTATTGTGTTGGAAAACTAGTTTTCTAACTAGTTAGTTCTGCATCATGTCATGGTGCAGCCAAGAGTAGACTTGCTATTGAGATTCCAATTGTGAGGTTTATTTTTGTTTTGGTAGCAAGGTAATCCCAGCTCTTTGATACGCTCAATATCTTCGATGGTTGGGGTACTGAACCCTTGAACTATGAAGAGTGGGTCTAGACCAACCATACTAGAGGGATAGCAGTTCCCCATCGTCGGAACATCTACGCTACCGTGCTATCAATGTCCGCAGCAGCTAGCATATAAGTCGAATAGTCTACTTACGGTCTACTGATAGTTCTCGTCCCACACCTTCTGCATCACGTTGTATGCAAGCTCTCTAGAAGATTCTCTCCAACTAATCAGATAGGAAACTCTAGGTATCTTGTACACTGTAGGTACGCTGTGAGACTGACCATGTTCAACAACAGTCACATGACTCTCCATTTCCCACATACCCAGTTCATCTGATCTTGAACAGAGCATGTAACGAGGATCCAATCAGGTCGATGAGTTCATACTTAGATCCAAATAGTTTGATCATTCATCGTAGTCCCACTATGAATGCCCGTTACTAGACAATAAATCTTCTGAACAACTACCGTTAAAGAACAGAAATAGTCTCAGATTTGGATCACTTGTAGCTCAATATTTATTCACTCAACGGGTCAAGTGAAGCAAGATTGAACATACCGCCGAATTGTGGTCAAACATTATCAATGGAAAATCTTCCATACGATAATTGACCTTACCATTCAATATGGTGTGTGATCACCTTGTATCCAAGAATGGGCTGGGTTTAGTGTATTAGATAACCCAACAGCTGTGGAACGATCAGCTGCGCTCGGGTAGAAGTGGCTCACCATTCTTCTTCTTGCGGTCGATTTCTTCAATGGTGCTACGCATCTGAAGCAATCTCAAAGGGGGTGCGGGGTGTGTCATATTCCAACCTAAACGAGCATGCTCTGTAGCAAAACGGCGCCACATGTCTTCCACCCCGAGGTAATCAATATCTGCAATCGCTAACAAATACAACGATATGTAGTCCGCTTCTACTTCAAACCGTTTCGAATACGCACGGACTGAAAATGCAGAGAAAAATCCTCTGCTCCAAAATCCTTTCGCTGCTAACAAAAGATCCAAGGCACCACCTGCAACTCCACGCATTACAGCCTTTTCAACATGTTTAAGCATGTTGTGGGCAAGTTCATGCGCAATCACATACTGTAATTCTTCTTCGGATTCAACAAATTCTAGTAGTCCTGTATAGATTGCGATATCTCTACCAGAAGCATACGCATTAATTGCTGAGGAACCTTCAACAAACACTGTTGAACGGCATGTTTTAACAGGGGTTATCTCAAAGTCGAAAGTTTGTCCTTCTCTTTGAACTCGTAGATTAATGGGTCGAATCCGTTCGTGGTCTTCGAATTTATCAGTTGCTGTGACTAACTGTTTATTGGCTTTTCTACTGCGTAGAACTTCTACGTTATCAATAGAAATAACTTTATCCATAGGTTTCAACCCAGCTGCCTCCGCGGGTGAACCATTGGCTACTCCCCAGATAAAAGGATCAACACCAATGATCCGTGACCGTCGAAATAAACTAAATGAAACGTTCTCTTCTCTGGATAGCCACAAGCCAGTCGAGTATTGAGTGAAACGGTCACACAACTCCATGTTTTTGGTAATGAGCGGCCACGTTGCATTAGCCACAACCTGTGTATCCTTCGCAAGGTTCTTCTCCGTCAACTCAATCTGAAGCTTTCGCTCTTCTTCTACCTCACTAGAGGAAATTTCAGGTGCCTTGTAGATGACAGAGCACGCGGTTAGTGTGGGAAGAATGACAACTAGGCTAGCTATCTTTAGCTTTTCAAACATCTGGACCTCTCGTGATTGGGTTGACCGACTCAGACTGATTTGTCTCGCAGAGAATCCAAAGTTGTCGTGCTAACGTAGGTTTGAATTAGATTTCAACCATCACAAAATCACTTTTGAGGGTTCCACAATCGGGACACACCCAGTCTTCAGGGACATCCTCCCATAATGTACCAGCCGCAATTCCATCTATTGGATACCCGTCTGCTTCAGAGTAAATGAAGCCACAGGTCAAACATTGGTAAGTTTTCATACGATGAGTTGAGAAGTAGTTTTGTGGTTTGGACTGACACATTTTAGAGATTGGGTGTTGTGTAATGCTGGTTAATGTAACTTCTCTCACAGCACAAATATCTCCTACGCATCTGGAGGTCGTCCCCAATCCATTGATAGACAACATAATCTAAGGTGATTTATGACAAATTCCTAATGGTCTACAAAAGCCGATTTCATTCAAATTGAATCACACCCCAAAAGTACAACTTAGCTTCAGATCTGCAGCTAAATACTCATTGGATAGCTACGCCATTAGTGTCGTTTTGCTGCTACTGTTTGCACCATTTAGCTTGGGCAAGAACGAAACCGAAATCACCGTTGCTGTTGCAACCAACTTCCTGACGACTGCTCAAGAACTTGCTGAAAAATTTGCAGAGGATGAAGAAATCAACGTCAACGTAGTATCTGGTTCCTCCGGTAAATTACTCGCTCAAATCAAAAACGGTGCCCCTTACGACCTTTTTCTTTCAGCAGATCAAAAACGTGTCGATGCAGTTGTGGAAGCTGAATTGGGAGACGCAGAATCCCGCATTACCTATGCTCTAGGCAGATTGTGTTTCATGTTTTCTCCCAAAAAAGAGTTTGAGAAATCCGCAAAACACACAATGGAACAAGGAGAATTCAAGCGGGTTGTCACCGCAAACCCTGCAGTTGCACCTTATGGTCTAGCAACCGATGAAGTGTTTGAAGAATTAGATCTCAACGAATCTGAAAGCTTTTTCAAGCGTGTGATTCGCGCAGATAACATCGGACAAGCATTTGCGATGCTACACACCGGTCAGGTCGATGTAGGTATGGTTGCTTTGTCTTCAATCGTGTCTAAAAACATAGAAGCAGACCGCTACTACATCATTCCAATTGAGTTGTACACACCCATCAAACAAGACGGTATCGTCCTAACAGGTTCAAAACATTCAAAAACAGCTAATCGATTTCTGGTATATTTGACCGAACCAGATAGCAAATCGATCATCCGCAACCACGGCTATCTACTTGATTGAGTAGCGCTAGTTTCACGGCGATTTGGCTTACCGCCCTACTCGCAACTGTCACCACAGTACTCTTACTTGTACTGAGCACTCCACTATCTTGGTGGCTGGCTCGAACTCGTTCACGGGCTAAACCCGTGATCGAAGCACTCACCACACTTCCCTTGGTACTACCACCCACCGTTCTTGGTTTTTACTTGTTGATTGCTTTCAATCCAGACAGCCCTATCGGTGGTTTCTTTGTGTGGATGACGGGTGAGTCTATTGCATTTACGTTCCAGGGATTGGTGATCGCATCTCTAATTTATTCTCTCCCATTCATGGTGCAGCCGCTCCGTGTTGCTTTTGAAGAAGTCGATAACGAACATCTGGAAACTGCTGAAGTCATGGGTGCAAACAAATTCACGCGGTTCTTTCAGATCGTTGTCCCTTTATCCATCCGTGGTTATCTTACCGGAGCAGCTTTGACTTTCGCTCACACCGTGGGTGAATTTGGCGTGGTTCTGATGATTGGTGGCAATATACCTGGAAAGACCCGAGTAGTTTCGGTCGCCATCTATGAGAGTGTGGAATCGCTGGACTATACGACTGCTCATATGCTCTCACTCATTCTTGTGATCTTTAGTTTGACGGTTCTCATTGCGGTTTATTCCTGGATTAAACGACCGCTGCATGGTGTTGTTGAACGATGAACTTGAACTTTACGACAACACGTCACAACTTCCAACTAAAAATCGACGAAGATCTACAGTCGTACAAAAAAATAGCCGTTATCGGTCCGAATGGATGTGGCAAGACGACACTACTGCGTTCAATCATTGGTTTAGAGGCTGCAGTAGGATCGATAACCATCGAAGGCAACAAATGGCTCGATTCAGCAACCGGTACCCATGTTCCTGTTCGTAAACGTGGAATCGGTTACGTTGCACAAACACCCAAACTATTCCCCCACATGTCTGTCTATCAAAACCTAAAATTTGCACACATGCAAGCACTCAAGCGAAATGGTGACCAAAAACTGATAGAACATGATCTTAATAAAATAGTTGAAGTTTTTGAATTATCTAATTTATTGAACAAAAAAAGCCAGTCCCTTTCCGGTGGTGAAATCGCACGAGTAGCATTAGCAAGATCAGTGATTGGGAAACCGAGATTATTGGTTCTAGATGAACTGTTCACTGGAATCGATAACAAGCGAAAAAGTAGATTGATTTCTTACCTGCACGATTACGTAACCAAGCATTCGATACCGATGTTTCTCGTTACCCATGATCGAAACGAAGCGAAGCAATTGTGTGATTTCGGACTAGTTTTGGCTAACGGCGAAGTATCGGCTAGACAAGAAATGAGTGAAGTTGGATGGAATTCCAGTGGAGAGCATCAGCTACCTGCACACAATATAGTCACAGCTAAATTTGTTCGCTACGATCCAGTAAACCAGATTGTCCACTGCACTTTAGGTGATCAGAGTTTGCTTGTGAATTCCACAAAACAGCCTGACTCAACCGACGAAATCAGACTGAGAATATTTGACAGAGATGTTGTACTTACGAAGAGCAATATTCACAACACTAGTGCTGAAAACATTCTCCGCGGAATAATCGAAACTATCGAACCTTGTGATACCGCCAATCACTTTAAAATACAGCTCCGAGTAAGCACAGGTCTACTGAGTACTGTTCTGTCTCAACAGAAATTAAACGTACTCGAAGTTACTCCAAATCAACAGATTTTTGCACTGATCACTCGGGTTGAACTCCTCCCGAGCAAGTTTACCTAACCTAAATCAACAGAGGCTCTATCATGGCACTAAGAATTAATTCCACCGCACCTGACTTCACAGCAAACACCACTCAGGGCACTATCTCATTCCACGACTGGATAGGTGATGGCTGGGCAATTTTGTTTTCTCACCCTAAAGACTTTACTCCAGTGTGCACTACCGAACTCGGTTTTATGGCTGGTCTGGAAGACGAATTTAAGCAGCTAAATTGCAAAATCATCGGACTATCGGTGGATCCTGTAGACCGCCACGAGAGTTGGCTTGCAGATATAGAAGAGACTCAAGGGAATACAGTCCACTATCCTTTGATTGGGGATCCCACACTCGCGATTGCAAAAGTCTATGACATGCTACCCGCTGATGTTGGTCATACCAGTGAAGGAAGAACACCAGTCGAAAATGCTACAGTCCGCTCTGTGTTTGTTATTGGTCCCGACAAGCGCATCAAAGCTATGCTCACCTACCCCATGAGCACTGGTCGCAACTTTAACGAAATCCTCCGATTGCTTAAATCCTGTCAATTGACTGCTGATCATCAAGTGGCTACTCCAGTCAATTGGAACCCAGGTGAGGATGTCATCATAGTCCCAGCAGTTTCAGACGAGCAAGCTAAAGAAAAATACCCTAACGGTTGGGACGCACCCAAACCTTATTTGAGAATCGTCCCTCAACCCAACTAAAAAGGTTTACAACAACATGTGACCAGATTGGGTGACACGACACAAACTAGGTAATGTGTTGAGTTCGCAAACAGTTGTGATTGTTGGAGGTGGTATTGCTGGTCTATCCACCGCTCTTGCTCTTAGTAACGCCGACATTCCCTCGCTTGTGTTGGAACGAGGTTCGTTTCATGACGAGTTCGGAGGTGGAATTCAATTGACTCCCAATGCCACCTCTTTACTCTTTAAGTTAGGTGTTCAAGATGCATTACTCAGTAGTGCGTTTCCATGCAACACATTGCTCACCCGTCATTGGAAGACGGGAAAGACTATCAATCATGTTCCTATTGGCAAGATGATAAAAAAGAAGTGCAATACCCCATTCCTTAATCTACTTCGTTCCCAATTAGTGCAAATCCTTGCAGATCAATGTAGCAAGTCCCAACACATCGAATTGCGCTCAAACAGTAACGTAAACAAAGTTGAAATTGAACAAGATAGAGTCTCTTTATACATTGATTCTCAACAGTTGACAGCTCCTTGGGTTATTGGAGCGGACGGAGTGCATTCCACCATAGGAAAAAAGTTTTTTCGTCCCAAACCTGAATTTTCTGGGTGGATGGCGTGGAGATGCGTGATTAACAAACCGGTTCCAACCCATAAAAAACTCTTGGATGCTACCCATGTTTGGTGTGGAACAGATGCCCACATCGTTCACTATCCGGTGGACCAGAAGGGCACATTAAATTGTGTCTTTGTTACTCGTTCTCAGGGAAGAGTTGCTAAAGGTTGGCGAGAAGCTGGAAACAAATCAGAAATTCAAGGCTTATTCAAACACTGGAATGGTGCAATTTCTGAATTAATCGATCAAATCGATGAAAGTTCGCTGTTTCGATGGAACCTCTACCGCTATCCTCAACTAAAAACTTGGCCTATGAACGAACGAATATTGATGCTGGGTGATGCAGTCCATTCAATCATGCCGTTTCTTGCCCAGGGTGCTGCACTTGCTATTGAAGATGCACTGACGTTAGCGAATTGTTTGCGAAAAAATCAAAATGGGTTGACAAAACCATTCCACCAGTTTGTTTCACGCCGCTTAAAGCGTACGCGCACCATTCAATCCATGTCGCAGAGTATGGGTTCAGTCTACCACTTTCCACCACCACTTTCCACGATGAGAGATTTAGGAACTTCATTTGCTATCAAACGTTTAGTGATGACCGTCTATGGATTCGATGCATCTGCATCGGTGTGAATTCATCTTCCCCTCACTCAACTGAAATAGGTCACTAGAGTATGCCTATAAGGAACTAATTTACCCTCTTACACTCTAGAATTATGCAATATATGAACTTTTCAACCCATGCTCAAGTACTGGAAGAAAAAATGACACCGAAAGCTCTTCAATTGTCCTTTGCTACACTGTTTTCGTTCACCGCGTGGATGTGTTTCGCTACTCTACCTCCTGAATTGATAGGTGGTACTACCGTAGCTCCCTTAGTCGAATCCGTGTCAGATGCAGTCGTGAACATTTCGGCCCATTCCAATAATCAACAACAGTCTGGGTGGGAGGGCATACTGCCCGAACAGTTCCAACAAGATGAAATGGAAAGTCGAGGAGCAATAGGGTCCGGAGTCATCATTGATGCGGAACAAGGCTATGTCGTAACGAATGCCCATGTAGTGCTTAGTCGCGAAGGCATACGTGAGGGCTTAGTTATTAAGCTCAACGATGGACGTGAATTGAGTGCAGAAGTTGTGGGGACAGATGAAGAAACAGATTTAGCTGTGCTGAAGATTGAAGCTGATCGATTGAGTGAGCTAAAGCTAGCGGACTCGGATGGTGTTAGGGTCGGTGATTTTGTCCTAGCTATCGGTAGTCCCTTTGGTTATGACCACACTGTAACTGCAGGAATTGTTAGTGCTCTGAGCCGAGGTATCCGTGCAGCTGAAATTGAAAATTACATCCAAACAGATGCGCCGATAAACCCTGGTAATTCCGGAGGTCCATTGATTAGTTTCTCTGGTGAAATCGTCGGGATTAACACAGCTATTGTGGGCAGCAGAACTGGAAGCGTCGGACTTGGGTTCTCAATTCCTTCAAATATAGTGCAACTTGTATCCGACCAACTCATCCAATATGGCGAAATTCAAGATCGTGGCAATCTCTGTATCGGGATACAGCCTGTGAGTCAGGACATGAAAGATGCGTTAGAGCTGGATACAAGAGAAGGTGCTGTCATCAGTTGGGTATGCCCCGGTTCTGCTGCGGAACGGGCGGGAATCGAAAAGAATGACATCATCCTTTCGGTAGAAGGCAAAAAGATCGCAGATTCTGGTGATCTTATCGCAAGTATCAAGTTGAAATCGATTGGTGATACAGTCTCTATAGAGCTACTACGTGATGGAGAACAATTCACCGTCCAAGCTGAGATCGCCAATCACGAATATGTGATCAGAGGAGAAGATTTTTCTACTAGTTTAGCAGGTATCCAATTCGCAGATGCTAGAACTGACAACCCTGCTTACGATCTTTTGGACTATGGTCAGGGAGTAGAAATTGTGAATATCACCAATGCCAGTCAACTCCTAACGGAAGCACTGCAGGTAGGTGACGTGATCGTTGATATATCCAACTATGGACAAGGTTATAACTTTCGCCGAAACCCAGCACGTTCTTTTGGGGTGTTTATGGAGAGTGTTCGATTGATGGAACAATATTCGGACTCAAGAGAAATTGATAATCGACTGTTATTGCAAGTACGACGTGGTACAAGCGATCCATTCCAAGTCATTGTCCCTCTGCCTAGTGGTTAGACTACGTCGACTAGCTGCATATCTCCTGCCCATTTCGATCACTCATTCCAATAGTTTTCAATTGCAATCCACCAATGATTCATAATCAGGTGAAGCAACAGAATTCAAACCAAACCCTCATCAAATTTTAGAACACTTAATCTGCTACACAGGAGACAAAGATGATCTCTAATCTCATTCAACGAACCGTCATATTGGTTGCTGCTCTCACAGTTTGGATCTGTATTGCTGAAGATACATCAACACCTTCCGGTGCAGCCACCATAGCCCCACTAGTTGCATCAGTAGCAGACTCAGTCGTCAATCTATCTGGAAAACAAACCATCTCTCAACCTGACCGTTGGGGTAGGAATAGATCATTTGTTAGAGAGAGTACGATTGGTTCGGGTGTCATCATTGATAGCAAAAGTGGATATGTGGTAACTAATCAACATGTTGTTGAAGACAAATTTGATCTAGTAGTTAAGCTCAATGACGGTAGAGAGATCGATGCCGAAGTGATCGGAACTGATGTAGACTCCGATCTAGCTGTTCTTCAGATAAATGCAGACAAGCTTTCTCAGCTTGAACTTGCAAATTCAGACGATGTTCGTGTGGGAGATTTTGTTTTCGCTATCGGGAGTCCCTTTGGTTACGACCATACTGTAACTACCGGGATTGTGAGTGCTCTAGGGCGCACCATGCAAGATAACAGAATCGAAGATTACATCCAAACTGACGCTGCTATCAATCCCGGAAACTCTGGTGGACCATTGGTGAGTTTCACAGGCGAGATCATAGGAATCAACACTGCTATCATCGGAGGCAGTAGCCGATGGAGTTCAGGTAGTGTGGGGATTGGATTTGCTATTCCGTCGAACATTGTTAGCTCGGTCTCAGACCAGTTGATTAAGTTTGGTGAAGTGAGAAGTCGTGGTACTTTAGGTATAGAAGTAGACAATATCACAGAACGAATGAAAGACATCTACGAGCTAGAGACAACTAACGGTGTCGTCGTGACTTGGGTGTTTGAAGGTACTGAAGCAGAAGCTGCGGGACTACAGCAAGGTGACATCATCAAATCTATCGCTGGAAGGAATATACTTGGAAAGCGAGAGTTTTACAGTATCGAACAGTCGCAGAATTTGGGTGAAGAAATAGAAATTTCATTACTGCGAGATGGTGAGTTACTCAAGGTTAACGCGGTTATCGGCGATCAAATTTCCGCCATCGACGGGGGCGAAATCTCTCCAAAACTCGCTGGTTTGAAGCTAGCCAACATTAGCACCGATCATAAAGCTTATGACTACTTTCGTGGTCACGGTGGTGGGGTTGAAGTTACTAATATTGATACTGATCGTCCGTATTCCTGGGACGAATTGGAGATTGGAGATGTCATTACATTAGTCGACAGAACAAAAGTTTCCTCTTTATCAGATCTCAAAGAAAAGGTTGAATCGAGCACAGACACCATTCATGCGTTAGTCATTACACGGTTTAGAGATGAATATAGGCAACCAAGGAATTTTGTGATTGTGCTTCCAGAAACATAACACTAACTTCGCCATAATCCTGTTCACTTAGGAACCTGGCTCAACTACGGGAAGTTGATAAGAATCTGGAACTAGCTACTAGATTGGAGGGCAGGATGACCTTGAATTCCATACGGATTCTTGTTCTTTAGCAATTAGCTACAGCTAACTCTAGATCCAGATAGTTACCAGTTCGCTGGGAACAAGAGTATCAGACTATTCTTGCAGTGAACCGTTGAAGAGATTCTGTTTGACATTCACAGACTGGATGATGTCAGTTTACCCCCAACCAGCTGGTGCCCAATCATCCACTTCTGGACAGGAGTAACGAATGTCTAAATACCCTGCTTTGCTTCAATTCAATAGTACAGATACACTCAAAAGAAGAAGAGGAAACCCAAAGCGCTATCTCACCAGACTGGAATTCAATCCAAAGTTCAACAAAGGACAAGTCATGATGATTACCACACCAGACAACAACTGCACCAGATAAATGGTGAGAATTGAACGTTCTGTTGAGTTTTTGGTTCAAACTTTAGTGACTTCTTTCTCTACCCATGGTGAGTGTTGTACCAAATTTTCGATGTATGAATTAGCAAAAGGTAGTTCAAATTCATGCTTACCTATATGGGAAATGGCAGCAAATTGTTCACGAGTTTCAAAACCAATCATCTGAGTCCACTGCACATTTTGGTATAGCCTTAAACATCCTGGGTCTCCACTGTGCTCTCAGCTCAGGGGTCTGAACCCTAGAGGTAGAACTCTGTTTTTCTCCGTGACAGCCTCGAGTATCAATGATTGATTCTTAATCATTTGTCAGGATCAAACAATGGTTTTTGTTCACAAAAATCACAACCCGAAGTACGAGCAAGTGTAGAAACAACAACATAGAGAACCCGAACAATGACACAGCTATTTGAGCAAAATAACTGATATGAGAGCATTCATAGTTGAACTGACTCCTGTTCCATATCAGATAGTGGATCAGCCATGGTGTTCCAAAAATTCTATGTCTGTAAGCTCAAAGTATTAGAACTCAAAACAGTAACACGACACCAGGTCCGATGCCCCATCACATCGCTCATTACTAGCTCAAAGTTGCAATAGCTATATATATCACATAAGATTGATGGAGTGTTCCTTCCTTGGATTCGGTAGCGTTTTGCCCTACCACCTCTGACAGAGACATAGTAAAGTACCTGTGAAGAGTCGCTTCGTTACTTCAAACACTCTCTTTCCGAAAAGGTAACAGCGCAATCAGCGCTATGTAATCCAATTACGATACTTCTCTCACGAAGGATCAAGTTGGATTTCAGTACGAGCCACTAGGGTGATTCTGTACTGGGAGTTCTTCTTCAGTTTCAATAGGACCAAGGTCATAAAGAGTTTCTAAATCTGGTTCAGATAATTCGTTGACACGTTCCAGGATGTACTCTCTAATTCGCTCTGCGAGATCTCTTTCGAAACCGTTCACAGACACCAAACCACCTGCGGTGATTATGGAAACAGACATCAGTCCATAGAAGCGATCAAAAATCCCTTCTTTTGTAATCACGTGTTGGATTCGTGTGAAAGGAACACTCGATTGTGTAGTGGAGAGTAGTCCAAATTTGTAAACGAGATCCAAATCCCTCACAACATACCCTCTTTTGGGTACTTCAAGTACAGGCCAAATCACAATCCACACGAATAACAGGCACAAGAGTACATACCCAATTAACACTAAAGTCTTCCATAGTTCAGTGGCGTTCGATAATGTGAAAATTAACGGAATCAAACCTAAACCAAGCAGGATCACTCCCCATAACACTCCGATCAGTGAATGCTTGTAGATGAGTTTTCTGCTGACATCAATCCATTCAACCTGATCTAGGGTAGGAATCCCTGTAGTGTCGATTGGCGAACTGATCGTGTTGTCTATTTCCATTTAGGGAATCTTGTTTCTGTTAGATGCAAGAGATAATCTCTAATTTGGTTTGCAATGGATATGTCGAGAAAAGGAATTTGAAGCTCTACGGTAGCCAACTTGATAGACAAGGTCGATCTATCAGTGAATTTCTGAATCAGGCTTTGTTTCACTCTGATGGACTGTACCTTATGGAGCTTCCCGCTTTCCAATACGTAGCCAATAAATCCGGTACGAAAAATCATCACCGAATCATCGTATACGTAACCAGTTTTTCTCCAGCGGACAAACGAAAATACACTACCAACAAGGATGATGGGTAACGAAGTGCAGAGTGCCCAAAATACGGATTTCGCAACAATCATTATGGCAAGAAATATAACCAGGGCGTTACAAATCACACCAAATAGCATTTGAAAAAAGTAAATGGGCGAAACCGGGTTGTATTCCTGAGTGGTTGGATCTAGTATGAGCTGACTACCTTGGTCTCTCATAGTCAGGTCCATTAAATCCTCAGTCAACTCTTCCCTTGTGAGTGGTAGTTCAATATTTGATTCTGGACCTACGGCCATTGGGTTCTGGGTTTGTGCAGAAGCCTCTACACTGGTTCTCGAACCAGTCCCAACTCCTGCAGACTGGAATATCGATAAAGTTCCCATGTCAAGCAAGCGATGTCGTATATTGAATTTCAGTCTGACGGATTGCACACGATCTAGCGAGACATTGATGGATTTCTGCGTGAAAAAACCTCTCTTAGTCGATATCGATTGATTGTTATTGAACACTGTGAATCCATGATTCACCACAACAAATACAACGACACGGGTTACAAAGACCAACAAGACCAGCAAGATTGGTATGATGAAAAAAATTAGGAGCCAGTCATCGTTGAGACTGATATGTGTGCCTAACACCTCAAATGCAGAGCTCTCAATGTCAAAATCTGTTAGTAATCGAGGGACAATGGTGAAGAATGCTCCAATAATCCCAACGAAGAACACGAGTGTACCACTAGAACACAGTCCACCCCGCACAATTTCACCAAACGAGAACTTGTATAAGGTTGTGTCGTCTGTGGTTGCCTCATCAACCGTTGCTTCTTGTTTAGTCTGATTGGCACGAGCAAGCAGACTGAGTTTTTCAGCCAAGGACAACTTGATTGCTGGCAATTCGATCTCCACACCAACAGAACCCGCTGTATCGAATGAAACTTGTGCATATTTGAACCGACGTTCTATCGGTCCCTGCTCGAAATTCACTGCACGAACTCGGTCCCAACGCACATCTACTTCTGTGAGCTTGATTACGCCAGATTTGACTGAAATACTCTCTTCTGAAATCTTAAACCTAAATCTTCGATAAGCGATTATCGAAGTCACCACGATAACCAGTAAGATTAAAACGCTCACAAACAAGATGGCCTGCCACCAAGTGAGTCTAGTTTGAGCTGTCAGAAATGCAGTTCCACCAACCAGCGGGAACAGGTTTGAAAATTGGGTGAACAGGTAGGTGATAGTTTGCTTTGCCTTCTGAGCCATCATTGAAAACAAAGCTAGCGGAGCAGCAAGTTGCCACTCACGGTACCGTTCTAATTCAGGATCGGGTTGTAACACTAAGGAGTGGATTGAACATCAGATGGGGAGTCTTCTATTTCTGCTAAGTTTTCAATATCTTCATGTCTCTCAGACTCCTCAACATCGTTTTCACCGAGTTCTCTAACTCTACGGAGAATTTGTTCCCGTAATTCTTGAGCTACCGCAACCTTTAGACCCTTGATTAAAGTGGGTCCACCAGCGGTATGAATCTGCACAACCATCAAGCCAAACATGCGATCCAAAAGCCCTTGTACGGTGACCACATGTTGGATCCGAGTGAAAGGTACACTAGATCGAACACGATTAATTAACCCACTCTTGTCTACGATGTTAAATTCTCGCATCGCATATCCACGTTGAGGCACTTCAAACCTTGGCCATATTAGTATGCAAACTACGACACCAAACAAAATGAGAGCTAACACAGCCAACAACGCTGTTACGAATGGCGATACACTATCGGATTGCGTGCTACCCAAGATTAAGAGTACCAGAAAAATTAGAAGAGGTAGTAATCCAGCAATCGCGACGAAGAATCCTATGATTGCATTACGCATGGTGTTTTTGTGTACCAGTGCTCGACTCACCTTGATCCAATCAATTTCATCAGCTGGACTGAGCTGTGTTGCGTCTAATTGATTATTTGTGTACTTTTTAGTTTCCATCAATAAAACAGTTCTCATCAACACAAAGGGTAGTTGCTAATAGAGCTTCGAGGGAACTGTCCGTGCATAATTTTCTCGTCCTAAATACGCTCAAACAGAGGAATCTGGTGAGTGGATGCATTTTAAGTTTCACTCTAGATCGTACATTGAAACCTCTCCTCCCTAAAGGAAATAACTCGTGCTAAACCGCGTAAATCTCGGAAAAAAATGTGGTATGAAGGTCTCTGAATTGTGCCTAGGAACCATGAATTTTGGTGAGCCCGGAAAGGGACACCAGGGAGATTGGACGCTCTCTGAAGACCAAGCAAAACCTATCTTCAAAGCTGCCTTCGACGAAGGTCTGTTCTACTTCGATTGCGCTGATGTCTATGGTTTTGGAGTCAGTGAACAGGTGGTCGGCTCAATCCTTAGATCCATGTTTAAACGAACTGACTATGTGATTGCTACTAAAGTTTCCTACCCTATGGGGATGGGTCCAAACGATGGTGGCCTCACTCGTAAACACATTTTTGAGGGAGTGGATGCTAGCCTGAAACGATTGGGATTGGACTACGTTGACCATCTTGTAATCCACAGGCACCCTCATGGCATTCGTGGTCATACTGATGTTCCTATCGAAGAGTCCATGGCAGCACTACACGACTTAGTCAAATCCGGTAAAGTACTCTACTTGGGTGCATCTTCCATGTTTGCATGGCAATTTGCGGAGCTACAGTGGGTGGCACAATGCAATGGTTGGACACAGTTTGTTTCGATGCAAAACCACTACAACTTGATCTATCGCGAAGAAGAAAGGGAAATGAATCCCTATTGTGCTTCTACTGGAGTTGCTCTCACCCCCTGGTCGCCATTAGCCAGAGGTATCCTGGCAGGATCTTACGGTAAGAGCTTTGACGATGGTAAGACTTCAAGGTCTTCAGGACAAGATCGAACGCGAACACAGAGTCTCTACCGTGGAGCAGCCGATTTCAGCATCGCTAAACGACTGAGTGAAGTCGCTAAGAAATACGACAAGAAACCCGCACAAATTGCTATCGCTTGGCTTTTAAATAAACCTGAAATCACTGCTCCCATCGTGGGTGTCTCCAAGGTTGCTCAAATAAAACAGCTCATTGATGCCTCCAAAATCATACTGGAGAGCGACGATGTGCAGTACCTAGAAGAACTCTACCAACCAGTAGAAAATCTGCTGTCTATCGGTACGTCTTAGACTACCCATTTCTAGGGTTTCGAAGCTTCAGCTACGCCTCTACTCTCTTCTCTGCGGATGTGTCGTAAACCTTAGATTTACCTTGGATACGTTCTTCTACAAACGAACGGAAACTATTACGCATGGCCTGTCGCTCGCCATCCGTCAGGTTTCGACCGACCGTGTTTCTACATTCAAACAACAGAGATTTGTCGTACGTGTTGGGCACACCCCGTCCGGTTTGCCAAAATTCAATACAGGACTCTAACTCTTCCTCGTACAACTCTTCGATAAATTCAGAGACCACAGTATGAATCATATCTAAAACCTCCACTTCAATTTCTGGCTCGGTGCCTACGAATGAGTTTTGTGTTACACCTAATGTGTTTTTCTCAAACGCTTTATCGACATGAACTTGGTCAAAATTCTCATCTTGGTACAAAGGTAAACTTCTTTCACTCATAAACCGTTTGATGTTCTGATCCGTCCACGTGGAAAGTGTGTCTACTTCGGCCACTAATCGTGTAACCAACCGTTTATGTTCCGGTGAGATTTGGAGTATGTGTACTCGTACACCATTAGCCTGAGTAGTTTCAATCCCTGGGCGTAATGCGTCGTAGCGGGAAATCACCAGTGCGTCAGAAATAGCGTGGTTCTCACTTAATTCAACAAGATCACGAGTGATGGCAGAACTGGTGGCCGTACGCACTGAATGTTGATGAATAGAAACCAACCTGAGTTTGAAGTTGTCTTGTCGACCAATCCGCAGGTATTCGAGACTGAGTGCTCGGTTTGGAGTGCTGTTTTCGTACCAGTAAATCCTCAATAATGGTTTTCCACCCGATACCTGTTGAATCACTTGGTTGATCTCAGCGATTAAAGCTTCGCAATCAATGGAGATTTGTTCTCTTTGAATGGGAAGGTCTGAGAACAATGAGGTGCCAGCAAAGTACAAATAGCCAGCATCTACGAACACTGCAATTTGGGTTCGCACGTTTATCTTATCTTATAAATTAATTATGGGAACGATAGTCAGATATCGTATTTTGATGAATCACTACGTTAAGTACGTAAAGTTCTGGAAAATCCATCATTAATCTAGTTGAAAAATTTTCTACCACTTGAAAATCACCCGCCACTCATTGAGTTTGTTTAAACCTTGACGGACACCTTCTCCTTAGGGGACAAATCTGAGGGAACAGTTGTCCACTCATTAGTACCAGGTGAACCTTTGTCAGCAAACGACGATTGCGGTGTTGGTTTGAGTTGACCTACATTTCAGGAGAAATCTGAGGCTGGTCGCAGTAATCATGATATCGTTATATGCTGAAATTCAGTAGTCCGAACCAACCATCACTTTCATACAGGTGAACGTTGTCAAATACGTAGTGCCGACGGGTAGATTTCACTTTCTTCTATATCAGATGTCTCGACTGTCGTCGTGCGTTTGAACTCGTTCAGTAAAAGCTTGAAACGCCAATCCTCACATCAGAACAAAAGGTTACCAGCTATTTCTGAGCTCTCGTAACTTTAAAAAGACGGTTTGTGGAGAGGGGTCGTCTTCTAGATCAGGGAAATCATCACGCAACTGTTCGATCACACTTGAGCTCTGCAACCGAAAGAAGGTATTGATCTCTCGCTCTAGTGCAATCGTCGTAACTGTAGCATTATCAGGATCATGTGAATCTTCAAGCTCTTCCAGGAGATACCGTGCTTTCTCATTGTCTGGTTCACGATTTAAGGTGAACGCAAGATTATTAGTCAAATAATCGTGGCCTGGGTAAATTTTGGTGTCTTCCGGTAGTTTTGATAGTTGAGACACAAAAGTGTGATATAGCTCAACTGGATGCCCACCCGCATGACAATTACCTGCTCCAGCATTGAATAGTGTATCGCCGGAAAACAGGGCTGGTTCATCGGAAATTGAACGGACACAAACATGAGACATGGTGTGTCCAGGAGTATCCATAGCTTGAAGTTCGACAGAACGACCTACCGATATCACATCACCCGCTTTTAATCCACGGTCGATTCCAGGAATCTTGTCTTTTGCTCCTTCATGAGCTAGGAGCGTTGCTCCTGTTGCATCAATTACTGGACCATTTCCGCCCGTGTGATCACCGTGTTCGTGAGTATTGAGTACTTGGGTGATCGTCCAACCGCGTTCTTGTGCAGTCGCTATACATTTCTTGTGATCTAGCGGATCAACTGCCAGAGCTTCTCCAGTTTCCCCACAAGCAATTAAGTAGTTAAAGTTGCGAAAGGAATTTCCTGTCCAAATTTGTGCAATTAACATAGTCGTTTGATCCTAAATGAACCCAAATTTTGGGTGAAAAAGCAATTCATTCATTCTAATGGAAATTGAATTATGACTGAGGCTGACTCTACACTAACCAACATTGCGATGGAGTGGTTTAGACGGGTGTCTGCACACGAACCGGAGTGTGTCGTTGCACTGTACCATGATGACTTGAGCTTTCATCCTACTTTATCGGGTAAATTCATCCGTAACCTGACTGCAACGAGAGAATACTTCGATGATTTTCTAAGGAAAGAGCCAGCGATCTCTATTCGCGAGTCTGCACAACAAAATCTAGGGGAAAACATCTTTATTTTCTCTGGAAACAAGTCCGTTGAACTCAACTGTGGGGACGAGCGAAAGACTGTGATGGTACGATTTTCGTTTTTGTGGCAGCGTCAATCGGATAAGACCTGGAGAATCGTTCATCACCACAATTCAATTCAACCTGAAGTGAATCCATTGGAAACCTGGATCCTATAATCATTGTTCATTCCACTCATCTTCAACTTGAGCATCTACATGTAAATCCTTTATACCAGCTAGTACTTTAGCAGCACAATGCGTGCTATTTCCGGTCTCATTTACGGAGAAGATCTATGTCCGTTTCGTTTCCCAAGTCAGTTCAAATTAACGACGATACCATGCGCGAAGGACTACAAATCGAAAACCCCGATATCCCAATCGACGACAAGCTAAGGCTTCTGGATGCTATCGGTGAGATGGGCGCATCAGAAATTTCGATTGGTTCATTTGTTAACCCCAAATGGACACCCGCTATGGCGAATGTTGAAGAACTCGCAAAGAGGTTCGTACCAAAACCTGGGGTCAAGTACACCGCAGTTGTATTCAACCAAAAAGGGTTTGAGCGAGCAGATGCGTTCTATCCAAAACTCAATGTTCGTGACCGTCGACATATCACTCATGTAGAGCTTTGCGACACTTTTGCCCGTCGAAATTACAACCGCTCTCAGCGCGAACAGATCGGAGCAATAGAAGTGACTGCACAAGAAGCTGTAGACCAGGGCGAAGAGTACGGCTCTGTCTCTATCGGAAATCCATTCGGTTCAAACTTTGAAGGGGAATTTAGCCTCAACCAGCGGTTACAGATACTGGCGTTGATGATCAATACTTGGCATAAAGTTGGCGTGGAGGTCAGGTCTGTCTCATTTCTTGATGCCATGGGGTGGAATATGCCTCACACAGTCCGTGAAACGCTACTAGCAATTCAACATCGTTATCCCGAAATCCGCTATTTCAACATGCATCTCCACAACACTCGTGGAGTGGGACTCGCAAGTTACTATGAAGCACTATGTCATGGAGTAACCAATTTCGATACGTCACTCGGTGGCATGGGAGGATGTCCTTACTGTGGTAATGGTCGAGCAGCTGGACACGTTCCTACGGAAGATTTCGTTCATATGTGTCATCAACTTGGAATCGAAACCGGCTACGACCTGGACAAAGTCATTGAAGCTGTCAACATAGCTGAAGAAATCGTTGGACACCCGCTGCACGGACATGTCTCAAGAGCTGGACCTATGCCAGCTAGAGGTGAGCTATATCCCAAAGATATGCCGTTTGTGGAGACACTAGAAGAAGCCTCACACTATCGCAAAGGTCCATCAGTATATGAGGGACAACACGCCCCTTGGCAGAATAAAGACGCTCTCAAACGTGTAAGCGATGGTTGATTCCCAACTAAACCGATAGATATATTTATATATGTAACTTACTTGAACTTATTCAAGTAAGTTATCATCTAATTTAGATACACCCATTAATGTTAAATTCAAACTTCGTACCATTTGATTGTGTCACTGAACTTGTTCACCACTCTAATCTCGAATGTCAATCAAGCCAAATCATATAACCAAGATCCTCGTTGCAAACCGAGGGGAGATTGCACGGAGAATCTTTCGTACAGCCCATCAAATGGGGATTGGAACAGTTGCAATTTACGCAAATAGTGACGTTGGTGCCCCCTTTATTCGTGATGCTGATATCGCCATAGCTCTAGATGGATCCAGTGCAACAGAAACCTATTTAGACATCAAGAAAGTAATTGCTGCATGTAAAACCTCTAATGCTGATGCTGTGCATCCCGGATATGGTTTTCTCTCAGAAAACACCCAATTTGCTCAAGCTGTCATTGATGCAGGCTTGACTTGGATTGGACCACCCCCCAACTCTATCGCTCAAATAGGGGACAAGTTAGCGGCTAAAGCCATGCTTAAAGAAACCGAGATCCCTTCTCTGATGGCGATTGAACTAGATGAATCAACTGATGCCTTTGAAGCTGCGGAAAAAATTGGCTATCCCGTCTTGGTTAAAGCTTCTGCTGGTGGTGGTGGTCGAGGGATGCGAGTGGTTGAGAAACCCAACATTTTGGAGTCTGCTGTGGAAGGGGCACGTCGTGAAGCCGCATCTGCGTTCAGAGACAGTACGGTTTTCTTGGAACGCTGGTTGGAATCTACCCGACACATCGAAGTTCAAATTTTGGGAGATTTACATGGGAATATGGTTTATTTGTTTGAACGTGAATGTTCCGTTCAACGTAGACACCAAAAGGTTATCGAAGAAGCCCCCTCTACAGCCGTAGACGATGAGCTGAGAAAACAACTAGGCGAAGCTGCTGTGACCATAGCTCGACAGCTTGGATATGCCTCTGCGGGGACAGTAGAGTTTCTAGTCAGTGGGCATTCATTCTGGTTCTTGGAAGTGAACACAAGACTTCAGGTAGAACATCCAATCACCGAAGAAATTACTGGTTTGGATTTGGTGAGAGAACAGATTCGAGTTGCTCAAGAAGAACACCTTGGGTATTCCCAGGAAGATCTGAGTATCCATGGACATGCCATCGAAGCTAGACTGTATGCAGAAGATCCAGCTAACGACTTTTTACCTGCTGCAGGTCGACTCAATGTTTGGAAACCATCTAGTTTAGCTCGATTTGATGATGGTGTAGAACAAGGCAGTGTGATAGGAGTGGACTTTGATCCTCTGATCGCTAAAGTGATCACTCATGCTCCTACACGAACTGAAGCGGTTGCAAAACTAGCTCGTGCACTATCCACAACCCAGATTCAGGGATTAAGAACCAACAGAGATTTTCTGATAGCCTCGTTGCGAACTCCAGAATTTCTACAAGGTGACACCACCACGGACTTTATACCTAGAGTCAATCCAACTAGAGAGCTTGTACCGGCGGGAGATCAACTAAATGATGCTGCAATTTCCGTCGCAATAGTCATACAGCAACAAGCAACTGAGTCGCAAAAGTCCAGCTTGATGTCAGATGGGAATCACTCTTTTTCTCTACCTCAACTGGTGAAATTAACCTTCCGTGAGATAGAAATCTCTGTCGAATATCGAAAGTTGTCTGATACAAACTTTATCGCGAAAGTTGACAACACGACGTATCCAATTGAAATCAATCAATTGGAAGGTGAAAACCTCGATCTAACCATTCATGATCGTAATCTAAAGTACTGCATTTATCGTTGTCCAGATTCGGTTTGGTACGTCCACAACATAGACGGAGATTTAGAGCTCAAAGAACAACCAAAGTACGAACTTAGGTCGGCACACGAGTGGAGAGGTGGATTAACTGCCCCGATGCCTGGTCGGATTCTTGCTACAGAAGTTAACGCAGGAGACTCGGTGAAATCGGGACAGTTGTTGATGATTGTCGAAGCAATGAAATTGGAACACAGAATCATTGCACCAAACGACGGAATCTTAAGTGCTGTATTGGTCAATATTGGAGATCAGGTGGAAAAAGACGACGTACTCGTTGAAATGAGTAAGGAGCAATAAGAATGACCATCGAAGAATCTCAGTTGTGCTTATATGAAGCACGCAAAGGAGCAGCGTGGCTTACTCTAAATCGCCCTAAAAAACGTAACGCACTTTCAGCTGAACTAGTGGGTGCAATTTATAACAACCTACAGACAGCTATCGAAGACAAACGTGTTCGGTGCATCGTTTTAACCGGAGCTGGTACAGCTTTTTGTAGTGGTGCTGACTTGCATGATCCACCTGGATCAATGATCAAAGGACAGAGTACTGTCACCTATGCTACCTTGCTCTCTGCCATCATGGATAGCCCGAAACCAGTCGTAGTTGGGATAAATGGACCTGCCTTTGCAGGCGGACTAGGACTAGTGGTTGCGTCAGACATTGTGATCACTGCAGAAGATGCAATCATGAGTTTTAGTGAGGTTCGTATAGGAGTCATTCCTGCCGTCATCGCTGTACCCACTCTAGCGAAACTAGGACCAAATCACACTATGAGACTATTCATTACTGGTGCTCAATTGGACGGTCTTGAAGCAGTTCAAAACGGATTAGCTCACCGAGCTGTCCCATCTGCTGATTTGTATGACGCAATACAAGAAGAAGTAGACATGATTCGATTGGGTGGACCCAATGCAGTAACCGAATGCAAGAAAGTGGTACAACTCGCTCCAACTTGGTCTAAAGAACAAGCTTTTGACATTACTTCACAGTGGAGTGCTCGTTCGTTCACATCCGAAGAAGGTCTTGAAGGCATAGCAGCGTTTCGTGAAAAGCGTAAACCTTCCTGGGTCACTGATGTTTCATCTCTGAATTGAACTGTCTTCTCATGACTTTTTCAATAGCTACAATTGACTGAACATCATCCAACATAGTCATCCATTCATTCGGTTCCACTGTTATTTAATTTCCAAACATGAACTCAAAAATATGCTCACAATTGGGAATTGAATTTCCCCTAATCGCCTTCAGCCACTGTCGGGATGTTGTCGTTGAAGTGTCTAAAGCGGGAGGTATGGGGGTACTCGGAGCAGCAGCTTTTGGACCAGAAAAACTTGAAGTAGAACTGAAATGGATTGACGATCACATTGATGGATTGCCCTACGGAGTGGATGTCATTGCGCCCGCTAGTTTGGTAGATACAAAATCGGTTTCAGTTCAAGAACAAATCAATATGGTTCCTGAAGCGAATCGAGAGTTTGCAAAAGAATTACTTAAAAAGTACAACATCGATCCCGCCGAAGTCTATACCTACACTCCAGCAGACACCCATGACTCAATCACGGGATTTCTGACAGCTGACCAAGCTCAAGACATCATTGATGTGTCTTTCTCTCACTCTATCGCTTTGATTGCCAATGCGTTGGGGGTACCACCCAAGTACATGATTGAACGGAGCAAGAAAGAAAATGTTCCTTGTGCTGCTCTGATTGGTTCTAAAGAACACGCTATTCGGCAAGTAGAAGCAGACGTGGACATCTTGGTAGTTTCGGGAAGCGAAGCCGGCGGTCATTGTGGTGAGGTATCGACTCTGGTACTCATACCGGAAGTAATAGCTGCTGTCAAAGAGGCTGGTTTACCGCTACTAGCTGCGGGTGGTATTGTCACCGGCAGTCAAATGGCTGCTTGTATGGCAATGGGTGCTGATGGTGCATGGACCGGTTCTGTTTGGCTCACAACCGTCGAAGCAGAGACCTCTCAGACCATCAAAGACAAATATATTGCTGCTGGATCCAGTGATACCGTGCGTTCAAAAAGCCGAACCGGAAAATATTCTCGACAACTCAAGACTGAATGGACTGATGCTTGGGATGCCGCTGATGCTCCAAGCCCACTGCCCATGCCGATTCAGTCTCTATTGAGCGAACCTCCGCTCAGTCGAATCACTAAGCTGGCAGACAATGGACACGAAGGAGCAAAACGCCTTGCAACCTACTGGGTAGGGCAAGGCGTTGGTTTAATGAATTCGATTCAGACTTCGCGACAGGTCGTTTATGACTTCATGGAAGATTTTCTCGAAGCACAGGAAAGACTCAGTAGCTCAATCGAAGACTGAATTTATCCCCACTTCAAACGCATATCTAGATAGAAGTAGCGTCCATAGTCTCTGTGGGCATCTGAGAAGAAGCCAAAGTATCGATCTGCTAACGGTGCGCGTTCGTTCGTCACGTTTTTCACTCCAAACCGCGCTCGAATGGGATCACCTCCATAGTCGAAGTTGTAATCCATTGATATATTCCAAGTTTGGAATGCAGGGATGACATACCTAGTACCGTCAGCTAGAGTGAGCGAATCTTGATAAAATTCTCCAAGTTCATTTCCATATAGCGATGCAGCAAACGGGGCGTTTCTCCATCTGATTAACAGCGTAGATTCGTACTCTTGGTTGCCGTCCTGACCAATAAGATTAGCAAATCCTAATACCGGGATAGTAGGTGGAATAATTCCTGCTTCCTTCGCAGTAACGAGTTCCTGTGAAGGACCACCTGCTTCTTGTTCAAAGGTTTCGGTTTGTGCTCTGAGGTATTTAATAGAAAATCTTCCAAAATCGGTTTCAAAGTCTGCGTACACACCAAAATCAATCCCGTCTAGAGTTCGGGTATCAAGGTTAGCGTAGTTATCGACTATGTTGCGAATGTCTCCCGCTGGGCAAATGCCTGCTGCAGTGTAGACCCCTGCATGATCATCATCGTAATCGTTGCTGCGATTCACTGCTGGATTGCCTGTGAAGCTACCACAGTTACTCAAGCCATTTCGTAATCGGATCAATAAATCGTAGACTGTGTGGTTTTCTTCACCAAATAGACCAATGGTGTCTTCTTTCTCTATCGACCAATAGTCCATAGTTACCGTCAACCAAGAGGTGGGTTCAAACGCAACACCAAAAGTTGTGTTCTCTGAAGTTTCTGCGACTAGATCTTCACTACCTTGAGCCACTCTTTGGGTGGAATTACGACAGTCTACTATATCCTGATCGGGATCTCCACCATTCAGTGAGGCATAGACACAAGCCCAATCTGTCCGAGTGTTTTGGCGAGCAATGATGTCTTCGTTCACAGTGATTAGGTTCGGTGCACGAAATGCTTGTGACCAGGAGGCTCGAAGTTGTAGTTGTTCTACTGGACGATAACCAAACGCAGCTCGACCAACAATTGTATCGCCTACATCGGAGAAGTTTTCGTATCGCAATGCGATTAATGTATCAAAACGATTGACCAGCGGAACATGCAACTCTCCGAAGATGGAGAAGACTAAACGGTCACCATTGCTGTCGGGGGTTGGACTGGAGTTGACAACATCGGATACGAACGGATAGGTATCACCTTGATAATCAGTGAAGACGATTGTTCCATCCAATCTTGGATCACGATCATCATCGAATGATTCAGAGCGAACCTCAGCACCTACCAAAGCACCTACCGGTCCACTGGGCATGGTCAACCAAGTTTGATTAGACATTTTGAAATCTGCTAAGTAGAGATTCATCTTGTTGTCTCTAGTGACATCAACCAATGCTCTTTCGATATTGCTGTTCACACCACCACTAAATGGGTTATATGCAGCTGGTGTAGGATCAAATAATGCTTCAGCTATGAGGTTGTTAGATACTCGATTCTTAGTCAAGTCTTCTCGACTCGCGACCGACCACAAAGCAGCAGCTTCCCAATCCCAGTCACCTCTCGTTCCACGGAGCCCCTGCAAGAATCTAAACACGTGTCCATCGTTAAAAATCAGTCGTGGAACTTCAGCAAATCGATAGTTATCAATTTCTAGTTCAAGACCTGTACAAGGTACATTGGGAATCAATTCTGCGGGTAGGCGATTTTCTGAACCACAAGGTCCAAACGGGTTGTAGTAGTTGTTTGCACCTACACGGAGTTTTACGGAAGAAAATGGCGCAGATGGGTGACGTGAAAGTTCTGATTGAGATGAGTAGTACAGAAATTCCGTGAAAGTAGACATGTCGTTGCCTAGATCATGGTTGACAAACAGAAACATGCTAAATCGGTTAAGCTGTGAAGAAAGATCTCTGAACTCGTTTAAGTTGTATCGATAATTTCCGTTTCCATCGACAGCACCACAGATGTGTTCGTTCAAATCCCAATCACAGTCTTCGTGACCGAGTGGGAAAGTTTCAAATTCACCACTTCTATCTGTAATCCCAGAGAGACCAAATCGTGAAACACTGCGTCTGATGTCGTACTGACCATAGAGTGAATTAGCACTGGTATTACGAAACGAGGTACTTCCAGCCCATGGTGAGTCTACGGGTACTAAACGTCTGATATCTGAATTTGCCCAACGATCATCTTCACTAGAGTGGACTCGGTCTCTTGTGTAGTAGTTGAACATCATGCCCACGTGTGTATTTCCCTCGTTAAAGAAACTACCCCACTCTCCCGTCAGTTCATTGCTATTGCGACCTGCAATTTCATAAAGGTAGCTTCGCCAACGGAAAGTTAATCCTTCAATGTCATCTTTGATTACAGTGTTTACCACACCCGCTACAGCATCAGCACCGTAGACTGCAGCAGCACCGTCTCTCAAGATTTCGATACGCTCAACTCCAAAGACGGGTAGTGTGTTGGAGTTTACGGTGTTAACTGGAACAAAACTACCACCCACCTCTTCGGTTTGATAGCTAGCGGCGTTCACTAGTCTTCTACCGTTTAGTAGTACCAAAGTATTTCCGGTTCCTAGGTTACGGAGGTTGAAAGCACCAATATCACCTCGAGCAGCGTTGACACCACCACTGATGTTTTCTTCTTCATTGAAGAAGTTTTGTCCTTGTTCTGGTATCAGTTCCATGAGTTCGTCACCCGATGAAACTCCTAATGCTTCGATATCTTCTGAATCCAAGACAGTCACCGGAAGCACGCCAGTGATGTCTGCACCCTTAATCTGGGTACCCGTGACGATGACTTCCTCGATCGATTCTGACTCAGAGGTTTGGGATTCTTCCTCATCCTCTTCCTCGTCTGCTTGGTCTTGTCCCAAAACATATGGGGTCGCGAGCAGTAACGCCAAGAGTGCTGAAAACGCAACTAAATGGTGAAATGAACGAAATTTTGTGTGTGAATTCAAGTTAATCCTCTATTGAAGTAAGTTGATTGGAATCTGCGCATACAAAAGAGTGAGCCAGAAAGGAGGAATAGGTACTGTAGTACTCATCCACTCAATCCTGGACACACATTGCCTTAGTGGAATCTTGCAACGCGATATCTGCAAGGTTAATCGACACCAGTTTTTGCTGAAACCAATGTTGGGAATCAGTCAACGCCATGCGTTGACTCTGGAGCATTTTCGTAGTCTCTTCTACCTGTGGTCCTCCGATACCCTCCCGGGAAAGAACGACATTACGAGCATCAAGAGCTTCTCGAATGAGTTCCATCGCAACAGGTAATGCCTCTCCCAAGGTAGTATGATATAACGATGCGACCTCATCATCAGAAATTTCTGCAAAAGTTCGTTCTGTTGAACGGCCTAACTCGACTAATTTTGCACTAAACTCGTGTGCTCTTCGGAAGGTAACGTTTGCTTCGGAGAACAGAATTTCTGCAATCTGTGCTGAAGTCGCGAAACTACGATTCACTTCATCCAGAGCTCTATCGGGATCGACTACAAGCTGAGAGATGAGCTTCTCAAATCGATCCAACATTATCGAAGCTGAAGTGGCTAATTGTTCCACATTGCTTGCCATGCGATAGTCGTGCATACCAGCTGATACGTTGTGGCTATTAAAAATCATTCGCTGAGCAGCACTCAAAACATCATTTGCAGCAGTTCTAAGGCGATCTAAATCCCGGGGATTTTTCTTTTGAGGCATTGATGTGCTTCGACTGTCTACTTCGTCCAGTGGGACTATCCACATCCACGGCCACGGATCACGCTGCTGATCGTGTGTGTTTTGCACAAATTGGTTGACCACCAGAGCGGCGTTAGAGAGAATGGAAGCGAATTCTAGTTTGAAATCAACCGTACTAACAAAGTTTGAATCAAAGCTGTTGGTAACGATTCCATCAAACCCAAGTGATTCTGCCAATCGATTTCTGTCAAGTTTAATTCCACTGGTGTTTCCTACCCCCGCACCATAGGGACTTCGATTAACACGGGTATAGCCTTCTTCCAAGCGGTCACTTAATCGCTCTAACGACGCGCCATATGCTAACAGCACATGAGCAAAAGTGGTGGGAGAAGCAGGTACACCGTGAGTGTAGGTGGGAATGACCGTTTTTTGGTGTTGTTCTGCTACTACCAGTAATTCACTGTGTGCTTCTTGTACGCTTTTCATTGTCTTGAGCCAGTGAGAGCGAGCAATCATACGACGAACCACTCCGTGCAAATCTTGCCTCGAACGGGCAAGATGAAGGTTCGAAATGTCTTCTCCAGCGAGTTCAATCAAACGTGGTTCGAGGACCGCGTAATTACCTGTTCGTAAATTAGTGTCGAGGTCTGATAGTCTTAAATCTTCAAGTAAAGCTTGGGTATACCGACTTGCTTCTTGTTCATTGATTCTTCCATCGGCTAGAAAAGAGTGCACTGTGGCTTTGTTAGCTTCAATCATGAAGCAATAGAAGTCAGTACAAGGCTGCTCTCTAACCATGGTGTAACTACATAATTCTTTTGCTGATGATTGCTTGCGTTGCTCTTCAACAAATACCTCTACAGTAGCATCAGCAAAGTAACTCACTCGTTCAGCTATCGTGCTACGCTCTGTGTTGTCACCGGTCTCAAACGTAATCGACGGGATGCCATAGGTGGAGTAAAAGTAGTTCTTAGAAGTAGGTAACTCAGAAACAGGTCTTTCAGCAGGTTCAAATCCCGCTGGATATTCATCAGCTGTATTTCCAGCTTGTCTCCGGACAGAATCAAACCATCGCTGGGTAAAGTTTTCAGGAATCAGGTGTTCGTCGTAAGCCTGGATGTAAAAAACATCGCGGTTTGTCGAATGAAAGTCCAACATCAAACTGATCTGTGAATTCTGGTTTAGGCGTTCCACGAGTCCCTGCACAGCTGCCGTTTCTGGTTGTGAAAATATCCCCCAATCACGATTGAGATCAAGAGAACCCATGTTGTGCCGCCAATGACCGTTGATCGCTCCATCAGGATTCAATAACGGAACCATGACTACATTATTTCGTGCAAAGAATCGACATTCAGCAGATAGCTCAGTCGAACACTCTGACAGTCGAATTTCTGCCATCCGATCAATAAACGCTCTCATTGCAAAGACACCGGGGATCTCCGGTGGATGAGCACGACCAATTAGCAACAGATAGTTCCCGGCATTTGGGTTGGATTGAAAGACTTCGATGGGTCTATTTTGGATGGAATACCCTATAGTTTCAGCGGGTTCGATCGACCACTGGTTTTGCAGTTCCAGGTTCCACGCTTGGTACCAATCCTGTACTAAGTTTTCTTGTGCAGAAACGAATAAAGTACCGTTTATAGTGAGTTCAAACTCAAAGTGATTGCTCGGTTCTTCGGTTGATGGTGTCGTCGAAATGGGTACCCAGTTCTTTCCGTCTGTACTAGTTTTCGGGTGATAACGATGATTGACATCGGTCGGATAGTTCAGAGTAATTTGTAGGGTGAGATCTGATGCAGTGTCTTTGGGGATGAGTTTGAACCCATACCACGGGCTTGGATTGATCGGACCATCATCCTCAGGTACTACGAAGATATCTAGTGAGTCACTAGTAGCAACACAAGATCCAAAGTTAGCACCTGGATAGTTTTGGGTTACCGTAAAGGTATCGGACTCACAGTCAGCAGTGTTCCCAAATACACTAACTTGCCAACCAAGAATCGTAGCAAGGATGAGGCTCAGTTTGTAGTGTTGTTTGATGTTTGGGGGTGGTAGGTGTAGGACCGTGTTCATGAGTAGATTGGCGGCAGACAGAATATGGTTCATCCTATTTGAACTGGGCCAAATTTAACAGATTCATACTCCGCTCGGAATTTTAAGCTTCTATGAGCATCAGGTGGCGAGAGTTGACTTTTTCTAAACATGCAAAATCGTAAAAAGTCTCATCATAAGGAGAATGACATGTCCGATTGGTTTTCAATAATAGGTAAAGTTGCTTTAGTCACTGGCGGTTCTCGCGGTATCGGAGAGATGATCGCAGCAGGATTCTTGCAGCATGGAGCAAAAGTCTATATCAGTTCCAGAAAAGCTGAAGTGTGTGACAATACCGCAAAGAAACTTCAAGAAACTTATGGTGGACATTGCGTATCCATCCCAGGCGACTTAAGCAAATTAGATGGAATTGAGACGGTAGTCAAACAGCTATCAGAGCAAGAGTCCCAACTAGACATATTGATCAACAACGCTGGCGCATCCTGGGGTGCACCATTAGCAGAATTTCCAGAAATCGGTTGGGACAAAGTCATGGACACCAATGTCAAGGGGACTTTCTTTTTGACGAGGGAATGCTTGCCGCTTCTACGAAAATCTGCATCAGCAGAAGATCCAGCTCGAGTGGTGAATATAGGTTCGATTGATGGAATTCGAACTCCAAAACACGAAAACTACTCCTACAGTGCATCTAAAGCAGCCGTTCATCACCTCACTCGCACCATGGCCGCACGATTAGTGAAGGAAAAAATCAACGTCAATGCTATAGCACCTGGTCCCTTTCCAACTTGGATGTTAAGTGGAGGTGTAGGCTTTGGTGGTAAGGTCGAAGGTGTGGACTGGGATAGCGTTGGGCAAATGAATCCTAGCGGACGTCTAGGAACGATGGAAGATGTCTGTGGACTAGCGATCTACTTGAGCTCACGTGCAGGCGCATATACGGTTGGCGCGACCATAACCTGCGATGGTGGATCTGTTGCTTGTGCTAGTTAGGTTATTTCTTAAGCCAGTGACGCTCCAGCAATCCCTGTGATTGCATGACTCAATGCTGCACTAAATTCCTCATCAGTGCTGTCTCGTCGTAGTTCCTGAGTCAGAGCTCTCGAATAGCTTGCGATCATTTTGTCGTTAGCTTTAAGTCGTTCTATTGACTCTGCTTGGCTATAGCCACCAGACAACGCAGCCACTCTCAATACCTGGGGATGTTCGGTGAACTCACGGTAGAAGTTAGGGATTTCAGGTAGGGTCAGTTTGAAAATAATCTGTTCATGGGACTGTAGATCCTGCAGCTGAGAACGTAGTTCATCTCTCAACATGCGCTCACACGCTTGCTTATCAGGTGCGTTGATGTCTACTTCTGGTTCCACTATCGGATAGAGACCATGAGCAAGTATCTCTTTTGCATAGGCGAATTGCTGATCGACGATAGTCTTGATTGAATGTTGTTGCGCATGCATGATCACCGAGCGCATCTTGGTTCCGAATACGTCCAGGGACTTTGCTTCTTCGAGTCGTGCGGACAGATTGACGATGGGTTTCATGAGATGCACGCCGTTATCTATACTCGAGAGTTCCATTGTCAATTTTTAAGAACGGGAGAATGTTCTTGCGTTGCCACAGGTATTCGCTGGCCTTGAGACCTTCAACGTCTCCCCTCATAGTTCTCTCGAATAAGATGGCACCAAGAATATTGGGTCGTGCAAAGGCTGAATTGGTCATAATTCGCACTCTCATGTCGTGCACCAATTCAAACATGAGAGCTTCATTGCCCTCGTATTCAGTTCGTGGCACCCCGTATTGTTCTAGAGTTTTTTGGGGTACTTCCCCCACTTTGATCGAGCGCTGCAATAAAACCAGTATCAGATTCCATTTACTCCCTCCATACGACTCACTATCCCTAAAGTAGATCTGCTTTCAATTGTATGAACATTCACAACTTTGAGTATTCTATTTTGCGAACGATAGTATGACCCAAACTGCTTGACTGTTATTGTCCATCAAATAGAAAGAATCAAATTCATGAGTCAAACCAAGATCTATTTCAATCCTAAGTGCTCGAAGTGTCGAATTGCACTGGCTGAACTCAACGAACGAGGTATTGAACCTGAGATTGTCGAGTATTTATCTCATCCTCTGGATCGTAATTCACTAGAAACTCTTGTGAATTCACTCTCGGATCCATTATCGGATGTGGTGCGAAAAGACCATAGATTTAGTGAGCTTGCACTTGATGTCAATGATTTCCAAGATCAACAATCCGTTGTCAAGCTGCTGCTGGAACATCCTGAACTGATGCAACGCCCCATTATTGCAAGAGGTAATCGTGCATTTATTGCCCGCACTGCTGAAGCTATTGATTCAAGTCTGCAAGACTGATTTCTAGTGTGAGGGTGAATTTGGACCATGACAAGGTTAGTGCTTTTTTCAGTCGGCGGTTTGTTCGAGCTCTAACACTATCGGTACTGCTCATTGGTTGGTTGTTGCTTGTCACCAGTTGTGGTGTCCCTGATAGTGCTTCATCTATCGAAAATTACGAGCGCGATGTCGAAAACTGTGTCTGCAGATTTTTGGACATTGAAGACGATAACCCAACGGGTTTAGCATACACTGACTTCGTTGAGAGTTTGCAACAACACTGTACAACATGCAAGTCCAAGCAAAGAGCATGAAGGGAAGTACTTTGAGCCTGAAATGGAGGGTCTACGTTGTCCAGAAGCACTGAAAAGATGGAAAGAAGCCATCGCAGAGATCGAACAACGCCGAGAAAACATACAACAACTACTCAAAACAAAGACTGAACTAGAAAGACAGAGCGAAGAATCAGACTAATTTGATATAAACGATGTCGTACACCCGATGAGCGGTTTCGTACAGAAAGAGTGTCTGATCTCCAAGATAACCGAGTTTTACTCATGGTCCCCAGTCTTGCTCGATGAGTAATCATCGGGTAGTTGTACACCAAATAGACTGCAACGTCCATTGGTCCAGGGTAACCTCTGTATCCCAGAACGATCTTTAGTTCGGGGAATTCAAAGTACTCGATAAAGATACCGGACGACCTACTTCCGACAACATGAGTGGTCCTGTGGACCACTTGAATACCAAGCGGCACCTAAGTCACAACAGCAGTGAAGATGGATAAAAAGTTGAGAAATGGGTAGATGCTGGGAAGCTCCCCAAGAGGTAGTACAGGGATACCTATAAATCCTTATTCATCATCCATCATCACATCTTCGTACTTCTGATATTGCTTGCACCGGTCGAGAAATTTCCCGGAACCTATCCAATCAGTCGATCGGAGCATATGGAATGAAATCAATCTCATCAATTGAAATCGCGAGTGGGTTGTTGAGATGAGGAAAAATATTCATGTATTAGTTAAGAATTTTAGACTAACTACCATAAAATAATATTTTTTGAATTTCTCATCTTGTTTCGAACCACCCGATCTGGGTCAGCATTCTTTGAACCTTGCTCTTTGATGAGCTACTACATCTGGGTGTGATACTCCTAAGGGAGCACTTATAGCCCGTCTCTACTCTCACTTCTATATGCTGCTCTGTTTCAGGTATCAACACATACATCGAGATAAGCCTACCGAATCTCTGAAGTTGTACAAGCTAGTCATCTCTAACAAGGAATTTATTGTGGGGTGTGCTTGCTAGTTGCTGAATCCTCTGGTTGCTTGTAGAATCAACGTGTCTATGCAGAAAATTGGTGCTGGAACGCTACTAGGTGGGTACATGAGCACATTCTCTCATCAACCTCATGTTGAACGATATCACGATTGCACTTCTCGAATGTCGCATTGTTCTACTCTCCGAGTAGTCTTCGATCTCGGTTAGCTCCGATATTGGACTAACTGCAGTGGTATGTGGGACACATTTGTGCAAACCGCGACCTTAAGCATTAGTCCCCATAGCAGTAGCCAAGGATGGATACTGTCGGATAGTAGAACTTTCAGCAGGTCAGTAGATACAAGTACGGGGAACCATACGCATACTCATCCATCCTATACGTGATGGATATGGTGGACCCAAAAGACCAAGTCACGAAGAATCACTCAAACATCAGTTCAGTCCACTCAGCTGCGAATCAGACCTAGCACAGGTGTGTCGAACATTCCCATTGTGTTGACAGGTTAGAATTTTTGAACTATCCATCTGTGGAACCTACGTTAGACCAAACAACCGATGATGGACTCCCTTACTTGAATGAGCGCACCCTGATTGACACTCGCTGACCTCCAATTCCAGAATCGGTACGTCGAACAACTACCGGGGGATCCCGAAACTCGCAACTACATCCGACAAGTTCGTTCTTCCTGTTACTCCGTTGTTCATCCGACAGGAACTTCGGATCCCAAACTAGTGGCTTACTCAAAGGAGATGTCCTTGCTATTGGGACTTTCAGAAGATGATTGGGAACTAGAGGATTTTGTTCGATTGTTTTCTGGTAATCTTTGTCCCGACCAACTCATGCCGTACGCAATGTGCTACGGTGGACATCAATTTGGTTCATGGGCTGGTCAACTTGGTGATGGTCGTGCCATCACATTGGGAGAAATAACGGGAAACGACAACGTCTCCTACGCTCTACAACTGAAAGGAAGTGGTTTAACGCCCTACTCCCGAACTGCAGACGGTCGTGCGGTACTACGGTCCTCGTTACGCGAATATGTGTGTAGCGAAGCGATGCACTATTTGGGCGTACCTACCACTCGCGCTCTTTCATTAATACTGACCGGGGATCAAGTCGTACGCGACATGCTCTACAACGGTAATCCACAACACGAACTGGGGGCGGTTGTGTGTCGAGTTTCACCAAGTTTTACACGATTTGGTAATTTCGAGATATTCGCTGCACAACAGGACACTCAAACTCTCAGTGCTCTGGCTGATTTCACTATCAAATATGACTTTCCAGAAATTGAAGCTGACAAGACCCCCACTTCCTATGTGAAGTGGTTTGAAGAAGTCGTTGACCGAACTGCTCACCTGATGGCTGAGTGGCTCCGAGTAGGCTTTGTGCACGGTGTAATGAATACCGATAATATGTCGATACTGGGTCTAACCATTGACTATGGACCTTATGGGTGGGTTGAGAATTTTGATCTAAATTGGACTCCCAATACCACAGATGCGGCTACCAAACGTTATCGTTTTGGAGCACAACCTGATATTGCACAATGGAATCTACTACAACTTGCGAACGCTATCTTTCCTCTCATTGGTGAAACTAAACCACTTTCTGATGCACTTAAGCAGTTCGAACCACTGTTTCAAACCTATTTCAATCAAGTCATGCAGCGTAAATTGGGTCTAGAAAGTGTTTCAAAGCAATTTCTCGATGAACTCTTTCATATTTTTTCTGCTACGGAAACAGACATGACCATCTTTTTTCGAACTCTAGCAGACCTAGATTTACGTGAGAGCGAGCAAACTCCTAGCCCGGTTGACCAAATAAAAATCTTGCTATTACCATCCTGATGAAATCCTAGGCGAGTTACGAGAGCGAATCAATAAGTGGCTCAAGGAGTACCTTTCTCAAGCGAGAAACCTAGGTGGAAATGAAATTGCTAGGCGTATGAGGATGAAGTTAACAAACCCTCTCTACGTCCCTAGAAATTACCTAGCACAATTAGCAATTGATGACGCAGAAAAAGGAGAGTATGAGTTCCTTAATCAGTGGATGGCTGTGCTGCAGAATCCCTACACCGAACAACAAGGTCAAGAGAGATTTGCAGAAAAACGACCAGATTGGGCTCGAAGGAGAACTGGTTGTTCAATGTTATCGTGTAGTTCTTAATCTAAGTACGAATTAAGGTTGTTGCTATGAAATTTGGAGTAGTCTTTCCTCAAATCGAAATAGGTAATAATCCCGATGACATTGTGGATTTTGCTCAAGCGGTTGAAGACGAAGGTTACAGTCACCTGCTCACATTTGACCATGTACTAGGCGCGAACACCGCTAGTCGACCTGATTGGTCGGGACCCTACTCTGCCGATGACACGTTTTATGAACCATTCGTTTTGTTTAGTTTTCTTACACCCATTGTCAAACGAATTGAGTTTGTATCAGGAATCTTGATACTTCCACAGCGACAAACTGCGCTGGTCGCAAAACAAGCTGCTTGTCTTGATATACTGTCCGAAGGTAGACTGCGCTTAGGAATTGGCACGGGATGGAATCCAGTTGAATACGAAGCACTCAATGAAAACTTCCATAATCGCGGTAAACGCAGTGAAGAACAAATCGAAGTAATGCGTAAACCCTGGAGTGAACACACTTTCACTTATAGGGGTAAATGGCACACTATTACAGATGCAGGGATTAATCCTAGACCACCCCATGGAAGTATTCCCGTTTGGTTAGGAGGTACCGCACCCAAAGTGATACAGCGTGTGGGGAAGCTGGCGGATGGTTGGTTCCCTTTCTATACCGGTGACTTAGAAGACAACGTGGCAAAAATGCGTGATGCAGCAAGGTCTTATGGTCGAGACCCTGCAGAGATTGGTGTCGAATGTATGCAGCCTATCACAGGCACACCAAACCCATAGACTAAAACGACTCGAACGTTGTCAGAACATTGGTTTGACTCATACCTCTTATGTCACCATGGGAAACGGTTTTCAAATCAGTCGATCAACATATCGATGCGATCAAACGTCACCGAGATGAAGTACTATCCAAGGTTTGAACCTAGCAAAAACTAAAATTTATGATCCTTACTAGTCTGAACGAGATTTTTCCTCATGAGCATAAAGCCGGTATTTGAAACTATCGGAGAAATAAAGCAAACCATAGAGAACTTAAGCTGTGAACAAGTTGCAGCTGAAATGGAGTCTAAAGACAAACCACTACTGGTAGACATTCGGGAGATTCAAGAAAGAGTGGACTCCGGTGCGATACCTGACTCTGTTCACGCCCCCAGAGGTATGTTGGAGTTCTGGGTAGATCCCGCGAGTCCCTATCATCGCACATACTTCAAGGAATCTAAGCGGATCATCCTCTATTGTGCTGGCGGAGCAAGATCTGCACTGGCTACCCGTTCATTGATCGATATGGGATTTAAAGATGTCGCTCATCTAGACCCGGGATTCATTGGATGGGCAAAAGAAAAGCGCCCTGTCGAAGATACATCTAGCAAATCTCGTTGGATTCGACGAATCCTTAATAAATGATTTAATCTACTCTCTTCTCACTACCCAGCTGATTAGATCAATGACAGCCGAGCCATCATCCAATCACGAAGACGATAACGCTCATATTGAGTTTAAGCACGTCTACAAAAGCTATGACAATAAAACGAGTGTCATTCAAAACTTAAACCTCAGTATCCACCGAGGAGAGTTTCTAACTTTACTAGGACCATCAGGATCAGGGAAAACCACTTGCCTGATGATGCTCGCGGGTTTTGAGACTATTAGTTCTGGGACCATCACTATTGATGGTAGACCCATTCAAGACACATTGCCACATAAACGAAGCATCGGTATGGTTTTCCAGCACTATGCACTGTTTCCTCATATGAGTGTAGGCAAAAACCTAGCATTCCCACTTGAAGTTCGCGGCGTACCCAAAACAGAGCGCGAAAGCAAAGTCAAGAAAGTGTTGGATCTGGTCCAGTTGCAAAGTTTTGAAGACCGAAATCCCTCCCAACTATCGGGTGGACAACAACAACGTGTCGCCATTGCACGGGCCCTAGTCTACGAACCTGAAATCGTCCTCATGGACGAACCTCTAGGTGCATTAGATCGTCGATTACGCGAAGAAATGCAGTACGAAATTCGGCGGTTACACCAAGAACTCGACGTAACCATGATTTATGTGACCCACGACCAACAGGAAGCTATGGTGCTATCTGATCGAGTCGCAGTTTTCAACGATGGTGTGATACAGCAGATCGCTCCACCCGAAATTCTGTATGAAGAACCTCAGCGAGTTTTCGTTTCTTCGTTCATAGGTGAGAACAATGTGCTGTATGGTGTAGTCAAAAAGGTGGATAAAAACGAAATTTGTCATATTGATCTAGACGGAAACGAAGCAGTACAGGCCCTAGCAGTCACCCAACATGAACCTGAAGACGAGGTTTGGGTTGCCATTCGACCAGAGAGAATTGAAATTCGACCTGAACGTGGCAAATTCGTCAATGTTTTCGATGCTAAAGTTGAAGACGTTGTGTTCATGGGTGACCATTTGAGGTTAAATGTTACCACTTGTGGAGTCCGAAATTTTATCATTAAAATCCAAAATATCGTGGGTCACGGGGCTGTTTTACCCGGAGATAAGATCCAGGTAGGATGGGCAGCCCTCGACTGTCGCGCACTAACTAGAGATACCGACAAATTACATGAAATGGTTTAGCATTGTTATTAAAGCTTTGTTCGCAACAGGGCTATTAGCTGTAGTAGCAACTGTATTTGCAGAAGAATCACTTACCGCAGTGAGTTATGGCGGTTCTTATGGGAAAGCTCAAAAGGAAGCAATTTTCAAGCCTTTTGAAGAAGAGACTGGCATCAAAGTCAACATCGAAGATTACAACGGTGGTCTGGCTCAGATTAGAGCACAAGTGGAATCGGGTAATGTCCACTGGGATGTTGTAGATATCGAACCTCAAGACGATCTCATCGGTTGTGATGAAGGATTGCTTGAATACCTAGATCAATTGGAACTCCCAGATGGTTCGGACGGCACATCCGCAGAAGAGGATTACTTGGAAGGTGCTAACTCGGATTGTGGCTTGGGGACGATAGTCTGGGCTACCGTCATCGCTTACAGCTCATCAGTTTTTGAAGAAAATCCACCTACTTCCATCAACGATTTTTTTGATCTAGAGAAATTTCCCGGTAAGCGTGGCATGCGTCGTGTGGTTGAGGTCAACTTGGAATTTGCTTTAATGGCAGATGGTGTTCCTGTAGACGAAATCTATGAATCGTTAGCGACTGAAGAAGGTGTCGATAGAGCATTTGCTAAGCTTGATACCATCAAAGACAGCATCGTCTGGTGGGAAGCTGGTGCACAACCTCCACAACTACTGGCGGATGAGGAGGTCACTCTCACGACAGCTTACAACGGACGTATCTTTAACGCTCAGGTAATGGAAGAACAACCATTTGAGATCATTTGGAATGGACACATGAGAGACTATGCACGAATGGTAATTCCAGCAGGATCACCCAATGTTGAAAACGCTAAGAAACTATTGCAGTTCGCCGCAAGAAGTACTTCATTAGCTGGCGTGTCTAATCGAATCGCATATGCCCCTTTGAGAAAAAGTTCTTTGGATTTTGTAGACAAACACGTTGAAGCAGGGATAGATATGCTTCCTCACATGCCGACTGCACCAAACAATTCCAAAAATTTTATTGTCAGCAACACTGAGTTTTGGTTGGAGTACAAAGATACTCTAAAAGAACGATTTACTTCTTGGCTTTCACGCTGATTTCTCACCTACTAATGTTCTAAGAAATTGAAGGGAATCAAGTCTATTTGGACAGTCACTGTTCTCATCGCTGTCCCGTTTGCCCACTCACTTTCAGCAGAGGAAAAACTCACTGTTGTTAGCTGGGGTGGTTCTTATGCACAAGCATGTGACGAGGCTATCTTCCAGCCTTTTGAAGAAGCGACTGGAATCAAGATAAACCTTGAGGACTATAACGGTGGCCTGCCCAAATTCGAGCACAAGTAGACTCTGGCAATATCCATTGGGATGTGGTAGATGTTGAGTCTCAAGACGATCTCATTGGCTGCGATGAGGGGTTACTGGAATTTCTTGACGACCTTGAACTTCCCCCTGCTCCGGACGGAACACCTGCAGAAGAGGATTTCTTGGCAGGTGCTAATTCGGATTGCGGTTTAGGGACCATAGTTTGGGCAACGATCATCGCCTACAACACCACCGTGTTTGAAGAGGATCCACCTACTACCCTTGAAGACTTCTTTGATCTGGAAAAATATCCGGGCAAACGCGGTTTGAGACGTTTGGCAGTGGGCAACTTGGAATTTGCGCTTATGGCGGACGGTGTCCCAGCTGATAAGGTGTACGAACTTCTAGCAACAGAAAAAGGAGTCTCACGTGCCTTTGATATGCTAGATACTCTGAAAGATCAAGATTCAGTCGTGTTTCTGGGAAGCTGGAGCTCAACCTCCCCAACTCCTAGCTGATAAAGAAGTCGTGCTCTCTACTGCATACAACGGTCGAATATTTAATGCGCAAAACCTAGAGGATCAGCCGTTTAAGATCATTTGGGACGCTCACTTGAGAGACTATGGTCAACTTTCCATTGTTGCTGGAACCCCTAACTTGGACAATGCCATGAAACTATTGGAGTTTGCAGCTCGAAGTAGTTCTATCGCGGGTATTTCCAACCGTATTTCATATGGACCGTTACGGCATTCTGCCTGGGAGATGGTCGGTAAACACCTTGTAACCGGTGTTGATATGCGATCTCATATGCCTACAGCACCGAGTAATTCCAAAAAAATACTTGGTCAACGATCCGAAGTTTTGGGCGGAGTACAAAGACGAGCTGACCGAACGGTTCAGCGCTTGGCTGTCTCGATAAGGAGGGAGTAAGTCGTAACACGATAGTCGGTGCGCACTCTCAAACAAACTAAACCTATGCGACACGACCGGATTTTGTGGAATATCGCTGGGGGTGGAGTCAACCTCGTAGTAGCACTAGGTGTGATTTTCTTGGTTGCTCCCCTATTGATCGTGATACCGTTGAGTTTCAACGCCGAGCCGTACTTCACTTTCACCGAAGGGATGCTGCAATTAGATTCTGAAGCCTATTCCTTGCGATGGTATCGGACGATATTTGAAAGTGAAGAATGGGGACGAGCTATAGGCAATAGTTTTTTTATCGGAGTCTTTGCTACGCTGGTAGCAACCATATTCGGTACACTTGCTGCTATGGGTCTGAATGATCCTCGACTACCCTTCAAGAGACTTGTCGGTGCGCTGATAATTTCACCCATGGTTACCCCGATCATTGTGGTTGCTGTAGGCGTATTCTTTTTCTACACAGATATTGGATTGGGTCAGTCGTATCTTGGTTTAATCTTAGCTCACGCAATGATAGGTGCGCCCTTCGTAGTCATAACAGTCTCGGCAACTCTGGCTGGTTTTGATCAAACTTTACTTCGAGCAGCAACGAGTTTAGGTGCAAATGGTTTCACGACGTTTAGACGAGTACAACTTCCCCTGATCTCGCCTGGTGTCATCACTGGTGCTTTGTTTGCGTTTATCACCTCTTTCGATGAAGTAGTCATCGTGCTATTCATGGCTGGGATCGAACAAAGAACCATTCCTCGGGAAATGTGGTCGGGTATCCGAGAAGAAATCAGCCCCACCATCCTCGCTGTCACTACTCTTCTGATCATCATGGCAATTCTGGTACTCCTCGCAGTCGAACTGCTGAGAAAGTCGACCGCAAAGCGCTAAGCTGCCAAGTCATCTGATGTCACAATTTCAAGGTATTGCAGCCAAAGATCGCGTTCGACCAGTTTTGCTGGTGTTGCCCCTCATTGCGTTCATCGTAGTGACCTTTCTACTTCCACTCGGAACCATGTTCAAAGAGAGTCTGTACGATGGAGAAGTAGCCAAGCAAATTCCCGAAACGATGAAGCTATTGCAAAACTGGAATGCAGAAAAGCTCCCGGATCCCGAGGTATACGAAACTCTTGCAAGAGAAATTGTCGTAATGCAAGAAAATCGAACCATCGGCAAGGTCGTGATTCGGATCAATCGAATTGCTCCAGGCACACGAAGTGTATGGGGTAAAACTGGTCGTCAGTTACGAAATGCTGAGGTCACAGACTACAAAGCTAAGATGATCGAAATCGATGATCGATGGAGTGAGCTCACGCTTTGGAGAGGAATCAAGGAGGCAGGAACGCCATTCAGTGCTCGAAACTACCTTCGTGCAGTGGATTTAGAAAAGTCTGAAGAAGGAAGTATCACGTTAGTGAAGGAAGAACAACGAGTTTACGGTTCGTTGTATATGAGAACTCTTTATGTTGCTTTCATGGTGACTTTACTGACCCTGATCATTGGTTACCCAATCGCTTATGGAATCGCTAATGTTCCCCCCACTCTCAGCAAGATCATGCTGCTTTGTGTGTTGGTACCGTTTTGGACTTCCCTATTAGCAAGAGCTACATCGTGGATAGTATTGCTACAAGAACAAGGAGTCATCAACGATGTTTTGGTTTGGATGGGGGTGACTGACGACAATAATCGGATATCAATGATGTATAACATGACCGGAACTTTGGTCGCTATGACCCATAACTTGCTTCCATTCATGATTCTTCCAACCTATGCAGTCTTGAGTTCGATACCACCCACGTATATGAGGGCAGCTTCGTCGCTGGGTGCTAACCCATTACAGTCATTTGTTAGAGTCTACCTACCTCAATCTTTACCGGGTATCGCTGCAGGAAGCTTGTTAGTTTTCATACTGTCCATTGGTTACTTCATTACACCAGCCATTGTAGGTGGTACCAAAGGTCAATTGATTTCTAACCTAATTGAATATCACATTAGCAACAACAACTGGGGTTTGGGTGCAGCGATTTCAGTCATCGTGCTACTAAGTGTGATCATTCTTTATGTATTGTTTGATCGCTGGGTCGGTGTCGATAAACTCAAGCTCTCTTAAAACCTATTCACTATCAAAGTTCACAAAAACCTGCCGTCGCGGAGCGAATAATTCTCTGATTGAGGTGGGTTTCAAGGCTTCGATTGCTTGGTCGGTAATCCACATGGATTCTCTCCACGAACTATAACGTTCGTCACCAACAAAGGTCTGCCAGGTTGGATTGTCCTGAATCCACCATGGTGGTGGTTGTAGCCACAATCGTCTTGCGCAGTCTAAGTTATCAAAAGCGTAGTCCAGATCATTCGTGTACAAGCCTAGTTCTACTTGCTCATCACAGGTAAGATCATCTTGGATTGAGTTTGCAGAAATTCTTCCTCGACGTACTGTATTGACGAATCCTGATTGCCCTTCCTCAACTTTGTAGCTGTTGTCTATAAAGTCGGAATACAAGCTGCGATAACGGTACTGTCTTTCATCCAAAGGATCTCGTGCTTGAGCGATAGCTAATGCTTCAATCACTCCAATTTGGTCTTGTAATCGATGTCGGGAAAACGCAATCTGTAGCGCGAAATTGGGAGACCGTGGGCGGATTCTGTGCCATCTATGCCAGAGTTCCTGTTCCTCTTCAAACCAGCCTAAATCGTGATAAGCTTCAGCTAAGTATCTCACCGCTTCTGAATTGGGGTAGTTGCCAGCTAAAGCAGTCATGGTTCTGACATAAGTGACAAGATTGCGCTTTGCAAGATAGTCGAGGCGAGCTTCCCGAACCAATGAGGTATAGTGTCGAGAGTAACGGGACAAAGCTAAATCCAGATATTCTTCTTCGTTTGTTGGATCTAATTCAGCCAATAGCCCAAATCCAGCAAGAGGTAAAGTGTCGTAGTTCATTGACTGTAACTGGGCTAAAGCATCAGCTGGATTCCCTTTGTAATAGGTGGATTGGGCTATAAGAAACCTTTCTAAATTACTTTCACCTAAATCTCCAGCATCGTACACACTGTTGTCGTAGAAAGCTCCAAGAACACTCTCAACAATCCGGTCTCTGGTTTCGATTAATGGTGTCGAAGAGATTTCATACTGTTCGTCCCATTTCATCTTCCAAACGGCCTGAGATATATCAATGACACGAGTATTCAGAATTAAGTCGTTGGTTTCTTCGTGGTATTCAAAATTTCCATCAACTATATGAGTTGCCCCTAGTTCGTCAAGAAATCCACGAAATTCTGACAATGAGAGTGCTTCTGCACTCGCTTCAAAGTCCACAACATAGAGGTCTCGGCTTTCAGCTAATAACTCTGTCAAATGTCGAGGTAACTCCTGACTCAGATATTCGGGTACTGATTCAGGTGCGTCAAATGGAGTCACCGCTAGGGTAATCAGCTTGGGTGCAGTTTTGGGGATGAATATGAAATATCCCACAACCGTGCAAACAATCAAAATGGTCATGAACACGACTGCAAAGAACAGCGCATGTGTTGCCTGATTTTCTTTTTTCAATCGAAAACCGATTGGTTCAACGAGTACTAGCCAGGTACCAGTAACATGGTGACTTCAATCATGGTGGGAAAATGGATTACTCATAACCAGTTGGACCATCCAGCTCATTCGCCCGCTGTGCTGCTTCGCGAGTTGACACACGTTCCGAATATTCGACAAACGCACTACGTCTCTCCAACCCATTGTTCAACAATCCCCAAAAGACATGTGAGCCAACATATACGTCTGTAGCAGTGAATTTTTCTCCTGCTATGTAGGGGGATTTTTGAAGTGCTTGCTCTAGTGCGTTCTGCACTAATACAAGGTTGCCATAACCAACCATAGCCTCTTGCTGACCTTGTAGTTTAACACCTAGGGTCTTGTTTGTCACCGCATGTTCTAGTGGACCAGCAGAAAAGAATAGCCATCGATAGTAGGCACCTCGATCCTTCGCATCAGGAGCTAATCCAGCTTCGGGGAAGGCATCAGCCATGTAGGCACAAATTGCAGCACACTCAGTCACTATGGTATCGCCATGTTTGAGAGTTGGTACCTTACCCATCGGATTCATGGTGAGGTAGTCTTCAGACTTCATAGAAGGCCCGTACTGAACCATCACGGTTTCATAGGGTTGCTGGACTTCTTCCATCATCCAACGAACAATACGTCCTCTAGATTGTGGGTTGGTATAAAGAGTGAGAGATTGGTTCATTTGAGTTCCAGTCAATGGTCAAATAGTGGAGAGTAATTGGTCATGGTCAACTCGCAGCTTTAGCAGCTTGCATGCGTGCAGCCCTAACTGATTCGTTCGTTTGATTGAAGAGTAGTTGTCGTCTCTGTTCTGCTTCTTCCGGTGTGAAATTTTTTTGTGCTAACTCTTCGCCTAGGTGGTATCCCTTGTCGAATCCTGGACGTGCTTGCAGCAGATCAACCCATCGCTTAACGTTGGGGAAACTATCCCAAGCATCTTCACCCAGCAAACGATCCGTTAAGCGACCCCAAGGCCAAGTCGCCATATCCGCAATAGTGAGTTCACTGCCAGCCAAATACTCATTAACTGACAACTGCGCATCCATGATGCCTGCTAAACGATCAACTTCACCCGTAAATCTTTTGACCCCGTACTCAATAAGTGTCAGATCGTCAACAATCTTTGGTGCATACATCTTGAAATGATTTGCATTTCCCATCATGGGTCCAAGGTTTGCCATTTGCCAATGGACCCATTGGCAAACTTGCGTTCGCGCTCTTAAGTCTGTGGGTAGGAACTTACCTTCTTTGACCGCAAGATACTCCAGAATCGCACCTGACTCGAAAACGGAAATGGGTTCACCCCCGTCTTTGGGGTGGTGGTCCACGATAGCGGGCATGCGATTATTGGGACTAATCGCTAAAAATTCTGGTGTGAATTGGTCACCCGCACCGATATCTACGGGTTTGAGGTTGTATTGCAGACCACATTCTTCTAGCATGATACCCACTTTCCACCCATTGGGTGTGGGCCAGTAGTACAAGTCAATCATTAGTTATCTCTGAACGCTACCGGAGGTTATTGTAAACTTCGAGTCTGACTGCACCCTATGGCTGAAACATTAGAGGTCGAACATAAAATGCACCCTCACCACGCCTCTAGAAACAGATTCTTATACCCCATGAAGCGATTCAATGATGCTCTTTTAATCCCACACTTCTTCAAATTTACTTCTCTCATTCTCTTGCTGATTTTTGTATTGTCTTTCAATTACGCAGACACTCATGACGAGGAGCACGACGAGCACGAACACCACGATGAACTTGAACAACTCGGAGGTGATATGGATCAGATATTCGAAGGGTTCAATAAACTCTTGGAAGATGATATAGTCCGTGCAGCAGTCATTGGATCCTATGAATACGAAGGTGATGTCAACAATCAATTTCTGGGTTCGATATCTGATATCAACAAAGATGCACCGGATATCGACACGGTGTTTGAGATTGGCTCTATCACCAAGGTATTCACAGCACTATTGATTCAAACTCTTGTGGATGAAGAGCTCTTGAGCTGGGACGACACCATCGGATCGATCCTCAAAGATATTGAATTCTCTAGTGACCTAGTCAAAGCCATTACCCTCCGTGAGCTAGCTACACACCGTTCTGGATTACCTCGTTTACCAGACAACATTTTTTCTGAAAGTATGGATCAGCTCAATCCCTATAAGCACTACGGTGAAAAACATCTAAGTGCATTTCTTCAAAGCTATACGCCTGAGACTCTGACTAAGACTGTCGCATACTCCAATCTGGGGTTTGGTCTACTCGGCTACATTGGAGCGATGGTATTGGAGACTGATTACCCCACGGCTCTCAAGACCCGAATATTCGACCCACTTGATATGACTCAATCCAGCGCAACCGGTAAGGTGGCAGAAGGTCTCGCTATGGCTAAGGGATATAGTTTTACTGCAAATATGCCAAATTGGGATTTCAACGTTCACGCTGGCGCGGGTGCTATCCTCAGCACTGCAACTGATCTCATCAAGTTCATTGAAGCGCATTTTGTAACAATCAGCAAGCCCATTCATGAATCACTGTCCCGAATTAGAGAGCTGCAATACGACGATGAACAGGGTTTAGGTTGGTTCGTCCAAATGAGTCGGGATGAACATCAGATATTTCTACATAGTGGACAAACTGGTGGATATTCAAGCTTGCTCGCGATCAATCCCACGACCCAACAAGGATGGTTTGTGCTAGCCACATCTACCGATTCAATGGGGGTGACTGTTCTAGGAATATCGTTTTTCCGCGACCCAGAAGAGGAACATGACCACGATATCGACTTTGCTCCTTACGTAGGAGTCTATGAATTGGATACTAATCAAGGGATCTATCTGACGATTTCAGAGCGAGATGGCAAGCTATTTGGACAAGCAACAGGTCAATCCGCATTTCCCTTGACTCACTTTTCTGAGCACATTTTTACTTTCGATGCCGCCCAGATTCAAATTCGGTTTAAAGTGGACGAAATCAACGAACAAGCACCCGTAATTTCCTGGACTCAAGCGAATAACACCCTGGAAGTTCCACGAGTCGACGATAGTCTTGGAATCGTAGAGAAAATAGAGATTGAACTAGATGCAGACGTATTGAAACCATACGCAGGCAAATATCAGTTTCTCAATGACCAATTCATCACCATCATCAACCGTGACAAAGAGTTGTATTTTCAGCTTACGGGACAAGCAGAACTAAGAATTTACCCCATGTCAGAGACAGAATTTTATTTTAAAGCTGTCGATGCTGAAGTAGAATTTGAGCTAGACGAAGACGGCAACGTTACAGGTTTAATCTTGAATCAAGCAGGTGAATACCCAGCACCTAGGATCGATTAAACGAGACTAGCTCCTACCCTCTCGAAAGTGACGGATAGTACGTGCCAATTGCTCAATGTTTTGCCTCAATTGAGGCACGTCAATCGTAGTGGATACTCGATCTTTTACGAGCTGTTTTCCGTTTACAAAGACATTGGTTACATCGCTTGCTTGGGTGGTGTAAACAAGATGTGATTCCACATCGTACATTGGGAGCATATGGGGTTGATTGACATCAACTTGAATGAGGTCTGCCCGCATCCCTTCTTTGAGTTGTCCTATGTGATCCTGCATGCCGATGGCTTTTGCTCCTTGACTGGTAGCCATTTCCAATACTGTGCGAGCTGGAAGAACAGTAGCGTCTTCACAATGAACTTTTTGCACGAACGCTGCAAGACGCATTTCCTCCCACATATCTAAGTCGTTGTTAGTTGCGGCACCATCGGTTCCTAATCCGACCGTGATCTCTTCTTCCAAAAATTTGGCAATCGGTGCAACCCCTGATGAAATTTTGGTGTTAGATGAAGGGTTATGAATCACTCCCACTCCGTTTTGTTTTAGGATTTCAAAATCCTTTTCTTGAGGCCACACTACATGAGCTGCAATCACATGGGGATCAAAGTAATTTATCTCATTCAAATACTCAATCGGTGAGCCATCGAAGTTGTCTTTTGCAAACTCTAGTTCAAACTGAGACTCAGATAAATGGATATTCACTGGTACATTCAAATTCATTGCAATAGAGCGTAACTTCTGGAGCTGAGCTGTACTGAGGGTGTAGATGGCGTGTCCCCCCAAAATGGGAACCACGTTTGCTGACTTGTTGGACCACTGCTTTACGAATTTCAGTGCTTGATCCCATTGTTCCTCCATTCCGCTAACATCGTTTCGAGGCTGATCAACCATAGTGGCTGAAATCAAAGCTCGGATACCAACGGAATCCACCACCTTTGCAGCTACTTCGTGGTAGAAATACATGTCTACAAAGGTTGTGGTGCCTCCTAATAGCATTTCCCAGCACGCTAGCTTAGTTCCTATCTCCACAAAGGAAGGATCAACTAAAGCTGCTTCTGCAGGATTGATATGGCTGTTAAGCCAGTCCATCAACGTGAGGTCATCTGCATAGCCTCGCAACAAGGTCATTGCTGCATGGGTATGACCATTGATGAGACCAGGTAGCACCACCTTGCCCTCACCCGAAACAACATGGTCTATGGTGTATTTATTGAAAATGTCTGTAGATGTACCTAAACCAATAATGTAACCATCGTCAATTGCGACCGCGCCATCTTCAATGATGGGCTGGTTTGCATCCATGGTGACTACTTGCTGACCACAAACGACCGTTTGAACAGTAGATTTCATTGTTGCATGATATGAAACGATACACCATAGTGAGCAGTACTAGAATTTAGAGCAAATCACCTACTTTCACGAACATGGAACAAATCCTCGACGGTGTCTACCGAATACTACCCACCAAAGTCACACCTTCAAAGTACGTTTCCTTTCTAGTCCGCAGAACTCAAGGTAATTTTCTCTTGCCTTGCTGTAGCAGTCATGGTTCAATCAGTTCGTCGTTTGATGCGATTGAGCAAATGGGAGGAATTCGAGCTCAACTCCTGGGGGATATGCACTTTGCTTCACAGTACAACAACGAGATTTTTGCTCGATTTGGAGTAGGACTTTATACCAGCGATGTTGAAGCTCCGGATGTTCGACGAAAGGTTAAGGAAGTAGTAGAGTTTCCATTCGTACGCCACACGATCTTTGACTGTGTGGAATGTATCCCCACTCCTGGACACAGACCCGGTGCAGTGAGTTACTTGTTTGTGAATGGAGCTCAACGTTTATTGTTTGCTGGCGACTCCATCTACCATGACGGTACCCAATGGCGAACCTATGTGAGCAAAGCCAACAAAAAGATTATGAAAACAACACTAAAAGAGCTGGCGGAGATTGATTTCGATTATTTGTTTGCAAACACGAGCGTTACCAATCCTATCTGCTATGTTGAGCTTTCCGAACAACAACGTCTTGAATTTCTTCAAGCACTGATCGACGATCTTTGAACAGTCGTCAACCAGAGATTGATGAGTTGAGTGAGAATTACTCCTTTTCGTAGAAGCGGTATAGTTCAAACTTTCTGGATTTTGAACTCACTTTTATCTCAATCTCGAGTGTATTACCGGATTCTCCGAGCTTGAGTGTCTCTATTCCCATTATCGACTCTCTAGATTTAGAGATCACTAGAGCTGTGCCATTCCATCCTACATCTACCAGCCAACCATCACGTAACTGTTGACCCCATTTAAGGTCTACGTAGGGAGAGTGCTGGTACTGAATGCCCATCGATTCTTCATCTTGTTCAATCAATAGAACGTCTGATTTGACGATGGGGAAATCTTGAACAATGAAGCTAGCTGAATAGGTGGGATCTGGGGCACGACCTTGAGCAACCGAACTCTGTTCAGTCAACCAAATGCTCTCTGTATCGGGAGTTTCATCGCTTTTGTTGGGATTGAGTGTCCAACGGCCGGAAAGATCAAAGTTGTTTGGTATTTCATACGAAACACTCTCGCAACCTTGCAGCAACATGCACACAGGAAGGATTGCCCAAGAGGCTAATAATAAATTTCTGTGTTTTTTGGGGGCTGTCGACGTTACGTACAGGTTCACTTCGTTTGCTCTCGCTCAATGCAGCGACAAGACCTCCAGTACTCGATCTCATCTATAGTTCTATGAATTGTACCAGTCAATATCACAAATTCATAGAGAGGGTCACCTCAGCCACAAGCGGATGATCAGATGAGGAACTTAGTTAACCCATTGACTAGATACCAGATAAGTTTAGGGAAAGACCGTTAATCAACACTCCGCAAATGACTGGAATCAAGACCACAATCAGACAAATAACCATAGGTTTTTCGGTCCACGCTCTGAAGCCCTGAGTGAAAATGAACACCTGCCAAATGACAAAAACGGTCACTGCAGCAAAGAAACCACCCTTAAGGCCAAACCATACAAACGGTGAGAAGTAAGCAATGGGTTCGAAAACTCCTGTCATCATGGTTGCAACTGTGAAACCTATCCAGCCAAGACCTGTAACTAGTGAGCCCCAGAAAACAAACCCCCACCATTGTCTCCAAGCAATCTCTACGTTTAGCACTTTAGCGGCAAGAAAAAAATAAGTCGCGAACAACAGAACAACAATGAACAATCCGAACAGCATGTCTATTGGTGCCAACCAAAAGGTTATAGTTTTGGCAAACTCATTAGCCTGCTGAATTATCTCTTCTTCAGAAACGAGAGAATCGCTAGCCTCCGCACCTAATATGCGTTCAATAATCTGTGCATTAAATTCTCCTGATTGTTCAAAATATTCCTGCCAAATCTCATCGGAAATGAAAGAGATTTGCAGTGGTCCAAACACCACAGCGAGTGCAAAAAGCACTAAAAAAGGGGCAACAAAAGAGCATTTTCCATCCTTCATGTTCGCATAGACTTCACGAGGAAGGAGAAAAATCAACCAGAGTTTGTTCATTTGGTATTACCAAAAAGTTTCAAGTAAGTCGTAGCACCAATGTGTCTACAAAGTGAGTAACGAGTGAGGTTGAAAAATCCCTAGTCACCAAACGAACTTTCAATTTGATCACTAGTGATTCCTATTAGAAATTTAGAAATTGAAAAAGTTGCCAAAAAAATCGGACACGGATCCCATGACGAATGACCATAACAACCATGGAATCAAAACTACGATGAAACACAATAACGCTGGCCTTTCGGTCCAGGCACGCAAGCCCTCAGTTTGTATGTACACTGCGATGAACATAGGGATGTTGAGAGCTAATAGGAATCCTCCTGACATTCCAAACCAACTGAGTGGAGCCAGATGTGGTCGTGCATTAATTACACCTGTAAAAACGGTCACGAGAGCTAATCCGATCCAATACAAACCAGTTGTTAAGAAACTCCAAAAAGTGAATCCCCACCATTGTTCCCAAGAAGCATTATTTCCCATGGTTTTCCCAACGAGCATAAAATACGTCGACATGACCAGGGCCACAATAATGAACTTGAACAAAGCCCCAATCGGAGACCCAAGTGCTGACATATATTTTTCTTTTGTGAGTTCAGCACTCAGCTGTTCTTGTAGTTCTGGATCATCTTCTAGGGTATCAAATACCTGATCTGCTATATCAGCTATTGAAGTAACTTCCGAGACTCCCTCTGAGGTTTGCGTAGAAACTTCTTCGTCATCGTTAGAGGTAAATTCGTCTGAAGCTCCCTCTTCTGCCGCAGATTGTTCTTTATCAGGTGCCATTGCTGATTCTGACTGTGATGATTTCATTTCTTCCACTGCTTGAGACAACTCATCCGAGTCCTCAATCACTGAATCGACCATTGAAGCTACTGCTGTAAGAGTTTTTTCAGCTTGCTGAATCATTGCCTCATCCGAGACATTTAATGCTTTCAACGGTAAGAAAATTACTGCCATCACCACTAACGCAACCACAGGAAGCAGGAAGGAACAGTTTCCGTCCTTCATAGAGGAAAAGACCGCGTGAGGCTTGATGAAAACCATCCACAGATTGTTCATGAGAATCTTTTTTGAGGCAAAAGGTGAAAGTAAATTTTACAAAGAAAACACTGAACTAGCGTCAGCAATCAGACCATGACCAGTTCAAATACCCTGTTCCGGAAAGCCATTGGGGTTCAATCATCGAAATGCAGTACAGAGTTATCGCCATATGTACTCTTCCTTGAGCAAGCGCTTCAGTTCAAAGTAATACCGGATTGTCGAATGTGGCCAGAGTGTGTAGTTGTGGTCCGCATCGTCTGTATACCAAGAGTTACAACCACCGCTGAAGACGATCTTCTTCAGATCCTTGGCGACTAATTCATTAAACATCTTTTCAGCTTGGGGGTGGGGTTCAACGAGCGTGCTATGATTGCGTTCCATCTCCTTCATCAATCGAACAATGAAGGCAACCTGTGCTTCGATCATCAGAATGATCGAGTTATGACCGAGCCCACTGTTGGGTCCGAGTAGAAAGAACAAATTCGGAAACCCGTGAGTCATCATCGTTCTATGTGAACCGATCCGTTCTCTCCAGTTCTCTGTCAATTCAAGCCCCTTTCGCCCATAGATCTCAATATCTTCATGTATTGCAAAAGGCTTAAACCCAGTCGCAGCGACCACAACATCAAACTCGTGCTCCTCACCACTAACAGATTTGATACCATTAGGAGTGAAACTAACTACAGCTTCATCGACCAATGAGACGTTGGGTTTCTGCAGTGCTTGAAAGTAATCGTCGCTATAAAGAATACGCTTACAACCAATCGGATAGTTTGGAGTGAGTTTCTTGCGCAGAACTTCATCCGGCACACACTTCCGAAGGTAGCGATACCCCACTCCGTTAAACCATCTATTTAAGTGACTTCCAGTGACGAAGAATTTGAGACGCCACTCTATTAGACAGTAGATGTACCACCGATAGAACCGCATGAGAATCGGAAACTTACGAAAACGCTTTTGCCACTGATCAGAAATATGAAAGTCGTTACGAGGTAAAACCCAACCCGGCGTTCTCTGAAATACAGTGAGTTGCGAAACTTTGTCCACAAGTTCTGGGATGATCTGTACTCCCGAAGCTCCGGTACCAATGACTGCGACCTTTTTACCCTTTAATGAAACAGTGTTGTCCCAGGTTGCTGAATGAAAGAACTTGCCTTGATAGTTTTCAAGACCATGAAACTTGGGTATGGAAGGGATGTGTAGCCCACCCATCGCACTCACGACAAAATCAGCTTGATAGGTGATGCCGTTTTCTAATTCAACGCTCCAACGATCTCCTTCAAAGCTCGCGTTAACCACCTTCGAGCCTCCTCGAAAGTGCTCGGTAAGTTGGAATTTTTCAACACATCTTTCGATGTATTTCTGAATCTCATCTCCACGGGCATAGAGATAAGACCAATCTGGATTCAGCTCAAAGGAATAGGAATAGAGGTGTGCAGGAACATCACACGCGATACCTGGGTAAACGTTGTCCCTCCAAGTACCTCCCATCTTTTTTGCTTTTTCAAATATCCGAAAGGAGTGAATCCCTTTCTTACGAAGGCGATGCCCCATGCAAATACCGGACATTCCGCCACCGAGGATGGCTACCTGGATATGCTGGGGATTTGAACTCAACTGTTATGGATCAGTGGTTCACGCATCGGAATAGCTATACAAAGTTTAAGCCATTACAAGATATGATGTTTCACCCCATCATACAAATACGTTGACTGGAAAGATCACCACCAGTGCAACTTGTATGTGTTATTGTTCGCTCATTCTGTAGTAATGACACGGAGGATCTTAAGATGAGATCCATACACCTGTACATACTTGTGTAACACCATATACAGAACAAGGTACACAACCACACAAGTGTGTGGTGTGCTAAGCTAGCAACGCTAATAAAAGAGTTGTAGTTAAGACTACTTTGAGTCCTCGTCGTCTCCCTCGGGCGATGTTTCCATCATTTCTGCCTCATCGCTGCCCGCATCGTCGCCACCAGCCATTTCGTCGCCTTCAGCCATGGTGTCGTCACCTGACATGTCGTCGCCTTCTCCCTGAGCTGTCTCTTCCATCATAGCGTCGTCTGCACCAGCATCATCGTCCATAGCAGCTTCGTCCATATCATCAGCTTCGGGCATTTCAGCAGCGGCTTCCTCTTCTTCTGGAGCTTCTTCTTCGTCAGTAGAACCAGTATCCTGTGCCCCACATCCAACCAAAAAAGCGACCAAAAAGAGTGATCCAAAAATTCGTAGTTTCATCGGTTATCCCCGTAAATATTCTCGTTCAATTCGTACCTACATGCGTCCCATTGAATAACAAGCACACAAGCGACGTACACAAACATGGTGTATTGCGATTATATTATATGTAATTACTTACCACAGGTGATGGGGTCCTCCACGTTGTGGGGCCGATTGCGAAATTGCAAAATCTAACATTGGAGGGAATTGTCGGTGTTTTTCTTTGTCGATTGATGTGTCAGGAAATAGTATTGTCAATCAAGCCAACGAAGAATTGATTCATGGGACTGCAAAGGGTAGTGTGATCTGACTATGGGTGATCGTGTAAACCAAGCGAGAGAATTGCTCGCATCCTATCAGATTGCTATGGCTGAAACAGCTGCAATTCTAGACTCGAATTTTCAGATAGCCGTCCACACTCTTGCTGAACTTAAGACACTACTGGTCATCACTGGTTTGGGTAAGAGCGGTTTGATCGGTCAAAAAGCTGCGGCTACCTTTTCTAGTACCGGTACTCGCGCGGTGTTTGTCCATCCTGTTGAAGCTTTACACGGAGATTTGGGTGTTGTAGAGAAAGGTGCAGCGATGCTGGCGATTTCAAAGAGTGGGGGCAACATCGAAACTATTGAGTTTGCACAACAGTTCAAAACAGTGACCGATGGGGTCATCATGACGCTTAGCGAACCCAATTCCAATTTAGAGGAATTAGCTGATATTCCACTGCATATCCCACTACTTTCGGAAATCGATAACTGGAATTTGGCCCCTACCACCAGCACCATGACCTCCATGGCAATCTGTGATGTCCTTGCCGTGTGTGTGCAACAACAAAAGGGACTCACTGCAGAACACTTCGCTCAGTTTCACCCACACGGTACTTTGGGGAAACAGTTATTGCTCCATGCTCGTGACTTCATGGTTCCTAAAGCGAAACTACCTATGCGTCGACTTACTGCAAGTTTTTCTGAGATCATCTACGAGATCTCTTCAAAAGGGTTGGGATTTCTTGTTTTAATTGACGACCAAGATGATTTCTTTGGGGTACTCACAGATGGGGATATTCGTCGTCTACTTGAAAGAGAACACGATTTGAGAAATCTCCAAGCACTCGATTGCTATCGATTGAGTCGTCGAGGCACAGATCTTCCTCGGGTTACTCATGGAACTACAACCGAAAACGCTAAAGCAATTGATTGTCTACGACAAATGCAGCACGACAAAATCACCTTCTTGGTCGTAGTGAACAAGAAAAAGCTCACCGGCGTGATCAGACTGCAAGATTTACTCGCTGCTGGGCTTTGAAAAAGGATTGACTTTTCAAATGACATCAATCAAAAGCAAATATAAATATACAATAAACCAAATAGTGAGGTTCCCGTCGTGAAACAACCAAATTTAGTCATCAGATTGACCGTTTCCCTACTCTTTTGTGTTGCACTGGGTGTGTTTGGAGTTGCGTTTGCCTCCGAAAAGTTTGAAGGTGAATGGACATTCAATGAAACTCTTACTGACAAGTTGCAACCTAAACTCAAAACTACCAAAGCATCTGGCCGAGGTTTTCAAGGCACATTGATAGGTGGATTACCGTTACCCGGTAGTGGTCGTGGAGTTGCCGAAGGGCCGATCTCCACTCTCAAGTTCCCTACTTTGCTTGAGTGTAACCAATTCACACTTGAGATTGAAGATAAGAAGATTGAATTTTCGTGCGAGAATGGCAGCTCTCGAGAGTTCAATGTTGGAAAGTTACACGGTCGAAAAACCAAGCTTACCAAATCCAAGATTACGGAATACTACAAGTCCACTTCTCGTTCGGTTAGGCACAACATCAGCGTTGACAAAGAAGGAAACTTAGTCGTAACGGTGAAAATCCGTCCTTCAGGAAGTACGGAACAGACCTTTGTTAGAGCATTTAGCAGACCTGCAGAAGAAACCGAAACAACAGAAGATTCAGAAACTCAACCCGATGTACCCTAGAGTAAGCTGAAGCATCTACCTAAACTTGATGGTGCTTAGGGGAAATACAAGCAAATATTGAGTCGACGCTCCGGTCACAATACTAGGGAAGTGGGAGTTTAACGCAGAAAAAACAAGGTTTAGACTTCGTTAGACAAGATCACTGATGAGGGATTGTTACAGAGTTGGCTCCCATGTATGGCACAAGACGAACCTATTGATTCAATTTCAGAGTCTCAGCGTTTTGCAATGTCCGTTTATAGAGTGTGACTAGTGGATGAGTCCGATGACACTGATGTTGAAATGTATGTGTAGAAGAGTGAAAAATAGTTTGTTCAGCCAAATTCCGCTGGAGACCATTACTGAGAACCAGAATGTCCTTGTCCCTTATCGCAGAGCTGAAGGGCAACTTGATTAACTTCACGAGGAAGTCGATTCTAGGACAAATTCTCATTAGTGCACATCGGGGTACATAAACGAATGTCCGAGATCAATGAATCAAACGATCAATGAATTGATTCTTCCGAAGACAAGAGGTATTGCCAAAAGAGATAAGGGGTTAGCACCCAACCATTCAATGAATAGCTGTAGTCTCTTCCTCAATTTTTTGGGGTAGTCGAAGCTTAAATACGCCATCAGGGACAAAAGGGACTGATATTCGGATACGGACTGGGACAACCCGTCCGTCTAATTCACCTAGCCAGATTTGGACTTTCCGAACTTCACCGTCCTCATACTCAAAGTTGTAGAGACACTGGTCGGTTGTACCCGAAAAATGCTTCCTACCTTGAGAGAGTTTTTTGTCTTCTTTCTTGGACCTTAGCTTGATTTTGAAGGGGTCATCGCCTTCATAAACGTTTATCCCGTCCACACATTTATCATGCAATAGTAGCAAAGAGAATATATCTGTACCTTCAGGAGTCTGATACTCCATGGTGTCCTTATCGTTACGGTGGACGCGTGTTGTACCTTCACTTGCTACAGTTACCTTGCGTTGTTTTTTGCGTTCATCATTCTGGATTAACACATATGCTGTTGTAATGGGTTGGAGTTCATCAAACACACCATGGGTAGCAAACTCACCGTGTAAGTTCAGAAACCGCTTGATGGGGCCGCCCGCTTCTAATGAACCGTCTACTGAGTATGTGGTATCGGTTCTGTCTATTTCGGCTCTCATACTCCCCACGTTGAATACACCGAGTTTGATGTCGTAATCAACGGCATACTTGTTGGTTTGATCTGCATCTTCTGCGTCTGCAGAGTTCACGACAACATTTGCCACGAGTACAACCAAGAGTATCTGTTGAACAAGTAATACTTTGTTCCAAGTTCGTCGTGTCATTGAATCCACTAATCCATCCATCGACACTTGCCGGTTCGTAAGCGTAGTCTAAAGCTGAATAAGCCGTCTTGTCCACTGACTTTGACACGCTTTAACTCTAAATTATCCTTTTCAATCCTGGTCGTGATGCCTTGCTCGGTAGTTACTGCGTATTGGTACTCTGCATCTTCAACCTGTTGAACATGATGGTCCGAGTAAATTCCAAATGGATAGGCAAAAGTAGGAGCCGAGACCAAAAACTGGTCTTCTAGCATTCTTTTACCGTCCCTGATCTCTACGTTGCTCTGACGTGAATCCAGTGCATTGAGGTGTGCGTGGGTGATAGTATGACCGCCCAGTTCCCATCGACCTGACTGCAACATGATTAGAACGTCTTTATCCAACAGTTTGGGTTCTGTTTTGAGTTCTCCATCCGCGTGATGTAACTTCTTCGAGGTTGACCAATCTCGGTCGTGTCGGTCGACGACTAGATACAAAGTTGCTTTTGCGTCATATTTCTCTAGGAGCGCGTGTGCTGCTAGAAAGTTGTCTCGATAGCCATCATCAAATGTGAGTGCGACGGTCTTGGTTTGGGTGGTTTGACCCAGCTGCGACATGAACAGAAACGACCACCCTTCTTTACGTAGTAATTTCAACTGACGCTCAAATTCTGCAGGATCGACGCGTAACTTGTTGAACGCTGCTTTGGGTCGTTGACGACTAATCATGTGGTACATGAGAATACGAGTATGCTTGTAGGAAATGGTTGGTCTCCACCATGCATATTGAAAACTCAAGTACAGACCAACTAGAACTACAAGGAGCAACCAAACCCAATTCATGTCATGAGTTCCAGATACATTGACAAGGTCAATTCACACATTGATTTGAGGGTGAAGTTGTGTGGCTTAATCGATGCTGGTTGTTGGTGTAGAGTCTTGATGCGATCTACCACACCCTGGATATCCTTGATACCAGCTTTGCCTTCAGGAAACACTTGATCCAATATTTCACCGACACCTCCGTGTTCAAAACCGACCACAGGAATGCCAAGCGATAGTGCTTCCAAAACCGTTCGTCCAAAGGATTCAGGTGTGTTCGAAAGTGAAAGCACAAAATTGGACTGGGAAACAACCTCTCTTGCATCCGATCTGTGACCTAGAAATTGCACATGTGATCGAAGGGTAGGAGAGTTTTGCACTCGCTCTAACAGCTTTTTCATGTAGGACTGGTGTTTTTCGTCTGCTCCACCCACAATGAAACCAACCACAGGTAACCCTTGCTGGTGTAACTGTTCAATAACTTGCAAAAAATCCTGGTGGCCTTTCAATCGTGTCAAACGAGCGACTATGGATAACACAGGTAGTTTTTGAGGATTGACTTCACTCATCCATGAATCCCAGTTTAATTTCCATCCTTCCTCAGGAGCAAAATTTGGGTGGTAAAACTGGGGATCAATCCCCCGGGGAATCACTCTAACTAATTCGGGATCCACTTCAGGATAGTTGTCCAAGAGATACTGTTTCGCACAATGAGAGACTGCTTCAACTCTTTCTCCTCTCCCGATGATTGAACTGTATCTAGAAACCGAGTGCAGTCCATGAACACTGGTAACAAATCTGGGTTTGGATGTAGAACGAATACTTTTCAATGATTGATAACAAAGCCAATCCGATAACCTTGAACGACCATGCACTACATCTGGATTTTCTGTTCGCAAAAAACTGTCAAATTGCCTTTTTGCTTGGAATATTTTGAGCGATTTCACACCCACGTCCATGGTGACGTGTCTTACTCGGTGGGTCTCAAGTTCTTGAATTAACCGACCTCCTCCCGACACGACAATAGCTTGATGTCCTTGATCGACCAGGTACTTCGCGACTTCGACAGTTCCACGTTCAACACCCCCGGCTTCAAGACGAGGAACCACTTGTACAACTTTCACAGTAGTTGACAAAGACTACTGACCATAAGTGGAACCCATTTCAAGTGTTCTAACTCTGTCACTGTCGACTTCTACCCAGAATCTTATTGCGATGAGGGAACCGCCCCAAGTTAATAATCATCTTGATGTTCCAGAATATTCAAGTGTGTTTGCTCGGTACTTTTCCATTGCTGTGACAAGTATCAGCAGTATTGTGACTTGAACTACACCCAAGTCTTCGTCTTCGATTCTATCAGTTGTTGAAATCGATGATAAAGAAATACCCGTCCAGGAACACAGAATGTTGTTCAAGGGTTGAGCTATGCTTTGCGAGAAACAGAAACACCAGCTCATCGTTGCGACGCTTTTGGAATTTAGATGAATCTGAGGCCAACATTGATCTCGACAATTACCCAAGCAAGAACACCCTTGGGAGTCCTACTCCTTCAGAATCATCTCTTGACCTGCCTACCTAACAATCTGAAAAGTTCTCGTAACAGACATCAAAAAAGAGGCAAAGTCAAGTAGAAATGGAAGAAAGCAATTTAGTGAACAAATTTCATTATATCATTTTGATATAATGGGATGAAGATACAGTTCTCCGCGTTCAGGAACTAAATCAGGTTTCACTTGTCAAGATAACTGCGACACTCTGCCCACTCATTTTCTGGCACAACCTGCGCTGGATTGGATTGCATTCACTTGCATCCCAACTACGATTTGACGCTATGGAAGGCCGATGAATAAATCACAATCTACATTATCGCGCACGTTCGAAGCGCTTGAAAATAGAGACTACCGCTTATTGTGGCTCTCTAGCATGGCTATGTTCTTCGCTATGCACATGCAAATCCTCGCGCGCGGATGGCTGATTTATGACCTCACGGAGTCAGAACTTGCACTCACCTGGGTGATGCTATCTTTCCTACTTCCATCCGCGTTCTTTGCACTGATTGGGGGTGCAATCGCAGACCGTCTCCGGAAAAAGAACATCATGCTAGCTGCGCAGTGCTGCAGTGCTGTTTCTGTGTTCATTTTTGGGCTGATTGTGTGCTTTGGCGAGGTAAACTTCTGGCACTTCATCTACTTCGGACTCTTTAATGGTTCGGTGATGTCTCTGAGTATGCCTGCTCGCACTGCAGTGATGCCCGATTTAGTCAAACCAAGAACTCTGACCAACGCTACAGCGTTGTCAACGGGGACGTTTAGCTTAGCACGAGTTGCTGGACCCACGATTGCTGGATTCTTGATTGTCCTGTTCACGGGTGGTAGCACGGATGCTACCCAAGAAGTAGGGTACGTCTTCTTCGTGATTTCTCTACTGTATATTCTCTCGGTGCTAACGACATCACTGATGCACTATAAGGGTGAACCAAAAAGAAAAATCTACAAGTCAGTGCGTCGTGAATTTGGGGACGCATGGTTCTATATCCGCAGAAAGCGCGTGATCCTAGGATTACTGCTCTTAAATCTGATTCCTGGTACATTCGGCTTTAGTGCGCAGTTCTTGCTACCTGCATTCAATGTCGATATACTCAACGGAGACCCCACAACTTTGGGCTGGCTGTCAGCTTCTCTCGGGTTTGGAGCTCTCATGGGTTCACTATTGCTCGCACGAATGGGTGACATCGGTCACAAAGGTCGAGTCATGTTTATTCTTGCTTATCTGTGGACCATAGCTATCGTTCTCTACGCATTTACCAGTGCCTTCTGGTTGTCCATGATCATGCTGGTATTTGTTGGAATTTGGAGCGCAGCTATGTCGTCGCTCAACATGAGTGTGGTACAGCTAGTGATCCAACCAGCGATGAGAAGCAGAGTGATGGCCATCATGTGGGGTTCTCACGGATTGATGCCCCTAGGAGTCATCCCAATTGGTTGGCTTGCAGAAACAGTAAATCTACCGGTTGCGTTAGTTGTCAGTGCCGGTCTTTTAGCGATCAGTGCTTACCTAATCCGTGTGTGGATCCCTGAAGTGGGCAAAATACGACGAGGACACACAGATTTTGATGCAGTTGAAGAAACTGCTGCTCCTGCACCTGAAGAGAAAGAATGGGGAAAACCGGTAGCAACATCCACGCCGGGCTAACACACACCTGACCAAGAAGGTTCTGTGGACGATACTCAGTCAAAAGAAACCATAGTTGCCGTCATCGGACTCGGTTATGTGGGATTACCTGTAGCTGTTGCAAGCAGCGCAAAGTACCGCACCATCGGCTTTGATGTATCCCAAGAACGTATTCAATCACTTCAAAAGGGTGAAGACAAAACCCAGGAAGTTGACAAGGAACATATTGAGGACAACGAAAATCTGTTGTTCACTGACGATCAAGAAGTACTGAAACAAGCTAATGTTTATATCGTCACTGTGCCTACTCCGATAGACGAAAACAACGTTCCCGATATGACCTTGCTAGAAGAAGCTAGTCGACTCGTTGGATCGGTCATCAAGCAATACAGTGCGGTGATTTTCGAGTCTACGGTCTATCCTGGAGCGACCGAAGAAGTGTGTATTCCTAGGGTGGAGAAAGAGTCTGGAATGAAAGTGAATACAGACTTTTGGGTCGGTTATAGCCCGGAGCGAATCAATCCAGGAATGACCCGTCGAAAATTCCAAGATGTAGTCAAGGTGACTTCTGGCTCCTGTCCTGAAGCTGCTGAGTGGGTGGATTCGTTCTACCAATCGATTGTTGCTGCTGGGACCCATCGTGCACCATCTATTCAGGTAGCTGAAGCTGCAAAGGTGATTGAGAACATTCAACGCGACATCAATATTGCGTTGTTCAATGAATTTGCACAACTGTTTGATCGGTTGGGTCTAGATACAGGCGACGTTATAGATGCCGCAGACACTAAGTGGAATTTCCTACCGTTTCAACCAGGTTTGGTGGGTGGTCACTGTATTGGAGTTGACCCCTACTATTTGACACACAAGGCTCGACAAGTGGGATTCAACCCAGAAGTGACTCTAGCCGGTCGTCGGGTTAACAATTCGATGCCGGATTGGATTACCAACAAGATTTGTAGTCTGATTGATGAGAAAGGCAAAAAGCCGGAAAATTGTCACGCTCTGATGCTAGGTATTACCTACAAGCAGGACGTTCCAGATGTTCGCAATAGTAAAGCTGTCGAATTAGTTCGATGTCTTAGAGCACGTGGGATAAAAGTGGATGTTTTTGACCCCATCGCAGAAAAAAATCCTAGTGATTTACCGAAAGATATTAAACTTTACGATTCACCAAATAACAATACTTACGATGTGATTATCCTTGCTGTCGGTCATGCTCCATTCGTGCACGTGAAACCGACCTCATTGGTGAAACCTGGCAAGAAAGACTGCATCGTCTACGATGTCAAACATATATTGCCCAAATCTATGGTCACTTCTCGGCTTTAAAACTGTCAATGGTGCTCCTATAATTCTTCGGAATTGTCGGTCGTTTTTTCGACCTCTGTTTACTTGGAGGGGTGGCTGAGTGGACGAAAGCACTGGTCTTGAAAACCAGCGAGGCCTTGCGGTCTCCCGGGGTTCGAATCCCCGCCCCTCCGCCAACCATATGCAATGAATATCGGTTTACTCGTTCAGGGATCACCGTTGGATGGGCAGGCTTGCTACCATGCACTTCGATTTGCTGAAGCTGCTGTACGACGCGGACACACTATATATCGTGTGTTTTTCTACAAAGAAGCTGTTTTGATCGCTGATGGTGCGAGTGATTCGTCTTTTCAAAATCTTTGGATAAAGTTTGCGAAGGAACACAACGTACCACTCAATTTGTGTGTCGGTGCATCAGAACGACGAAGGGTCGAGAGTCTATCGATTGATCAAAACGTGTTTGAGTTCGTAGGCTTGGGTCAGTTTGTTGATACGATGTACCACTGTGATCGTGTGGTGACTTTCAACACATGAAATCTGTCTTGTTCCTTATCTCCACACTACCCGATGCCTTGACAAGTGAAACCATTGATATGGTGTTGATAAGTGGAGTCATGGAACAACCCACAACCGTGTTATTCATTGGTAATGGAGTGCGACAACTTACCGCAGCATTGGCTGACCTATCACCAGCAAAAAAATGGCGTGCGCTCAGTACCTACGACATCAACGATGTCTACGTCACTAGAAGTGCAATCCACAAGAACAATTTAGATTCGAGCAAGATTCCTAATTTTGTTGAGATTATCAAAGATGAACATGCTCTCGAATTACTTGCAAACACCCACTTCGTAGTCAAAGATTGATACTCCACATTGTGTCTAGCACTGATGGGCTTGAGACCTGTTTGAACTTCGTGGATTCAGAGGACAGAGTCCTGTTTATTGGTGATGGAGTTAGGGACATAAGAACGATCAAATCTCAAGGAGTTTTTGCACTAGAGGAAGACGTAATAGCTAGAAGAATTAAAGTTTCTACTTCGGTTCAGGTGATCTCATACGATGAATTTGTTGACTTAGTTGTTGAGACTGACAAGTCGGTCACTTGGAAGTGATGGAAGTGAGCAACGAAGGCTTTTTGGTCGATGCAAACGATTGGAGTCGAGATTACGCCATCCAAATAGCTCAAGAACACGGTATTGAATTAACCGTAGACCATTGGTTGGTGATTGAAGCAGTGCGAGGTTTTTACTTTAAGACTAGTGTGAGCCCTTCGATGCGACCATTAGTTAACGTCGTAAAGGAAAAGAACGAGAAAATAGCTAATTCTCTTACTTTGATTCGGTTATTTTCCAGTGATGTCACTCGGATGGTAGCAATGTTAAGTGGATTACCCAAACCTTCAGACTGTATCTAGAAACCTCTGGATCAGAGCATCATTCACATACTCATAGTCAATCGACCATTGATTCGATGAAGTCTCTGACTTCGCCGATAGATGGGAGACTTACTTCCTAGATTTTGAAACGTCCAGTTTTCCAAATGAAGGAAAACTTCAGTCAATCCTGTTGCTTTCTGAATTTCTTGTGGAACTTTGAGATATGGAATAGTAAGCCAAACAGCTCACGTATCTATGTCAATAGATCTCATACCGTCCATGTACTCCACTAATGCCGAAGGAACAACCACACGTCCTTCTCCGTCTTGATAGTTTTCAAGTATAGCTAATAGAGTTCGACCAACTGCTAAACCTGAACCATTAAGTGTGTGTACCAGCTCGGGTTTTGCGGTAGGATGCGATCTGAATCGAGCTTGTGCTCGACGTGCTTGAAAATCCAAAAAGTTACTGCAAGACGAAATCTCTCGATATCGGTCCATGCCGGGTAACCACACCTCTAGGTCAATGGTTTTTGCAGCTGAGAATCCCAAATCACCGCCACACAAATTGACTGCCCGATATGGGAGTTCAAGTCGCTTCAGAATTACTTCGGCGTGTCCAGTGAGTTCCTCTAAAGCATCCCATGATTCATCGGGGTGTGTAATTTGCACTAGTTCCACTTTCTCGAACTGGTGAAGTCTGATTAACCCTCTTGTGTCTTTACCGTAACTTCCCGACTCACGTCGAAAACACGGCGTGTGGCTCACGAACTTTAACGGCAGCTCTCCCCCACCAAGAATTTGATCTCGAACCATGTTGGTCACAGGAACTTCTGCTGTAGGTATCAAGAACCTATCAATTTCACCGCTAACATGAAACATATCATCTTCGAATTTGGGCAGTTGACCGGTAATCATCATAGTATCTCGGTTCACGAGATAGGGGACGTACAACTCTTCGTACCCATGCTCTTCGGTGTGAATATCAAGCATAAATCGAATCAAGCTACGATGTAATTTCGCCAGTGGACCTCGCAATACCGAAAATCGACTTCCCGACATTCGTATGGATGCTTCAAAATCCAGGAGTCGACCAGCAACCTCTACATGATCTTTAGGTTCAAAGTCGAAACTGGGCTTGTCTCCCCAGGTGCGAATGACTACATTGTCGTCTTCGGTTTCTCCTGGAGGAACTGAGCTATGTGGAATATTGGGTACGTCTAACAGAAAGTGATGCAAGTCGTTCTGGATAGTCTGAAACTCATGGCTTACCTCATCCAGTTTGGTCCCAAGAAAGCCCATAGATGCAACCAGTTGTGCTACATCTGCTCCCGCTTGCTTTGCTTTACCAATAGCCTTAGATGCTACGTTGCGATGATGTTGTAGATGCTCCATTTCTTTCTGGAGATCGTGTCGGCTAGTCTCTAGCGCACGATAGGCTGAGAGATCAAGTTCGAGTCCTCTAATACGGAGAGCGTCAGCGATTGCTTGTGGATCCTGACGAAATTTACTTGGGTCAAGCATAAATCAATTCCTTGTATAGTCCAATTCACTGCGATATTTTGTGGCTGTGTACACTTTCGGGGTTCCTGCAACTAGCGTAACTGCAAGGTCAAGTTCACTCCCCAGTGTGTTTACTCGGAGGAAGAAGAGGATTCGCTGGATGTTTGCGAAATTATTTCCGTATCGGGTGGTATGTCGAGAAAAAACACGTTTTCTTCCAGAGGTTGATTGAACTTGGTCTCGTTAAAGGAGAACTTAGTCTTGGAATTGAGATGCTCCAAAATCGAAACTGATTTGATTCTATCGCCACTAAATTCAATGACGAGTTCGCGAAATTCAGCGACTGAATCCACAGGGGTCAGTTGAAATCGATTGGTATCTTGAGTGACTCTGAAACCCGATAGAAGTTCCGTCGATGTAGCGAGCAACAGATTGGCGGGCGACAGATTATTTGTGGTATCCAGTTCAGAAATTGTGAGTTGTTCCAAATCTGGTTCGAACACACTCATGGTTTCACCTTCGATTAGTACAAAAGTTTCATAAGGTTGAAGTTCCGCCCAAATCAGTTTGTCTGGCTTTTGTAATGCAAAGTATCCGGTGTGGGTTTCCTTTGGAGTTCCATCGTTTGAAACGATCTGTTGTGTGAACTTTGCATGAAAGGTATCGATTTCACCCAGCTTTTCAATCAACCGTTCACTTGCTTCAGAACTGTCTTCTTCCTGTGCATAAAGAGTCGCACTCATGCTCCCAAGCAAAAACAAAGCAACCGCCCACCCAAACGGTTTAGGCAGTAACTGCTGGGGTAACGACTTTACGTGCTCCTGACTCATCTGGTGCGGTGACAATCCCTTGCTCCTGCATGGTTTCAATAATTCGAGCAGCACGGTTATATCCAATTCTAAATTTCCTTTGAACCGATGAGATTGAAGCTCTCTGGGAATCCAGTACAAATGTGACCGCTTCATCGTACAGATGATCAACGTTGTTGCCTTGATCAGGGGTGAAGAACGAACCTACATTTGTTTCAGTTCCTAATTGTGTGACATTTTGCACGTACTCGGGTTCACCCGTTTCACGCCACGCATCGGCAATTCGCTTGACATCTTCATCTGAAATGAATGCACCATGAATCCGAATAGGAACTCCAGTACCTGGGGGCAAGTAGAGCATATCTCCATGACCAAGTAGCTGTTCCGCACCACCTTGATCGATCACGGTACGTGAGTCGATTTGACTAGAAACTTGGAAGCTAATCCGAACGGGAATGTTTGCTTTGATGAGTCCTGTGACTACATCGACTGAAGGGCGTTGAGTCGCAAGAACTAAATGGATGCCTGCTGCGCGAGCCTTTTGCGCGAGTCGAGCTATAAGCTGCTCCACTTTCTTGCCGAGAATCATCATCATGTCTGCGTATTCGTCGACCACGACAACAATCAACGGTAACTTAACAAGAGGAGTTGCTTCTGAATCAAGCGTTTGATAGGGTTCGCGTGGGTCAAGAATAGGCTCACCCATGCGTTCGGCTTGTTCGATCTTGGCATTGAATCCTGATAAATTACGCACACTCAATGCAGCCATTAGTTGATAGCGTCGCTCCATTTCTCCAATACACCACGTCAGAGCAGCCGATGCTTCCTGCATATCTGTGACAACGGGTGTCAACAAATGAGGTATCCCGTCGTAAACCGACAGTTCCAACATCTTAGGATCAATTAGTATCAGTCGTAGATCGTCGGGTTGAGCATGCAACAACATACTGACCAACATCACGTTGATACAAACCGACTTACCCGCACCTGTTGTTCCAGCGACGAGCAAATGTGGCATTTTTTGAATATCAGCGAACATAGGCTGACCTGCCACATCCTTACCGAGTGCAAAAGTTAGTGGAGAATGAGACTTCCTTATTCCTGGTGCATCAAGCACTTGCTTCAAATAGACTGTGGCTCGATCTTCATTGGGTATTTCAATCCCTATAACAGATTTACCTGGTATGACTTCAACGACACGAACACTGACAACAGCAAGAGCGCGTGCTAAGTCTTTAACTAGTCCAGAAATCTTGGACACTTTGATACCTGGAGCCGGTTGTATCTCAAATCGAGTGACCACTGGTCCGGTCATCACCGATACAACTTCAGCTTCTACAGCAAAATCCAGCAGTTTATTAGCAAGCTCTTCCGCTATCCGATTGATTGAGATCATCGAACGATCCGAAACCATTTCTTCACGTTCGTCGTGTAATAGCTCCTTCGTTGGTTGCGACGAAGAGCTAGAGGAGAAGGAGGGGGGAGCAGCCTGGGAAGATCGTTTTTTAGGCTTTGATGCTGGCTCAGTTACGTCAGAGTCTGCTCCATACACATAACCAACCGTGGGCTCTATACGGTTAGTCTGCTTTGTGTTTGGTTTTCTTCTGGGTTTGCGTGATTTCGTGTCCTTGGATGCGGGCTTAATACGAAGAGTTCCCTTAGTTTTGGGAGTAGTGGGAGCAATCATGTGACTTTTCACAAATTCGTAGAGAAAACGCATTGCTTTAAAGGTAACAACCGTCCCATGGCTCATCCCTGCGCCGATGTATTCCGCGATCCTCAAGGGGTTGGCACGAAGGAACACCATCGATCCAAAGAACAGTCCGCACAGCGCGATCAATACGACCACGTAGACATCGAGAATGGAGATGGCAGCACTCACTAAGCTGAACCCAACCAAGCCAGTCATATGACGGAGTTCCACAGCCGTCCCACCATTCCACAACGCAGACAGTAGACACAGTGAGCACAGCATGAACAAGAATGAAGCTAATGAGACAGTGCTCCACCACCAGTTTCTACGTTCTTCGACAATCAAACAGCTACCAATTTTGGCTACAAAAAGAACCGGTATGAGGTAGGCGATTTCACCAAAACCGAACTTCAGGAAATCAGCGGTATACGCTCCGAAAGAACCGAGTAGATTGCGTACGGTTTCGTTACTAGAGGCAGAGGACCATGCAGGATCTAGTTCAGAGTAAGTGGCGATGGCTAGAAACGTATACGTCGCTAGCAGACCTAACAAAATGACGTTCCCAACACGGACCCAAGTGGCCAGTTGGGGTAGCTTCATGCTTTGGAAGATGGGGGGTCTCGCTTCCTTCCGTGGATGCAGAGCTGTATCTTATCACATTTTGAGCAAGAAATGCAACTTTTTTGTGATTTTGTTACAAAATGTGACAAATTTCAACTATTTTGTACTCTTTGTTGCAGTGAAACGTGAGTAGTCTCACTCAGTCGAATAGCTGGTTACTATTTTTGTAGTTGTGTGCAGCTTTCTAGTCGTTATTCGGCATTCGTCTCTTTTTCTTGTCGTTTGCCAAACACAATACGTCTGATTGCGGTCAAAGCTAGTATGTAGAGCAAACAGAGCACGAATGCAACTGTTAACGTCGAAACAATCCAAATCCAAGCGAAAATCCAGGGATTGGGATCATATTCAATGAAAGTAACAAAGACTTCGATTGATAATGTGAACGTCAACAAGATGATCAGAATCAGGACTATGCTTAGAACAAACGTAATCCAAAATTCTGTCGGATTTTTGACTAGATCATTGATTGGTTTCACAAAAACCTCCTATTGTTCGGTCGGATGATTTCGGGTATTGTTGCGTGAGAGTAGTTTAATTAAGACTATAGGTTCAGTTTGTTTAGACTGACAGCCTAAAATTACTCAGTATTGAAGTCCTTAAATTGCGTCGAGGTTTGCCGATGTCCTACCCTCAATCAATTATTGCTGTTGCAATTTCTATACCGATATTGCTGTGCACCAGCATGGTTTTCGCTCAACCCGAGTCCAATATCTTGGAAGTCATTGAAGGGAAAGGAGAACCTCCCTCAGGCGAAACCATAGAGTACTTTGAGGGTGCGAAAGGTTATATCACCATACCAGAAGGTGATGGACCATTTGGTTCAATCATCCTTATTCACGAATGGAACGGGTTGGTCGAGCGAGTGAAACAAGTAGCAGACTCTCTTGCCAACGAAGGATATATCGCACTTGCTGCTGACCTGTACGAAGGGAATATTGGATCGAGCCGGGATGAAAACATTGCATTAGTTCAGGCTGCTCGCGAAGATGAAGCAAAACTGGTAGCCAACCTCAATGCTGCAGTGAAGTATCTGAAAGAACGAGAAGATTCAAACGGAACTGTTGCCACTATTGGTTGGTGCTTTGGTGGAGGTGTCGCCTTGACCTTCGCAATGGGGGGAGATAATCACGAAGGCACAGCTATTTTCTATGGTAGCCTACTCTATGATCCAGAACAAATGGAACACATTCACCACGAGTTTCACGGAACGTTTGCAGCTGAGGATCGTGGTATTCCCGTGAAGACTGTGGAAGAATTCGCACAAGCATTGAAAGATGCTGGTATTCCGAACGACATTCACATCTACGATGCAGTTCAGCACGGATTTTGGTTGTATGTAGAGCGAGACGTGGAAACTAACCAAGAACCTGCCAAGCATGCTTGGGGCAGACTGAAAAGCTTCTTTGGACGAGTACTCAACCCTGGTCAAACTGATGAAGAGTAATCTCTCCTTCCGAATCCTAAGCTGATGCATTTAAAAAAACGATTATGATCTCCCGTTTTGAGCATTAGCCAATGAACTACCAATGAAATAGCGACCACCTGTGAACGAACAACAAAACCACACACTCATCATTTTGGGTTCAGGACCTGCGGGATATACCGCTGCCTTGTATGCTGCTCGTGCAAACTTGAACCCTGTCATCATTACTGGAATTGAAGTGGGGGGTCAACTTACCACAACGACCGATGTCGACAACTGGCCAGGAGATGTCAGTGGTCTGCAAGGTCCAGATTTAATGATTCGCATGCAAGACCACGTGAAAAAATACGGTGTTGTGATAATCAATGATCACATTAATGCAGTTGATTTCAATGGACGATCAAAAACACTTCAAGGAGATAAAGGAACCTATACCTGCAAAGCGCTCATCATCGCAACCGGAGCGTCTGCTAAATACTTAGGATTAGAGAGTGAGCAAAAATATCTAGGTAGAGGTGTCAGCGCATGTGCAACTTGCGATGGCTTCTTCTTCAAAGATCAAAAAGTGTCCGTAATCGGAGGTGGAAATACTGCAGTAGAAGAAGCTCTCTATCTGTCCAACATTGCATCACACGTTTACGTTGTCCATCGACGAGATGCGCTAAGGGCAGAAAAAATCCTCCAAGACAGACTCTTCAAATTAGTTGATGAAGGTAAGGTGACGATGTGTTGGAATCACACCCTCAGTGAAGTGCTCGGAAATGAAGCGGGTGCAAGTGGTATTCGGATACAGAGCACTAAATCCAGTGAAGTCCAACACATTGAGGTGGAAGGCATATTCATTGCAATAGGTCACACTCCCAATACCACGATCTTTGAAAACTGGTTGCATATGCGTGATGGTTACATCGTCACTGAAAGCGGACTAGAAGGGAATGCAACTTCAACTAGTGTACCCGGAGTGTTTGCAGCTGGTGATGTCTCTGATCACGTCTATCGACAAGCTGTCACTTCTGCAGGATTTGGTTGCATGGCTGCACTTGATGCTGAAAAGTATCTAGCTGAACTATAGCCAGCTAGTCGAACCCATCGATCAACGCTACACAGTTCAGTACCTAAACGACGGAGACTCATTCCGCTGGCCCACAAACGCACCCACTAGAAGCCACGTTGCATTAACCGAAAACCTTCACGTAGCTCAAGTCTTAAATGGCTATTGTAGAGGAGTTTTTCCTTGGTTCCGTCGTTCCGAGGACGGCTTGGTCACTTGGTGGTCTCCGTCCCCTCGTGCAATCCTGTGGCCCCATGAGTTCCATATTTCGCGTAGCCTTGAAAAGTGGTGTCGAAAACGCAACATCACCATTACCACTGATCAAGCATTCGCAGATGTTGTGCTTCAATGTGCGATTACGCGAATGTCAGGCGGAGGTACTTGGCTTACCCATGAATTTAGAAGTCTCTACTGCGAGCTCCATCGCCGAGGATTTGCTCATTCTGTGGAGGTTTGGGAAGACGAATGGAGTTTAATTGGGGGAATCTGGGGAATTTCTATCGGTCAACACTTCCACGGAGAGTCCATGTTCTCCCTTCAACCTAATGGTTCAAAAATCGCGATGTGGGGACTCTGTCGATTGATGTTAGTGTGGAAATACGAGCTTCTGGACTGTCAAATCATGAGCCCACATCTGGCAAGTTTAGGTGCGGTGGATATGCCAAGGGAATGGTTTTTGAGATTCGTTGCTAAGAACCAGAATGTATCGATCAATCTACACGAACAACCACATTGGAATGTGAGAGAATTTCGAGCACTTCCAAGAGCAATTCGTAGTTAATCACAAACTTTATTAAAACCTCATAGATGGTATCCTCTTCATCTTCCATGAAGAGAATAGATGTGAATGTTTAGCAGCTAACCAACTCCAATTTGTAATGATGAAATCTTGTGGTAAGTTGGGTTCGTTTTTGCTCGAACACTACTTCAACAGAGTAACAGCCAAGTAACCGACTGAATTCGTTAGACTAACACTGTTCTTCTGGACGATACCACTAGAACCCGCTTCATTTCCGAGCACTTCACGAGGGTGTGATTCCAACACATTCATCTCAATCTCAGGTAAGCAGAGTGATTTTGCGTGAGTGAACGGAATGTGAGTCGATCTCAGCTTGGTCTCCTCCCTATGTCGATAGTCCTATGATCAAGTTCTATCTCGAGAATTGGTGTCCTTTGATTCAGGACTTCATTGATGTCATCCGCTATTCTGAAGCCTGGTGGTTTTTTAGTAGTGAACATACACAACGTGCAAGGTGAAAAACAACAATCAGAAACCAAAGACACTGATGTCAACGCTTATTGGGAAATCGTTTGTCTCTATCCTAATTGGTGCACTTCAGAATCGATGCACTCCTCAGTCAATGTCACCATCTGATTGTGGGTAGAAAGGCACCTACCCTAGGAAATTTGAGGGTGAGGTTAAGTTGCTCTAGGTTGCGGAAGAAACACTCGGGAGAGTCAAGAAATCAACCACAGGGTTTGAAGACGAACCCGCACACACAGTATGCTCTAGGCTTAGACTGAGACTCAGCAATAGCTAAGCAACTGCTATATTCAAATGTACTCGAGGCCAAAGAATGATGTCAAAAAAGCTATTGTGTCTAAAATGCCCTCATCACCTATGAACACTTGGTGGTGCAGCATGTCGGAGCTCTAGTGCCAAAAGAAGAACAAATTGAAATGGAAGGAGTGGTCACCAAGACTCTTCCCAGTACAACATTCAAAGTTCAACTAGATAACGGACACGAAATCACAGCTCACATCTCTGGAAAGATGCGCAAGAATTACATCCGTATCTCAACCGGAGACCGCGTAAAAGTAGAGCTTACTCCCTACGACCTGACCAAAGGTCGCATTACCTACAGAGAACGCTAACTTACGGTTTCTTCAACAGGTTCTTGATCTTTATCAGAATCACGCATTTGCTTGAGCGTTTCTCTCGATGTAGTGGCAATCGATAGCTTGTCTTCTTCATCGACTGACACTTCAGCGATTCCTCCTCCATCAGACAGATTTCCAAAAAGAATGATCTCTGCTAATGGACGTTTTATCTGTTCCTGTATGAGACGTTGCATGGGTCGTGCTCCCATCTTTTCGTCATAGCCTTCAGTCGCGATCCAGCTTCGAGCATTGTCATCAACCCGCAACTCTACCTTTTTCTGATCCAGCTGAGCTTGTAGCTCGGTGAGGAACTTGTCGACTACCGACTTAATCACTTTCATAGGTAGTGCATTAAATTGAATGATGGCATCCAGTCGATTTCTAAACTCTGGAGTGAAGAATTTCTTCAACGTCTCCAAGACATCAGTTGAATGATCTTGTTCTTCAAACCCAATTGAGGTACGAGCAGCTTCTTGAGCACCCGCGTTGGTTGTCATGACCAATACAACGTTGCGGAAATCAGCTTTACGACCATTGTTGTCAGTCAGTGTACCGTGATCCATAATCTGCAACAGTAAATTAAAGACTTCTGGATGTGCTTTTTCTATTTCGTCTAAAAGAACAACACTGTGAGGGTGCTTAGTCACTGCGTCAGTGAGTTGACCCCCTTGATCAAAGCCAACATACCCCGGTGGTGCACCAATCAATCTCGATACCGTGTGTCGTTCCATGTACTCAGACATGTCAAACCGTAAAAGTTCGATTCCCATCACTAGGGCGAGCTGACGGCAAAGTTCAGTCTTCCCTACTCCGGTGGGACCAGTAAAGAGGAATGAGCCGATTGGTTTTTGGTCTGATTTGAGACCTGCTCGTGATAAACGGATAGCAGAGGTGAGTACGTCAATGGCTTGATCTTGACCAAAGACTGTGACCTTAAGTCTTTGATCCATTTCTTGGAGAGTTTCTTTATCTGATAACGAAACTTGGTTGGGAGGAATTCGAGCGAGTTTAGCAACCACGTGCTCGACATCAACCGTACCGATAGTTTTCTTTCGTTTACTCTCGGAAACTAATTTTTGTGCAGCACCCGCTTCATCAATCACATCAATTGCTTTATCGGGCATAAATCGATCATTGATGTAGCGAGCAGATAGTTCTGCAGCGGCTTTTAGCGCAGGATCCGTAAATCTGAGTCCGTAGTGGTCTTCATATCTATTCTTGAGACCTTTTAAAATCTTGTAGGTGTCTGTAACTGTCGGTTCCTTGATGTCGATCTTTTGGAATCGTCTTGATAACGCTCGATCTTTGTCAAATACTCCGCGATACTCCGAAAACGTGGTCGAACCCATACAACGAATCTCACCAGAAGCAAGAATGGGTTTTAGAAGATTGGAAGCATCCATCACTCCACCGGATGCCGCGCCCGCTCCAATGACCATGTGGATTTCGTCAATGAACAGGATGGAACCTGGCGTGTCTTGGAGTTCTTTGAGCACTGCTTTGAAACGTTTTTCAAAATCACCCCGATACTTGGTACCAGCCAGCAGTGTTCCTAAATCCAACGCAAAGACTGTGCACTCATGAACAACGTCCGGAACATCTCCATCAACGATTTTCTTAGCTAGTCCTTCTGCAATAGCTGTCTTTCCAACACCTGATTCACCGACTAATAATGGGTTGTTTTTGCGACGACGACAGAGGATTTGAATGGCCCTTTCCAGTTCGTAGGTACGACCAATAAGTGGGTCGATTTTGCCTTCTTTAGCCGCAAGATTCAGGTTGGTAGCAAATGAACTGAGCGCACTGGGTTTATCTTTAGATGGGGGACCTCTTTCAGAATCGGACTCACCCGCTTCTTCCAATACCTTCGGGATCTTGGAAATGCCGTGAGAAACATACTGAACAACATCCACCCGTTTGATGTCTTGCTTAGCTAGGTAATAGACCGCTTGGCACTCGGTTTCATTAAAGAGTGCAACCAATATATCCCGTCCTCGGACAGCGACCTTTTGATCGGGAGTGCTTTGAGCATGGAAAACGGCTCGTGATATCACCCTCGAAAATGCACCGGATTGTTCGGGTTTTCGTTTTATCCCTACGGGAATGATGGGCATGAACCTCTCAAGATAGCCTTCTAGATCCATCTGCAGTTGATCCAGGTCTGCAGCTACATTGATCAGAACGTCCTTGGCATCCTCGTTTTCCAACAAAGATAACAACAGGTGTTCAACGGTGACAAACTCGTGCCGGCCGACACGAGCGCGTTCAAACGCCTGATCTAGGCAAATCAATAGATCTGGAGTAAACATGACTAACTGTTGGTCTTTTCCATGGTTGTGAGCAAAGGATGATCGTGCTGACGAGAGTAATTATTCACCTGTTCAACTTTCATTTCTGCAATCTCCTTAGGATACATACCCACAGTTCCTTGTCCAAGCATATGAATGGTCATCATGATGCGATATGCTTCTTCAAATTCTTTGGCAAAAAATGTCTCTAAAACGTGTACTACAAACTCCATTGGGGTGTAATCATCGTTGAGAATGATGACCCGATATAGCGATGGTTGTTTGACCTTTGGTTCTGCTTCCTCAACAAGAACATCACCCAAATGCTGATCGTCTTCCTCGACTGGTGCAGCAACTGGGTCAATCGACTCTTTAACGGTTGAAGCGATTGCCAATTTGTGCAATTTCGTTGCTATGTCTTTCGTACTCTAGGACTGATTGTAGTCTAGAACCCATTCTAGCATGATTCGTTCCTCCACAAGTGGAACACCCGATTTCACATATGTTGGATGACTGCATCGCCAAATTCAGAACAAGAAGCCAAGTTCGCATCTGACATCAATCGAGCGAAGTCATAAGTGACAATCTTGTTCTTGATTGCACCTTCAACACCCTTGATGATTGCGTCTGCTGCTTCTCGCCAGTCTAGATATCGCAACATCATTTCGGCTGAAAGAATCAAAGATCCTGGGTTTACCTTATTTTGACCTGCATATTTGGGTGCAGTTCCGTGAGTTGCTTCAAATACCGCAACGGAATCACCGAGATTTGCTCCCGGTGCGATGCCAATTCCACCCACTTGCGCTGCAAGTGCGTCAGACAAGTAGTCACCGTTGAGATTGAGCGTGGCAATGACATCGTAATCGGCTGGACGCATTAGGATTTGTTGGAGCATTGCATCCGCAATCACATCTTTAATGATGATGGTATTGCCGGTATTGGGGTTGGTAATCTGGTGCCAAGGGCCACCGTCTAGGGGTTTGCCAGCAAATTCTTTGACTGCTAATTCATAACCCCAGTCCTTAAATGCACCTTCGGTGAACTTCATGATGTTGCCCTTGTGGACAAAGGTCACAGAAGCCCGATCTTCATTGATTGCGTATTGGATAGCTTTGCGAGCGAGTCTTTGGGTACCCTCTTCAGAGACAGGTTTCACTCCAATCCCACAATTTTCGGGGAATCGAATCTTGGTGACATCCAATTCGTTCTGCAAGAACTTGATGAGTCGCTTTGCACCTTCAGAATCAGCCTGCCATTCGACTCCCGCATAAATATCTTCGGTATTTTCACGGAAAATGATCATGTCAGTCTTTTCGGGAGCCACTACTGGACTCGGGACTCCCGGAAACCAGCGGATGGGTCTCAAGCACACATACAGATCCAAAATCTGTCTCAGTGCAACATTCAGTGAACGTATGCCACCACCCACTGGTGTGGTCATCGGGCCCTTGATGGCTACTTTGAAGTGATTCAGTGCAACGGATGTTTCTTCGGGCAACCACTGATTGTCTCCGTAGACTTCCAGTGACTTTTCACCTGCATAGACTTCCATCCACACGATTCGCTTATCCGAACCATAGGATTTGCTTACTGCAGCATCTACCACTTTACGCATCACGGGTGTGATATCTATCCCTATTCCATCTCCCTCAATGAAGGGGATAATTGGAGTGTCAGGGACAACCAATAAGCCGTCGGAATAGTGGATAACTTCCCCCTCTGAGGGGACCATTATGTTCTGAAAATTCAAGGTGGTACCCGGCATAAATGACGGGAATTATAGACAGCGATTTTTAGCTATGTTGTAAATCTTTAGGCGGTTTGTAATCGTCCCAATTCTCTGCTCTGGTATAGTCATTTGAGGTGGATTTCACCCACGAGGCACCATCAGTCCGGACTTCTTTCTTCCAAAAAACAGCTCGAGTTTTGAGATTGTCCATGATGAACTCGCAAGCTGCGAAAGCGTCTGAGCGATGTGGAGCGGCAGTCAACAGCAAAACGATCTGATCAGCGGGTTTTAGAACACCTATCCTATGAATAACGGATACATCCATTAGTGTCCATCGCTCTACAGCATCATCAATGATGGATTGGATACTGGATTCCGTCATACCGGGATAGTGTTCCAAATATAAACTGTCAACTTTGCCCATATCAGCCATGTCTCTCACCATGCCACAGAACGCAACAATAGCTCCTGCCTTACCCTTTATCCGAAGGAAACAGGCTCGCCACTCTTCACTGACAGAGAAGTCTTCAGATTGAACGACGATACGGTGCAAGAGCTAACCTCCAGTAATGGGTGGAAAGAGCGCAACTTCATCTATAGTCGTTAAGTGCAAAGCACCATTGACCATCTCATGATTGACTGCAACCGAAAGACTGGTCACTTTAAGTAATGGACATAGAACTGGGTGTTGAGCTTCGACGGCTTGGAGTAGATGTTCTGTTGTCGTGTGGGATGGGATTTGGATTTCGATTTGATCTGATCCTGCGCGTTCTCGGATTTCAGCAAACAATCGAACGACTATGGTGATTTCGGAGTTCAAGCCTTCCAATCCCCAGATTTGCCTCCAAATTTGGAGACCAGATGAATATTGCCGAATTTAGACCCTCTCTCTACACTCTTCGTCATGTCATAGATGGTGAGACAAGCAACAGATACTGCCGTAAGTGCTTCCATTTCCACTCCAGTTGATGCGTTTGCTTTACAGGTAGCAGTGACTGTCAACTCTCCGTATCGGTTGTGTTCAAACCCAATGTCCACACTAGTCAGAGGTAGTGGATGGCAAAGAGGAATGAGTTCGCTAGTTCGCTTCGCTGCTTGAATCCCCGCAATACGAGCAACTGAAAATACGTTTCCTTTAGCCACTTTATCATCCAAAATCATCTCTAAAGTACTGGGTTGCAAAATCACCGAACCTTGCGCTGTTGCAGTTCGTGCTCTGACTGGTTTGTCGGACACATCGACCATGCTGGCCTGTCCATCTTCTTTTATGTGACTATAGGTACCCAAACTAAGCTCATCCTGTGGGGTTGCAGTACTGAGTATTTTGTGGATAGAGTGACACTAGGTTAGAACAGAAGATGAGATACGAACATGGGATACACCCATACGGTGTCGAAACCACAATTTTCAGCATTGTACTAAGCGAGTCATAGCGAGTTCCTAAAATATCTCGTTCCTCAACTCCAAAATTTCTACTTTGACTCCATCAAATTCATCAGTCCTGGTAGGACTCTCCGGAGGGGTAGACTCTGCAGTAGCCACGGTGCTTTTACAGCGTGAAGGATACAACGTGTCGGCCGTTTTCATGAAGAATTGGGAGGAGGAGGACTCTGAATACTGCACAGCACGAGAAGACTTTGAAGACGCTCAACGTATAGCAGAATCTCTACAGGTACCACTGACACCCATTAACTTCGCTCCGGAGTACTGGGATCAAGTATTTGAACACATGCTCCACGAATACCGTATTGGACGTACTCCTAACCCTGACATCTTGTGTAATCGTGAGATTAAGTTTGGAATATTTTTGGACTATGCCAAACAGTTGGGATACTCACAAATCGCAACCGGACACTATGCACGGGGAGTGCATCAAAACAAAAGTTTTGCTTTATACCGACCTGAAGATCAATCCAAAGACCAAACTTACTTTCTCAGCGGGGTGAAAAAAAACAGACTATCGAAGTGTTTGTTTCCGTTAGCTGAGATGACCAAAAACAACGTCCGTAAACTAGCCAAAGAAATCGGTCTACACGTGCACGACCGTAAAGATAGTACCGGGATTTGCTTTATAGGAGAACGACGGTTTAGTGACTTTCTAGCTCGGTTCGTAGACCAAGACCACGGTTCCATCCGTGACCAAAATGGAAATGCAATGGGGATGCACAAGGGATTACCGTACCATACCCTGGGTCAACGGGAAGGATTGGGGATTGGTGGTCAGAAAAATGGAACGGGACAACCCTGGTATGTACTGGCTAAAGATATTGAGAACAACGAAGTCATTGTCACACAAAATCAACAAGATTTACTTAACTATGAACTCATAGCTCGGGAACCGAATTGGTTGATCGACCACCCAGAAGAATTTGAACACTGCCAAGCAATGGTGAGATATCGACAACCTCCACAGCCCTGTTTGATGGTGCAAAAAGGAAATCAAATACGAGTCAAGTTCGAAAAGCCACAAAGAGCGATTACTCCCGGGCAGTTTGTCGTGTTGTATTCTGAAGACTTATGTCTGGGTTCAGCTGTTATTGATGAAGTGGTTGCTTGAATATGGATCCACATGAGCTTGAGTCTATAACCGCGATTAGTCCTCTCGATGGGCGTTATCGGAGGATAACCGCACCACTAGCGGAGTACGTTAGTGAATATGCACTGATGAAGTTTCGTGTCAAAGTAGAGATAGAGTGGTTTATCTACCTCACCTACCATGTGGGTCTACCCGGAGTTGAGAAACCAGCAGAAGTTCAACTCGAACAGTGTCGCATGATTAGCGATTGCTTCTCAGTTGAAGAAGCAAAACGCGTACGAGAGATTGAAAAAGAAACCAACCACGATGTGAAAGCTGTGGAACGGTTTATCCGCAATGAGTTCTGTGCACGTGGTCTTGACTCATACGTTGAGTGGATTCACTTTGGATGTACTTCAGAAGACATCAACAACTTAGCCTACGGGATGATGTTGCAAGGGATCAAGGAGAACTTACTCTACCGCATCTTTGAGAATTTCCTAGAAGAATTGCTGGATTTTGCTGCTGACACAACACATATCGCTATGTTGTCGCGAACTCACGGACAACCTGCCACACCATCCACACTCGGTAAAGAATTGGTAGTATTTGCTTCGCGCATTGACCGATTACTAGACAAGTTCTGGCTAGTAGAGTTGTACGGGAAGATGAATGGTGCAGTCGGGAACTACAGTGCACACCAGGTGGCATACCCAGAGTTGGATTGGATGACGATTGGACCAGAGTTTGTGCAATCACTGGAGCTCAAACCTAACTTAGTGACCACTCAAATCGAACCTCACGACTACATGGTGGAGTATTTCAGTGCTCTGAGAGCACTGAATGGAGTCATGATGGACTTTGTTAAGGATGTCTGGGGATATATTTCAATCGGTTATTTCCGCCAAAAGAAAGTTGAAGGCGAAGTAGGGAGTTCTACTATGCCACACAAAGTCAATCCCATTGACTTTGAAAATGCTGAAGGGAATCTTGGATTAGCTAATGCCCTACTCTCTCACCTGTCAGACAAACTCCAAGTTTCACGATGGCAGAGAGATTTATCAGATTCAACTGTTCTTCGTAATATCGGTACTGCCGTAGGACACACAGTATTAGCAGTGAACAGTGCACGAAGAGGTTTGGCGAAACTTGACCACGATCCTAGGCGAATGAGTGATGAATTAGCAAACTCATGGGAGGTATTGACTGAAGCAGTCCAAACTGTCATGAGAGCTGAAGGAATACCCGATGCTTATGAGCAGGTGAAAAAAGCAACTCGCGGTTCTCACCTTGACGCAACCAGTTATCGCTCACTGTTGAATAGACTGACCATGTCTCGTAGTGCACGATCAACCTTGTTGAAGCTCAGACCCGAACACTACGATGGATTAGCAAGCCAACTTGCGAATCAGGAAATCAGCAGAATAAGAAGATACCGGAATTTCCAAAACTCACCAGAATTCAACAACGAGGAAGAGTGAAATGGAATGGGGTGTAGAACAAGTATCTTGGGAAACTCATTCAAAAGAGCTCAAAGAAGTGCGACACACAGTCTTTGTCAAAGAACAGAAAGTGCCCGTAGAATTGGAGCTAGATGATCGAGATGCTGATGCGATACATTTCATCTATTGGGAATCCTGCAAAGCAGCTGGTGTAGCTCGCTTGTTAGACAATGGGATGATTGGCAGAATGGCTGTCTTGCGCAAGTTCAGAGGAAACGGTTACGGTTCCAGACTCCTAAACGCAGGCATTAAGAAAGCAGCTGAACTGAATTATCCGACCCCTTGGATCCATGCACAAATCCACGCCATCGGTTTTTATGAGATTCATGGATTTAAAGAATATGGTCCCATATTCGAAGATGCTGGAATCAAACATCGTGAGATGCGATACAAAGCTACGCTCAATGACTCAGTGACTTCATGAATTGATGGTCCCAAAATGACGTATGATTTCTCGAGAAGCGTTTAGTCCCGGAATCCCTGTCACTCCTCCTCCGGGATGGGAACCAGCACCACAGTGATAAAGGTTCTTTAGCAGACCTTGATAAGCTGCATAACCCATAAGCGGACGTGCAGACCAAATTTGACTCAAAGAGTGTGCACCGTGGAAGATGTCTCCACGAGGCAATCGAAATTCTCGCTCTAAATCTAGTGGGGTCAAAACTTGATCAGCAATCACAGAGCGACTGAAGTTGGGGGCATACTCATCGATAGTGCGATAAATATCTGCAACTGCTTTGGACTGATTGATATCCCAATCCCGGTCATAGGGGAAATATTGACAGAACAGACTTGCAACGTGTTTACCTGGTTGTGCGAGTGCGGGATCTACGGTTGAAGGGATGAGCATTTCAATGACTGGATTAGTTGACCAGGTCCCACTTACAGCGTCTTGGTAAGCTTTTTCCATGTAGTCGATGGTTGGTCCAATCACGATACCAGAACTGTGATGTAGTTCCTGTTTTGAAGAAGGTTTACAAATGAATTGGGGTAGCTCGGACAATGCAACATTCATCCTTAGGACGGCTGATTCTGTGTTGGATTGTTGAATGTTGTTTAGGAAATCGGGACTGAGATCTTGTTCTTGCAACAAGTCAAGATAGAGATGTTTGGGTGCAACATTTGCGACTACGAGTGTTGCTGGATATTCCCTACCATCAGCAAGGATGACCATAGTTGCACGACCACGTTCTACAGTAATCTGAACGACTTCAGCGTCGGTTTCGACTCTTACGCCCAGTTCTTGCGCTCTCTTTAGCATTGCTTGGGTGATACTTCCCATACCACCTTTTGCATGCCCCCAAACGCCGGGTTGACCAGCAGTTTGTCCTAGTGCGTGATGCAAAAGCCCATAGGAAGTACCCGTTGAATGTAGTGAGGAGAAATTGCCCACTAAAGCATCGAACGCGAAAGCAGCTTTTACGTGTGGGTTTTCAAACCACTTGTCCAAGAGATCAGCAATAGGCAACAGGAATAACTCAGTAAGATTTTTGATTCGATGTCCAGAGAGTTTTCGAACTTCATTTAGTGTTAAACCCGCTTCAATCCAAGCTTGGAGACCGCCACCGATGTTAGGTGGGGTTCGATACATGATCCGTTTCACTACCTCCCCTACTTCGTGAATCATGATTCTGAACTTGGGCAGAGCATTGGCATCTCGCACTGAAAACTTGGCGATTTCGTTTTGGGTGAGTGCGTCGTCCGAATAGAGTTGAAGAAATCGTTCATCAGACAAAGGAAAAAAGTTTGCCATTTGCCTTGGGATGATTTCAAGGCCATGTTGGTACAACCTTAGGTCACGAATGACTTGTGGGCTGAGCAAACCAACGGTATAGCTTGCGGTCGAATTACGGAATCCACGATGAAACTCTTCAGTCACCACAGCACCACCTACTATAGAACGTCGTTCAAGAACAAGGACATCGAATCCGGCCTCAGCGAGATAGCAAGCACAGACTAATCCATTGTGTCCGCCACCCACAATGATCACTTGGTTGAATTGGTTTGATTTCATTGTGCGAGAGTCAGTTGAGTCTCGGGAATCATTTGAAGGTGTGAATTGAAATCATGCCTCAGTTAGTGTGAATGACTCAAGAGTTATTCAGATTACTAGGTTATGTGAATTACAAATGATAATAGTTCAATTGTGATATGTCAATCTACATGGAGAGAATCACAAAATTGGTATCTTCAGTCATACTGGGGAAATTCACACTGTGAACAAACTATATCATTGCATAAATGATTGTTTTTGTCAAGTTATTTTATCACTACAGAGAGGGTTAACCGGTCGGAATACTCTGATGAATTGCGGATAGCATCACCCATACTGTGGACGCAGTAGTGCTTGATGCTGACAGCGGCTGTTCAGAGAGTTTTTGAAATCATCCATAGGAGTTGAAGACTCAAGGTGCAATTCTTATGATTATTAGTTCAGGATTATACAGAAAAGTACCCACATGTGGAAGAATTAGCGTAAAAATTGAATTTCCTTCAGCGAGAGACTGGATTGCTCAGTTGCGTCTTATCTAGAACTACTGCTCTTTCCCCATCTTGGAATGAATCTTCAGGGAGGCTTCACTATTGGATCTGTCGAATCTCTAAACCTAATTAATGGCTCGTTTGATCAACCGCAAGGGATAGGAGGTTCATTCATGGTTTCGTTAGGATCGTTGAACACTTTTTTGTCGGAACCTCATCGTTTCAACCCGGTAATTCTTGGGTTCATCCCGTAGAGATCAGGTGACCGAGGCACCCATTCTTCTTCATGGGATACTCTTCGACTGTCATAGAAAACGCTAGAAAATCCTCTGCTGATTAAACTGTTGGGATCAAGGTAAATCCTTTTGTAGATTGGCTTTAATTCTCTCCATGTACTCTGGACATTGAAGAAGGACATGGTTAAAGTAAAAATACTGGTATCGTTGATTGAGAGATTGGAACTCAGGGTTCCACAGGTTGGCCTTGCGGTTGTGGTCCAGGAGGACTCAAATGCGTGGACTCAACCTTTTGTTCTAGCTGGGTTCTAACTATAGATGTGACCCAAGCATCTGTTGACACTACTTCGACTTTCGATGCTTAATCATTCGAATTCGATGTCGTCTTTGTCTCTCGGTAAGAATGTTCTTACGTCCTGCAAAGGGATTCGATGCGGTTTTGAAATTGAGTAAAACCGGCCAACCCTCTAGACCCAACTTACTACGGAACTCTCTCTCCAAATATCGAATGTAGCTTGCTGGTAAATGGTCAGTTTGATTGCCATGAATCATGATACTTGGCGGAAACGTTCCAACCTTGTGTGCATACCTGAGTTTGATTTGCCTTCGTTGAACGGTGGGTGGTGGATGCGAAACGACAGCTATTTCTAAGATTTCAGTGAGTGCACTTGAAGATACATCAAACACACCCGCAGAATGTAGCTGTTCGATATCAGCAAAGAGTCGAACGATACCTGAGCTGTTGACTGCGCTCGTAAACCGTGAAGTAACCCAATTCGCAAACCTTAGTTTGCGTTTGATTTGATCCTGACACCGCAGGCGATCTTCCCCCTTTAAGGTGTCCCACTTGTTGACTACCAAAATCACCGCACAACCAGATTCAAAAGCATAAGTGATTAAATGCAGGTCTTGTTCAACGATGCCCTCACTTGCATCAATCACAAGTAACGCCACTTCACCTAACTTCATTGCATCCAGAGCTTTTACGATAGAGAATTTTTCTATTGAATCTGAAACACGCCCTTTCCGTCTGATGCCTGCGGTATCAATAAATCTGAAATGTCTACCTTCTCGTTCGACTATCACATGTACTGCATCCCTGGTGGTTCCAGGTTCATCAAACACCAAACATCGATCAGAAGAAGAAAGAGCATTGACCAAACTAGATTTACCTACATTCGGTCGTCCAATCACTGCTACGGTAATTTGACCTTCTGTGGTTTGTTCGACTTCACCTTCCGGTAACTGATCCACCACACTTTCAATCAAGTCATCCATACCGTGTCCGTGAGCCGCAGATATGGCTACTTGTTTTTCAAAACCTAATCGAGCAAACTCAGCATGCCCGTAGTCCAAACCACCAGGAGTACCATCAATCTTGTTTGCAACGACCACGACTTTTTCTGAGGACTTTCTCAGTTCTTGTGCGATGTCCACATCGATTGGCGATAGTCCTTCTCTGGCATCGGTTACCAACAGCACTAGATGAGCTTCATCTAGCGCTTGTTGAACCTGGTTGTCAACTAAAGTAGAGATGGCAGAGTCATCGTGCAATCCCCCAGTGTCGATTAGAGTTACCTCAGCGTCCTGTATAGCTCGGGCTTCACCGTAGTGTCGATCACGAGTTAATCCGGGACGATTGAAAACAATAGCATCCCGACTTTTACTAAGGCGATTAAAGAGGGTGGATTTTCCAACGTTGGGGCGACCAACGATGGCGACAACCCCTCGCCTTCTGGCGTTCATTCAATCGACGTAATGCGTAATGCTTCCAGATGGCCCTTATTTCCCAGCACATAGACCATACCATCCATCACTGCCATGGGTGATCGGACGGGAGATTTGAGTTTGTGCCGACCAATGATCCGGCCATCACTCTGTGCGAGTACGTGTAGATAGCCGCTGTCATCTGCTAAGACGATATAGTTTCCGAAAGTGAGTGGATCTGTCAACTCTCTCAGAAAAAATGCCTCCTGTTTCCACTCTTCGCCACCACTGTTTTGGTCTGCTGCGACGATGACATCGTCATCTCGAACCACATAAACTAATCCGTATCCCGTAGACAGTGAGTGGAAGGAAGGATCATCCTTCTCCCAAACGATGTCACCGGTATCTCGACGCATGGCACGTACTTTACCCTGATGGCTGGCAGCATAAACAACGGAGGTCGTCACTAAGGGACGACCGTCTACATCAATAATCCGTTCTAGTTCCGATGATCCCTCGGGTAGGGTTACTTTTTGTTCCCAAGTCGGGAAGCCACTTTCGATTTCAACAGCTGCTACCAGTCCATTCGCAAAACCTGCATAAACATGATTTTCACTGATCACGGGCTGTGCGGTACCACGAAGTGAAACAATGGGATCTTGAGTGTCAAACACCCACCGACGTTCACCATCTTCAAGCTCAAGTAAGTGCATCTTACCGTCACTGGTTTGCACCGCAATCACACCATAACTCACACTAGCAGGTGCAAGAACTTCGCTGGTCAATCGTGTGCGCCAGAGTTCCGATCCATCGGCAGCATCTAGAACGATGAGTTCACCACGAACGGTGCCGAGTAGAACAACACCTTCTCCCGCGGTGACTCCACCAGAGACGAATGAGGGATCGCTACGATTGAGGATGTTGAACCAAAGCTTACGATCTGCTCTTCCCACTTCAGTTCTCCATATGCGATCACCGGTGACTGAATCTAGTGCCATGACCTTGCCGTAAGCATCAGCTATATATATCTTGCCTTCATAGATTGCGGGGGTGATTTGTACAAACTTCTTTCCCAACCCCTTGCCAATTCTTTCTGACCACACGCGCTGAACTCTCACTTCAGCAGTGAAAGCTTTTAGTGCACGAGGTTGGGCTGCCTGTGCGTCAGAATTAGAGTTATTCTTTTTACCACCACCAAACCAAGAACAGCTTGAAGCTAAGGCTGCAATCAGGATGATGCAAAGAAGTCGTAGTAACGCTGTGGTCGGTTGATTCATGAGTGAGAGCTTACTGTTCCGTTTCCTCCTCGGGAGTGGATGGACTATCCGTTCGAGGCATGAGGGCCATCTTTAGTTCCATTCTGATTTGTTCCTGTGGTTGGAAATTTTCACTACTAGGAGTAGGAATCATATCTAGTGCAGTTCGATACGCTTCTTCAGCAAGCGCATACTCTTCTGTGGCTCGGTAGATGTCGCCCTTCAGTTCCAACACATAGGATTCGTAGCCTTTTCCTACTTCTTCTAGAGTTGCGAGTGCTGCATCAAATTCATCTAACTGGAACTGAATTCGGGCAAGGCGCACATTGATTCCGCTTTTGACAGTCTCGTCTCTAACAATGGACTGTGCTTCTTCGAGCAAAGTTTGCGCACTCTCATATTGCTGTTCATCCACCGCATCTTTAGCCTTCAGCATCAGCGCATACACCACATAAATAGATTGAGCATTGTCGTTTTTCAGCTCCTCTAGTCTCTCATTTAGGTCAGCTTCCAATGCGCGATCAATTATGAATTCCTCAAACAGATTCACCCTCTCTTGAGCAACTTCGACTCGGTAATCCTGAAACCACGACCAACCAATCACACAAGCTATTGCAGCAAGCACAGAACCAACAATGATGAACCCGTAATCTTTGACTAATTTTTGAACACGTTGTGCCTGTTCTTCTTCAGATAAGAAGTCTGCCAAGTTCTATCTCTCCAGTTAATATTGCAATAAATCTATGACTTCGACCCACGGTCGAGTGACTTGTTTCTTTTCTTCAGAACGCAACCACTTCACGGTCACGGTCTGATCATTCATCTCGTTATCGCCGATCACTAGGGCCCAATCCGAACCAGACCGATCTGCACTCTTCATGCGATAGCGCATCGTACCCGCACCCAAGTGTTCGCGAACTCGAAGTTCTGTCTTGGACCTAATTTTTGCTACGATTTGATTGGCGTACGGTATTTGTTTGTCATCCATGGTGACCACATAAACATCAGCTGCATGGTAATCAAGGTTTTGCTGCTTAGAGACTAAGATAGCGATCCGTTCAATCCCAGCTGCAAATCCCACTCCAGGGGTACGTTCACCACCTAAAAGCTGAACCAAGTAATCGTATCTTCCGCCCGCACAAACCGTACTTTGGGCCCCTAATTGGTCCGACTGCCATTCAAAGACAGTATCTGTGTAATAATCGAGTCCCCGTACCAGTCGAGGATCAACTTCGTACTTGATACCCAGTTCATCCAATCTACTCATCACCGTGATGAATCTCTTCCTTGAATAGGGACTCAAGGATTCTCTTAGTAAAGGCATTTCTTTCAACAACTCCTGGGTTGTCCCGACTTTGGAATCAAATATCCGAAGGGGGTTGGTTTTCAACCGTCTTTGACTGTCTTCGTCCAGTAAAGGTTTGAGTGGAGTCAGTGCATCCGCTAAGGTTTCGCGATACTCTGCGCGTGCGGCAGGAGTTCCAATAGTGTTGATCTTCAGAGTGAGACTGTCAAGGATACCCAATTGTTTAAAGATTTCGGTGCCGATTCGAATCAATTCCACATCAATTTCGGGTTCATCGTATCCGAACGCTTCTGCTCCAATCTGCTGAAACTGTCGGTATCGACCTGCTTGAGGGCGCTCGTGTCGAAACATCGGACCTTCGTACCATAAACGAGGTTTGTTCACATAGCACAGATTGTTGTTGATCACCGCGCGAGCAACTGATGCTGTTCCTTCCGGTCGTAAGGCTAACTGTGAGCCATCCCTATCCTTGAAACTGTACATTTCTTTGCCCACCACATCGGTATTTTCGCCCACACTACGGGCAAACAGCTCTTCGGATTCGATGATGGGAATACGGATTTCTTCATAAGAAAAGCTCTCCAGAACATTCTTAAAAACAGTCTCAATATAAGACAAATAAGCACATTCTGGGGGCATAACATCGTGCATACCCCGCGTTAAGGGAAATGTTTTAGACACTACTAGGGGAGCGTGAACTCCGCACGACCTCGTCGATCAACGTATTGGTCGATGGTCACTTCGTCTCCACGATAAGTCAATGTCACGACACGAGCATCACTGAGTTGGATCTCGTAGGGTGCGTCACCTTCATCGACTGGGAGCGTAGTGCCCGCTGTTTGTAATCCAAATGCTAGACGAGTGTCGTTGCTATCGGTCACTTCAACAAAGCATTCATCTTGGAACTCAAACACAAGAATGTGCTGAATTTCTTCCTCTTCCTCTTCCGCTACCACTTCTTCGCTTTCAGCTAGAGCATCTTCGGAAGTTTCGTTGGTCAGATCTGTGTCTTCGGTATTTGAGATTCCCGTTGTGGTGGGCTCACCCGGATCTGAAAAACCATCGGGAACGGATCCTTCGGCACCTGGTTCATTGAGCCCGAACGATGTTTGAGAATCTTCATTTGTGAATTCTTCTTGGGAACCCAGGGTGTTTGAAACCTCCTCAATAGAGTTCTGAGTGTCTTCCTGTGGAGGCGGAGGTGGTCCTGAATTCGAGTTGTTGTTAGACACTGATGTCGAGGTGTCTTCTACTTGGCTCACTTCATCATCAGGTTGTTGGGCTTCTTCTTCCAAGCTCTCTTCGGTCTCAGCTGTTTCGCTCACTTCAGAGCTTGAGCTTTCATCGTCTTGAGTGAAGAACCAATAGGCAGCGGCACCTGCTATCACTACGAAAGCCGAAGCCAAGATAACCGACACTCGCCCTACTCGCGAAATACTCGTCTCTTCGCCACCCAAGAGATCGTTCTCTGGGCGGAGGGTTTCTGTGGCATCCAGAGCTTTGTCCGTAGCCATGTAATTCTTGATCAAATCCTCGGAATCAATGTTCAGGACTTTAGCGATGGTCTTGAAATATCCAATCAGATAACCATGAGAGGTGATGTTGGAGGAGATATTTGATTCCAGGTCAAGTAAATTTTGTTCCGAAATGCACGTTTCGTGGGCGACTTGTTCCACAGACAGACCCATGGACTCACGCGCTTGTTTGATAGTGTCCCCAAAGGTAGGTTTTACTTTCGGTGATGGGGGTGTTTCTTTGTTCTTGTTTGTCAAAATATCACCTTACTAAGCGTGAGGGGGCTCACAAAATTGTGCGTAGTCGACCACTGTGAAGTGCCCTGTCGAGAATAGGTTTTTACCTGTTCTAGTGCCATAAACGATATACTGTAGTACCATTTATAATTATATCACAAATATATCACAAAACCTGTACCGAAGTGATGCGTTCAAACCTTCGAGTCTTGTCTTCAAAATCACCCACTAACTGTCCACAAGCGGCGTTGATATCGTCCCCTCGGGTTTTTCGGAGTGTTGACATGATGCCTTGATCTCTGAGGCGAGTGTAGAACCGATTGACTCTGACATCATCCGGTCGCCGAAAATCACTTCCAGATATGGGGTTAAAGGGAATCAAATTGACTATACAACGAAAATCTCTAATTAGGTCTACCAGTTCGTCAGCAAGTTCTAAAGAATCATTGACTTGATCAATCAAGGTATATTCAAAAGTCACCATTCTACGATCTGAAAGAGAGTTCAAATATTCTCGACAAGCCTCTAATAGTAATGTGATAGGGTATTTTTTGTTGAGAGGGACGAGCTGATTTCTAACCTCGTCATTAGGTGCGTGCAGTGAAACAGCCAATGAAGCTTCGGTGCGTCCACACAATTCAAGGATCCTAGGAACGACTCCTGCTGTGCTGATGGTGACCCGTCGTTTGGAAATTCCAAACGCCAGATCATCCATGAACAAATTACACGCGCTCATGACGGCTTCAAAGTTGAGCAGTGGTTCTCCCATGCCCATAAACACGATGTTGGTCAACTCACCCGCCCCTTCCCGGGCTTTGAGCCAATCAGTGACCAACAAGACTTGACCCACTATTTCCTCAACACTGAGGTTGCCAGCAAACCCTTGTTTACCGGTTGCACAAAAGGTGCAATTGAATGCACATCCGATCTGTGAAGAGATACACAGAGTCTTTCTTCGACCATCCGGAATCAGAACAGTTTCGACCGCTCCACCCGATGTGTTGACAATCCATTTAACGGTTCCGTCTCTCGACATGAGTTCTTGAACTACTTGCGGAGTACTAAATTTGACTAATCCTGCTAAACGTGTACGAAAATCCTTGGACAAGTTGGACATGGTTTGGATATCGGTCACCCGTTCGTGGTAGATCCATTTCATGACCTGTTGGGCACGAAATTTTCGGTTGTCTAAGGTCCCCAGTAGCTGTTCCCAGTCGGAACGAGTCAGACTATAGGGGTTCGTACTCGGTTGTACGGGAGGTGATTCCACCATGAAGTGTCAACTTAGTTCGATTCTTGAGAAAAAAAACTCCAGCTCTCGTTTAGCAGAAGTGGGTGAATCTGACCCATGAACTGCATTTTCGTCAATACTATCTCCATATTGCCCACGGATGGTTCCAGGTGCTGCCTCTGCTGGATTAGTCGCTCCCATGATTTCGCGATTGAGCATGATGGCATTTTCACCCTCTAGTGCTTGGACACAAATAGGGCCAGAACTCATAAAGCCACACAAGTTATCGTAAAACGGTTTTGCTTCATGTTCACGGTAAAACTCTTGAGCATCATGCTTGGTCAGTCGGATCATCTTCATAGCTGCAATGCGTAAGCCATTGGACTCAAAGCGCTTGTAGATGTCACCGATAACTCCTTTTTTCACCGCATTGGGCTTAATGATGGATAGTGTTTGTTCTATTGCCATAGTTTGATTAAGTTAATCTCGTAAAAGGGAGGTTTATATTTTGGGAGTATTCGAAAAAGACACGTGCAAGGAAATGTATCGTGCACAAACGAGCGCTCGCGGTGGTGAGGCTCGCTGGGACGTCAATCTAGATTTTAAAGATTGAGCAGTCTAACTGCGGATAGCACTGACAATTTCAGTGACTCGATTCCCCGCATAATCAACCTCTTCTTGGGTAGTGAATCTCCCTAAAGAAAAGCGAATAGAACCCGCAGCAAGGTTATTGGGGATTCCGATTTCGCGCAATACATAAGAAGGCTCGACCACCGCGGACGTACAAGCAGACCCAGAAGATACTGCAACATCATCCATGGCATTCAAGAGTGATTCATCTTCAATGCCTTCAAAGGAAACGTTCAAAATCCCAGGCAGTCTTTGTTTGGGTGAACCATTGAGGGAAGTTCCAGGGATTTGAGATAAATGAGACCACAGACAATCGCGTAATTCTGTGATTCTTTTGGCTTCAATATCAATTTCACGACGACAGAGCTCTGCAGCCACCCCAATTCCTACTATTTGATGAGTTGGCAGAGTGCCAGAACGCATTCCACGTTCGTGCCCTCCCCCATGGATACAAGCTTCAATCTGAACGGGTGGATTGCGTCGCACATAAAGAATGCCGATTCCTTTGGGTCCATAAATCTTGTGACCCGATACACTCACTAAATCAACTTCTATTGCATTGACATCTAGTGGGATTTTCCCAGTACTTTGGGCCGCATCAACGTGAAACAGTACCTTGTGTTGGTTGCAAACAGTCCCAATAGTCGCAATGTCATTGACTACGCCAATTTCGTTGTTGGCGTGCATGACTGAAACCAGGAAAGTCTCTTCTGTGATAGAAGCTTCAATGTCTTTTGGTTGAACAAGCCCTTGTGAATCAGGTTTCACATAGGAGACGGAATATCCTATCTCCTCAAGATATTTGCAAGTGTCCAGAACAGCTTTGTGTTCATAAGAAGAGGTAACAATATGAGTCTTCTTGGTGGTCGCACCCACTCCTTTAATGGCAAGATTGTCCGATTCGGTTGCCCCTGAAGTCCACACAATTTCAAGTGGATCTGCTCCAATCAAACGAGCAACACGAACGCGAGCTTCTTCAACTAATTCTTCAGCTTCCCAACCATAAACATGAGACGTACTCGCGGGATTACCAAAGTGCCCGTCTACCATCATGCAATCACTCATACGGTGAGCGACCCTAGGATCAATAGGCGTAGTTGCCGCGTTGTCCAGGTAGATCGGCTTTAAGGGGCGATTCATCTCTCAGTTTAATTTGGGTGTTTGATTGCATTATCTATGTGTGTCAAAATTCCACGAAGAATTTGCACTTCAGTCTTGTCCATTTGCATTCGAGCGAACAGTCTTCGCAGACGAATTTCAACACTTCTGGATTCATCGGGATCACTAAAGCCAACTTTTTCCATCACTGACTCTAAGTGTTGGACAAAAGATTCCACTTCTCCGTGGCTGGCCCAAGGTTTGTCCCATTCCATTTCACCTAGTTCTGCTGAATTGGGCTTAGTTTTGAATAGTTCGTAGGCAACAATCTGAACTGCCATTGCCAGATTTAGAGATCCGTACTGCTCGTGTGAGGGTATTCGTACATGTACATTGCACAGGCTTAGTTCTTCATTGGTCAATCCGTTGTCTTCACGACCAAACAAGATACTAATTTCATCGTCATCAGCGAACTTCTGCACTACGTTTTGTGCAAATTCATCACAGCTCAATAGGGGCCAGGGAACGTGTCTGCTTCGAGCACTAGTACCCACTACCCAAACACTGTCTGTAATACTATCTTGAATCGTGTCGTAGACTTGAGTCGCTTCAATGAGATCCAACGCACCGGCCGCGCGCCAATCGGCTTGAGGGTCGGGAAACCTTTTGGGGTTTACTAAAGCTAGAGAACTCAAGCCCATGGTCTTCATTGCTCGTGCTGCACCACCGATATTTCCCGGGTGCGAAGGTTCTACCAATACTATCCGAAATCTAGGCAATGAACGAAGTCATTCCCTGATGACTAACCAATGAGCCAAGGAGACTCTGTTTAGTACCATACAAGCATTTGGGCAAAATTACGACTACAAGCTAATTTTAGACTCTGGAGTATCTCATTGGACCCTATGGTTCGTATTGCTCTTCGCACTGCACGGCAGGTTGGGCGGTACATCATTCAAACCTACGAAAGACCACCGTTTGCACGGATGGGTCAAAAGTCGTTAGAACAATTTCTACTACAGCTTCGCTCCAAAATGTTTGGTGCTTATGAAGACGCAATCTCTAAAGCGTTTCCGGACCATCAAGTAACCAGTGACTTTGACTCTAGTGATTTTCAAACAGGATTTACCTGGTCTATTGATGTTCTGAACGGAGAGACTAATTTCGCTCGTTCACTCAACGATTACTGTACTGTGCTGGGGATCTTTCAAGATAAAGAGCTTCTGCATAGTGTGGTTTATCACTACATTGAGGATACCGATTATTTTGCTACTAGAGAACTCGGAGCGATCGTCAAGCAAAATCGATTGAGAGTCTCCAATACCCACGCATTAGATCAAGCGGTCATTGCACTGAATGATTCACCGGGTCAGTTTTCCTCTACCGAGCTCTTGTATACCGCTTCTCCACTGCAAAACTCTGCGAAAGTTGGAACCATTCTTCGCTCGGGTTGCTTGGGACTAGATATGGCACGTGTGTCTCAAGGAAAAATTGATGGATGTGTGGTCAGTTTCGATCAGTTGACACAAGCAAAAGTTGCAGGTTTGTTGGTTACTGAAGCTGGGGGATTTGTAGGGATGGATTCCAATACGAAATCAAGATTTGTTGCAGCCAATCCCGAAATCTTCGAACAATTGCGTCGTCAGTGGAGCAAGAGTCAAACGAGAAATTAGTCGCTCACTAGACCCTGACGTGTCGCTAGGAGTTCAAACTAGAGCATACTTTCTTTAAGCACGCGAGATGTGCAATAAAGCGTTGTTTACTCGAGAATCCTTTGGCTCACCCCAATAGAGAATGCACCCTATCTAACTGCGTTACCACCTTCCTTTTCGGGAATCGCTAAATCTTCACTCTGAATACCCAACTGGAGCAAAGTGCTAGCAGCAACATAAATAGAGGAGTAGGTACCCACGATCACACCGCACGTGAGTGCAACAGCAAACCCAAATAACTGTTCACCCCCTGCAATGAGTAACGCGACCAATACCAGCAACGTAGTCAAAGAAGTGACTAACGTTCGACCAAGAGTTTGATTCAATGAACGGTTAATAATGTCCAGTGAATTGAGTCTCTTGACTTTGACTGATCGAAAATTTTCTCGAATCCGGTCCGAAACCACAATGGTGTCATTGAGTGAATAACCAATCACAGCGAGCAGTGCAGCAAGTTCAGGTAAATCGAACGTCCATCGAGTAATCGAAAAGATACCAAGCACGATGATCACATCGTGAATGAGTGCAGCCACCGCTCCGATTGCAAACTTTCCGGTAAATCGAAACATGATGTAAACCATCACTGAAATCAGTGCAACCAGTAGTGCCATTCCACCTTGCTCAGCTAGATCTTGACCTACCGCTGGTCCAACATAGTCAGCCTTCATGAGTTCTACATTGTCATATTGATTCCCCAACAGTCGTTGAATTTCATCACCGACTCTTGACTGATCCATTCCATCGACTGGAGGTACTCGAATGACAACATCAGATTCAGATCCTAGATTTTGAACGACTGCGTTTACATACCCATCATTTTCGAGCAAGCCTCGTATTTCTCCTAGATCTGCGGTTTGGTTGAGATTGATCTCGACGAGTACGCCACCGGAAAAATCCAATCCCCAGTTTAAGTTGAAGAATGACAAAGAGACGATAGAAATGAGGAGTGCAACACCAGATCCCATCATCGCGTAGAGGCGTTTGGACATGAAATTGATATTCATGATTAGATCCACACCTTCTCTACTTTGCTACGACCGTAGAACAAGTGTACGATTCCTCGTGAAACAAAGATTGCAGTGAACATCGATGTGACCACTCCAATTGAGAGAGTCACCGCGAATCCGGCAATCGGACCACTACCGATAGTTAACAGTATCAGAGCTACAAACAGAGTGGTTAAATTCGCATCAAAAATGGTCAGGAACGCTCTGTTGTATCCAGCTGGTATCGCCACTGAGGGAACTGAGGTTTTCAGTTCCTCCCGAATCCTAGAGAATATCAGTACGTTCGCATCCACAGCCATACCTACAGTAAGCACAATTCCAGCAATACCGGGTAATGTCAGTGTCGCTCCCAAAATAGACATCACTGCTACCACAATAATGAGGTTAAAAGTGAGTGCTAAATTGGCAACAAATCCGAAGACCTTGTAGTAGAACAGCATGAAGATCAGAACTAATACAAAACCAATCACCACCGCGGTAAAACCACGCTCAATGTTTTCTGCGCCTAATGACGCTCCAACTGTTCGTTCTTCAACAAAGTACATGGGTGCTGCTAGTGCACCTGCACGTAGAAGAATCGAAAGTTCTCTTGCTTCCAAGGCTGATATTCCGGTGATGCGCGATTGGTATCCTAAAGCTGCAGTAATACGTGCAACACTAATCAGTCTTCTTTCTTCCTCTATTCGTGTAGTCTCTATGCGTTCACCCTCGATGATCTCTGAGGTGACGACTGGCTTTTGCTCAATGAACAAGATTGCCATCATATGTCCGATGTCGTCCTTGGTTTCGTCATGTAGCGCATCTCCACCTGGTCGATCAAGGGTAATGTAAACTTCAGGACTACCGGTCTCTGGATCCCGACCTGGCTTGGCATCAATCACGTTTTCACCTGTGATGATGTTTTGCTTTCGAATCGTCACCTCGCGTCCCTCGTAAGGGAAGTTTTCTAGTGTGGAGGGGTGATCCCCAGATTTTTCTGTCAGTCTAAATTCGAGGGTTGCGAACTTATCCAAAATTCGCTTTGCTTCACTACTGTCCTGAACGCCCGGTAGATCAACCACGATCCTATCTCGTCCCAAACGTTGAACTAACGGTTCAGAAACATTGAGTTCATTCACTCGATTTCTAAGACCGTTGAGGTTTTGCTCTATTGCTAAATCTTCTAATTCTCTCAATCGAGCATCAAGAATTTCTAGCCGGATCCCAGGAATATCGTCCTCATCTATTAAGTTAAACTCAAAATGAGGTGGTCCGTACGTAGTACTCAGTTCTTCAAACACCAGATCTCGTTCTCCTACGTCATCGAAGGTCATCTGGAAGGTTTGGCCATCAATTTCGCTCTGAGTGGGGCTGTATCGAATCCGTAACTCTCTGAGCTCGTTAAATATCTTTTCTTGCTCGTCCCTCATCTGCTTTTCGATAGCTTGTTGCATATCAACTTGAAGAACAAAGTGAATCCCACCAGCTAAATCCAACCCTAAAGTCATGGGCTTACCCCCGATGTTCTTCAGCCACTGTGGTGTAGTGTCAGCAAGGTTGATGGCAATGACGAACTGTCGATCCATTCCCTCCGGATTCAAGCGCTCTTCTAAAACCGTCTTGGCTTCATCTCTCGTCGGTTCATCAAAAAAGCGTAGTTGTGCTCCATCCTCGGTTAACTCAGCAGATTTCAGCTCAATCTCGTTGGTATTGAGGTGATCGGTCACTACATCAAGAAAACTGTTGCCTATTTCAAATCGTTCTCCCTGAGCGTTCTTTTGGTTATCGGTTTGAATCTGTAATGCATAGTCCGGGGGATAGAGATTGGGTAACGCAAAGACTATTGCGAAGCCAATGACGATAACGGATACAAAGTATCGCCAAATGGGATAGCGATTGCTGGGTCTGGCCGGAGGACGCATACCAAACGCGCTCTGGCCTAACGCCCGAGTATCAGCCATCTACGTTTTGGATAGTCCCCTTGGGAAGCGTAGCATTGACAGCTTGCTTTTGAAATCGTAGCTCGGTATTTTGGGCGACTTTTACCATCACGCTATCTTCGTCAACTCTGGTAATAACACCCATCATGCCACTAGCCATGATGACCTCATCACCCCGAGAAAGTGAGGTCAATAGTTCCTGGTGTCGCTTACGCTGTTTGCTTTGAGGCCGTATCAGCAGAAAGTAGAAAACGGCTACGAATCCACCAATCAGGAGGAAAGAAATCCAACCATTCCCTGACCCAGGTGCACTGGCACCACTCTGATGCATGACAGTCTCAATTAAATTCATGAAGTCTCTCCGAATGTCTAGTTCAATTTTACGAATTTGTTGTGAGTGTCGACTAGATTTACACTATCTCTGACAGAACTCGGTCTACTACATCACGAATCAAACCCTGTCGGTATTAGCATCTTAGTTTTTGAACCAAGATTGGGGTACTTTGGAGTGGGATGACCTTAATTGGTTGAAACACCAATATGTTGACATCACGAGATCTGATTTTTCTTGTATTGTCAACTGTTGGGGTAGATCACCAGATCGAGGCATTGGTCTGAATCAAATTCAACGAGAATTGAAAGTTCAGCAGATTTCTAGATGTCTTCTTCGAACTCTTTCATCCAGTCCAAAAATAAGTCTCTAATGAGTGGTTTGAACCTCTGCTTACGAATGGCACTACGCGCCTCAGCCATCAAATGATGGAAATAGTAGAGGTTGTGAATCGTCATCAACGTTGAAGCAAGCATTTCCTTGCACTTGTCTAAGTGATGTAGATAACCTCGGCAGAAATTTAAACAGGTATAGCAATCACATTTAGGATCGATGGGTTCATTCGAATTTTTGTGTTTGGCATTACGTAGCTTCACTGTCCCTGTTGAAGTAAACAGATAGCCGTTGCGTGCATTTCGAGTCGGCAACACGCAATCAAACATATCGATGCCATGGGCCACCCCTTTCAGTATCTCCACAGGAGTGCCTACTCCCATCAAATATCGAGGTTGACCAGCAGGTAGATCCTTGGTGATCCATTCCAGAACCTTGTAGAGTTCGTTATCCGATTCACCAACTGAAAGCCCCCCTATCGCGTAGCCATCAAATCCAATCGATACTAGTTCTTTCACACTCTGTATTCGAAGATCTTTTGCTGTCCCACCTTGGACAATGCCGAATAAACTCCCCTTCCCTTTGTAGGAATCTCTGCATTGTTTTGCCCATCTCATTGACCGTTCCATTGCGTCCTGAACCCCTTCTTTGGAGTTGGGGAGTCCAACTAATTGGTCAAAACACATCGCAATATCCGAATTGAGCGAAGTTTGAATTTCCATGCAATGTGCAGGAGTCAATCTGATTCGATCTCCATTGACCGGAGACTGAAAGATGACTCCTTCTTCATCTACCTTAGCCCGTTCCCCAAGTGAGAACACTTGATAACCTCCGGAATCTGTGAGAATTGGGTCTTTCCAGTTCATAAATTCATGGAGCCCACCCATGGCCTCAATCAATTTATGACCGGGTCTTATTGCGAGATGAAACGCATTAGCTAGCAGTATGCGGGTGTCAACGTCCCGAAGTTGCTTCGGGGTCATCCCCTTCACGGCACCGTAGGTACCACAAGGCATAAAAACGGGGGTGTGAACGACTGAATCTCTTATTTCCAGTCTACCAACACGAGCATCGCTGTCGTTATGAGTGACTTCAAACTTCATGAGATTCACACCACATTGCGTCTCCATAACTGTAAAAACGATATTGGTTTGCTATTGCTGTTTGGTAAGCTGACATGGTCCTGCTGTACCCTACAAATGCACAAACCAACATGATGAGAGTGGATTCTGGCAAATGAAAATTAGTAATCAAAGCATCGATCATTTGAAATCTAAATCCAGGTTTGATGAACAGCTTCGTGTGACCTTGACGACTGTTGGTCAATGCGAAATGCTCCAGAGTTCTCACCACGGTCGTACCCACTGCGATACACCTACCAGAACGGGTATCAATCGCTTCAATAGTTTCTGTAGGAATGTTATATTGTTCCGAATAGAGCTCAACATCTTCTAGATTTTCCGTCCTCAAGGGTTGAAAGGTTCCGGACCCAACGTGTAGAGTGATCGGAACAATGGAAACTCCCTTCCGCCTAATCTGAGCCAATAGCTCATCGTCAAAGTGTAGTCCTGCCGTGGGTGCTGCTATAGCACCATTATTCTGAGCATAGACGGTCTGGTACCGATATTGATCGTCGATGGTGTCTTGCCGACCCAGATAAGGGGGAATAGGTACCCGACCAACCTGATCCATGATTTCAGTGACCATCGTATCAAACTCTAATCGAAGATACTCTCCCTCTGTTTGGGTCACCGTAGCTTTGTAACCCGAAAAATCTAGCGTTTGTCCTATTTGAACTCGTTTTTTCGGTCGAACCCGGCATAGAGCGATGTTGTCATCTCCAAATCTCTCAACCAACGCTTCAACGGTACTAGCGGTCTCTTTAGTACCCATCAGTCGAGCCTTGACTACTTTAGTATCGTTAATGACAAGAACATCACCCTCCCGAAAGAAATCAACAATTTCAGCGAACTTGAGATGCTGATGTGAATCTGAACCCACGACAAGCAAGCGACTATCTGTCCGCTTGGAAACAGGTACTTTCGCGATCAGTTCATTTGGAAGTTCAAAGTCAAAATCCGACTTTTTCAGTTGAGACATGTCCGAAAGTCTATTCAATGTTGAAGAGCAAACGCCATAATAGGTTGGTACTGTGAGTTTCACAACACATGCACCAAGATTTATTCAACCTCCGTGTTAAACATTCGGAATCCAGTGACGATCCGGTAATCGCTGCTCCACTGTCTGTCACTTCTCTAGATAAGTTGACACTGGATGGACACACTATCTTGATACGTTGTCGAGTGGCTCCCAAGCGCAAGAGTTCTATCCAAATGAACTACCACCCCGAAGGGGTTCTGTTTATTGAACATCCTGCTGACATTCCAGATGTCTATCTACGTACCAACATCCAACGACACGAGCAGTGGCTTCGAGAAAGAATCCAGGTCAATCACACAAAACGTGCAGTGAGCTTTCCTCTGAAATATGAGTCTGGAGCGACTCTGTGGTTACTGGGCGAACCCAAAGCTCTCATGTTACATCATTCCAAATCCGTTCATGTCGAAATCAATGAAAACTTGTTTCATGTCCACTGCCCCGATGACCAATCAGTTCAACGTGTTGTGTGGAAATGGTATAAGAGATTTGCTACTCCCATATTCAGCGACATCGTCACCAACATGGTCGCACAAACTTCGATTACCGATGAAGTCCCGCCCTGGAGCCATGGTTACTCCAAATATCGATGGGGAAGCTGTAGTATTCAAGGTCGAATCAGAATCAACACTCACCTCATCAAGATGCCACGTAAGTACATTGAGTTGATTGTGGTTCACGAACTGTGCCATCTGAAGATACGCGGTCACACTCCCAATTTCTACCATTTGATGGAAGAGAACTTGCCCGGATCGCATGAACTGGATCAGTCCATCCAGTCCTACCATTCCTTGCTACTTGAAGTGTTGGTTTGAAGCGTTTGGCTTTTGGGAACAAGAATTGGTGCCAGAGGAGAGGGTCGAACTCTCACGGTGTTGCCACCACCAGATTTTGAGTCTGGCGCGTATACCAGTTTCGCCACTCTGGCTTGTAGAAAGATGGATTATAGTAACGAGCATCAGTGCAGTTTTTCGTCTATCGCGACCACCAAGACTCCAAACTCTCTCCCAATATCCTAGTCATATCGATCACCCATACTGTTAGTTGTGACCACATTTTCAAACCAAGAAAATCGCACGGGTCCCACTTTTGAAACGGTCAATCGAGCAGCATTTGGGTATCGTATATTTGCCTTGATCTATGACACATTGATTGTCGTTGCCATTTGGATGATCACCATCATTCTGCTTGTCACTTTCACGGGTAGAGCATGGACTGGAGCATGGGTCCAAAGCATGTTGTTCATCATCCTATTCGCTTACGTGTGTTATTGTTGGATGCACAAAAGGCAGACCATCGGTATGTTAGCTTGGCGACTAAGAATCGAATGCGAAGGTCCATTTACCCTGAGACAAGCATTGCTCCGCTTTATCGGTGAAATACTCTCCCTGAGTCTACTGGGATTTGGTTATTTGTGGATAGGGATTGATTCAAATCGAAAAAGTTGGTCAGACTTACTCTCAAACAGTTATGTCGTTCGATATCGATTGGTCTCAACGCGTTTTGCGGAGCAACCACCCTCCACAACCGAAGATTAACACCAGAGGAATAAACACTACCCATATGGGGTGTAGACCATAAAGCGATGCCAAAGGTATCAGCATTCTTTGAAAATACTCAAGAAAAATTCCAACACCTAACCCCACTGCAATTCGGGTACCCATTCCAGTCTCTCGTAGTGGACCCAATACAAATCCAACGATAACAGGTATCAAACCGAGTATCGACAACGGCTTAGCCAGTCGAGTCCAGAGTGAAATTTCAAACTCTTTAGTATCTTGACCTTCATTCTCCAAGTATTGAATGTGTTCGTAGAGCTCTACAATACCAAACTCTGACGGTTCTTGTGTGAGCCGTGATTTGAGTGTCAACAAATCACTTTGAATCTCCCAGGTACGGGTGTGCTCTCTTCTGGTATCAATTGAGGACTCAAAAAACTGAGTCTCAGCAACCCCCCTGAGTTCAAATGAATTTTCTGTGGTATTGGCACTCCCTCCTTCCGCAGTTAACGCTCGAGATAGCGTGGTGTTTGGAGTGGTTTCAAATTGCAACAGTCTGTTTATTTCCAACTGCGAATCCAAAGCATTGATGCGAGTGTATATGTTGCTTTCTTTGTACCACACCCCCTCTTCAGTGGCAACCGCTTCATCGTCAAACTGAGCCGCCCATGCACTCAGTGCAGGTGTGGTTGTTTCGGTCATAAACACCATGACGAGATAGAACAAAATTGAAACAACCGCTATGGGTAGACACAATCGAATCGGCGAAACGCCAGACGCTCTTAACACAGTGACTTCAGAGTTTTGACTGAGTGTTCCTAAACCAATGAGACCCCCCATCAACACGATGTAGTTGGAAACTTCCGTTAGTCGGATGGGAAGGTCAGAAAGAACCGAAAGGACAATCGTTGCAAAGGAACGTGTTTCAGACACTCCCTGTGTTTCGTCCACCAAAGCAAACATGGTCAACAACAGACCAATACATAGCAACACGACTACTATACAAATAATTATCGTTCGAGCAACATAGAGGTCATACTGTTTCAGATTCATGAAGGTCGAGCTCCACGATAGATCAAGAACAGAGCTAATACAGCGACCACAAGGTGTGCAAGATAAATTGCTACGGAGCTCACCAAGCTGGAATTAGGAGTACCCATTTGAATAAAGACTAGGATGAGGTAGTAACCGACAAACGATAGGATCCCCGGAATAATTCTTCCAAATCGACCTGCGCGAGGTTTGGTGCGTGCGAGACCAAAAGCCATCAACCCACTCACCAAGGTCATTAAGGGAAGAGACACTCGCCAATCCAACTCTTGCGACTGTTCAATGTCGTCCCGATTTAAGACATTGGTAAGAGTTGCTTCAACTTCAACGGGAACATCTATCTCTTGTTCTACGTCGAGTCTCATAGACAACGATTTAAACTCCGCAACTTGATAGGCATACGTACCTGGTTCTCCTTCGTATCGCACTCCATCAAACAACTTCAGGATACGATGTCCTTTAACAGGATTCACCAACAAAGTCGCCGATTCTGCAAGGATGACACTGGGGACTTGTGAGGTTGAGTCATAGAAGAACAAGTCGAACAGTTGACGGTTTTCACGATCAACCGCTCCAACAGTCAAAGCACGTTGACCATCATTGAACGTTCTAAATTCTCCTGACTTCAACACATCAAATTCGTGTGACACTGCCGCTTCTTCTAACAAATCAACAAAGGCTTGTCGCGATAAAGGAGTCACTACAAGACTCAAAATCCCAACCAACAGACTAGCCGGAATCACTACAGACAAGACCCAACCCAAGATGCGACCAGTAGATGCATTTCCTACCACCAACACCACATACTCTTGATCTGCGTGGATGCGACCAAAGGTGATCACTATGGCTAGAACCAGTGCAAAAGGCAACGACAGTTGCACAAATTCTGGTAATCGAAGCGCAACTAACATCCATAGAACATCTGCTGCAAACTTACCTGCGGCAGCTTCCTGAAGATAGCCGGTAAATCGAGCCGCTAAACTCACCAAAATGAGTAACACAAAGACCACACAAAGAACGAGAACTAGTTCTCTGACAATGTGTCGATAAGCTATCGATCGAAAGAACATGGGTCAGGCTAGTCGTCAGTCAATTTCATGTATACTAGTATAATATTTTCTGGATTAGCCTCATTTGAAACATCTCAAAAACGCACAATCGCTTGTCGAAACTAACAGCCACTAAGCTTGTGGACAAGAATCCTCTCATAACGTTTTACGTTCTCCAAGACCGTGATCCTATCGACAAGATTAGAGCTGCTTGCAAACTCATCTCCGAAGAGTTTGAACAAAAGATACCCGTACACATCATAGTACCCAATCAAGAGCTTCTGAATCAAGTAGATGAAACACTATGGCACTATCCTCTTGACCGGTACATCCCTCATGAGAGCACCAACATCAAACCGGAATTTTGTCTTGTTTCAATGAGTGAACTGCAGATCTATGTTGGAACGGGAGAATCGCTAGTCAACCTATCGGACTCCGTGCCCAAATGTCTCAAACAGTTTGACCATGTTCACGAGATTGTTATCCAAAATCCGCAAGAGTTATTGCTATCCCGAGAACGCTATAAACAATATCGGGCTTTGAATTACAAGATTGAATACCTCCCGGTCGAAGACTGGGAAACACAGCCTCTAAAGGAAACAACTGCATCTTGAGTACTCCACAAGACACTTCTTCTCCCCTTTCAAAAGCGTTTGTTCATCAAAAGATCGAAGCTGAACTGTATCAGAAATGGGAAAGCCAGGGTTTCTTTACCCCTAGTGGAACCGGTACACCGTTTTCCATCGCTATACCCCCACCGAACGTCACTGGGACACTCCATCTAGGCCATGCTTTCCAGCACACTTTGATGGATGCGATCATTCGCTATCGACGGATGTCTGGACACGACACGCTATGGCAACCGGGTACCGATCACGCGGGTATTTCAACCCAAATGGTGGTCACCGAACAACTCAAAGCTGAGGGTAAATCACTGGACGATGTTGGTAGAGAAGCCTTTCTTGAACGAGTTTGGAAGTGGAAGGACGAATCCGGTGGTGCCATCACCCAGCAAATGCGTCGTATGGGAGTCTCTGTTGATTGGTCTCGCGAACGCTTCACTATGGATGAAGGATTTTCGAGAACGGTTCGAGAGGTCTTTGTTCGTCTCTATGAACAAGGGTTGATCTATCAGAGTACTCGTCTGGTCAATTGGGATCCCAAACTAGGAACTGCTTTGTCTGACCTTGAAGTCGTGAGTCAACCAGAAAAAGGATTTCTTTGGCACCTACGTTACCCACTCGCAGGTGGAGCAAAAACCGCAAATGGTCAAGACTACGTGGTGGTCGCAACCACACGACCCGAAACGATGTTGGGAGATACAGCCGTAGCCATCCACCCAGAAGACTCACGGTTTGCTTCTCTCATTGGAAAGAGTGTCTTTCTCCCATTAGTCAATCAAGAAGTTCCCATTATTGGGGATGATCACGTTGATATGAGCTTTGGAACTGGATGTCTGAAAATCACGCCCGCACATGATTTCAATGACTATGAAATCGGTCAACGACATAACCTACCTCAAATCACGGTATTGAATTTCGACGGCACCATCAATGAGAACGCACCGGAAGCTTTTCAAGGGCTGGATAGATTTGTTGCTCGTGAACGAGTCGTCGAGGCCTTTGAGCAAGCGGGTCTACTAGAGAAAGTCCAACCCTACGAAGTTCAAGTACCCCGAGGAGATCGTTCAGGCGAAATCGTTGAACCTCTACTCACCGTTCAATGGTTTGTTGATATCAATGAACTAGCTCAACCCGCTATCAAAGCAGTCGAAGACGGTCGTATACGGTTCCAACCCAAAAGATGGGAAAACGTCTTCTATAGCTGGATGCGTGACATTCGGGATTGGTGTATTAGTCGACAACAGTGGTGGGGTCATCGCATCCCAGCATGGTACGATGAAGATGGTAAAGTCTATGTCGGTAGATCTGAAGATGAGGCAAGAGAAAAAAGCGGGATTGATTCATCAGTCACACTCACCCAAGACCCTGACGTTCTCGAAACCTGGTTCTCGAGTGCACTTTGGACGTTCGGAACACTCGGATGGCCTGAGGAAACTCAAGAATTAAAAACCTATCACCCAACAAACGTCCTGGTCACCGGACACGACATCATCTTTTTTTGGATTGCCAGGATGATCATGATGACTCTTCATTTTGTGGATGAAGTCCCGTTTGATACCGTTTATATCACTGGTCTCATCCGTGATGCTGAAGGTAAAAAGATGTCAAAAACTCGCGGTAATGGATTAGATCCCTTGGATCTCGTTGATGGCATTTCACTCGAAGATTTAGTTGCCAAGAGAACGAGTAACCTCACCCAGCAAAGTCTGGCTAAACGAATTGAAAAAGCTACCCGAAAAGAGTTTCCGAACGGAATCAAGGCATTTGGTTCTGATGCAGTTCGTTTCACCTTCTGCGCAATAGCATCCCCGAGTAGCAGTTACAACTTTGACCTCTCGAGAGTTGAGGGATACCACTTCTTCTGCAACAAGTTGTGGAACGCGATGCGCTATGTTCATTCACAAATTGAGAACTATGATGCAAACGAACCCAGGGAATACTCACTCGCGGATCATTGGATTAGATCGAAAGTTGACAAACTCATCACTGATTGTCGAAGTTCCTTGAACTCTTATCGCTTTGATTGGTACGCCAAGGGTTTGTATGACTTTATCTGGCATGAGTTCTGTGATTGGTATCTGGAGCTCACCAAACCCGTACTTTATGACGTGTCTTCATCACCCGAACTCATTCGAGGAGCGCAACACACACTTCTTGAGTGCTCTGAACTGTTACTACGTCTTGCGCACCCGGCCATGCCATTCATCACCGAAACTCTGTGGCTACAACTCTCCCCTCTACTCGGGTATAGATCCGCTTCACTCATGCTAGCTCCCTACCCTGAACCATCTGAAGATAGGGTGAATGAACAAGCAGAGACCAAAGTAGATTGGCTCAAAAGAGTCATTTGTGCAGTCCGTAATGTCCGTGGAGAAAGAAGAATCTCTCCCAATGTTGAAATTAAGGCAGTCTTCCAAGAGGGACAACGAGAAGATTTGCATCTGTTGGCAGAGACCCAACCCCTGTTGAAAAAACTTGCGAAACTATCCGAGGCGCGCTGGATAGCACCGTCAGAATCTACAGAGATTGTGGGATCCGTTCAATTTATTGACGGGTTAAGGATGACGATCCCCTTTATTGACGAAGCAGAAATTCGATCTGAACACACTAGACTGGAAAAAGAACTACAAAAGATCTCTTCCGAACTCACCGGTTCGATGAACAAACTACAGAATCCCAATTTCGTCAGCCGAGCTCCCAAAGATGTCGTCGAAGCTCAACGAGAAAAAGCTTCTGGACTGGAACACATCCAAGAGACTCTCAACGTAAAACTGTCTCAAGTTCAGCGTGCACTGGAATCCAGCTAACGCACTTTCAAAATCACTTTTCCGATTGTTTGATTGTTTGCAACTTCATCTACAGCGTGCTGAGCTTGTTCAATTGGATAAACCGAGTTCACTATCGGTCGAATTTCGCCTGCTTCAATCAAAGGCCACACTTTGTGCTTCAATTCTTCGATGAGTTGTGATTTGGCAGAAATCGGTCGAGCTCGTAGTGTTGAACCTATGATTCGTTGGCGTTTGACCATGAGACGACCCAATGGTACCTCACCTTTCGCTCCGCCCATCAACCCAATAATTACTAGTCGACCGTCTGTGTTCAGGCAGCTCAAATTAGATTCCAAGTAATGTGCACCCACTGGATCGAGAATCACATCTACTCCCTTTCCACCAGACCATGCTTTGACTGCATCAGTGAAATCACCGTTGTGACGATTAAAACCAGCTGAAGCACCGAGATTGACACAGAACTCAAGCTTGTCATCTGAACCAACGGTGACAAAACTATCCACGTTCAACACGCGGCACAACTGGATGGCAGCAGTACCTACCCCACTCGCGCCGGCATGTAGTAGAACTTTGTCTCTCGTGTTTGCTTGTGCTTCAATAAACAGATTGAGATAGGCAGTGGCAAATACTTCCGGTAACGCAGTTGCTGATGGATAATCAAATTCCTTTGGAATGGGTAAAACTTGACCCGCTGGGACATTCACTTGTTCCGCGTAGCCACCTCCCGCAAGCAATGCACAAACCTTATCCCCCTTGACAAAACTGGACACGCCTTCACCCACCTTACACACTTCGCCCGCACACTCCAGGCCAAGAATATTGGTTACTCCAGGAGGGGGGTGATATCTCCCTTGAATCTGCGAGAGATCAGCACGATTTACTGCAGTCGCGTGAACGTCTATGAGAACTTCGCCACGACGTACTTTGGGATGGGGTACTTTTTTCCAGACGAGCTTGTCGTTCTCAACGATGATAGCTTTCACAAGATAATGCTCACAATATTCCGTTCATCTAAGATAAGGTGTATGCTCCTGGTTTAGTGGTTAGGATACCAAACCACACAATGAAATAAGGAAAACATGGATTCAGTCGGCATTATTATTGCTAATTTGGGATCTCCAGCATCCCCCAGTCGCAAAGACGTAGCACGATTTCTGGGCGAATTCCTTTCAGATCCCTATGTCATTGATATACCGACTCCGTTTCGACAGATTCTGGCTAAAGGAATCATAGCACCCACCCGAAGTAAACCCTCCTCGAAAGCTTACCAATCAATTTGGGGAGCAGAAGGAGGTCCACTGAGACGACTGACTGCTGAAATTGCAGAGCAAATCCAAACAACCACAAAGATTCATACCGAAGTTGGGATGCGATACGGTATCCCCTCACTGCGAGATGCGTGTGAAAAACTGCGGGATCGTGAGAAAGTTGTTTTGGCTCTCTTATACCCACAACATGCAGATTCCACACGGACGACTACCATCGAATTTGCTCAGCGTTTTTTGTCAAAAGACCAACTTATTGTGACACCCGTTTACTTCGACACACCGGGATACCTTGACGTGTTACAACAGGTGACTCAAGACCATTTGGAAGATGGAATCGAACACTTGGTCATTAGTTTTCACAGTCTACCCGAACGCCACATCACTAAAGCAGATCCGACAGACTTTCACTGTCTCAAGTCATCTGATTGTTGTGAAGTCCAGTCCATCGCTCACGAAACTTGTTATCGCCATCAGTGTCGAAATACAGCTAAAAGCCTAGGTGACGCACTCGGGATACCCTACACGGTGAGTTTTCAGTCTAGACTAGGAAGACTACCTTGGCTGGAACCTGCAACCGATCAGGTTATTCCGGAACTTGCCCAACGAGGAAACAATCACATAGCTGTTGTGTGTCCTTCCTTCGTGGTCGACAACCTGGAAACACTTGAGGAAATTGGCATTCAAGCAGTTGAGAGCTTTCAAGAACATGGTGGTACAAAACTCAAACTCATCCCTTGTATAAACACTGATCAAAGATGGCTCACATTCTTCTCAGATTTCATCATCCACCAGGTTGAGAACGCGTTTCGATGAGTGGGCAGCACCGTAGTGTCCCATGAACCCGTTCGGTATGATTTACGGTTTGTGAATTACCTCTCAAAGGATTCAAATGCGAAATATACTATACTTAGTAACACTATCAACTTCTCTCATCTGTTTACCCAGCTATCTTTTCGCTGAAGACCCCTACGTACCTGAGTCGCTTGAACCTTGGGTGGACTGGGTGTTGGAAGAACACCCTTATATTTCTTGCCCCGTCTCTTCGACTACAGGTCAACGCCTAGACTGCTTATGGGTGCGTGAGGTTTCGGTTGAAATAAATAGAGACAGCAAATGGGGTGCAAACTTCCGAATAGAAGTCGATGCCTTTGCTGACTCAGAACTCCAACTACCCTATGCTGGGTCAGCTAAACCACAATCGGTCAAACGCAACGAACAATTCGTACCGATTGGAGGGGGTAGTGGTGCACCCAATATCATGGTTCCAGCTGGGAGACACACCATCGTCGGTGAACTGGTTTGGACTGAAGCCTCTGAACCCGGATATGTTGAAATACCCAGTGCGGGTGTGATTCGACTGCAAAGCGATGGTGATTGGATTTCTAACCCCACCACCACCGAAGAGGGAACCAGACTTTGGTTAGTCCCGCGGACTGTGGATACAAAGACTGAGCCAGAGGATCCAAGTGAACCTACAGTCATTAAGGAACTCGATACTGTTACCGCTCGAGTCTTTAGATTGTGGGAAGATGGTGTCCCTCAAACTCTGACTACGTTCATTCAATTGACTGTGAGTGGACAACCACGGATTATTGAGCTCGGTAAAGTGCTGACCTCAGAATTCCAACCAAAGGACATCAAATCAGATCGTCCCGTGATTATGAGTATTGATGGCAATGTTGCAGTACAAGCAATCCGGGGACAAAACTATATCGAGATAGAAGCTCGTGCTCTAACACACCTGGATACATTCACCTATATGAAGCCATCAATTCTCTGGCCTATTGAGGAAGTATGGGGCATGGTATCGAACTCAAACCATCGAGTCATTCAGTTCGAAGGTGGGGTAAGAACTAACTTAGCTGAGCTTAACGTACCCAGGCAAATGATGGCTTATACCGACAACATCAGTGGTTTTATCCTCACCGAAAATGATGAACTGAAAGTTGTCGAGTTACAACGTGGAAATACCACACAAACACCACCAAACTTTGAAGTCTACAGAGACCTCTGGTTGAACTTTTCCGGTACATCTTTCATTGCACACGACGAAGTCTACACCTCTTTAGACGCACCTGTGAGAGTATCTGCAAGTTATACACCTGGGACTGTGAAGGTGGATGGAGATATCAGACCTATTACCTATGAAGACCCAGCAGAGGACGCGCGAGCCGGTGTCTATCTAAAAGATTCCACGACAGAGCTCATTTCCGTTTCAGAAATTGAACGTTCAAATTCGCTTCACGCAAACGGGTGGAACGTTGATGCAGATCACCTCTCAGTCTCACTTCAACTTCCGCCAGGTTGGATGTTGCTTTGGACAAATGGTGTGGACACAGTGGAAAATTCCTGGCTATCCAACTGGAAGATCTGGGAAATATTCTTGGTCATTCTCTTAATTGGGGTGGTATTTTGGATTGGAGGTTTGGGTTGGGCTGCAGTGGTGGGAATCGCTGCCGTGTTAAGCATTCAGTTTGATTCTGCACCCGCCATTGGTTGGCTTATTCTTGCGGTGATGACTATTGCCAGTGCAAAGGTAACCACAGAATGGCTCAAGAAATCTTCTAAATGGGTCTACTGGACTATTTTTGCGATTGTTGGAATCGTTTGCTCGTTTCACATTGTTGGTTCTTTGAAGAATGCTCTGTACCCAGGTAGTAGTCCAGCAAACTCAACGTTTGCTGAGCTTGTTGAGAGACAAGCAGAAAAGCTCGTACTATATGATGCTACGGAGGAAATGGAATTGGTTACTACTGGATCTAGGTTTTCCACAACCAGAGAATATTTGGGAGATGATTTTGCCATCGCAAATCTTGGAAAACAAATTCAACATCCTCTTGCTGAAACTTCTTCTACCTCACCTGTGAGACTACCTACAGGACCTGGTATACCCGATTGGGACTGGAACACTTACCAGTTGAACTGGTCCGGATCAGTGTCTCAAGACCAAATGATGTCTTTAACCCTACTACCACCGATATTCAATCGTATATTGCAAGCATTATCGGGACTGTTGACACTAGGGGTTCTCGGGTTCTTTGTTTCTATTCGGTATCCCTGCATTTGGGATTCGCTACCTAAATTTCTTTCAAATGGCGTGAAAGTACTTCCGGTTATAGTGCTCTGCTTGATTTTGATACCGAATAAGGATGTCTACGCAGAGTTCCCTGAGCGTGAATTGCTCCAAGAGCTTGAATCTAGACTACTAGAGTTACCGGATTGTCTGAATGATTGTGCTTACGTCGAAAACGCTGTCGTTGAGATCGAAAACGGTACTCTGAATATTGATCTGCGACTCCACACCATGGACACTGTGGCTGTTCCTCTTCCCATTAGTGAAGATTCGTGGTCACCAGAAACCGTTGCTTCAAGTGCAAACAGTCGACTACCCCTCCTGCGCTCAAACAATCAATACTACACGGTTCTTGATGAAGGGATTCACCAGGTAACCATTAGTGCGACCATCAACAATCTAGATCGATTCGAGATTGATTTCCCACTGGTGCCAGGTAATGTTAAAGTTTCTCCCGGTGAATGGCTGGTTGAAGGGATGGTTCGTGATCAGTTAGAACGCAAACGGCTCTTTTTTGATCGCAACCGATCACAAATTTCAATGGAAAACACCGAGGAAAATGATTCTGGTGTCCCAAAGTTCGAGATTAGCCCCTATGTGAGTGTCAGTAGGACTCTGGTGTTCGACTATGAACCGAGAATCCAAACAGTCGTGTCTCGAATCGCTCCTTATAGTGGGGAATTCACGGTACGAATCCCACTATTGGAAAACGAGATTGTCGAGTCTCGAGATGCTATCTTAGAACAGGACCATGTAGTACTTTCTTTCCACCAGAACCAACAGACACAATCCTGGGAGAGCAAGTTCGAACCAGACTCACAATTCGTTTTAACCGCTCCTGATCTTGAACAAAGAACCGAACGCTGGACTTTAATTGGATCGGACTATTGGAGTTATTCCTATTCAGGTCTCAAACCTATTTTTGGTGAGATGGAGCATGAAGTGTTTGTACCCCGATCTCTAGAAACACTCAGTCTCGCGATCTTTCAACCGAGATTAGTGGACGGAAACACGTTTACGATTGAACATATCAACTATTCCGCAACGGTCAATGAACGAACAACAGACTCTTGGGTTGAGATGGAAATCCATGCTTCCCAACCCGGAGATCTAGCACTCAAGCTACCCGAAGATACTGAAATTAAGTCTATTAGCGCTGGAGGATCAATGCAACCCATCCCCAATAGCAATGAGATCCTCATTCCGATTAGAAGTGGAACTTGGAATTATGAGGTACTGTGGGCTAGCGACCAAGGTGGAAGGATCTTGAATCAATTGCCAAGCGTTTCGTTAGCTGATCAATCGGCTCGCAACATTGAACTTGAAATGAGTCTACCCAGTGATCGATGGACACTGCTTCTTGGTGGGCCGACCATGGGCACATCGGTAGCCTATTGGGGGTTGGTCTCGTTTCTGCTAGTATCAGTCTTTGTCTTAACCCGTATTCCCAATTTTCCCTTAAACTTTGGAGAGGGTGCACTATTAGTAACGGGCACAACTCTGGTGAACGTTATGGTGTTGCCCTTGGTAGCCATATGGTTCTTCTTGCTTCGATGGCGACTTCAAGCAAACAGACCAGTCAATCGACCGGTTTGGTATAGCATAAGCCAAGTTTTGTTTGCTTCGTTTGTGGTGGCAGTCTTGAGCACGTTAGTCTTCACGATCACTCATGCACTATCGGGTGATCCCAACATGTACATTACTGGCTTAAGTTCAGATTCTTCGTTATTGCAGTGGTTTGCTGACGAAACCATGGGAAGCACACCCACTGCGTGGGTGATTTCGCTGCCCAAATGGGTTTATTTGATGATCATGCTTGGTTGGTCAATTTGGTTGGTCATCGCGCTGCTGAAATGGAGTAAGCTCAGCTGGCAGGCATTCAGTGATCCTGTCGTGTGGCCAAAATTTGATCGCTCGCAATCGAAAAAGAGTTCTAACGATACGCAAAAAGTGACTGTTACCGTAGATCCAAAGTGATATGAGACTGACTTGACCAACCACAACTCATCATTAGTCTCCTAATGATGAGTTGTTGTGTCCAGTTATTTGCGTTTATCCTGGACGCATTTTTTGCTTGAGTCTAAACCACGCCCAGTAGAATCCGCATTTTTCGGAGCACAGCATTAAGGAGACTTGGTATTCGAATGTGGATAACCGATCTCACTGGAACTAGTCGAGTAATCCTACAAACAGAAGACCATGAGTCCGAGACCCTGTATATTTGATACCCAGCTGCGACGCTTGAGGTGCACTACTCAGAATTAGAGACTAAATGAATCAACTTTAAACAATGTGAGGTTTACTCGACTGAGGCTTCATACGTATCTCCCCTTCATTGAAGGTGACACTTAGGCACTCTCTGATTTGTTGACACACGCCTTCGACGTAATGTTTCTACACGACCAAGACGAATGTGACCAAAAAATGTGAGTGAAATAGCGAACACTGACCATTTTAGTGGTCATATGTTTATAATCTACTATGAATTCTAACATGAGATGAGGCAATCAGAAGATGATTGATTTGGTATTGCAAATCTGCACGGCTGTGGCAACACTTTTAGTTCTCTTTGGTCTACCTGTGGGAGGGGTCTACCTGCATAAGTCATTTACCCAAGAGGTCAATAGATTAAGGACTGATTTAACTGCGGAAAGGAGAAGTGATCGTACTGAAATCACTCAGTTAATCGAGGCTGTTCGTACGGATCTTAATCAGTCTATCGCAAGTATCCGGACTGAACTCTATCAGTCAATCGGAGCTGTGCGTACGGATCTCAATCAGTCCATCGAAAGTGTTCGGACTGAACTCTGTCAGTCTCGTACGGATCTCAATCAATCCATCGAAAGTGTTCGGACTGAACTCTGTCAGTCTCGTACGGATCTCAATCAGTCCATCGAAAGTGTTCGGACTGAACTCTATCAGTCTCGCACGGCTCTCAATCAGTCCATCAATAGTGTCCGAACTGAACTCTATCAGTCTCGCACGGATCTCAATCAATCAATCGAGACGACGCGTGAAGGGCTTGGGGCACAATTTAATGAAGGAGTCACGAAAATTGAAGACAAAGTCGATATAGTAGACAACAAACTCGAACAAAAGACCTACACATTGTCCAACGCAATCAGTGAGCTAGATCTCAAGCTAAAGGATTGCCTTAAGCATCAAGATCAAGAATTAGCCATAGAACCTTCTTAGGCAAATCGCTGAGTTTGGTCAACTATGGTCAAATAGCTGATCTCATAATGGTTATTACATAGACATTCTGTAAACGGAGTGCAAAACCGTTGATATCGGCTATTAATGTAGGCGTGTGAGATCGGTTAGACCGTTACCTTACCGGTTTGATAACCAACAACAAATCCCCAAAGTTGACCTGCTGACCAGTATCCACATTGACTCGAATGACTTCATATTCGTTGGTGCTTGGATAGAGATCCTCACTACCGGTGTTTAAATCACGCAATCTCATTGGCGTGAATACCTTGAATGCCTCAATTTGACACAAAATGCGATTGACATCTATCACTTCCCCTGCTCGAACATAGTCGGGTTCCGCTGGGGTAGGTTTGGAGTAGAAAATACCTGTAGTCGGTGAAAGGACTTTAATCTCGGTACTCGACTCAATACGAATGGATTCAAGGTCAACCGTCGAGTCACCTACCCCCTTCATCGCTTCCATTTCAGCAATCAAAGAATCACCATCCGTACGCTCGAGAAACTCGGGCAGATACCCTGTGGTATAGATCCCTTTCCTAAAGATCTCATCTTGCAGTATTCGCTTGAGTAGTGCGATGTTGGTTCCAATCCCTTTGATGGTTACTCCATCTAGGTATTTGTAGAGTCGATCTGCAGCTGCATTACGAGAGGAACCCTGTGCAATGACTTGAGCAATCATGCTGTCGTAATAGGGAGAGATGAATTTCCCTGTTGCGGCAATCGATATGAGGTCAACCTTTGGATCGTCTGGAAATACACACTCTGTGATGGCACCCGCACTCGGTTGAAATGCTAATTCACCCGTAGCGTTACGTACCAAATACTCCGCATTGATTCTGGCTTCAATGGCATAGCCTTTTCGAGCCACTTTCTTGTCTTCTATGCTTTCGCCCGATGCAATTGCAAATTGAGCTGAGACGATATCAACTCCCGAAACGACCTCTGTGACGGGATGCTCAACCTGCAAACGAGTATTCATTTCCATGAAGTACACTTCTGTGGTCTCAATATCAAAGATGAATTCGACCGTTCCTGCTCCGACATAGCCCACTTCGTTCGCTAACGACGCACTGTAGTCATAAACCGCTTTTTCAAGTTTCGAAGGAAGCATCGTAGAAGCAGACTCCTCAAACACTTTTTGTCTATTGCGTTGAACACTACAGTCTCGGATCCCAAGAACTTTCACATTACCCAATCGATCTCGGAGAATCTGCACTTCAATGTGTCGCAACTGAGTCACATACCGTTCGAGATAAACATCTCCACTACCAAACGCTGCTCTAGCTTCAACCGAAACTCTTTGGAACAGTTCAGAGAACTCTTCCATGGACTCGACTAGTTGGATACCCTTGCCTCCCCCTCCGTGGACCGCTTTGATCAGCAAGGGGAATCCAATATTGCCCACTAAAGCGGTAGCTCGTTCAACATCTGCAACAATCCCGTGACTTCCGGGAACCACAGGAACTCCTAACTTCAACGCAGTATTGATTGCATTGGACTTGTTCCCCATAGTTTCCATAGCAGAAACCGGTGGTCCAATGAAGTTGATTCCATGAACTCGAATCAGTTCAGCAAACTGACTGCTTTCCGACAAGAAACCGATTCCTGGGTGGAGTGAATCAACTTGAAACTGTTCTGCAACGGTGAGTACTGAGCGGGCATTGAGATAACTTTCATCGGGTGTGTTTCCGCCGATACACACAACCTCATCGTTCTCACCCAAGGCATCGACTGCAGCTGATTCCATATCCGGGTCTGATTGAACCAGGACGACTTGTAACTCGTTTTTCCGAGCGATTCGAACAATCTTCAAAGCTGCGCATCCACGAGTGTGTACCAGTACTCGTTTCACCGGGCTGTAGAGGTCTACTTCGGATACTTTGCGTTCAGGTTTGGGAAGTTGAGCAGATCGAACGGCTGAAAGTGCACCCGCCATGACCCCAGCTACGACATGGGTAACTGAGACTTCTGGTAGGGGAATCTCATCATCGATCTCTCTGAGTTCTTTGTCAAGATTCTCATAGAACGGGTGTTTCACCAACCCCTGCATTGAACCAGGAACCGAGACCAAATAGTTCGACAGGATGGAATCAAGTGGTAAATAACTCGGAACCACAATCTGCCCAGCAAAAGGCATACTGGTTCCAGACAGATAGTACGTGTGTACGAGTGGATGAGTAACAAAACTCGCTTGGGCTCCACCAGTGCAATCACCATACCCAAAAACAATGACCGGTAAGTCGTAGTCCCGAACAAAGTGTGTGATACGGTCGTTGATTGCCGCCATCGAAAACAGGGCCCCGGCACCTTCTTTGGTTTGCATACCACCTGATGAAATAAAGCAAATCAGAGGAAGCCGTTGTTCTGCGCAGGCGTGTAATAGGCGACAAAATTTCTCTGCACTAGCCATATCAAACGCACCCGCTTGAAACCTTGAGTTGGAGATGATCACACCAAAGCGAAAACCACCTTCGATGCCTTTGAACGTCCCCATACCCGTGACAATTCCACAAGGGGGTAGCTTCTTATCTAATGCTGCTTCAACAGATAAACGAAAACCTGGAAATTCACACGGATCGCTACTGAGTAAATCACCGTAGAGCTCTTCAAAATCCTCGAAAAATTTGTCGCGGAAGTTATGATAAGTCGTCGGTTGCTCTTTCTTGTATCGACTAAGAACTTCTTGAATCTGAAGATCTCGATAAGCGTTGTGAAGTCGATTCCAGAAATCCCTTCTACGTCCAATGTTGCGTGGTGTAATCTTGCCGTTGTACCGTGTTCCCTCACTCTCGTATTTCAAATACGAGACAACAAGCTTCTCAAACAAAAATGTGATCACCACAAATAATGTGTCGGAAATTTGTGCATGGTTCGACTTCTTCCAGTCTTCAACTGTGAGCAAGAACTTGCGAAAACTTGGCAATGTCGAAAAACGCAGATACCACACAAAGAAACGCTCTTGGAGCTCTTCTATGGGTATTCCTCTATCTAACTCTCGCTGCATAGTCTCTTCAATAGCAGCTTTGCTGTGAGTCAGCAACAAATTACGTAGGGTGAATGGTTCGAGTGATTGTGTGTTTTTGGCTTCGTAGGAGATCGTGTCAAGCGACGAGATGACGCGGTTGTAAACGATGTCCAGGATGCGATGATTCTGAAGTTCTTTAATGAAAAGAGGTTTAAGATCTGGTTGTTGGATGATGTCGAGAATGGTGTGGACTTCCTCTTCGTCCACAATGGTGAAGCCAACACTCCGTCCTCTTAAATGCTTCGCAAAGGATAGTTCTACCAATCTGCGATTGTGAGCACGAATTTCACCTCTATCGTCTTCGGGTGTAACCGCAACGGGTAAATTAGTCGTGGTGGTAGCAAATGGTTCACCCGTAATCGCTAAGTTAAGTTCCAACGCTATGTTTTGGGCAAGCTGTTCATCGGAATCAGTATCCGATTCAAGCGTTCTCTGAAGCTGCGAACCTTGATAAGTGAGTCGATCCCGTAATTCAGGCCCCAACTCTTGGTCTGTTCCAATATCCTGGATTAGGGCTTTAGGATTGATGAGCTCCATAGGATGAACAAAGTCAAACCTTGTCGCATCATTCCTCAAATAGTCGAGTAACAAACTTAGATTCCCCGAAGAATCGTTCTTCCATCGGTTCACCAAGTGTGAGCCGACGATTCCCAACAGGTTGTTTTTGGCGTTTTCAAAATTCTGAACTGGCTCACCAAACAAGACACGTTGCAATCGATTTCGGGATTCACCAAGCGAAGCTTTTCGAGACAAATAATTCCGCCATGCCCCCTTGAGAGCATCGTCGTAGACGATTCGATCTGGATCTTGTAACCATCTCAGGAAGGTTCGTCGCGTTTCGATGTCCATGCGTCGCTTGAGCTCTCCTTTGGGTAGATCACGATGTGCTAAGCGACCGTACTGGTTGGTGCTGGTGGACTTGATTCGTCGTCGTACTCGCAGGAAACGAGAAAATCTGTATGCAAGTCCGAATACGTTGAGGTAGTCTGTTGGGTTTTCAACAAATTCAAACAATGAAGCACTTTCGGTTTGCTTCATTCGCTCTGTTGGGTTCAGATACCGGTTCAAGACATATCGATACTCTTCCAAGAACATCGATTCTTGACTCACAAACGTCTTGGTACTTGCTTCAATGGAAGAGATACCCGTGACGATTGCTTGGCGGAAGTTCTCGAACTTTTCGCCTTTCTCTCCAGGAGTGTAGTCGATGACTCCATCTATGTTTCCTTGATGAACGAGCTCAAACGGAGAGACTCCCACGAGTTTGGCACATTCCTGCCAAGCAAGGTTGTGTCGTCTAGCGATGTTGGCTAGTCCACGAGGTTGAATGGTGCTAAACAAACCATCCCGAACCGACAAAATCATGTTGCTCGCTGCAAGTGGAATGGCCCCACCGGAATATCCGATACCAAAGATGACTCCCAGGTTGGGAACATCTACATCAGACATCACGGCAATCAATCGCGAAATGTTGTGAGCTTGATTACCACGATTCGCGAGTTCGTCTGCTGCAGCTCCCGGAGTGTCCATCAAACTCACGATCGGAATGGATCGACGTGCGGCTGACTGAACAAACTCCGCCGCTGCAAAGTGTTCTTCCGGACCCCAGACTCCATTTCTGTGAGCTCGGTCTTGTGCGAGCACTGCTACTAGACGACGATCTTCCGGAAAGTCCATTTCCAGAATCGCGTCTAAATAGGGACCGTTGCTTGTAGCTTGGGTTACTTTCCCCAACAAGTGTACGACGTCAGATGCACATGTCCGGGTATTGAGCTCAGCAGGAGTGACCACTCTCTCGATATATGAGTTGACATCCAGATCTTGGAGCTCCTCCAAAATCTCCTGAATTTCTAGACTGCTTAGCAGGCCTTGAACCGAAAATTCGGACCCCGGATCTGCCGTTGGGAATAGATTGAATTCGTGAGCAATCTGCTCAGCTTTAAGAAATAAGCGTAGGTCGTTCAATAGCCAAAAATATCAGGCTTTCTATGATCTTGTTCATAATTATCAGCAAATTCAATAAGCATTACTCTCCCGGAGTGAAAACACCCCTACAAATTGGTGCTTATGAGGTCGAGGAGACCTCGGTTCGCTGAACTATGCAAATTGGTTTACTCACTGTTTCAGATACACGAAATTTTGACAACGACACTTCTGGACAATTACTTGCACACTCAGCAACCACCGCTGGCCATGTGGTGACCAAAAGAAAAATAACTCCTGATGATGTCTATGCGATTCGTGCGATTGTTTCGGAGTGGATATATGCTCCAGACGTTGACATCATTATTCTTACTGGAGGCACTGGCTTTTCTGGGAGAGATAGTACACCTGAAGCGCTTGTTCCGCTTTTCGACAAAGAGATTCCAGGTTTTGGAGAGTTATTTCGATCACTTTCCTATCAAGACATCGGTTCATCAACCATTCAATCTAGAGCAGTCGCTGGACTTGCGAATTCTAAAATAATTTTTGCTTTACCTGGATCCACAAACGCTTGCAAGTTAGCTTGGGACAAAATCTTGCTTGAACAATTGCATGCAAGTTTCAAGCCGTGCAACTTTGCAGAACTCATTCCCAAGCTCCGAAAGACCAAGGAATCTGAATGAAATGACTGCATTTATCCTGGGAGCACGACGAACTCCTATTGGTCGATTCCAAGGAGCTCTGTCGAAGAAGACTGCTCCACAGTTAGGTGCCCATGCTATCGAAGCCGCACTCAACGATGCACAAGTTACCCCAGATTCAGTCGATGAAGTCTATATGGGCAATGTCGTCAGTGCGGGTCTGAAACAAGCTCCAGCGCGACAAGCCATGAGAGATGCACAGATCCCCGATTCAACACCATCAACGACGATCAACAAAGTCTGTGGCTCGGGCATGAAAGCAACCATGATTGCAGCAGACCAAATTTCGCTGAAACGTGCACATTGCGTTGTAGCGGGGGGTATGGAGAGTATGACCAACATGCCCTATCTGATGCCAAGATCTGGATCAGATAGGCGTATGGGACACAAGAGTGTTCATGACTCCATGTTTTTGGATGGACTCGAGGACGCAGAATCTGGTCGAACCATGGGCCAATTTGCTCAAGAGACTGCTGATCAGTTCCAACTCACCCGTTCGGAGATGGACCGCTTTGCCATTCGCTCGGTAGAAAAAGCAAGAGATGCCATGGACTCGGGAATTTTTGATCACGAAATCGAACAATTGGAAGCGCTTTCAGAAGACGAACAACCCAGATTCTCGCAAATAGATCGTATTCCCTGTATGCGACCTGCATTCGCAATAGACGGAACCATCACCGCAGCAAACGCTAGTTCCATTTCCGATGGTGCGTCTTGTTTAGTGGTCGGGAGCGAGTCGTTTGCCAACTCAAACTGTAAACCACCCATAGTAAGAATCGTCGACCATGTTTCCATCGCGTTAGATCCACATAAGTTTGTGGTCGCACCCATATACGCGATTCAAGCATTACTGGATAAGACTGGTTGGGATCGAGACTCGGTAGATCTGTTTGAGATCAATGAAGCTTTTGCTGCAGTCACCATGATCACGATCCGAGAGTTGAACCTTGATCCAAACAAAGTCAACGTTTATGGCGGAGCTTGTGCTCAAGGGCATCCTTTGGGATCCACGGGGTGTCGATTGATCGTAACTTTGGCGCACGCGCTTGCTGCAAAGAAACTAAGACGGGGTATTGCCTCTCTTTGTATTGGAGGTGGAGAGGGTACTGCGATTGCGTTGGAACGTGTATAACACTCGCTGTGTTTTCACACTGTTCTGGATTTGAATGGGTCATTTGAACGGATGAAGCGATTACCCGTCATCGTTGGATTCGGGGGACTCAACCCTGCTGGTAGAGTTTCGGGACACCAGTCTTATCGACGGACTGTCATTGATGCTTTGTCACCGGAGCTCAGAGAAGATACATTTCAATCCTTGAGAACATTGATGGGATTGCAAGACTCGCTTTTGGACGAGTCAATGAAGGAATACATCCTTGACCACACCTTGATTCGTAAAGTTGAGCACTTTGATACTTCCAACATCCATGTTCATACTTCGAGCTTTTTCAGTCCCACCGACGACAAAATTAGAGTCGATATTCCCAAACGCTGTATGCCCAATCAACTACCTCCCGACTGGGATGTGGTTGGTGATTCGGGGAAGACCGTTCATGTAGAAATCAAGAGTAAGACGCGGCTGCTCATCCCCGATTCGAAAGCTTCTCAAGTGACCTCTGCGGGGCAACTCCCCACAGGGTACGACCCTTCACGATACTATCCAAATAGAAGCCATCCCCGAGGATTACAACTAGCAGTTCTTGGAGCTTCGGATGCAGTTCATTCCCTAGGTATTCCCTGGGACACACTTCGTCAGTATGTCAATCCCGATGAAGTTTCAGTCTACGCTGGAAGTGCACTAGGTCAATGTGACTCCAACAGTTTCGGAGGATTACTACAAGCACCGTTTTTAGGTAAACGCCCTACATCCAAGCAGTCTGCTCTGGGTTTGGTCGAAATGCCAGCGGACTTTGTGAACGCTTATGTCTTGGGAACGCTCGGTGGTACCGCGGGAGTCATCGGAGCCTGTGCTACGTTTCTATACAACGTCAAGCAAGGTGTTGAAGACATCATTCACAGAGACAGACGCATTTCTGTCGTCGGAGGTGCAGAAGCTCCCATCATTCCTGAATTTCTTGAGTCATTTCGCATTATGGGGGCACTAGCAGAAGATGAAACACTTAGGCTCTTGGATGGTTCGGATGAACTGGATAATCGACGCGCTTGTCGACCATTTTCATCCAATGCAGGTTTCACCTTCGGAGAAGGTGCCGTATATACGATTTTCATGGACGAAGAGCTTGCTCTGGAAACAGGTGTTGAAATCTATGGATCAGTTCCAGAGGTTGCTGTCAACGCTGATGGATTTAAGAAATCTATTCCGGGACCGGGAGTGGGCAACTATATCACCGTAGCTAAAGCCCTGGCAATCGCTCGGGCTATCGTCGGAGATGAGTCTCTGAAGCACCGTTCGTGCGTTCACGCACATGGAACAGGAACCCCACAAAACAGAGTGACAGAATCCCATATACTCAACGAACTCGCGAAAACTTTCGGGATTGAGCGGTGGCCGGTCGCTGCGATAAAGGCATATCTAGGACACACTCTTGGACCCGCTTCTGGTGATCAACTCACTTCGGTGTTAGGGACTTGGAAACATGGCATACTGCCGGGAATCGCGTCCATAGATCACATTGCAGATGATGTCTTCCAAAGCAATCTGAGAATCTCACCTGAGCACTTGGAAGTCGGTGAAGAGGAGAACTTTGATGTCGCGCTGGTCAATTCCAAAGGATTTGGTGGAAACAACGCAACGGGAGTCATGCTTTCGCCTGAAGTGACTAAGAAAATGCTACGCGCACGATATGGTCGCAAGAAGTTAGCAGAGTACGAAAAACGTGCGGAATCAACCCGAGAACTAGCTGCGGAATATGACCAACGAGCCACTCAATCGGGCATCCCCGCAATCTACCAGTTTGGTGAGGGAGTCCTAGAAGGAAAAGATCTAGAGATTTCTCGAGAGAGTTTAGCGATTCCTGGCTGGGATAAGGATATCGACCTGAACCTACCCAATCCCTATGAAGACATGATGGAAGACTAGGTCTTTTAGGGATTTACGCTAAAGTTAGCGAGAGTATAAAGCATATTCATTGCGAACACACCATTGCATCTAAACTTAGGGTTCTCGTTCCATTTTGGGATGAATCCTCAGAGGAGGCATTGACTGTTGGATTTTTCGAGTTTCTATTCCGGCGGTGATGGCACGTTTGAGCAACCGCAAGGGATAGGCCGGATCCTTCATGGTTTCGTTGGCGAAGTCGTTCGGATCGTTGACGATACCGCTGTCTTTGTGGATTCGCACTTGTTGTCGATCCATAACCCATGCCACTAAACTTCGTCCATTGACGGTGAACTCATAGGTTTCTTCAGGGATACCCGAGACCGTCAGGAAATGGTTATAGCGGATGGTTGAACGATCGTTCTTGTCTGGGAACCTCATTTTTTCAACCCGGTATTTCTTTTCGTCCTCCTGTAGTGATAAGGTGACCGGGTCCACCCATTCTTCCTTCACGGGATACTCTTCAATCTCGTCATAGTCGACGTGAAGGTCAGCCAGTTGTCTGCCCCATTCAGCAAACGCGAGAAAGTCCTCCGCCGATGCAACGGCGGGAATTCGGGGTAATTCCTTTTGTAGGTTGGTTTGAAATCTCTCAAGGTATTCCGGACACTGAAGGAGACCATAGATATAGTAGAAAACCTGGTCGTCGTGGATGGAGAGATTAGGGTAGAAGGATTTCAGTTCTTCTACCCCCGTTCCAAGATTGGAAACCATGGCTCCAGATTGAGCTTCCGGTTCTGGTCCATGAGATGTCAAAAGAGCTGCAAACGTTGGCCGTGGCTTGGATCTGGGAAAACACTTAGCCCCTGCTACCAATAGATTCAGATCAGCCACCCGATCCACCATCCAAGTGGTGGGTTCAAACGCTCCTGAACCCGAAACACAGATCGTCCTAATCCTGGTGGCTGGGGTGACAAAAATGGTATGAGTCTGAGAGGGATCACTAACTAATTCAGAGTTGTGATAACACCACAGCTTGGTCATCGGACGGTAATTGGCTATCGCCAGACAGCGGGGTGCACATTCCATCTTTTGTTTAGCTTGCAGTCTTTGCAACAGTTCACGATTCCAAGCAATTTGGGTGCGGTCATAGGTCACGAAGTCTTTAGGCACGATGTTCCTTCCCTCAGCGACGTATCGATCTAACTCCTGATTGAAGAATTCAATGGTGGATTCAACCTTCTGTTCTAACTGGGTTTTGCTAAAGTTATAGACCCAAGCATCTCGATGGGTTTTCATTCCATTAGTTTCCCTATCAAAGAGAGCATCACCATTTTCAGCGTTTCTGGGACTCAGAGGTAAATAGTGTTGAAATTGTTCACTTCGTTGGTTAATCCAATCATGATGTTTATTGGGTGTGATTTCGATGAGTGGGGTGTGTTGGAGACTATGGAATTGGATCAGTTGGTCGAATTTCTGTTGTCGACTCAAATAATCACCAATGTCGTGATACCAAATCCGTGCTCGTTCGGTGACCGAAACATCTTTGACTAAAAACGTCAAAGTGATGGTACTGCGACTGGCTTGTTCAAAGATCGTAGCTCCCTCTTTCTTGGCTATTTCACCTTTTTGTCGCGCATTGCCTCGCAGATTCACCACATACACATTTGAAAACTCATCCACAAAACACGAACGTATCCCGGCGGCTGCTTTTCCATCTAACCAGCCTCCTCCCGTCACAAAGGCGACGACACCCTGATCTCCTAAGCGATCCGTCGCCCAGCGATAGGCTCTTACGTAACTGTCATAAAGAGAATTTCTATTTGCTCCCTTTATGGATTTTGAAACGTAAGTTTCGGAGATTCGACGGTCCAGTGTCAGATAGTCAACATTGGCCGCATTATCACTTCCACTCTTTTGTCCTTTAGAGTAAGGAGGATTACCCATGACTACGTCAAAAGACACTTGTTGTTGAGTTTCGATTCGTTCATGATTCAAAGGGAAAATACCTTTGAGCTCACTGCCCGCTTCAAAACTCTGAAACGTATCCTGAAAGACCAATCGATCAAACGGTTCATAGGCTCCATCACCCCGGGCTTCGTGATACACCGCTTCAATGTTGATGCCGGCCACGTAATACGCTAACAACACCATCTCATTAGCATGGATCTCTTCTCGATACATGCGTTGCAGATCGTCCCTACCGATGAGCCCCGACTGCAGGAGTCGGGTGATAAAAGTACCCGTACCCACAAACGGATCAATGACATGGACTCCCTCATCACTCAGACTCTTACCAAAATGCCGGTTAAGTAAGTATTCGGTCGAGTTCAAGACATAATCAACAAGTTCAACCGGAGTGAACGCAATCCCCAACATCTCGGTCGCCCGCGGAAATGCCGTGCGAAAGAACTTATCGTATAACTCTCGTACCAACTCCTGTTTCGCCCGAGAAGTCCGGGTATCTTGAATCCGCCATTCCACTTCATCGTAAAACGACTGTAACGATTCCGTTTCTTTCTCGAGATTCCGTTCATCCAAAGTGGCTAACACTCGCTCCATCGCTTTGGAAACGGAATTCTGTTGGATAAACTCATGACCTTCAAACAACGAGTTGAAGATCGGTCGAGTAATCACGTGTTGGGCGAGTAACTCTAACGCTTGTGCGGCCGTCACCGCCGGATTGAGATCATCCTGAAGTTCCGAGACAAACGCTTGAAACACCTGCAGACTCGCAGGATCTCCTTCCAGGGTCGTCCGTATCCGAGTGATCTGCGTCTGCGCAATGCGACCCACATCTCCGGCCCAATCCTGCCAGTACGTGGCCCGACCCACCTTCTGCACCAACTTCGCATAAACCGCCGTACTAAACGCATCCCCCATCGACCGATCTAAACTTGGCTGAAAATCCAGTTCCTTTTCCTCAACGACCTCTTCCGATTGACCCATACTCGGGGCAGAACGTGCCCCTTGATAGCGAGCCGATTGAGTTTCGGGTATTTCGTGCAAGATCTGGATGCGACTTAAGGCACTCCCTTCGAGTTGCAGTCGATTAATATCAGCTTCCAGTCTCTCATCGTGCGACTTCAGAGCATTGATCACCTCCCAAACCGTCTCATAAGCCTTGTTTTGCTTCAACGACGCTTCGGGCGTGAGCCCACTGGGGATCGCCACCGGTAACACCACATACCCAAACTTCTTACCCGGAGCTCGACGCATCACCCGTCCTACGGCTTGAACCACGTCAATCGGACTCTTGCGCGGATGGAAAAACACGATCCCATCTAAAGCCGGAACATCAACTCCTTCCCCCAAACATCGGACATTGCTCAAGATCCGAATTTCAGACGCTTGCGGTTGATCCGCCAGCCAATCTAACATCCTCGTTCGATAGTGGCTTCCATCGGTACCATCCACGTGATTGACTTCACACCTCCACGGAGTGTCTGCAGTGAGCTCTTGCTCGCAGTAGTGATCAATGACCTCTTGAAACTCTCGGGTCACCAGCTTGGAATTGCGGATGGTATTACAGAACGCCAACACTCTGCGACACGGATCCGGATCTTCTGCAAATCCGTAAGAGCCTGTTGTGGCCTTTAACAAGGCTTTGTAACACCCCACTATCTTGGTGACATCATCTAATTTGATGTCTTTATCTTCGGATTCCAGCAGCTTTTGCAGAGCCGCATTCACCATGCCTTCATCCAGAGCCAGCACAATCACTCGATAGTCCGAAAGCAGCTGGTTTTCAACCGCCCACGCAAAACCACGGTAATACAACACTTCCCCAAACTGACGTACATCGTCCATCGAACACAGGGTCACCGAACCTTGGTCGGCACTGGCTTTCGAGGCCGCAGTGTACACCCGAGGAGTGGCCGTGAGGTATAACCGTTTCCGACTGTGGACATAGTCGGCATCGTGGACTCGAACAAAGACCGAACCTTCTTGATCGGCCTCCACCTGACCGGTCGTCCGGTGGGCTTCATCACACAGCATCAAATCAAATACGGGTAACCCATAGTCTCTCTGGGCTTCATGAATCACTGCTAAGGAGTGATACGTCGCAAACACAACGGTGATCGCTTCGGCATCGTCCGCACCGGCAGCCGCGGCGAATGGCTCAGGATCGGTGGTCGGAGGGATCACCAGATCGGATGCCGATAGGTGAATCACATCTTGATTGACTCGACTCCCCACTTGTTGATCCGAACAGACCGAATAACTTCTTAACCGGACCGTCGCATCTCCGTGCCACTCCCGAATCATCTGTGACATCAGAGCTAACGAAGGAACAAGCACCAGAATGCGTGAACCCACCCCAAAGACTTGTTCCGCGACCAACAGTCCGGTATAGGTCTTACCCGTTCCGCACGCCATGATGATCTGACCTCGATCTGCCGTCGCTAATCCGCTCCGTACCTTGACCACGGCTTCCGCTTGATGATCTCGAGGTCTCTTGCGAGCCTTGTGTCTTAAGGTCCCATCACGGAGATACTGATCCCAATCGAGCTGACTCTTCTCTAGGTGTTGCAGTCGAACACGGGTGACTCCCCCGCGTTCCACGAAATCACGAAAGTTCTTACCGGGTTCGGTGGCCGTGGTATCCACGAAGATTAAATGTTCAAACCCTAGAGATTTAGATTCCGAATAAAACGAATCGATGTCTTTTCGTTGCAGAACTGCATCACTTTGGCGACATTTCGCTTGAACCGCGGCCCATCCACCGCCGTGCTCAGGTCGAATTTTCGCCACCAGATCAATGCCTCGATCCTGCTCACTCCAATCCGGTCGAAACTCCCGAACCCAATCCCCATACCTCCACACCGGACCGTACCGTTGCTGGGCCTCACGATCGTGACCCAGGTAAACCTGAACCAACTCTTCAAACCGCGTCCCAATGCCACGCAAGCTATCTTGAGACTCACGGATGGCATCAATGACTTGATGGAGCTTTCTAGCCATAACTTCCCTTTTCTGTTCGAACTTAGACTGAAATAAAGTCACATTTTAGGGTAGTTTCAGTCCTTGCTATCAAGCACTTCATCTCTGGAAAATGACTCTCTTATGCTCTTGAAGAAAAACGAAGATGACCTTAAATCGACCCGGTTCTTCACAAAATGCTGAATGGAGATGTGAAAGATTCAAAACTCTGTGAATCAAAAGATGAACGTTTCTTTGGTAAGCTCAAGCGTGAACAAAGAGGAATATCCCCAGTGTGCGAGAAAGAAGGAAAGAAACTCACCAACGACTTATCATCACCCACACAATCGGCTGCGATGAGAGCCGAGGAAGGATGCTGATGTACCCAACCTCTACTTTTCATGAATCTATGGGATCTGAAAAGTTCTGAGAACCCAAAGAACCTTACAAAATAACTCCGTAATCCACCAGTCTTTAGTTTAGTACCATTGCATCAGGGTAGACTTCGGCAAGTCGATCCAACAAAAACTCTTTTACATCGGGTGATTGAGCTTCCGAAAGCGCGTTTTGTAGAACTTCTCGAGCTAATGCATTCTCTCCCAATTCCAACCAAATATCCGCTCTCTGCCAAATAACTTCGATATCAAACCCTAAAACGACTTGCTTGTAATCGATCATCTTTAGTGCTAAGGTTGGATCCGAATGCCAATCGATTTCGTCAATGATTGAATCAATCAACCGAATTGCGATACTCTCGTTGGGTGACCGTCGTAGCAGACTAGTGACTGTGGAGTTGGTTAAATTTGCCAGTCCTGATAAAGAGCTTCGTGGGATGATTTCATATGTAAAGCCATCGATTACCTGCCCTCTGACAATAGCCAGAGTATAGGGTCCGAGATTGACCGGCCACGCCCTCAGTTTCAGCTTCTTTGCTACTGCGACGATGAGTAAAGTTCTGAGGCTGGGATGCAGTATTTTTTTCTTCATTGCTATATCAATCAGATAAGGCTCAAATCCCTTGACTTCATGTCCATCTACCCCATAGCCTTCATCCCTCATCACATCGATTAACTTGCATACATCGTCGGTGGTTGCACACTTGGCTAATCGTTCGATTTCATCTTTGACGAATTTGACATCTGAATCTGGGTTTATTATTTGAGCTATGGTGATCGGAACTTCAATAGCGTTGATATTGTGTCCTGTTCGGCTCCATAATTTGTCTGCAAACGGCAATGCTTTAGAGTCGAAATCACTAGCTTGTCTGAACTCATCTTCTTGAGGAAAAATCTTTACTGTGAGTTTGGGTGCAGTCCTACGTGACATAAGTCTTCTTCGGCTGTTGGTGTGTGCTAAGCTTCTGCTATGGCTGCATGCTCTCGAGTTGAAGCAAAATTCACCTCAGGCCAACGTTCTTGCAATAGCTGTAGGTTAGGTCTAGAAGTGGCTAATAGGGCTAGGTGATCTCCACCGTCTCTCGCTAATTGGGATTGAGCTCTACTGAAGAACTGACTGAATATTTTGCGATCATCAGAGCTCACCCACCGAACTGTGTGAACATTGCAAGGTTCATATATGCAGTCTGCGCCATATTCTTCTTTCAAACGATAAGCAACGAGATCAAACTGCAAGCTCCCTACGGCACCCACAATGAGTATGTGGTTAGTGAGTGGCATGAAGATCTGTGTGACACCTTCTTCTGACAACTGTCGAATGCCGTTTTTAAGTCGCTTAGCGTGTAGCGGATCTTTCACTCTCACTGACTTAAATAATTCTGGAGCAAAGTTTGGTACGCCGTTGAAATTTAAAGCTGGACCCCCAGTGAAGGTATCTCCAATCCTGATGGTGCCATGATTGTGTAATCCTAGGATGTCACCCGGATAAGCTTCCTCAACACGACTTCGATTGCCTGCCATGAAGGTAACCGCATCAGTGACCTTGATTTCCTTTCCAATACGCACGTGCTTCATCTTCATTCCCGCTGTGTACTTTCCCGAACAGATTCGCATAAACGCGATCCGATCACGATGATTGGGGTTCATGTTAGCTTGGATTTTGAAGACAAAACCAGTGAATTTTGGAGAATCGGGATGTACCATCTCTTCACCCGCTTGCCTGGGTAGGGGACTGGGTGCAATCTCAACAAAAGTCTTCAGTAAATCTTCAATCCCGAAGTTATGGAGAGCTGTCCCGAAAAACACCGGAGTTTGAATTCCATCCGAGTAACTTGTTCGGTTGAGTGGAGCATACACTCCACGTAGGAGTGTGATTTCCTCAACAAACTCATCGTAGTCGTGGCCAAGAAACTCTTTTGCTTCATCGGACTCAAATCCCGAAATCACGGGGTAATTAAATTTTGAATCTCCATGGCCTCTAACAAACACCAAAATCTCGTCGGTTTCAAACCGATAAATGCCTCTAAAGGTTCTTCCAGACCCTATAGACCAGGTCATGGGTGTGCATTCAATCTGCAGTTCGTCTTCAATGTGATCCATCAACGATATGGGATCCATCGATTCGCGATCAAGTTTGTTCACCAAGGTGACTATGGGCGTATCTCGCAATCGACAAATCTCGAAGAGTTTGCGGGTACGAGGTTCTACACCTTTCGCTGCGTCCACAACCATCAGCGCTGAATCCACTGCGGTAAGTGTTCGATAGGTGTCTTCTGAGAAATCTTCGTGACCGGGTGTATCCAATAAATTGACAACACGTCCTTCAAAGTCAAACTGCATGACTGAAGTGGTTACCGAAATGCCTCGTTCCCGCTCGATAGCCATCCAGTCGGACTTCGCTTGCCGACCAGTCTTCTTTGCCTTCACACTACCCGCGAGTTGGATAGCATTACCCAATAGGAGTAACTTTTCGGTTACTGTAGTCTTTCCAGCATCAGGATGCGACACGATAGCAAACGTTCGTCGTCTTTCTCTTTGACTTTTGACTTCCATGCTTGCAGTTTAGGGTAGTGGTGGTTGACCCTACTAAAGACTAGGTCCGTAGGATAACGAATAGAAGATAACAGATTGGTTTTCGGTCTCAAAGTCGGACTTTGTCCTACAACAACAACCCAACTACATGCGAAATGATTGACCGAACTAATCACCAATCTGGATTGGGTAATTGATACTATATTTTACCACTAAATTGCAAATTTCGTCACATCAGTCTATGGTCCACCTAAGACTTAGCTGAACTTTGCACAAGTCGCTGACATTCACTGACACGTAGCAGATTTCAGATCCGACACTTGCAAATACACTTCGGGGGATCTGCATATGCCCTTCTACTCCTTACCTAAATCCACGTGAAAGTTCATGGAGTGCTCTGCAAGGCTTCGTTGAAGAAATCCGGCAAGCACGACACTTTGACATAACTAGTTACAAATTTATTGACTGAGTAGTCGCCCAATGTGTCAATCGCACCCGAACGGTAGTGCCAAATAGCAAAGAATCGATTGGATTAATGTCTCTAGTTGCTGTAATTTACACATTAAAATGTACAGTGATTAGTTTTAAGTTGATCAGTTTCTGAACCTATTAGAGGAACCAAGTGTACGATCCAGCACTCCAAAAGCGCATTCTCAAGTTAGTTGAATCCGGACGAAGTCCCCGCTCATTAGCAAAGGAATTTCAACCCACCGAACAAACGATCTATAACTGGATCAGACGCAGCGAAATGAGCACTGCTGAAGCTCTAGCTACCAAACTGCTTAAGGAAGCGCAACAAGAGCTGAAATTACTGGAAGAAGAACGCGAAATCCTGGCTAAAGCAGCAGCGTGGTTCGCTAGTCCTAGTTCCCGAAAGGATCTCAGCAAATATTTTGAATTTATTCAAGAGCATCTGGCTGAACACTCTCTGCAAGCATTCATTCGAGCTCTACCCGTCTCACGTAGTGGATACTACGCTTGGCTCAATCACAAACCCTCAGCAAGAGAACAGGAAAATCTTGAGTTGAGGGAACATATTAGACGGATTCAAACCAAGTCGAAAGGAAAAATCGGTGCCAATCGGATTCAGCAAGAATTACAGAAAATTGGCAGAAAGTGAGCTGTCGTCGCATCTATCGCCTATTGAAGATAGACTAAACCTCAACACTCACTCCGGTAGCGACAATACGGTGATACTAGAACCTTCGGTCTTTCCTTTGAAGGACTTTTGTATTTGTTCCCAAAATTCTCTTTTGTGTTCAATCGACCACGGTAGACCTGGTACTTCAAACACACACGTTGTGTTTTTCAATCGATCCTTCAAGAGCGACTGTATGGTGTCTCCAACCAATATGATCGCTTTGATGCTTTGACACACATTCTTCACTCTTGCATTGAGCGCAACACTTGCGCTCTCTTTCGACAATTCACCAGACTTAGTTGCAATCCTTTGTACGCTTCTGTCTGGCCAAATGAACTTGTCAACCATAGGTGAACTTGAAACGAGCGTTGTACCCATTTGAAGAGTAATACTTGATGCAACGTCTTGTTGGAGCTTAAACGTCAATTGTTGTCTCTCATCCTCCACAAACATCACCGGACCATAAACCCGTAGCAGAACCGAAATTTCAAATTTTGTACCGTCTACTATTTTTCTGGGTGTACGTTGCGATGAGGCAGTCGGTTGTCTTGCACGATTTTTCGTATTAACCCTAGATGGCACAGACTTCGTTCTTTTTGGATCATGCGGTCTAGGACTGCTCTGGGGGGTGTTTGCAGAGGGAGACTCTGACTGAGCTGTCTTTGCAAGTATCGAAACACTTTGATCTCTGATCTTCCACTCATCAATCCCTAAACGAGCAAGATACTGAGATCGTGTTAATTTCACCTAAATCTTACTGAACTGTTGACCATCATTTCTTGTCTCTGGGATGCCGTTGCAGTCTATGATCACTCTGGCGTGGTTCTCTTCTTGCGCGGCGGAGTCGCTTTACGAGAAATCACGATGTGCTTGCTTCGGTTTTTCTCATCTTGTCCTGTTGCACCAGGGAGTACAGTCTCTATCTTCTGACCTTCTTTTAAGAAAACTTGCAAATCACGTTCGAGTTCCTCTCGCGACTTCCGCATAGATGCTGCGGTAGCAGTAACTTTTCTTGGCATAGTATCCCTGTTTAGTAATTGTTTATATTATACAAAATCTCAAATTGAACTACCAAAGTGCACCTGATCACACCCATCCCTACTTCAAATGAGTACTCTAGATGAGATAGTTGACAGAGTGACCCAGAGCCATTCTCACCCGAAATTTAGATCTTTTCAGTCATTACGTCGGCATAAATGGCATCGCACTTAGCAGCTAGGATAAAGTCGTTTAGGTGTATCCCACCAACCGAGTGCGACCACCACTTTACGGTTACATGACCGTATTCGGTCAGCATCTCTGGATGATGTTGTAGTTGTTCCGCAATTTCTGCGACGCAACCGTGAAATTTCACACCTTTGAGATAGGCTGAAAACTTGAACTTACGGAACAGAAAAAAGTACTTGCCATCTCGAGAGTAATCCAGTCGCCAATCCGGAATCTCTTCCATCAGTTCCTTGATTTCCCGATCATCCGGTGAACGAGAATCCGTTGTGAGTGCTTCAACGCTTCGGTTTTTGAGTGCTGTCAACATTCCTCCTGTTGAGCCAAATTTGATTGTTAAGTTTGATATTGTGCTGGTAATGGTTTAACCAGGTTGTGCTTGCGAACTATTTTTCCTGCGTCGAACCGCGATGATGCGTTCTACAAAAAGTAATGCTAGAACCGTTCCATAGAACACGGTGTCATTGATAGCAGCCTTTTCTTGCATATACAGGTGCACCAGTGCCAATATAGCAATCAAGTAAACGAGGCGATGTAACCGCTTCCAGTTTGACTTGAGCCTTCGCTGCCAACCTCGTGTCGAGGTTATCGCCATAGGTATCAACAACACTAATGCAATCATTCCAACAATGATGTAAGGTCGTTTGGAAAAATCACCCAATACAGCATTGATGTCAAATCCAACCAGGGCGGAAAAATAAGCACTAAAGTGCAGTACCACATAAGCGAATGCAAAGAGACCCACATTGCGCCGATGTTGTACTAGAACCGGAAGTTTGAGTAATCTCGCCAATGTAGAAACCAGTAAGGTCAAGTACAACATGCGGATAGACCAGCTGCCGAGCCTCTCGACAAGTTCCTCTCCGGGATCAGGACCAAGCCCCGCACCCGGCTGAATCAGCTCAATGCGAACATCGTTCAATATCAATAGCAGTGGTATGAATACCAACAACCCAACGATCCACTTTGCGGTTGGAGTTGCCAGTACTCGCATCAAGAACTTCTTGAGCCGTTCTAAGGGCGATGAGTCAACCATACATCAACGGTCATGTCAATGGGCTACTTCAACCCATCAAAACACATCCAATAGGTAGTGGTGGTCTACCGACAGGATTTAGTATTTGCGCTTTAAATCCATACCTTCGTAGAGACTGGCTACTTCGTCGTAGCCATTAAACAACTTGGTATCAATACGACGAGCACCAAACAGTGGTTGAGGAAGTCTTCGCTCGGTAGCTTGAGACCACCTGGGATGATTGACATTTGGGTTAACGTTTGCGTAGAACCCATACTCGTGAGGTGCTGATAAGTTCCAGGTAGTCTTCGGTTCTGAACGAACCAGTTCGATTTCAACGATCGACTTGATACTCTTGAATCCATATTTCCAAGGAACCACTAACCGGAATGGAGCACCGTTTTGGTTGGGTAAAACCTTGCCGTACATGCCAATCGCAAAGATAGCCAACGGATGATTGGCTTCATCCATACGTAGTCCTTCTACATAGGGATACTCGACTGAAGAGAACACATTGCGGGTGCCCGGCATTTCGTTTTTACGAAGCAGAGTAGTGAATTTCACGTACTTAGCATCACTCAATGGCTTGAACTTGTCTAGCACGCTCTTGACAGGAAAACCGATCCATGGAATCACCATAGACCAAGCTTCGACGCACCTTAGTCGATAGATTCGCTCCTCAAGATCGATATCCTTCAGAACATCTTCAATGGACAACTTACCTGGCTTCTCTACTCGACCTTTGATCTCAATGGACCACGGATCTACGGTCATTTTGTGAGCGTTCCTCTCGGGGTCTCCCTTCCCCGTCCCAAATTCGTAGAAGTTGTTGTGGGTGGTCGCGACCTTCTCTGGTGTTAAGTCTTCCCCGATGGGTTCATCTTCTTCGTATCCGTGTTTGTCTATCCAATCAGAAGGCAATGACAGAGTTGACGATGCGGCAGCACCCACGGCCACTCCCGCAGCTGACTGACCGATGAATTTACGTCTCGACAAATAGACTGATTCCGGGGTAATTTCAGAGCTTGGAATCTCGGGTTTTGTATTGATCAGCATAGGAAGTCCGTATCACTATCTAGTCATTGTCATTGGGTCTGTTCATGGTCTTCAGTATTAAACTCTCTCCCCCACATACGATTGAAAAAGGCCTTATCAGCGTAGTCGTAATTCCAATAGTGGTGTGGAGAGTCCCAACTATGTCTGAAGAACATCACGCTAAACTCAGCAAACCACTCTTTGTGATTAGTAGTCCAGTAGTACGATTGATCATTTTCGTTTTCCGTTTCATACGACTCTAAGGCTCGTTCGTACATGTCGATAATCTCTTGATTGTCGAATCCATCCTCAATGAAGTTGTCGTGCCATGCGTGAGCTAATTCGTGGAGCATAATGTTGGGATTACCGTATTCGTCTGATTCAGGTACATAGTTTTCAACGTAGTTTCCGTCCAGAATATCTCTGTGGAACTTGATTCCCCATAGTTCGATTGCTGGTGGATAATCGGGACCTGCAGGGTAATAGGTTGGTGATACGTTTTCTCTATCCTCATATTCGATAACGACTAAATTCTGTAATTTCACCCACGCATGAGCTGGTATCGCAGCTTTGACATCTCGTAATTGTCGTCTCATTGAACGCAGCCCTAAAGTTAGGTCTTTGACTTTTTCTGCTTCCCAGTCATCTTCGTCTAAAGTTAGCTCTAGTGTGAACCCTTCCATGGGTACAAAGTAAACGATATAGCCTTCGTTTTCGCCTTCTCGACCAAGGTAAGAAGCACCTTCAGGTCGCTCTACGATTCGATCCATCGGTTCGTCGTTATCTTTATTGTGTGCTATCAACGGGCTTGCTAGCAGTACAATGACGAGAATGATAAATGTATTTTTAATCATGTTGTATCACCCTATCACGCGTGTACCTCATAGTTGTGAACGTGGTGGCAAACACCCATTTTTAGGATGTCCCAATACTTCCTCTAAATGGCTATTTGAGCTCTGCATTATTCAAGAACCTCCTATTCTACGAAATTAGTCCATAAAATTTAACTGGCTGATTTGAGCCAGTTGACCAGATTGTGAATGAAACCCACAATCCTCTGGGTACACACCCTGTGCACTACACAATGAGTATGACAACATGCGGGTAAGGTTCAGAGCTGATGAGTCTGTGGAGAGATCTACAAATTCCAGAGCAAAACCCTTTTGATGCCCCGAGAAAGAGAAAATGAAACTAACCATAGCTGAAGAAATCACACTACTGCGATTGCACGACAATGATGGTTCGTTATTGCGTATCCCGGATTGGTCCGCTCGATACTCCATGAGTGGCGCACTACTAATGGAACTCGCTGAAGCAGGCAGGATTGACTCAGATCTAAAAAAGCTCTATATCGTGAGTACCGAACCGATCGGTCATCCCTTAGTAGACGATGTACTTCAATCCATCGCTAGTGATCCCACACAACGCGACATTCGTTACTGGATTGAACTAATCACTGATCAAGCTGATGAGATTCACGAAGACGCTATCAACGGTCTGGTGGAAAAAGGAGTTGTCGAACGCCAAGATACCAAACTTCTTTGGGTGTTTAAAGCACGAAAGTACCCCATCATAGACGGAGCAGCAGATCAAGAAGTAAAGATACGACTGTTTGATGTGCTCATGTCAAACTCCATCCCATCTCCACGAGATGTGATTGTGATCAATCTTGCTGTTGCATCAGGTATACTCGATGCGCTCGTGCCACCGAACGAAATGAAACGCTTAAGCGATAGAATCGAGCAAGTACGCGCTCTCAACTTGATCGGTCAGAACGTAGTCAACGCTATCAGAGACATCGAAGTCGCAATAGCTATTGCGACTGCACCGCTGTTCTAGTTAGTTTTTTTCCGGGTCAACTAGCTTGTTTGCTTGAATCCAAGGCATCAGAGCGCGTAGTCGCTTACCCACTTGCTCTATCAAGTGTTCTTTTGAGAGTCTTCTGAGAGATTTCACAGTCGGTGCACCTGCTTGGCATTCGGTAACAAATTCTTGAGCAAACTTTCCTCTTTGGATTTCATCCAAAATCTGACGCATTTCTTCCTTGGTTTGATCCGTGATGATGCGTTGTCCACGTGAGTGACCTCCATACTCGGCCGTATTCGACACCGTGTACCACATATTGGTGACTCCACCTTCGTAGAAGAAGTCAACGATGAGTTTGAGTTCGTGCAAGCACTCAAAGTAAGCCATCTCAGGTGCATAGCCTGCTTCAACCAAGGTTTCAAAGGCAGCGAGTACTAGCGCAGAAGCACCTCCACACAAAACAACCTGTTCACCGAAGAGGTCTGTTTCTGTCTCTTCTCGAAATGAAGTCTGCATGATGCCCGCGCGCCCTGCTCCAATGGCCATTGAATAGGACAGTGCTACCTCATGTGCACGTCCAGATACATCTTGAGCGACCGCAAATAACGCAAGAATCCCGATACCACTTTCGTAATTCGCTCTAACCGTGTGACCAGGACCTTTCGGGGCAACCATGATCACATCAATGTCAGCCCTGGGTTCAATCAACCCATAGTGAACGTTAAATCCGTGAGCAAACGCAATCGAACTACCTGGTCGAAGATTGGGTTCAACTTCAGCTAAATAGATGTCTCTCTGAATTTCATCAGGTATGAGCATCATCACTAGATCAGCCCTTGACACTGAATCCGCTACCGTATCTACTTCGAAGCCCGCGTTGATTGCTTTGATTGCAGATTTGGAACCTTCGTAGCTCCCTATGACTAGATCAGTAACCCCACTATCTCGTAGGTTATTTGCATGAGCAAAACCCTGGGAACCATAACCCAATATCGCAATTCGCATGCTTTGGACTATGGATAAATCGCAATCCTTGTCGTAATAAACCTTCATTGCAACTCCTAATTGATTAGCTTGATACTTGTTTGGCACCCCGTGCTATGACGGTGACTCCCGAACGAACAACTTCGAGAATTTGGGCAAACCCTATCGCATCCAGAAATGCCATGAGTTTGTCTGACGGGCCAACCAACTGAATAGTGTAGGTTTCTGTGGTCACATCGACAATCTGTCCACGGAAAATATCACAGGTTCGCTTCACTTCTTCTCGCGTTTCACCATCGGATTTCACCCTAACCAACATGAGTTCTCGTTCAACATGAGTCACATCGGTCAAATCTACAACTTTTAACACACCAACTTGTCGATCTATGTGTTTCTTTACCTGCTGAATCGTGCGAAGATTTGCTTCAGTGAGAAGAGTGAGTCTTGTCAAACTGTCGTCTTCGATTTGTGCAACAGATAGAGACTCAATATTGAGGTTTCGCTGAGCAAATATTCCAATGAGTCGAGTCAGTGCACCCGCTTCGTTTTCGATCAATATTGAGAGTAAATGCCGTTGCATCATAGGCTAATCGCTGATCCTTCTGCTCTACCGAGACGTGTGTTAGACGTGTTCATCGGAAGCTACTTTAACGTCCACGAAAACCAGCTGATCTTTCAAATCACCATAAAAGACACGTTCAGTCACATCTTGCAATAACTCCAGGTTGTCCACGATTAGGGGAGTGTGCCCAAACGATTCGACCAGTTTCTCAACATCTAGATTGACACCTCCCAAATTTGTAGACGGTGGGTCGGGATCTGACGGAGATAAATTACCAGAGTTCATATTGAAGATCTTGAGCGGTAAATCGTACCGTTGACAGGTCAATAGTTCTTGAACATTCGCGAGAAATCCCCCCTCACCGGTGATATAGACCACAGTGGCATCAGGGTGTGAGATTTGTGCTCCCATCGCAGCAGGTAGTCCAAATCCAGAAACACTCACCCCACCTGGACTAATCCAGCGTCTGGGATGCAGGAACGGAAGGGATTGTGCCGCACGTACTTGGTGATGTCCACAGTCGGTAGCGACATAGGCTTCAGTCCCACAATGGTCCCTGATCACATTCATAACTTGATACAAACGCAGTGAGCCACTATCGATTGATTCGGTGTTCGGTGTGTCCGATCCGTTCTTTGCTCTCCACTGTTCAATTTCTTTCCACCAATCAACCAATAAACCGGGATCGATGGTCTCTTCGTCGAGCATCTCAACCATTTGCTTCAGTATTGCCTTGCACGGACCCACTATAGGGAGGTCAGCTTCAATCACTTTCGCGATGGACGATGAATCAATATCAACATGGATGACTCTTGCATTCGGACAAAACTGGTTGGGATCATCCATGACCTTGTCATCAAATCGACAACCGAGAGCAAGTACCAGTTCTGAGTGGTGCATGGCACGATTTGCTTCGTGAGTTCCATTCATTCCCAATACACCCAAACATTGTTCGTGATCTCCCGGAAACGCTCCCAGTCCCATGAAGGTTGTTGTCACAGGCACCTTGAGTTTTGAGGCAAACTGTGTCAGCTCTTCCGATGCTTCACCTTGTACCACACCACCCCCAGCAAAGATGATGGGGCGTTTAGACGAAAGTAGTGCGTTGACAGCTCTCCGAATCTGACCACGATGTCCTTTCGTCGGTGGGTTATAGGATCGCAAATAAACTTTATCAGGACACTCATAGGGAAATGTGTCATCGATAGAGGATATTGAGTTAGGAATATCCACTACCACTGGTCCTGGACGACCCGTTCTAGCAATGTAATGAGCTTCTTTGATGATTCGTGGGATATCTAACGGTGAACGAACGATATAACTGTGTTTCACCACCGGTCGAGAAACTCCAATCATGTCGGTTTCATCAAAAGCGTCTCGACTGGGTAGGGCTGTTGCCTCTCTTGAGGACACAACCACTAGAGGAATCGAATCCATATAAGCGGTTGCAATTCCTGGTATTGAGTTGGACGCACCCGCTGTTGAAGTGACTAAAACCACTCCCGGCTTACCACTTGCTCGGGCAAACCCATCTGCCATATGTGTGGCGGCTAACTCGTGACGGACCAGTACTTGACCCATGGAAGGAAATTTAGCAAACGCTTCGCTAAACGGTAACATGTCGGAACCCGCACAACCAAACACAATCTCTACACCCTCATTGGCTAGAGATCGAGCGAGCAATTCAAAACGTGTCAATTGAACAGTCATAGGTGGTCATTTTGTGGTTTTGAAATACTCACCCTGTTATGAACTGTTCAGCGTCGAAGCGCAACGCAGAAATCAACCTATCCATATCGGGGGGAGTCTTGCTGGTAAATCGTAATCTCTTTCCTGTGATGGGGTGTTTAAACTCCAACCACTTTGCGTGTAGAGATTGTCGTGAGAATGACTTGATTGCAGTTTTCAGTTCTTCAGTGGGTGTTTTGGGTAACCGACCTGTCGCTCCATAGGTCACATCACCTACCAACGGATGTTCAATTTCTTGAGCGTGGACACGAATTTGGTGTGTTCGCCCCGTATGCAATATTGCTTGTACTAGCGAGTGTCCTCGAAATAGCTCTAAAGGATAGAACTCGGTTCGTGCTGGTTTACCATCCTCTCGTACTTGCTGTTTCACCCGGTTCGTACGATGCCGACCCATCGGTAAATCAACATTTATGGGCTGATCCATTAACCCGTCAACCACACACAAATATTTGCGTACTACGTCCCGCTCTGAAATCATCCGAGTGAGTACATTCTGAGATTCGCTGGAAGCTGCGATAACGAGCAATCCCGAAGTATCTTTGTCGAGTCGGTGAACTATACCCGCACGCGGTAACTGATTGAGAGATTCTCGATGTGCTATTAGTCCGTTCACTAGAGTATTGGATGCGTTTCCCGTACCAGGGTGAACGACGATTCCAGCCGGCTTATCGACGACGATAACATGCTCGTCTTCATAAACAATTTTGAACTCTACATCCTGTTTGCTGTCCCAACATGGGTCATGAGATCTCTTTCTCTTTGCGTTGGCGACGACGTATTCGTCGCCACGCACCCTATAAGAAGCTTTGACCTGAGCCCCATCAACCAAAATCTGTGAATCAGCAATCCAAGCACTAATTTGAGATCGAGAGAGATGAGACCATTCGTCTGCAAGTATACGATCCAAACGATCTCCTTGACGTTCGACCGGTATCCGAATGAATGCTTCAAATCGAGCTTGCTTCATGTTGCTGACAAAGAAAATTAAAATGACTCGTCTATCAATCTGAGTTCACACTCTTGAAAAAACTTTGCCTATCCATCATTGTCCTCGCATTCTTAGTTTCAGGTTGTGCCCTATGGCCATTTGGAAAAAAATCCGAGAATTCTGAAATTTCTGAGCCTGATATTACCGAGCAAATTCTGTACGAAAATGCGCAAAAAAGTCTCCTTGTTGGCAACTACGCTGATGGAATCGAACGATTGGAGACCCTTGAGAAATTTTTCCCCTTTGGCCGCTACGCCGAACAAGCTCAACTTGAATTGATCTATGCGAACTTCATGAAGACTGATTTCGATTCGGCGATTGTCGCTGCAGATCGATTCATCAACCTTCATCCCCAGCATCCGAATGCCGATTATGCCTACTACATGAAAGGTATGTCGAACTTCCAGCGAGACCGAGGCTTCTTTGACCGACTCTTGGGGACTCCAGAACCCCTTCGTGATGTGAGCAGTGCACGAACGGCGTTTCTACAGTTTGAAGAGTTTTTGACTAACTACCCCAACAGTACCTATGCAAAAGATGCACAGCTACGAATGCACCATCTACGAAACGTTCTCGCAGCATCAGAGCTCAATGTGGCCTATTTCTATATGCGTCGCGATGCGTGGATTTCAGCTGCAAACAGAGCAAAAGAGATTATCGAACACTATCCTCGATCTTCCACTGTTCCCCATGCGTTGGTGGTAATAGTTGAAGCAAATCACAAGTTAGGACTTCATGAAGCGTCTCAAGATGCGCTCGAAGTCTTGAAACTGAACTTTGAGGACTGGCCAGGTTTAAGTCCCGATGGTTCACTCAAGATCAAAAATCCAATCAAAAACAAAGATCGGAGCTTCCTCAACGTGATCACCTTTGGTTTATTGGATAAACCCGATGTACCCCGAACGATCATCATTGAACCCGCTCCGGAAACCGAAGTTCCACGACCTCCTTCCACCACTCAAACAGACTAGTTTTCGGAGCTAAGTCTCCGAACTTTCCTCCGCGTGTTTGCCTTCACCAGGTTGGTCGAAGTCTAACTGTTTTTTGGGTGGAGTTCGCCACAGAGCAAATATCCACAAACAGACTCCAATCGTAATCAACGAGTCTGCCACGTTGAAGATCGGAAACGAGTGATTGCCCGCATGTAGGTGAATAAAGTCTACGACGCATCCTCGAACGATACGGTCAATGACATTCCCGATTGCACCTGCAAGAATCAGTGGGAGTGCCAAAGACTGTAGACTGTATTCTTTGGGTAATCGAATCAACAAGACAAACAGTACTACCGAAAGTATGCATGCGATGATGGTAAGTAGGGGTAACTGACCTTCAAATAAGCTGAACGCGGCCCCGGTATTACAAGCCAAAGTCAAAGATACGAACGGCATCAATGGTTGTGGTGTCAAACTCAGAAACTGAAGAGATAATAGTTTGGTGAACTGGTCTAGAACAACCAAAGCCACCACTGCACCCAATCGGAGAACGAGTGCTTGAACGCGAGAATTCATGCGGTAGAGGGTTCCTTTTTCTCTTCAAACCAAGTTTTCACCTGCATGACATCTTCGGTCATTTGAGCTTGGAGTGCGTCTAGATTTTGAAATTTGTGATCGTCTCTAATCTTGTTCCAAAATGTTACTCTCACACGCTTTCCATAGATGTACTGATCAAAATCAAACAAGTGCACTTCCAACAAGGTTTCAGTTCCGTCTAGTGTGGGTCTGGTTCCTATATAAGCAGCCCCGGAGTAGTTTCTTTCGGTGTGTTCAACCTGAACCGTGACTGCAAATATTCCTTCCATCGCACACTTAGTTCGCTGGAGTTCGATATTAGCAGTAGGTTTCCCCAACTGGTGACCCAATCTGCTGCCGCTGACCACCTTTCCAGACATAGAGTATGGTCGTCCGAGCATCTTTGCAGCTAAATCAAAATCACCATCTCCTAGCGCTTTGCGAATTCGAGTACTCGAAACTCTTTCTCCTTCTAGCGAAAATGTAGGGATTTGTGAGACTCCGAACCCATGATTCTTGCCCGCTTCCCTTAGCGAATGTGAATCCCCCAAAGCACCCTTACCAAATCGAAAGTCATCGCCTAAAACGATGTGTCGAATCGATAAACCGTCTACAAGAATGTTGTCAACAAATGAGTTATGTGTGAGAGAACTCGTTTGAGCATTAAATGGAAGACACAGTATTCGTTGGATTCCCAGTGATTTAAGTACGGTCACTTTCTCGCGAAAACGAGTCAAACGAGCAGGTGTTGAACCCTTGGCGAAAAATTCACTAGGGTGTGGTTCAAAAGTCACCAACAATTGAGACGTACGATATTTGTCTGCGAGTCTATTGGCCTCCCCCAGGATGGCTTGGTGACCGATATGGACACCGTCGAACGTCCCGATGGAACAAACGGGGCCTCGTTCATCTTCGCGGATGTTGTGAACCCCACGAATTATTCGCATCGCGAAATCCTATCCACTTTCAAGGTACTCTCTTGGGCGCATGCCCAGAGCAAAGCAGGAGCCAAAATACACAACCAATCCAGCGAATACCAACCCAGACAACATCCCAACTTTAGACCCAATTCCTGCATCAATCCAATAAGATGGCTTGGGAGAAATGAGTACGAGTGCTACCACCATGAGGATACAACTAACCAGAGATTGCCACAAGTTACGCGACAAAGCACGACTCATCCCAAGTTCATGCCGCCTCATCAATCCCATGACTAGTAACCCAAAATGAACAAACGCTGCTACCGTCGTTGCAATCGCGATACCCACATGACCGAGCCATTGAAACAAGCACAAACTCACCACGATATTAGTGGCTACGCTTACCGCTGCATACTGAAAAGGAGTCTGGGTGTTTTGACGAGCAAAGAAACCCGCTGCAAGTATTCTCACTAACATCAGTGGAAATACACCTATCGAGAATGCTTGGAGTGCGACAGCCACCATATTGACATCGTGCGCGGTGAACTCACCGTGAAAGAAGATGGTCGCAGTCAGAGGAATAGCTAAAGTAAACAGTGCTGCTGAAGCAGGAATACCAATCACTATCCCTACCCTAATCCCCCACAGTAACTGATTTCGAAACTCTACATCGCTGCTTCTGCTGCTCAGTCGCGACAAAGTCGGCAGGATGACCGTCTGAAGAGCAATGGCGATCATGCCAACCGGTAACTCAATGAGTCTATCTGCGAAGTACAACCAAGAAACACTACCGACGACGAGTTGAGCTGCTAGTACCGTCCCTACCAGAATGTTGATTTGCCCGACTGAGGCCGCTGAAACAGCTGGACCCAGCAACTTTAGCACACGACGGACACCGGGTAAACTCCAATTAATCTTGGGCATCCTCATCAAATTTAGTTGGACGATGGGAGGGATGTGACACACCAGTTGAATGACACCAGCCACAATCACCGCCCAAGCCAATGCAAAGACGGGTTCTTCAAACCATTGTGAACAGAATAGTGCTCCTATCATCAGAGCTATGTTGAGCAAAACGGGGGTGGCAGCAGGAACCGAAAAACGATCAAAAGTATTGAGTATCGAACCCAAAAATGCTGTGAACGAAATCAGCCCCAAATAGGGGAACATAATCACAAGCAGAGAAGTCGTGAGTTGAAATCTCTCGTCTGCTTCCCACGAACCTAGAGTGAACACAGTCACGAGTGCGGGTGCAATCAGACAGCCGACCACAGAAATCACAAGCAGCACTGTCCCGAAATTTCCAGCGACAATGCGCACAAACTCTACAAGTTCCTCTCTCGAACTGCCTTCTTGAAACTCAGACAAAACAGGAACGAACGCTTGAGCGAATGCTCCCTCTGCTAGAAGACGCCGAAAGAAATTAGGAATCCGAAATGCAACAAAGAACGCATCTGCAATCGCTCCAGCTCCGAAGAATGAAGATAGCACTACGTCCCGAAATAATCCTAATACACGAGAGCACCCAGTCAATAGACCAACTCTCAAGCTACGCGAGCCTAGGTGTATGGGCTCAGAACCAGATGGGGTTGTCTTCGATTCTAAATCCACACCAAGCGATGCTGAGAAAAAGTTCTATTAATGAGATGATGAGTCCCTGTTGATAGGTGAGATGTCCATGGCAAGTATTCGGAACAGTTGACCTATTTATTCATTGTAGTTTAGGGATCCAGTCACCTACTAGACCGATTGAAAATAGTACTAGCTACCCTCATATAGTTCTGGATGATTCCGTTTGTGGTTCTCTCGCTATAATCACATGTTTGCTATTTCCGCTGGCCTTAGCCACTTCATCAAACATCCAAGCGAGGTAATTTCCATTGGCCAATACTGCACAGGCCAAAAAACGTGTTCGACAAGCTAATGTACGGCGACAACGTAATATGAGTCATAGATCGAAGTATCGCACTTACATCCGTCGCGTGGTTAGTGCCATTGAAAACGGAGACGCAGCAGCAGCCATCGAAGCCTATCAACAAACAGTCCCTGTCATAGATTCAATGGTTACTCGAAAGCTGATACACAAAAACAAGGCTGCGCGGCATAAGTCCCGGCTCAACAGTAGCATCAAGGCACTAGCTAAAGCAGCATAGCTGATAGTTCTCGGAAGAGTTCATCGCTTATATGAAATAGGTTGACTCTTCTAGCCAAATCAGATTAGTTTAGTCCTCTTCTTCCATTCGTAAATCACTTGCTTTCACTTTTGATAATTTTCTTCTTTCCTCAAGTGATCGATTAAGCACTTCTTGTGCGAGCTGGTTTAATCTTTGTTCGTGTTCTAGAAGACTATCTGCACTTTCCTCTCTGGAATTGCGCATTCTCTCGACTTCAACTCCTAAATAGTTGACCAAACTCTGCACCCCTTTACCAGTTACTGCTGAGATCGCAAACACCTTTCGATCACACAGCTTTATTCGAAATCCTTCAATCAACGAATCGACTACTTCGGGTGGGAGTAAATCTATCTTGGTGAGGACAGAGATTACGGGAATACTCCCCAATGTACTACTGTAACTTTGAAGTTCATCTTCGATATCTAGCAAATTTTGAAATGGATCTGAACCATCATGAGGAGCAACCTCAACTAAGTGCAGCAGCATGGAAGCTCTCGTCAAATGACGCATAAACCGAGTCCCAAGTCCCTGACCATCCGCAGCACCCTTAATCAAACCAGGAACATCTGCCATTACAAACGCATTGTCAGTAGACGGTTGAACCACCCCAACATAAGGTCGAATTGTGGTGAACGGAAAATCTGCGATACGTGGTTTTGAGGCCGTTACCGTTGACAAGAGTGTAGATTTACCTGCGTTGGGTAATCCCAACAATCCTACGTCCGCCATAAGCTTCAACTGTAACCGTAATCTACGTCTCACGCCCTTGCCACCATGAGTGAGTTGCCTGGGAGCACGATTGGTACTGGATTTAAACGAAGCGTTTCCTCGCCCGGGAGTTCCACCTGACGCGACACATACGCTTTGACCATCAGCAGTGATATCCGCAAACATTGACAGAGTCTCATCATCAATGATGGTGGTTCCTACGGGAACGCGAATGGAGATCGATGCACCGTTTGCACCGCGTTTGAGGGAACTACCTCCTGGTTGACCATTAGCCGCTTTCCACTCCGGTTGGTAACGAAGGTCAATCAAAGTGGTGAGCGATGAGTCACCCACGAGATAAACGGACCCACCTTGACCCCCACAGCCACCATCAGGTCCACCTTTAGCGTAGTTTGCTCGTCGCAGAAAGCTTAGACAGCCGTTTCCACCATGACCACCAGCAATGGAAATCGTTACTTCATCAAGGAAGTTCATTGAAACACGAGAGGCCTTGAATGATCAAGACCCAAACCTATTGGTTGGGAGAAACTCCCACATAAGTTCTCTGCAGTGGTCCATGCTTACGAAAAGCTACGACTCCATCGACCTTAGCGAAGAGTGTGTGATCTTTACCACAACCTACGTTCTCACCGGGATGAAATTGGGTTCCCCGTTGGCGTACCAAGATGTTTCCCGCTCTCACAACCTGGCCACCATATTTCTTGATACCTAGACGTTTGGATTCTGAATCACGTCCGTTCCGAGTTTTACCACCAGCTTTTTTATGTGCCATTGTTTTTCTCCTCGTTGGAGATGGAGGTGATCTCTACGATCGTCGAAAGTTGTCGGTGCCCTTGTCGTCTCAGATAATTCTTTCGACGCTTGAATTTGATCACTCTAATTTTGGGTTGTCTACTATGGCTGATGACTCGTGCGTGAACCTTGGAGTTGGGTATATAGGGCGTACCAACTGTTAACTCACCGTCGACATCAACCATCAAGACGTTGTCAAATGAAATGTCCGCCCCTTCATCTGCTTTGAGACGTTCGAGTACTAGACGCTCACCTGTCTCTGCACGGTGTTGTTTTCCACCGCTTTCAAAAACTGCGTACATGAGATCATTCCTTATTATGATTCCGAGCAACAGCTAACAAGAAGAACTGGCTCGGTATAACTTGGGTTTAGCCTAAATTTGAAGCGGCTATTTTACTCAATAACGATTGCACACCACACCCAATCTGACTGTAATAACTCGCGAGTAGCTTGATTCAATCGGGTTCATCTATGAACCTTGTCCATCCTAACCCCGTAGCCGAAAACCAAAAACGATCCAGAATTTCCTAGAAGGCTAAAATTCTCAAGTTACAGTTCCATCTGTGCTCCCTCACATGTCAATTCAACCACCCTTGGGAAATCTCGCACTGACTAAGACCAACCCAATCCCACCCGGAAATCTTGCTAAGCTATTGATCGAGTCAAACATGGATCAGGTTCGTGCATTGGTGTCCGATGACTTTGAACAGGTCAATAGACTGATCCAAAGCGAGCTTCATTCAAACGTCCCTTTGGTAGTCGAAGTAGCACGCTATATTGTCGGAGCGGGTGGCAAAAGAATCAGGCCTTTGGTCGTTCTTCTCGCATCTCGCGCATGCAACTACAGCGGATTCAACCACCTAAAGTTGGCTGTTTTGATCGAGTTTCTTCACACCGCTACTTTGCTTCACGATGACGTGGTAGATTGTTCAGCTCTACGTCGAGGAAAGCATACAGTGAATACGATTTGGAGTAATTCAGCCAGTATCTTGGTGGGGGATTTCCTCTACTCCCGATCATTTCAACTCATGGTTCAAATTCGATCCATTGAGCAAATGGCGGTCATTAGTGATGCTACCAATTGCATTGCTGAAGGTGAAGTCATGCAGTTACAGAATGTGTGCAATGCCGATTTAAGTGAACCCGACTATTTAGAGGTCATAAAGAACAAGACTGCGATGCTATTCCAGGCTGCAGCTGAGTGCGGTGCAATCCTCGCAGATGCGGAACCCTCTCACACTGAAGCTCTCAAACATTACGGATACCACATTGGTATGTCGTTTCAGTTAATTGATGATGTGTTAGACTTCACAGGTGATCGCGACACCATGGGAAAGAACGTGGGTAATGATCTTGCCGAAGGTAAACCGACACTGCCACTCATCTACACCATCAATAACGGAAGCAAATCTGACGTTGATTTAATCCGTTCTGCTATCCAAAATCGTACGACACAGCAGCTCTCAAAAATTATGGACGTAGTAAGAAACTCTGGTGCACTGAATTACTGTAGAAATTTAGCACAGAAACACACACATCAAGCCATTAATTCACTGCAAGCATTAGACCAATCAAAATTCTGTTCTGGGCTGGAATCACTTGCTGTCGCTGCGATGTCTCGATCTCGATAGACTGGGAATGAGGAACCATTGGGTGAACTCGGAGTGTAGCTCAGCTTGGTAGAGCACTGCCTTCGGGAGGCAGGGGCCGCCGGTTCAAATCCGGCCACTCCGACCATTCGTCTCTGTAGACACATTGGTCGTATGTCTTTGAGTCCTTTAATCTAGCTAGGAACCGTTCTCTGACTGAATCTCTAGCTGTCGAAGTTTCCAACGTATCCAAGTTCTATGGAACAACTACCGCACTTGACAATGTCTCACTAGAACTGAAAGGCGGTTCAACAACCATACTGCTCGGTCCCAATGGTGCAGGCAAAACTACACTCCTAAATCTATTGGTAGGGGCTATCAAGCCCTCTTCGGGTTCAATTTCCATCTTTGGTGAATCTCCTAGTGCTCATCGAACTCGCATCAGAACAGGCACACTACTGCAAAACTCTGGTATCCCTCCGACCCTCAAGGTCAATGAACACATTCGTTCCTTTCAGAGTTACTACCCCAATGCGATGGGGCTCGGTGAAGCCATAGAACGATCCGGACTTCAATCGCTCGAAAACCGGCAATCCGGGACACTGAGTACAGGACAGCTACAACGATTGGGTTTTGCGCTTGCGATTTGTGGAAATCCAGATCTCCTGTTCTTAGATGAACCAACCACTGCTCTGGATATTGAAGCACGTCGCAATATGTGGACAGAAATTTCCAAACTTTCCGATTCTGGTCGCACCATTTTGCTTGCCACCCACAACTTGGAAGAAGCAGAACGACTCGCGGATCGAATCATGATACTTCACCATGGTCAACTGATTGTTGATTCCTCTCCTAAACAAATCAAAGCACTCATCGGAAGTAAAGAAATCTCTGCTCGAACATCAATGGATCCAGAAAAGCTAAATCAATTACCTGCAATCAAGAGAATCGAACACACCGATGATTACGTCCAAATCTTTACTAACGAAGCAGAAGTAATCTTGAAATACTTGTTTCAATTTGCCGAAAGTGTAAAAGATCTTGAAGTAAAACCAGCTTCATTGGAAGACGCTTATCTTCACATGGTCAAGGAGTCCGATTAGTGTCTGCTCCTAACCCCAGTGTGCTCCAAGGTTGCATTCGATTCTTGCGAATTTTGTACCTTGAATCGGTAATGGAGTTTCTAAAGTGTTTGCGGACCCCAGCGTTTACTACCTCCCTACTCGCACTTCCCATCATGATCTATGTTGTGATGGGTTTATTGGTTAGGTGGTCTGGTTCAGATGCGGAACCCGCAACTTATTGGACTGTCACTGCAGCGTCTATCGGAGTAATGGGTACGGGACTGTTTGGGTTTGGGGTCTATGTTGCAACAGAACGAGGTCAAGGATGGCTGCTGCTGAAACGAGTAAGCCCCATGCCCGTGTTGGTGTACTTTCTCGGTAAGGGGGTAATGTCCGTGATGTTCTCTGCATGGATCACTTTGATCATCCTCATGCTAGCGTGGACTGTAGGTTCTGCGGAGATATCGATTACCAGGGGCTGCCTTATCGTATTGGTGATTTCGGTGTCCACTCTCCCGTTCTGCTCACTAGGACTCGTTTTGGGGTATTTGGTTGGCCCTAACTCCGCTCATGCCTTGGTAAACATCATCTACCTGCCACTGTTGGCGTTTAGTGGAGTACTCATCCCTATCGATAATTACGGAACACTCTTGCAACAACTGTGCTATGGTATTCCATCTTTCCACACAACACAGATAGCTCTAAAGACTATCAATGCATCGTTGGGTCAATCCCTCTTTCTACACATTTCAGTAACTGTCGGGTATACCATGGTGTTTCTTATCATTGCACTCTATCTCTTTGGCAGAGACGAAGGAAAGACTTATGGTTAACCTCGTGTAGCTAGTCTCAGACCATAGAGTTCAGCAATCCATTACTACGATCCACGGATCTACATTGAACTTCGACGAACAACAATCAGTGGAAATATCGACTCATCCATCGATAAATGAGATTAATTCTGAGGTTTGGAACTCGCTTGCCAATCCACCAGGTAAATCCTACAACCCGTTCGTAGATCACCACTTTCTAGCTGCTCTCGAAGAAAGTGAATGCGTTACCGCAGACACTGGTTGGCAACCTATGCATATCCAACTCAAACAGAACGGAGCAACATTGGGTTTGGTGCCAACTTATCTAAAGGGAAACTCCCAGGGTGAGTTTGTATTTGATGCTGCTTGGGCAAGCGCATGGTATCAAGCCGGTGGTCAGTATTACCCAAAGATGCAAATTAGCGTGCCGTTCACCCCGGTCACTGGACCAAGGCTATTGGCTGGTAACCACCCACACAGTGTTGATGTCGAGAGACAGTTGTTGGATGCCATTTCTCAACTTTGTCACAACTTAGCGCTCAGTTCCTCTCACATCACCTTCTTAAGCCAAAAACAGTGGCAACTCGCTAGCGAGAAGACCTACCTACAACGAATGGACACTCAATTTCACTGGAAGAATTTTGGCTACGGCTCCTATGAAGACTTTTTGGCTCACTTGTCGTCAAAAAGACGGAAAACCATCCGCCGAGAACGGCGTGAGATTCGCCATGCTGGTCTAGAGATTGAATGGTTATCAGGTAAAGATCTGCAAGAGCACCATTGGGATGCGTTTTTCGAGTTCTATGTGAGAACCAGTGAACGCAAATGGGGACACCCTTATCTCAATCGATTATTCTTCAGCTTGGTGTCCCAATCGATGTCCGAGCGCATCGTGTTGATGTTGTGTAAAAGAGGTAACGAGTACATTGCTGGTGCACTACATTTTCTCGGTGGCGACACGATCTTTGGACGCAACTGGGGGTGTTCCGAACACCACCGATTTCTGCACTTTGAAATGTGCTACTACCAAGCGATAGAGTACGCCATATCGCACTGTTTGAGCGCTGCAGAAGGCGGTGCTCAAGGGATCCACAAACTACCTCGCGGGTACACCGCGGAACAAACCTATTCGGTCCACTACATCGTTGACCCAGAGTTTCGGAACGCAGTGGCACAGTTCCTGAGTGAAGAAAAGACATACGTCAAGCGGGACCAAGAGATTCTCGAACTACATTCGCCACTCAAAGCAGATCACACACCCGCTGTCGAACCTGTTAAAGTGAGTGGAAGAGTGATTGAATCCAAACTAAATTCATCTCTCACAAACGCAATTAGATGAGCTATACCCCTAAGTCGGCTGCTCTCTTAAGTACAGAAGACCTTGAAGGCAAGCGATTTTCACTCACTGACATTGAGCGTTCGCAGACTCTAGACAGCCAAATTTCTGTGGAGTCTCCCGATGGAGCGGTCCTTGCTCTGCGGCCTGCTGGATTTATGGCTCGAGGTCTTGCATTTGTCGTCGATGAAATCGTAAAAATTGTGTTATTGTTTGCTCTGTCTCTCGGACTGGGTGTCACTCTACCTCAATCTCAAGATCTCCAAATAGCAATATTTTTAATTAGCTGGTTCGTCATCAATTGGTTTTACGGAGTTATCTTTGAACTCTTTAATGATGGAGCGACACCGGGAAGAGCCTTAGCAGGCACCAAAGCCGTCAATGCTGATGGAACCGCAATCAAGTTTCAAGCTAGCGTCTTGCGTAATCTGTTCAGAATTCTGGATAGTCTACCCATCATCGGACAAATGTTTCTAGGCATAGGTTTAGGATTTGGATTACCTGGTGCATTGTTTATTCTCGGATCTAAAGAATTTCGCAGAATTGGAGACCACATTGGTGACACATTGGTGATCTATTCAATTGATGCAACCACTAAGGAGTTGGAGGGTACGATGGAACGCAGTACCCTACCTTTCACGCTGACTCCTCATGAAGAAAATTTGATCCTAGAATTTCAGACCCGACACCCAAAATTATCTACTCATAGACAAATCGAAATTGCTGAGATATTTGAGCCTCTCCACCATCTACGTGGTGAGAGTGCAGTACAACGATGTCTCGAATATGCCAATGATATAAGAGGTAGATCGTGAAAGAAGAACAATTTGTTAACCGTAGATTGGATACCTGGGATAAATACGAGAAGGTGATCGAATCTTACGAACGAATCGGAAAAAATGACACTTCGTTGACTGCAGAAGAGTTCGTCAATCTCTATCGCTCAATAGCTCATGATCTCAGTATTGCAAGATCTCGCTATTACAGCAGCAGTCTGGTTGAAAGACTAAATCAACTGACATTGCAAGGACACAACTTTGTTTACATCAAACGGTTAGATGTGCTTAGGAAGGTACTTCACTTTTTCAAATTTTCTTTCCCTAGTCAGGTTCGAAGACAGTATCGGTATGTCTTACTCTCTATGCTGACATTCGTCATCCCAGGGGTCATAGTAGGAGTCAACATCGTTCAAGATGAGGAATTCGTTTACCACATCTTGACACCCATTCAAATAGCGGAGATTGAAGAAATGTATCACCCTGAAAACCAACAGCCAGGTAATCGTGATGCAGAAACCAACCTGGCAATGTTTGGGTTCTATCTCTTCAACAATACTAGTATTGGACTGTTTATTTTTGTTGCTGGACTTGTACTTGGAATCGGAACATTGTTCATGCTCTTGTTTAACAGTATCTCTATCGGTGCCGTGGTGACCCACTTGGTCACTAACGGTTACAGCTCTACTCTGCTTCCATTTGTGATTGGACATGGTGCCTTTGAACTCACCGCAATCGTCATAGCTGGAGCAGCAGGACTCCGGCTTGCTGCGAGCATTTTTGCACCCGGGGAGTTGTCAAGAAAAACTTCGATTCGTGTGGGCATCAGAGATACGATGGTTTTAGTTGGGGGCTTGGTTACGATGTTCATCATCGCAGCTTTCGTTGAAGGTTTCTGGTCTCCTCTCTCTACTCCCCCAATACTGAGGTATGTGGTCGGGACGATGTTGTGGATACTGGTGATAGGGTACTTCGTATTTGCAGGACGAGATGCACCTTCAAAATCTTGAAGTCGAGTTAAAGCATCGAACTCACTACGCAGCAATTGATGTTGGATCATTAATCGCTCAAAGATACTTCTGGCATCTGTTTGCTGGTTGGTTAGTCATCGCGCTCCCTACCTTTATAGGAGCGTGGTTTCTACCTGGACTTTTTTGGCCTCTATTTCTGCTGTGGTTTTGTAAGCCACTCTATGAACGAATACCGGTTAAAGTAGTGAGTAAGGTCATATTTGGTGAACGTGCAAAGTGGCATGAACTACCTCCCAGCGTGTTGAGTGCCGATATGTTAGTTTGGAATTCAATATTTCGCTTATGCCCGGGTAGGAGTTTCCTAACACCCATAGCTACTCTTGAAGGATTGCCCGTCGGTCAGGGAGCAATCCGAGCCCGTCGAACCACCCTAAAACCAAAAATGTTGGGTTCATACTTGCTGATCCACCTGGGTTGTTTCTTTATGGAACTCGCTCTCATCGTCTTCCTGATTTTCGTTGCTATCACCTTTACCAATACTTTTGGCACGTCACCTGCGTCTAATTTCTTAAACATACTTGAAGTCTTGAACTGGTTGGTGAACACCAATCTCGGACAACACGTGACTCTGTCTGCGTTCTTTTTGGCCTATGGGGTCGTCGCACCTTTTTATGTCTGTGGAGGTTTTGCACTGTATTTGAACAGGCGTATCGAACTGGAGGGGTGGGACTTGGAAGTTGGATTTAGACAACTAGTAACCAGGGTAGCAACACCTGCAATCTTGCTGATGGTTCTCCTTCCTGCCTCAGAAGCTTACAGCCAAGAAGAGAATGAAGATCAATTGCAGATTCGGCAAGAACTGGTTGACATCTCCGAAAACGAATTGATTGCAATGGAAACAACACGGGTTCCTAAACAACCAAGCAATCAGATGAATCGAACTAGGACATCATCTCCTCTCATGAATCTCTTTGCCTTTACGTTACAAGTGCTTGTTTGGATGTCAGTGATAGGACTCGTACTTTGGATCATCTTCAAGTCAAGAATTTGGGAGCTGTTAGGTGATCGAAAAGCACAAGCCGTTGATACTACAGTCGAACCAGAGATAGTTGACGATGCTCCAACGGACTTTCAACTACCTCCAAACTTGGTACGTGCATCCCAACTGGCATGGGAAGCTGGTAATCAGAGAGAAGCTATCTCTCTTTTATATCGAGGTGCTCTGACTCATTTAATCGTTGGACATGATTGTCCCATCAACATCCATCACACTGAATCGACTTGTAGGCAGTTGGTATCACGTAATGTGCCTCAACTGGCAAAGTCTTTCCGACTCATTTGTAACGAGTGGCTCAACATCGCTTATGGCAGTGCTGAACTTGCTACCAGCCAGTATCAAACTCTAGTGAAGGTATATGAAGAGTCGTTTTGCTAGATATCCAATATGGATTTTTCTCATAGTCCTATTGGTAATCATTGCGGTAGTGTCTCTCATTGTCTTGTATCTTATTACAACCGAACGTAGAGAGTATCCCGTATTGACTCAAGAGGCTGCCCTCGACGACTGGCTGGGTTTGAAATCTCTAGGGGAAAATTATTCTTACACCGTTCATAAACGTAATCCCTTCTCAGGTGATAACTTCCCTCCAGAAACTGACACGGTGATTGTGGATAGAGCGTACCGAACGATCAATAGTGAAGAAGTCAGTGATCAACTCTACCGTTGGGTGATGCAAGGAGGTACTCTGATATACAAAGTTGAAGACGACAGAGAATCCGAAAGTCGGTCTAAGTACATGGAACGTGGGCTATTCCCTTCCCGTCTTCAAGTATACAGCGAACAAATGGATATATTTCAACTCAGCGAGGTGATGATTCAAGACGGAGAGTTTCGAGAGTGGGCGGAAGATAGATTTCGGGAATTCATGGAATCCAGTCTGTGTGTAGGCTCAAACATAACTGTACCACTAGATGATCAAACCCAGCTACGACGAGTCGAGAATGAAGTGATTCCCCCGATAATGGACTTTAGTCGATCCAGCTTCGAATCGTCAATCGAAGTATACAACGAGAAAGCACTAGCGAAACTGAATTTAGGACGTGGAACCGTTTATTTCGTCAGCGACCTATCGCTTTGGAACAATTGGAACATCCATTGCTATGATCATGGCTATCTGTTTCTGCGTTTAGTTCACGAAGTAAATAGTCTAGAACAAATCGGTCCAGAGGTTCGCCAAGTATGGATTCTTCCTCATGAAGCACTCACTTCGATTTGGACCTTGCTTTGGATCAACTATTTTCCTACTTTAATTGGTCTAGCGACTGCGTTTCTATTTGGGGTCATTCTTTGGAACATCCGTGAGACTCCGGCCGTTTATGAAGTTCCAAAACCCAGACGATCTGCTCTAGATTACATCAGCAACGCCGCAAACTATGCACGTCGTAGAAAAGATCTTGGTTCTTTCTATACTGCTCTGACTCGATTGGCTCAGGATTCCCTTAAATCGTTGGGATCAGGTCGAGCAACCAAGAATTCAAAATCTGAAAATCATGATGAGACCAAGATGTTGGACCAATACAAATTTTTCAACCCAGAAGACAATGAATCTCTGATCTCAAGTGTTCGTGCATTGCAGGTTCATTTACGACGATCTCGACCATCCTCAACTATGAAATCCACCCAATCTAAATCGGAATAAATATGGAATTTCAGCCTACCGAAAACAACCAGCCCACCGATATACCTAATCAGATAGTCACCTGTGCTGAGAAACTCACACAAATAGCTGAAACTATTTCTCAGGTCGTAGTCGGTCAAGAAATAGTCGTCAATCAAGTCCTGCAATGCCTGGTAGCCAACGGTCATGTATTGTTAGAAGGTGTTCCCGGTCTCGGAAAAACTCTGCTGGTGCGAGCATTATCTGAAAGTATTCAATGTGCTACATCGCGGATCCAATTCACTCCCGACCTTATGCCAAGCGACATTACCGGACACGCTCAATACAACATGAAGGAAGAAGATTTTGTCATAAGAAAGGGTCCTGCGTTCACCAATTTCCTACTCGCAGACGAAATCAACCGTGCACCTGCCAAAACTCAGTCAGCACTGTTAGAGTTGATGCAAGAACGACGGGTGACTATTGAAGGTGAAAGTTTCGCCGTGGACAACCCATATATGGTTCTAGCAACTCAAAACCCTATCGAGTTTGAGGGTACCTACCCACTACCGGAAGCTCAATTAGACCGATTCATGATCAACGCTTATATCGACTACCCTAGTCTCGAAGATGAGCTCATCATTCTGAATCAAGTCACAACAGGAAAAACTGCTGATCAGTTGGATGTTTCTGCGATTGAACCTGTGGCCAATGCTGATGATGTTGCATTAGCTCAAACCATCGCATCATCCATCTCTATCGACGAAGCAGTCCTCAAATATGCACTAGAGATTGTGCGAAAAACTCGCGATTTCAACGGGGTAACCCAAGGCGCAAGCCCACGAGCGGGAATATCACTCGTTCGTACAGCTCGTGCATCTGCACTCATGAACCAAAGAGCGTTCGTGATTCCGGACGATGTCGCCTCTAATGCTCTACCTGCATTAAGACATCGAATCTCACTGAGCCCGGAGCTTCAAATTGAAGGCATAACTAACGACCAAGTCATCGCTCACGTGGTCGAAGAGGTTCCTGCTCCGCGCACATGAAGCCCACTAAGTGGATACCGTTGTGTATCCTGGGAATCACATTATTAACGATCTTCAAAGAAGCTCGTACCACTTGCTTGATTTTGAGTATCGTGCTGGGAGTTATCGTACTGATAGACACCCTTGGCCTGCTATTGGTTAAAGGCATTACCTGTCAGCGTGAGATCTCTACGAGTCTTGCAATCTTGCGGAGCAGTCCTATCTCTGTTATGGTCCGACACGAGAGTTCCAGAACATTCAGAATGATCATCCAAGACCGATGCCCTCTTGAATTAAACCCCATCAATTCCCGGACATCAGTGGTTCTCCCACCTGAAAAAAATCTCAAGTTCCATTATCGAATTGAACCACCTCAGCGAGGGGAATTTGAATTCAAATTTGTCGACATTAGTTGTACTTCCCTATTGGGATTTTGGGCTAGGGTTTTCCATATTCCGTGCCAATCGTCCGTGCGAGTTTATCCTGATTTTTCTCAAATCACACACTATCTCAAGATGCTTCTGGCTCATCAAACGATGATGCTGGGCATGCGTAAACAACAAAGAAGAGGAACAGGTTTAGACTTTCACCAGTTAAGGGAGTACCGACAGGGAGATCAACTCAATCACATTGACTGGAAAGCTACTTCCAAACGAAGGACGTTAATTTCACGTGAGTTCCAAGACGAAAGAGCTCAAAACTTGTTTTTTCTTGTGGACACGGGAAAGCGGATGCACAGTGACGATGAGGACACCACACTTTTTGATCAAGCACTCAATGCCATGCTTTTGCTTTCCTACATCGCACTCCGACATGGTGATCGTGTCTCTGTTCAGTTCTTCGGTCAAACTAACCGTTGGATTCCCGAAATGATTGGTCTGTCATCGGTGAATCGATTACTTCAACAAACCTACGATCTTCAGACCGGCACCTACGCTTCAGACTATATTGCGGTCGCAGAGGAAGCACTCGTTCGCCAACGAAAGCGTTCTCTAGTCATTCTTTTGACCAGTTTTCGAGATCGGGATCAAGATCTACCTGCTGCCTTGAAGATTCTTTCAACAAGACACATGGTATTACTCGGAAATTTGCACGAAAGTGTGATTGACTTCATTTACGACTCTCTAGTCACCAATGTAGAAGAAGCTGTCCGAGTATTGGGAACCGCCAAGTACATTGACGACCGAGCTCGAGTCGCAACAAGCTGTAAAAACTGTTGTAGGATGGTTGTGGAAACCAAGCCCATGGATCTCCCGGTAGCTATGGTTAACGCTTACTGGGAACTGAAACGCGCGGGACAGGTTTGAAGGATAACGCTTGGGGCTTGTCCCTAAAATCCTAGTCTCTGAATCGTCCAGCCTTAAACACAAAATCTCAATGAAAAGGTTTCCCTCACCTTAGTTTAAGTTCAGTATCTATGTCCATGGAATACAACCCCTACCAAGCTCCAACCGCTGATGTTGAACACTTTGAATCTGATGAGATGGAGCTCGCTTCTCCAGGAGTTCGATTGGGTGCGAGAATTACAGACTTCTTTATTCGCTCCATTATTTGTTTCATTCTGATTGTCCTTGTCATGACCATTGCACTTCCGTTAGACTTCGGGGAGGATATGTTTATCGATGTAATATCTGGAGAAAATCTTTGGGTAATGGTGGTAGGTGTACTGAATCCTATCTCGTTATTGGTGATGGTGTGTGAGCAAATCTCGTTCGTAATCTTGAACGGGTATCTGTTAGCGACTTCTGGTCAAACCGTAGGTAAGAAGCTTCTTGGTATTAAAACAATCGATCGGGATACGCATGAAGTGGTTCCATTCGCCAAGATCTATTCGCTGCGATATCTTGTATGGGTGATCCCTAGATTAATGTTTCTTCCCTTGGACTGGTTGATCCAATTGTTCAACGTGATCTTTATCTTCTCAGATGAAAACCGAACACTGCATGATCGAGTAGCCAATACCATCGTAGTCAAGGCATAACACAAATTAATGCACAATTTTAAATTTTAGTCTTTGAGACAAAATCAACCTATCGACACCTCATTCAAGCGTATGAACCAAACTCATGGCTCTAGTGACTCAACCTACTCCATCAAGGTAGCTCTTTCCCCAGCAGTTCAAATTGGTGAACAGATTCAGGTCCAGGGTTGGGTACGTACCACACGAGTATCTAAGGGTGGTTTTACGTTCATCAGTATGAACGATGGTTCGTGTCTTGATTCCATTCAGGTTATTGCTCAGCAAACACTCGAAAATTACTCAGAAATCACTGCTATCACTACTGGAACTGCTATCTGTGTTCAAGGAGAACTCGTTGAGTCACTAGGAAAAGGACAAGATCAAGAAATTCAAGCTAGCGAAATCCAAGTCATCGGTGAAGTTCGAGACCCGGAAACCTATCCCATTGCTAAGAAACGACACAGTTTTGAGTTTTTGAGATCAGTCGCTCATCTTCGTGTGCGCACCAACACCCTCGGTGCCATTGCAAGAGTCAGACAATCCTTAGCTGCAGCCATTCATGGTTACTTCAATGACCATGGGTTTGTTTGGGTCAACACTCCCATTATTACCGCAAGTGATTGCGAAGGAGCAGGCGATTTGTTTCGAGTCACGAATCTAGACTTAGTCAATGACCGCTCCTCCCAAAGCTATCGCGACGACTTTTTTGGTAAAGAGACCTTTCTGTCCGTTTCCGGACAGCTCAATGTTGAAACATTTTGTATGGGACTGTCGAAGGTCTATACCTTTGGACCCACATTCAGAGCAGAGAACTCCAATACCTCTCGGCACCTGGCTGAGTTTTGGATGGTCGAGCCAGAAATTGCGTTTGCAGATTTGAATGACAATGCTGATCTTGCTGAAGACTTTCTCAAATCTGTCTTCTCAAAAGTTCGTGAAGAGTCTGAGGAGGATCTGGCATTCTTTGAACAGCGGATCAATCAAGATGTCGGAAACAGATTTCAAAACTTGATTGAGAAACCATTCCTCAGAATGGACTACGCTGATGCCATTAAAGAACTCCAACAAGCTAAGGTGTCGTTTGAATTTCCAGTCGAATGGGGTAAGGATCTACAGTCTGAACATGAGAAATACCTTACTGAGAAGCTGAACTCATCCGTCATTACTGTGACCAACTATCCCGCGAGCATCAAAGCGTTCTATATGCGACTAAACGACGATGGTAAAACCGTGGCTGCGATGGATGTACTCGCTCCTGGAATTGGTGAAATCATTGGTGGGAGTCAACGTGAGGAACGTCTGGAAGTCCTTGATTCCCGACTGGATGAAGCGATGAAGGAAGAGTTGTGGTGGTACCGAGATTTGCGGAAGTATGGTTCGGTTCCCCACGCAGGGTTCGGTTTAGGCTTTGAAAGACTGTTGCTGTACATAACGGGAATGGAGAATATTCGCGATGTGATTCCCTTCCCGAGAGTTCCACGAAACGCTTCGTTTTAAGTGTCGAAATGAGTATGAAAAATCGACCTCAAAGCGGGAAGAAATACCAAACTTATCAGGGATTCACTGCTATTCGAGATGGTCTTGCAAAGCGATCTACTCGTTTGATACCGAATGTAGAAACCGTACCAAATGAGCGGAAACCACCCTGGATTCGGGTCCGACTTCCACAGGGTCAAAAGTATCAACACGTAAGGGCCGCAGTCCACGATCACAACCTTGCAACTGTTTGCGAGGAATCTCACTGCCCGAATATGGGAGAATGCTGGAGTAATGGGACCGCAACACTCATGTTGCTGGGATCTGTTTGCACTCGTGCGTGCAGGTTTTGCGCAGTTGATACCGGTAATCCTCAAGGATGGATGGACAAAAACGAACCTGCAAACAGTGCTCGCGCAGTTCAACTGATGAATCTCAGTTACGTGGTCCTCACATCAGTAGATCGAGATGATCTAGAAGATGGGGGGGCCTCACACTATGCCGCATGTATCCATGCTATTCATGAAGCGAATCCTACCACCACCATTGAAGCCCTCACTCCAGACTTTTCAGGGGATTTCAATGCGGTGGATACGGTCACCTCAGCACCACTGAGTGTGTTTGCCCAAAACCTAGAAACCGTTCGCTCTCTAACATCTCTCGTACGAGATCCACGAGCAGGTTATGAACAAACTTTGAAAGTTCTAGCTCATGCAAAATCAAATAAAAAACTGTTCACTAAATCAAGTTTAATGTTGGGTTTAGGTGAGACCGATGACGAATTCACGGAAGCTATGGAAGACCTGCTAGAACACCAGGTAGACTTCCTCACTCTAGGACAGTATCTTCGACCAACTCAAAATCACTTACCTGTCGCACGATGGGTCCATCCCGACGAATTTGAACGCTATCGACTGCAGGGATTGGAATTGGGGTTCAAAGACGTTGCTTCCGGACCACTCGTTCGCTCAAGTTACCGCGCTGATCGATTGATCGACCACGTTGCCGCGCACTAATTCCTGCTGCTGAACTCCTGATCCACTCCTGTTGAAGAGCTACGCTCTCCAGCAACTAGGTAATTAACATAATTCGTTTCAAATCGACTCCCCCACTTCCAATTCATGACATTCAAGGACATTTATGCTGATTTTTGATAAACCGAGCGATGACGCGCTCCCCATCGACCTAGTCTCCAAAGAGAAAAACGTAGAGTTTCTAGAGAGCTGTGATGAGGCCACACGTCAGTGGGCGAGACTTGCTAAATTTGAAGGCAAAACTAACCAATTCTTCTACGCTCCTGACACAGATGGTAATCCTGCTGGGGTGTTCGTAGGTAGCGGTTCAGAAATCAGTATCGACACGTTGGGGTACATGTCCCAAAGGCTGGAATCCGGTAGTTTCTATCTCCGGAATGCACCTGAAAATCACATCTATGAGTTAACACTAGGATGGGGAATGGGTGCGTATACATTCGACAAATACATGAAGACTCCCCTATCAGAAAAAAGAGCAAAGTTGTATGTTGATCCTACCTACAATCACATCGCCGATGAACTCGATTCAATCAATCTAGCAAGAGACTTGATTAACACTGGTGCTGGTGATTTACTACCTGATCAAATGGAAGAAGCTGTTACCAACGTGAGTACTGAGTATGGAGCAAACCTTGAAGTCACAAGAGGTGATGATTTGCTGGAACGGGGATTTCGGACTATTCATGCAGTAGGCCGAGCTAGTGTTTCCGCTCCGCGGCTCATGGATATGACTTGGGGTAGTGAAAGTGATCCAAAAATTACCATTCTGGGCAAAGGGGTTTGTTTCGATTCGGGAGGACTCGATATCAAGTCTGCGGCGGGCATGCGTGATATGAAGAAAGACATGGGTGGTTCTGCTATGGCCCTAGGATTAGCTAGGCTGATCATGGCTCGAAAACTCAAAGTTCGTCTTCGACTTCTTATTCCTGCTGTAGAAAACGCTATCGCTGGAAATGCTTATCGTCCCGGAGATGTCATCAAGACCTATAAGGGTACGACGGTTGAAATTGGAAATACCGATGCTGAAGGTCGCCTGATTCTTTGTGATGCACTTAAGTTAGCAGCTGACGATAAACCTGAGTTGATGATTGACTTCGCAACCCTGACCGGTGCTGCACGAGTCGCCCTCGGACCCGACGTAGGAGCGATGTTCTGTAATAATGACGAGATGGCCAATGGCATGATTAAACACAGTAAATCCACTGGTGAACCCATCTGGAGATTGCCTCTGCACGACGGTTACCGAAAAGCTCTGAAATCGAAGGTAGCTGATCTTTCCAATATCGGGAATATTTCCATGGGAGGTGCCATCACTGCAGCCTTGTTCCTAGAGCATTTCGTCGAGGATACACCCTGGGCTCACTTTGATGTGATGGCTAGCAATACATCAGCTAAACCCGCTCATCCCCAAGGTGGAGAAGGTTCGCTGTTGAGAGTTCCGTTTGGATATCTCCACGAGAGATACGGAACTTAGTTCACCTGTCGTGGTGTCGAATAATGTTTCGACACCACCCATTGTGTGAGATCATCCTAGGTCGCTAGTAAGGGATCATGGACTTCTATATCCACGACACCAAACAGAAACGCAAACGATTATTTGCGCCCATGGATCCTGCACACATCAAAGTCTATGTGTGTGGACCTACGGTTTATGACCGAGTACACATCGGTAATGGATTTTCTGCAGTTGTGTTCGATGTACTGATTCGTGTCTTGAGAGTACTTTATCCGAAAGTCACTTTCGTTCGCAACGTCACTGACATTGATGACAAAATCATCGCAGCTGCTGATACAAACAATGAGCCTTACTTTGAACTTGCTCAGCGATTCACCGATGCTTACCGGGAAGATATGGATTCCATCTATGTCCTACCGCCGGACTTAGAACCTAAACCTACTCAGACGATTGAACAGATTCGCCGGGATATCGATTTGCTGATTGAACGAGGCTTTGCGTACGAAGCTGAAGGTCATGTGTTGTTTCAAGTGTCTACTTTCGAGGATTATGGGACACTCTCTCGTCGCACCCTCAAAGAAATGTACGATGGCGCACGCGTTGAAGTAGCACCTTATAAACGCGACCCAAAGGATTTTGTGCTGTGGAAACCATCAACCGATAATCAACCCGGCTGGGATTCTCCATGGGGTCGGGGACGACCTGGTTGGCACATTGAATGTTCGGCCATGATCCGTCACCATTTAGGTCCAACCATAGATATACACGGAGCTGGAAATGACTTAATTTTCCCTCACAACGAAAACGAGATGGCTCAAGGGTCTTGTGTTGAGGACGGTGCAAATTTTGTCAACTATTGGATGCACAACGGCATGCTCAACATGGGTGGTCGGAAAATGTCCAAGAGTAAGGGCAATATCCTCACCGTATGTGGATTAATAGAGCAAATCCCTGGTGAAGTCGTTCGTTATGCGTTGTTGACCGGACACTACCGTCAGAGCTTGCTTTGGGATGATCAACTACTCCAACAGGCAGCTAATAGCCTAGACACACTTTATCGTGCATTACGACATACCGAAGAACACCTATCACCCAGTGACTATACCGCTAGTTATTTTCAAGGCAAATCGGTGGAAGAGTTTCCAGAGAATGTGCTCACTACTCTTGTGGATGATCTCCATACTCCCAAAGCATTAGCAGCGTTGCATGAAATTGCACGAAACATTCACACAACAAAAGATCAAAAAACTCTCGCTCAACTTAGAAACCAATTACTCGCTGGTGGTTGGCTAGTCGGTCTTCTCAACACTCCAGTATCCGAATATTTTCAAGGTGCTGATGGTTGTTTAGATGCAGAAGAAATCGAGCGTTTGATTGAAGAACGCAATGCAGCCCGAAAGAACAAAGATTTTGCTCGCGCTGACGATATCCGAACACTACTATCTGAAAGTGGAGTCGAGTTAGAAGATACGAGAAGTGGTACTCGATGGTCGCGCACTTGAATTTCATGAATAAACTAGACTCACTGTCTATGTTCTTTGGAGATTAGCAAATTAGCTCACTTTCACCCACACGCTTACAAAGTCTCATCACAGATCGCTGGCAGAACCTCATCGTTCCCGCCTTGCACGAATACACTGCAATCCCCAACAAATCCCCCATTTTCGACGAAAATTGGAAAGCGAACGGACACATGGATCGGGCAGTACATCTGCTCACTGACTACATTCACCCTTTCAAAATCAAGAATCTCAAATCACGCACAATTGAAGCTCCAGGAAAGACTCCGCTCATTCTCATTGAAGTCGACTCATTCGGCTGTACTGATGCTGGAAATGTTCTGCTTTATGGTCACTTCGACAAACAGCCAGAGTTCGAAGGATGGCACGAAGGTAAAGGTCCGTGGACTCCCGTTCAAGAAATCGGGCGGCTCTATGGCCGTGGTGCTGGAGACGATGGGTATGCGATATTCTCGTGCCTTTCAGCCATCGAAGCACTCCAAAGCCAAGGACATATGCACCCAAAGTGTGTCATCTTGATCGAAGGTTGCGAAGAAAGCGGAAGCCCAGATCTACCCTACTACATTGACTATCTTCAAGAGGAAATCGGCGATCCCGACCTTGTGATTTGTCTTGATGCAGAGTGTGGGAACTATGACCAACTGTGGCTTTCGACTTCGGTTCGTGGAATGCTCTGCGGGACGCTCAAAGTCAATGTGCTGACAGAAGGTGTGCACTCGGGTGCAGCTGGTGGAATCGTTCCGTCAAGTTTTCGAGTGTTGCGACAATTACTAGAGAGAGTGGAAGATGCAAAGACGGGTGAGCTAGTCGATGAATTGACAAGTGAGATTCCTGATTGGGTACACCAACAATCATCAGAAGTCGCAGAAACCTTAGGTAACACCATCATTGATCGTTATCCCTGGGCAACCCGAGAAGGCTTTGAGGACATCAATCTCGAACGACTAGTGACAGCAAATACCTGGAAACCGAGTGTCGAAACTGTCGGTCTGGGAGGTGCACCAAAACCTAAAGATGCTGGAAACACCCTCAGGCCGTACACGGAAGCAACTTTAGTATTCCGACTTCCACCCAACGCTAATGGTGATGAAATGAGAGAACATATCAAACAAGCTTTTGAGCGAGACACACCCCGTGGGGCACAGATTGAGTTGGATTTTGAAACATCCTCTTCTGGATGGAGCTCTGATTCTGTCGAAGATTGGCTTGATGTAACCCTGAATGATTCTTCACATCAGTTTTTTGGAAGACCCTACAAGAAGATGGGAACTGGTGGTACCATTCCATTTCTGAAAATGCTAAACGACAAATTCCCTCGTTGTCAATTTATGGTCACAGGTGTGTTGGGTCCAGGCTCAAACGCTCATGGTCCCAATGAGTTTCTGGACATCAAAACCGCAGAACGTGTTACCTGCTGTGTTGCATATGCACTCAATGCACTAGCACACCAGAAGAGTCAACCCGTCACAAATCCTGACCCACGTTAATCACACTATCTCGGTGTGAACGATCAAACCCAAATAAAGATTCAAGAAAGGACATTTGGTCGCCCAGGATACGACCCGAATTCACTAGAGTGAGGTATTCAGCGAGGTTAGGGGTGTATGGTAGAGCAACTAGCTCCCACCCACAATCTTCGATTAATCGACTCCCTTTGTAGTGGTTGCATCGTTTGCATGCTGCTACGACGTTGTTCCACTCATCGCGTCCCCCCATAGAACGAGGAATAATGTGATCGCGAGTTAAGTTACGTACAAACTGTTTGTGTCCACAATACATACAGGTGTCGTGATCACGTACAAACAAAGCTCGGTTCGTAAGTGGAGGGTGAGGAGCTTTGGAGTAGTGAACTTTGCCTTGGCAAGCAATGATGCTGTTGACATCTACGACGGTACGCTCACCGCTTAAACGAGAATAACCACCTCGAATCCTCAAGAACGATTCACCCAGTGTCCAAGAGACTAGTTCGCGGGTATACAAACACACTGCTTGTTGCCACGTTATCCAGCCAATAGGCTGCCCTGCGACATTGAGCCGCAAGATTCTTGGAACTTGTTCAAACTGATCTAGTGTGGCAAACATCTTGAGTAACCTAGATTTCGTAGAAACCGAACGATCCCCCTACTCCCAACGTGATGATCGAAGTTTCATGCTGTGTTATATTACCAACTCAATCATCACAGATTTTGGCTTCGATATTGAGGAGCAAGTTTGGTGAGCCAAAAGTGGCAATCAATACGCGATTTTGGATCAATTCGACACAAAACTCCCCAAAACCATTGAACATTAAGCTACTTCATGATATGATTACACTCACCTCTTTCATAAACACGGACGTTTGTGAGGTCATATGACTAAATACTCGCGATGGATCGCTCTATCGGTACTGATGATTGCAATTTCTGGTTGCATGGGATTGAAACCAAAATTAGCAGAAACCGAATGGGACTGCACTGAAGTCTCCGAAACAGGTGACTGGGATTGCACTGAAGTTGATCCTAATGTAGCCCTCCCTGAAGTTGCAGCAACTTCACCTCCTATCCACACATCACAGTCTCTACAAGTCTTCAAATACGACCCAAGTGAACTGGCTCTATCACAACCAGAACCCAAACCTCAACCCATCGAAGTAGTGGTGCCACCTCCACCCATGCCGGTAGTAGAGTCACAGAGTTTAGTGCCAACGATTGAGGTAACCGATCAACCGCAACAGGTTGAGGTAGTACAACCAGACTTAAACGAACCACTATATCTTCAATTGGCGTATCGACCTGAAACACCTCAACGTATTGAAGATTTGCCTAGTAGCTACTTTGCGGTGCAGTTAGCGGCATTTACGAAAAAAAATGGGACCACCATTTATTTGGAAAACGAAGAATGGATACAGGAATCTCAAGTGGTTCGTGTACTTGCTAACGACCAAGTGCACTATGCAATTCTGCTCGGTGTCTACGAAGACCGAGACAGTGCTGAACAGGCAGTCAATAGTGTGTCAACTTATCTGAATGGATCCGAGCCTTGGATCAGATCTCTGAGCTCACTTCAAACTGCTATCAAAGCTGCTGACGATCAATACGGAGTAGAGTTCTAGCAGATTCTTTCTGCCCTATCTATCTTATAGGCACTAAATATAGGTTTAAGCTGGGCAATTCACCGAAATTGAGATAACACCTTAACCCAATCGGTTGAGAGAGCATACTACTTTAGGAGTTCAAGCGCAAGACATCAAGATCCAACCCACAGTCCCTCCTCATCAGTCCAGACTAAGCGGCCGATATTAGGCCATGAATTTTCTTCTGATATTGGAGCAGTTTTGGACGGGATCAATTGTTGGTAATACTAGCAACATACATCCACCGAGCCTTCTATCAATGAACAATCCCGAATGATGTGAGTCGTGCAAGGTTCAATGTCCCCGTCTGACAGTCATTTGTTGCCACACCTGAGTTGATTCATTAGACCAAACTGGAAACAAAGTGAATTGCAGGTGACTTTTCCCTGCTTGCTAGTGTATTATCACTTGGCAAGCTGGCTTAGATGACCATTGGTTCAACTATTTCAAATTCCTCCATTCAGAGGAATAGCTATAGCTGTTCGAGAATTCGTTCGGCTTTGCTGACTTCGAACTGACCCGGAGCTTCAACAGCTAGCTTGGTTACGACCCCATTGTCTACGATCATTGCGTATCGCTGTGATCGAATGCCCATACCAAAATTGCTACCGTCCATGACTAGTCCTAGTTCCTTAGCGAGTTTACCGTTACCGTCCGCGACCATCTTGAGCTCTTCAGCTCCACTGTCGATGCCCCATGCGTGCATCACAAAAACATCGTTGACCGACACACAAATAATGTCATCTACGCCTTTGGCTTTGATTTGATCTGCTAGCTGCACATATCCTGGTAGGTGTTGGATGGAACACGTCGGAGTAAATGCACCTGGAACCGCAAAAATGACGACTCGCTTGTTTTCTGTCAATTCATCTGTTGTAACTGGTGTTGTCTTACCAGACTCCATAATGTGTAACTGAACAGAAGGTAAACGTTCACCTTCTTGAATAGCCATGGGGGATATCCTAAATCGAAACCAGCTAAGATTTTAGTTGTCTGTGTTCGGAATGCCCCCTACTCAGTAGTCACTAGTGGAAAAAAAGACTCGAAACGATTGGATTGCGGTCGGCCTCGCCGGTATCGTAGTTCTGTGTTGGTCCACGGTAGCGACTGGATTTAAGCTAGGACTACAGCATCTATCCGTAGCGCAGTTGCTCTTTGTGAGCGCGTTGGTGTCTCTCATGGTCTTTGCTGTGCTTGCACCCATCACAGGGGTAAGGAAAGTCACGTGGAAAAGCGGTTTCATCGGAGCAGGTCTCGGATTGCTCAACCCCTTTCTGTACTACCTTGTATTGTTCGCAGCTTACGACAGACTTCCCGCTCAAATTGCACAACCTCTTAACTGTAGCCACGCTATCGTCACTGCTCTGATCGCTATCCCAATTTTGCGTCAGCTACCTCGATTTCGAGTGTGGTGTGGACTACTCATTGGTTATTTGGGAGTAAGCATCTTGGTGACACAAGGTTCGTTTACTTCCCTGTCGTTCGATACCTTTGGCATTGTGCTTGCACTAGGAAGTGCTGTCTTGTGGGGTTTGTACTGGACAATGAGTGTACGTTATTCTCAAGATCCCATCACATTACTGTTGATTGGATTTGCTGTCGCTACCCCTGTAGTGTTTGTGTATTGCTTGGTCTTTGATACCCTACCCGCATTCAATGCAACGACGATAGGATTTGGATTATGGATGGGTGTGGCTGAAATGGGTGTAGCATTCTTTTTGTGGCAGACTGCTCTGAAAAAAGCATCTCAAGTGAGCTACATTGCACCGCTGGCTTATTTGAGCCCCGCGATTTCACTGTTCTTTATTCAGAATGTTTTGGGTGAAGATGTTCAATCAATGACCGTTGTAGGATTGTGCGTGCTATTGATGGGAATTGCTGTGATCCACGTCCCGTTCAGTAGAGAGTATCTGAAACGCTTTAAACTACGACCGCGTGGGTAGATCATGAGAGACCCCCAGTACTTCAGCAGCACCTCGTAGCCACTCCATCACTTCGGAGTGATAGGGAATACCTTCTCTACTCCGTTCGATTTCCATTTCGTGCTCAAACACCCCAGGATAAACCACTCTGGTTTCGCCCGGAGCAGGCTTGCAGTCCAATATGGATCGTAAATACTCATCCATATCTCGTTTGAACAACTCCAACTCAGCAAATCTCTTAATGTCGATTGCGATGAACAAGTGCCCTACTCCTTGCCGTCGATGAGGACCTCCACCCGTGCCCAACATAACCCCACACAAGATCTCAATCATCATCGCTAACCCAAATCCTTTGTGTGAACCGATTTCCCTCGTACCCCCTAGTGGTAGCATGAGGTAACCTTCGGGTTCAGTGCACTCATTCATGATGGGTTCCCCATCCGAGGTACTGACCCAACCAGGGAGAACTTTTCTGCCCATTCTTTGCAACAAATCAATCTTGTTTGCTGCTACCGAACTCATCGAGGCATCAAAGATGAAGGGTATTTCTTTATCGGAGGGGAATGCCACCCCTAGAGGGTTTAAACCAACGAGTGGTTCTGCACCGTGGGTAGGAGCAACTAGCAGCTTACCTGCAGTCATCGATATCCCAATCAAATCTTGATCTAGAGCCATTTGTGCGTAGTACGCACAAGCACCATAGTGTCTTCCGTTATAGGCTGTGAGTAGAGATATTCCGGTGTCCTTAGCTCGGTCACACGCAATTTGCATAAACTCTGGAGAGAGTGCTACCCCTAACCCCTCATCACAATCAAAGGCTATCGTCCCACCGGAGTCTTCCGTTCGTTCCACCTTAGGTGTTGGGTTGATCTTTCGTTCTTGCAAACCATCCACATATTTGCGCATCATGTTCGAAATGCCGTGTGAATCAATCCCTCGACGATCAGCGTAGATCAGTACATCTGCAGCAGCGGTTGCATGAGCCTTAGGTACTCCAAGTGCTACGAACATCTGTTCAATGGTGTTTTGAACGACCGTAGCATCAACTCGAACTGCAAACTCTTCAGGTACCTTAAATCGATCTAACATCGTTGTGGTTTTTGAGTGTTGAGGTCCAGTTAGCCCCAGGCAGATAAATGGCGCTCGGAAAGAACAGCTTCGATCAAGAACGGTCCACCAGATTCAGCTGCATGTGCTAACAATCGATCAAATTCCTCACAGGTGGTCGCTCGTTCTGCAGGCATACCCATTGAGTTTGCGAGACCCACAAATCCCATACTTGGATCTTCTAAGGAAAACAGCGAATGAGCACTGGGACCGACGCTACTCTCTCCCAACCTCAAATATTCCGCTTCTAGTATGTTGTACTGTCGATTAGCGTACACAATGGTCACCAAGTTCAAATTCTCTCGGACAGTCGTCCAAAGATATTGAATCGTGTACATCGCTCCTCCATCACCAAGCAATGCAAAGACCGGGCGATCCCTACAAGCAATAGCTGCTCCCATAGCAACAGGTCCACCTTGACCAATTGCGCCCCCCGTGCAAGTCAACCAGGAATGGCGCACACTGCGCTGTACTGCTTCAAATGCCCAGTTACCCCCACCGGAATCGACCGAGATAATGGCATGATCGGGAATCCGTCGACCAAGAATGGGGATAGCTTTGCGACCAATCAGCTCTCCTGTAGGCATCGGTAGTTCATCAGGAAGTGGGGGAAGATCAAAACTCTCAGATCTACTCTGAAGTAGGTCTGCTACGTGATTGAGAGCTTGTTCAACATCCTCATGTCGATGTGCTAATCGCACGATTTCACAACTTGATGGAACCAGACGACTCGGAACTCCTTCGTAGTGAAAGAAACTTCCGGGAGCTTCAGAGCCAGCCAGAATCAACCGACGTTTGGATTCAAAAATCCTTAGGATAGCTTCGGGAAAGTAAGGGAGTCGGCGAATTTGAGGCAAATTCGGTCCATTCTCAATGCGACTAAAGAAAACAGGAGCAAACAGCTCACAACCCGTCTTCGATGCAATTCGTCCTGCTGCTTCAACTCCGCCAACGGACAATCCGTCGCCGTCTAGAAGGATTGCTGTGTCTTGGTCAATTAATGAGGTAACTTCAGCAACCCATTGATCAGAAATCACTGTTCTTGACGGATTGAAAGTCTGCTCAGGTAATTCAGTCCCCTCTTCTCGAGAGCAATCCATCGGGACAACCAGTGTCGAGATTGCACCACAAGGAAATGGATTGGGTGTTAACGCAGCGATACAGCCTTCTCTTGTATCTTGGGACAATCCTCTAGAGGTTCGAGTGGTACGTACCCAATTAGAAACTGGTCGAGCAATCGCTTCAACATCGGTCGTCAAAGGTGTGTCGTAGGGAACGTGAGAGCGGGTGTGATCCCCAACGATGTTGAATATGGGAGAATCCGCACGCTTGGCGTTATGCAAATTAGCAAGACCATAAGCAAGTCCAGGACCCATATGCAGCAAGGTTGCTGCTGGTTTACGGGTCATTCGTGCATAACCATCCGCGGCTCCCGTGCAAACCCCTTCAAACAAACACAGAATAGCGTCAACTTCACCCGAATGATCAATTGCTTGAACAATCGTGATTTCGGAAGTACCTGGATTACAAAGCCACGTGTTCACCCCGAGACTAGCCAGGGTTTTAACTAAACTCTCTGCTCCGTTCAAGATGACGGCTGTACTACTATGAACGGTTCAAATGAGCGGTTAATCTACCCACTGCAACTGGACTCATGTCGACAAGTTTTGCGGTTTCATATTTTGAAATGAGAAGAAGTTAACGTTTGATTCGGACCGGTAGTTCAGTGATACCATGAACGAAACTCGACCACAGATAAACCGGATCACCAACCATTTCGATTCGGTCGTATCGTTTGAGTACTTCTTCCCAGAGAATGCGAAGCTGCAATTCGGCTAACTTATTACCGAGACAATGATGAATCCCAAACCCAAAGCCAATGTGACTTCGAGCATTTGGGCGATCAATCTTAAAAGTATTCGGATCATCAAAGACATCTTCATCCCGGTTTGCTGAAATATACCATAGTGCCATCCTGTCTCCCTCCTTAAACATGTGACCTTTGTACTCGGTGTCTTCTAACGTCGTCCGAGCCATGTATGCCACAGGAGAGTGCATGCGAATGATCTCATGAATCGTACTGTTTACAAACTGGGGGTTCTCTTTGAGTCTGGTGTACTCGTCTGGAAATTCATTCAGCAGACAAACTCCACCAGATATCGCGTTTCGTACAGTATCATTCCCCGCAACAATCAGCAACAGGATGTTCCCAAGAAACTCATTGGGCGGTAACTCTTGTGTGGTGGAATCGTGAGCAAGCATGGAGATCAAGTCTTGACCCGCGTCTGGTAGTTTCTTTCTCTCTTCAAAAATCTCTTTGAAATAGTCGTAGCACTCCCGCAACTGATCAAACGGATATTCAAGCGTTTCGAACATTTTTGGCTCGTTGGCATTAATAATACATTCGGACCAATGAATCAATTTCAGACGATCTTCTTGGGGAATGTCGAACAGAGTTGCCAGCATTTGAGCTGTGAGTTCAATCGAGACGTTAGACACCCAATCGAACTCTTCATCAAGCGGTAGATTATCGAGTATGTTGATAGCTCTCGTACGAATGAGATCTTCTATGGGTTGCAGCGCTTTCTGCAGGAACAGTGGTTGAACGACCCTGCGTTGTTTAGTATGTTTGGGAGGATCCATCTGAATGAACATCGGCAATCTATCATTTGCAACACCGTCAACATAGGGAACGCTTGCTAGATGCATCCCACCATACCTCGAGTCTGAAGAAAAGACCTTAGGTTGCTTTTCGATAGCAACAATGTCATCATAGCAAGTGATGGACCAATAGGGTCCGTAGATACTGTTCTCTGAATAGTGGATGGGATCTTCTTTTCGTAGTCTCTCAAAATACCGGAATGCTTTCCTAGCTTCAAACAGTCTTGGATTCGATGGGCAGACTTGACTGAGTGGAAGGTCATAGGGATCTACTTCGGTATCTATTTCCCACGGTGCTATGCGCTGTTCGTTCGATATAGGAACTCGCTCTTTCAAAGTGAGACCGCGGTAATTTATGGTTTCTTGTTCCATCCCAATGGTTCTTCGTGGTTTTGCAGCGATTGAGGCTGTTTCGAATTCGTTAGAAAGAGATTTTAGGTGACAGTTCGCACACCATCAATTTGATGGAATTTAAGCTACTAACATCGAACCGAGTCAATCAACAAAAACAGCTGATGACTAGCTCTATTTCCTCAGAACGTACTAGATGGTGAACTTTTGGACTGTAGTACTCTGGATGAGTTCAGCAAGTGGATCAATATTGTGACTCAAATTCAAAGAGAAAGATTCTAAATTCTTCCTCGGTTTGGGTAGAGATACCCAACTCTTGGATTTGGGTTAATTTCTTGCTTCCCGGGGATTCTCCCACCACTACACACGTTGTGTTCTTTGAAACCGAATTGACAACTTTAGCTCCCAAGCTAAGTAGTTTTTTGGTAGCCTCTGTCCTGGAGAAATGGTTTAGCTTTCCGGTGACTAACCATGATTGGTTTTCTAGTGGTAAGTGTTCGGGTTGTTCTTCTACTGGCCAATGAATCCCTTGATCCAGCAGGGCGTAAGCTAAGTCTCGATTACCTTGCTGATCAAAGAATGATCTAATGCTTGCAGCGACAATTTTGCCCACGTCTTCGATGGTTTCGAGGTCTTCTTGATTAGCTTCCAATAATCGATCCAGGGTTTTAAACTTTTTTGCGAGATTTCGGGCTGTGGTTTCTCCCACGTGAGGGATACCCAGGGCAAAAATAAACCGAGCAAAAGTCGTGGATTTACTTGCTTTGATACTCTCTATTAGCTTAAAGGCATTCTCTTCGCCCAGTCGCTCGAAATTAGCTACTTTGTCAGAGAGAGTGCCGTAGATGATGTGTGATTGAATGTCACTAAATACACCCATGTTTTGAATGTCTTCAAGGGAAGCGTTCAGCAGATTGTTTAGTGTTGCAAATTGTTCAACTAGAGTCACTCCTACTGTACGAGGAATACCAGGCATTTTGAGTTCTCGTAGATAGCGAGCAACCCCCATTTGACGGTAGTGCTTGATTGCTTCGTCAATAGACTCACTAGACTCACACTCAGCGAATTTATCTTTCAAACTCTCAACCAATTGATTTGCAAGATTGGTTGTCATTTTCTCGACTTCAGTATGGATCGTGTCAACAGTTGCGTGAACCAAGGCATGAATAGTCGAAAATTTGGTGACTACCTTATCAATCATGCCAGCTTGGAAAGACTTCAGCCGTAGATCCCTCAACAAAATTTTGAGTGCATACTTTTCAACTTCTTTTCGCACGCTATCGATTCGCGCTTGAGAGCGACCTCTTTTGCGTTCAACACCCAGGTATGCTTCAACATCAGCGATATAGAGATCCACAGGGCTATTAACTAATCCCATTGATACGAAAAGATCGACATACTGATCTCCCAATCCATCGATATCCATCGCACCCTTTGAAGCAAAGTGTCTTATTGCCTCTTTGAGCTGTGCCGGACAATTCAATCGGTTCGTACAACGAATGGCTACGCCTTGCGGATCATTCTCAACAGTTCCTTGACAAACCGGACACTCGGTTGGTACTCGTATCGTTCCTTCACCTTGTTTGACCACTCGAACCACCTGAGGAATGACATCACCCGCACGTCGAATCACCACTTCTGAACCCAGGGTTAACTCTAGCCTTTGAATTTCATCAAAGTTGTGCAAAGTCGCATTTGAAACGGTAACTCCCGCAACGGGTACAGGCTTTAATCGTGCGACAGGAGTCAACACTCCTGTTCTACCCACTTGCCAATCCACACTGTGTAACGTAGTTGAAACTTCACTTGCTGGATATTTAAAAGCAATCGCCCATCTAGGCTGTCGGGACAAACTTCCCAAATCTCGTTGATCAGCTAGATCGTCAACCTTGATGACCACTCCATCGATTTCATAGCTCAATTCAGATCGGTTTTCTTCAATGTGCTTGATGAATTCAGCACACTGATCCAAATCTTCAGCTACACTAATCTCTGGGTTGACTCTGCATCCCCATTCTTTAAATTTTTCAATCGCATGCTGATGCTTTTCAACATCGAAATCATCACTGTGGTAACCTAGGGCATAGCAGTAGAGCGTCAGTGGTCGTTTTGCAGTGATCTGAGGGTCTTTCTGCCTCAGACTGCCGGCCGCACCGTTTCGAGGATTGAGCATTTCTTTGACTTTACCTTTACTCTTTTGCGCTTTATCGTTGTATTCATTGAATTCTTTCAGAGGAATGTACGCCTCTCCTCGAATCTCAACAAATTCTGGATGATCGGTACCCCTCAATTCCAACGGAACGGACTTGATCGTTTTGACATTGGGAGTAATGTCTTCACCTTGAACTCCGTCCCCTCTAGTCACCGCTCGCTCAAATAAACCCTCTCGATAATGCAGAGAGACAGCGATACCATCAATCTTGGGCTCACACACAAACCCTTGTAGTGATCGGTCAAGTAATTTTTCGTTCCGAGCAATCCAGTTCTCAATTTCTTTTACTTGCGTGCACTTGTCTAGCGATAGCATCGGTTGCATGTGTGTAAACGAACTGAACGCTTCATCTGGTGGCGCACCCACCCGCTGAGTGGGTGATCGCTCATCGACCAGATTGGGAAACTGACGCTCAATACCCTCACATTCTCGGTACAACGCATCGTATTCTGCGTCGAGAATCTCTGGAGCCGTTAGATTGTAATAGCAGTAGTTGTGATAGTTAATCTGATCTCGCAATTCGATCAGCCTTGCGATAGCCTCGGCCTCAGTCAACCTATCACTCTATCCATTTCATGCTTGCTTAGACACTGCTACCTGGACATTTTCTTTCTTCTTACGTCCGCGACTCGACTTCTAAAGTGTGAAATAGTTTGATTGCTCAAGGTAGTGAAGTTGTCATCTTGAACCACTCCGTCGAAGCACTTGGCACATTCGTTGGTCATCGCAAACATTTGCTCAAAGGTGTTGTGTGGATTGACTACTTGCTCCAAGCACATCACAAATGTGAGTCCTGAAGTGCAGTAGTGTTCCATCTTGGTACGATCAAAGAAGCCAGGGGAGAATACGTCTGCAACCTTAAAGGCCACCTCTTTTGTGACCTTATCCCGAAGACAAAATAGACCATTCTCTTCGAGAATCAACCCACGATCAACCAAAAAACGAGCAACTTCTCTAAGCGGAAACGCGGTATCGTGCTTACCCGCAACCGTTAAGATCAAGAAATCTTCTACACCAACTTGCGGAGAGGGTTGATTCTCTGTTGAACCCAAATTTTTCCTCCAGTTAGAGTGCTTCTTTTGCATAGCAGATGGCTGAGAATCTTTCCTTGATGGTGGTTTGCGGTCTAAGGGTTTGAGCTGACTATGTGTCGCAGGTTCACTGAGCCGTATCTCCGGCTTCAGTGGTTGTGCCCTGAGATTAGGTTTAGAAATTTGGGCTGGTTGCTCAGACTCTGCAGAACGAATCATGACTGTGGGCTCATTTCGTTTTTTCTTTGCCTGAGTCATGATTTTCTCCACTCTGGGGGAGGCAGTACCTTTAGGATTGACTCGCGCGCACGGATTGAGCGAGTTAATAGGTGGTGATGTGTCCTTTATCGTCGTTGCCACCGAAGGTGACACCATACCAGAACTTGATTTGACACTCATCGGAGCACTCGGTGGTGAATGCCGAGGCTTAATCTCGTGTTTCAGAATTGCCTCTCCTTTCACAAATCCGTTGGTGTCTACACCCATCGAACTAAACAACGATTCTTCCCCCGAAGGACTGACATCTGTTTGGGTTTGTTTAGAAACAGAACTACCCCCATTCGGTGATTTCCGTCGGGATGATGGTGAACGAGATTTCTGTTTACCCGTACTAGATCGACTCGACTTTCTGTTGCTGGATTCTTCTGCTCCCAGAAGAATCTCAGCTAGATCTTCGCGTTTGACCGCAGACTTACTTGAGTACTTTGAGCCTTTTTCCACACCTGGAGCACCGATGCCCCCAGGCGTTAATCGACCTTCGCGATTCAATTTCGCTTGTCGTCGATTCAAAAACAAACCATATCCCAATACGGTCACAACAAGGACACAGATTGAGACAGTTACTATTATTCCTACCGAGAAGTCCATTTCTCTTACTCCCAATTTACAGCAATTTGAGTCTACCAACTTAGCTGAACCTACTCCTTAGTTTAGGTTCACCGAAATCAGTTGGGATACTCCAGCTTCCTGCATCGTTATCCCAATGAGCGACTCTGCTGACTGCATTGTACCACGACTATGCGAAATTACCAAAAACTGAATAGAAGTTGACATCTCTTTAATCATGTTTGCAAACCGCGAAACATTACTCGCATCCAGAGGAGCATCAACCTCATCAAGTACACACAAGGGACTTGGGTTCAGCTCAAACATTGCAAAAGTAAAGGCAAGGGCCGACATAGCTTTCTCACCCAAAGACAGTTGACTCACGTTTTTGTTTTGCTTGCCCGGAGGTTGAATTTTCATCGTTACCCCCGAGACTAGTGGGTCTTTGTCAGTGAGCACCAATTGGGCTTCTCCACCGCCAAACAACTTCGCAAACAGCACCTGAAATCTCTCATTTGCTTTCCGCAAAGTATCGGTAAACAGTTTGGTGGTTTCTTGATCGATTTTTTCAATGGCTTGTTGTAGAGTTTCTTGGGAGATTTCTAAGTCTTTGATTCGAGACTCATAGGTTTTGTGTTCTTCACTGCGTAGTTGAAGATCACGTTCAGCAGCAAGGTTGACTCCGCCGAGTTTTTCAATTCGATTGTGAAGTCTGGATAGTGTCCTATTGAGTGCGTCTTCTGTGTCGCTGGGTTGAATGAGTTCGTTCGCTTGGTCAAAGTTGTACTCGGTTTGATGAAATTGAGACATCAAATGGTCTTCTTGTGATGTGAGCTTAATGTGTGCTTCCCGCTCCTGACCTAGCTTTTGTTGAGTACCCTCCAATTCGATCTGTTGACGAGATTCCAATGCGCTCTGTTCGCGGACTTGATGAGTTAATCGATCTCGCTCAGCTCGTAATTTAGTCAATCTTTCTTCAGCTGATGCTACGATTTGAACCGCTTGATCTCTCTCTTGCTCGAGAGTTTGCAACTTATTCTGTTCATCCTTGACCACTTCAGAGAGCAAGGTGAGTCGTTTTCTGGATCTTTCGAGCTCCTCTTGGTTTCTTTCACTGTCACGGGAAATTGATTCTTGTTTGGCTCTCAGATCATTAACCTGAAGATCAAGCTGGTGAAACTCATTGCGTAAGCTTCGTTCCTCTTGCAGAGTATCCTCAAGGGCTTGATTGTTTTCCTGTTCCTGTTTTTGTAAGCGTGTACGCAGGTCACCTAGCTCTTCTTGAGCATTCAATAGTTCAGGAATCGTCCTTTCGTGGTCCTCAATCCTTGAAGCAAGTTCGGTATGCCGTTCTTGGTGACTGATAGACTCTTCTAGTGCACGCTCTCGCTGAGTCGTGAACTCTCGAAACTCATAGCGTTTTCGCTCGATCTGTGAGCTAAATTCCGAAATCCACTCACTATCAGAACTGATACTCTCTTGAGCGAGTCGACTTTGTTCGCGAAGTTGAGCTTTTCTCTTGGTACGCTGTGAAATTCGTGCTAACACTCCTTGATAGCGGGACTCCAGATCTTCCAACTTAGTCTCTAATCGTTCGAGTTCGGCTTGTTTTTCGAATACTGTTGATTCAGTGGACTGCTTCAGTCCAAATTTAATCCAACTTTTGCCTATCCAAACTCCACTTTTAGTGATCACACTCTCGTAAGGTTGTAGAGATAGCCGTCGATTCAGGGCTTCATCAAGAGTCTCTGCTCTGTAGACACCTGAAAACATCGAAAGAGCCCCAACAAATTCTCGTCCCTTGGTAATCGCAGTCAGTAATGAGGATTCATCTAGATCTTCAGTTTGGCTTTTCTCTGCTAACACCAAATCAGTGGGTTGTTCCTCTTTAATCTTTTCCACTTCAGTCGTCAGACTGGATACGACTAATCCTTTGAGATAGTCTCCCAACACTACTTCAGTTGCACGCTCCCATCCTAGTTGAATTTCGATGCTCTCAGCAACGCGGGGATGTTCCAAGAGCTTGCTCAGTCGTTCGCTTTGGGAATCTTGATCTTGTACCCTGCTCAACTCTGAGTCTAACTTTGCAGCTAAAGCGCTTCGCTCATCTCGAACTTCTCGAATTCTCTCTTCCAAACTGTTACGTTGTGCATCGTCTTGAGAGTCTTGAGTTTCAAGTAATTGAAGGTTGTGTTCAAGTTCGCTCGCCTTTTCAAGTGCTTCTCCCAGACTATCTTGCATCTTGGTGAGACGTTGCTGCATCGGTTCAACATCGTCCAAAACGAGTTCCTGTTCGATGATTCCTTTGAGTTGTTCACTGGCACTACGTATCGATTTCAACTCTTCACGAGATCGTTCTAGCTCATCTTGCTTGAGTTGAACTTGGTTGTTCGTCTCATTTGTTCGTGTGATCAGTTCGTTCCACAGTGTCTGCCATTCTTTAGCTTCATTCTGTTTTGCTTCAAACCGTTCCTTGACTGCATCGGCTTGTTTCCGAGCCTCATCGCGCTCTGCATCCGCTTTACCCAAACTCTTTTGGTTCTCTTGAATTGCATTCTGGTCACAAACTAGATCTTGGGTAAGTTTCTTGATTCGGGTTTCTAGTGATTCAATCTCTACTTTTGAGTCTTCGACTAACTGTGAGCTACGTCTGGTTAAATCCTCTAGTCGAGAAAGTTCAGAGCGAGCTTGGAACGACTCACTCTGTCGTTCATTAAAGTTATCAATTGCTTCAGTTTCATCCGCTCTCAATGAGTCTATAGCTGTTCTAGTGGTCTGAATCCTGGCTTGAACTCTATTGACTGCTAAAGAAGCTTCATCCACAAGGTTCTTTTGTTCCTCAATCTCATGTTGAATGGACCTTACTTTTAGCGCATTCAGTTTGGCTTGGGTGACCCGCTGTCGCTCCATGAGTTGGGTATAGCGAGCGGCTTCAGCTGCTTGTCGTTGTAGGTGCGTGAGTTGTCGGAACAATTCAGCACTATGGTCTCTCACACGTTCAAGATTCTCATGAGTGGAGGCAATCTTGCGCTCGGTTTCACGTCGACGTTCTCGGTATTTGGAAACACCAGCCGCTTCTTCTAGATGTCCTCTTAATTCATCAGGTTTTGCTGTAACAATTCGTCCGATAAATCCTTGTTCCACTACCGAATAACTTCGAGCTCCAAATCCAGAACCAAGAAAAAGATCTTGAATGTCGCGGCGACGGCATCGTTTACCGTTCAAGTAGAACTTTGAGGGTGAGTCTCTAAGAATTTCACGCTTGATGGAAATCTCCGTAAAGTTAGCGTACGACCCCTTGATGGTGTGATCGCTATTATCGAAGACTAGTTCAATCGTGGCTAGTCCTAGTGGAGCTCTAGTCTTCGCGCCATCGAAAATCACATCAGACAAGGAATCTCCCCTGAGATGACTCGCTTGGCTCTCACCAATTACCAACCGGATAGCATCAACAACGTTGGACTTTCCGCATCCATTGGGTCCAACTAAAACTGTGAGGTTGTGAGGAAAGTCAATGGTCGTTGGCTCAACAAACGACTTAAACCCTGCAAGCTTGAGACTCTTTAAGCGCATGGTTAGCGATCAGATCCAGCTGGTATCTTGATGTTTAGTGATTTCTTTAAGTTCCTAAACAACTATTTGCGACACAATCCATGCGATTTGGGGATATTACAGCGTTTGTAGATTAGGACTTATGAAAATCGGAACAGCAGCTAAACTGAATGAATTCGGATGTTCCACGTGGAACATTCGTTCATAAAAAAAGAATTCTTGACCTCAAATGACAACCAATTATCTCTTCTTAAGGTTTTGACCGTTTTAAGCTTTGGTATCACCGAACAGACACTCTTTCTGGCGTACCACCGAACTTAAACCGGTTGCATCCCTAGCCAGTCAACCATTGGATTATAGGATTGACCGTGTCATTGCTAGACTTTGAAGAGTAAGGAATTCAGTAACGAAGGGAACAAACTACTCTTGTCCATGTCCGTAATATATGTACGCTAATGGACACGGTTGTTAGAAACTAAAAGACCGTCCCAGCCATGGTATTTGGACGACTGGGAGGCGGTCAGGAGGGCTCCATAGATGTTATATCACAACTATAATGAGTAGTTAACGGTTGTTACATAGCTACCCAAGAGTAGCAAACAAATGAAGACGGCCGGTGCGCACTCTCCATGTCTAACGATGAGACGTCCATGTGCGTTGTTGCTCCTCCATGAGCACCCCGGCCTGACCGGAAATGGAATGTCGCATAGCAGATTTCCGCAAGAATAGTTTTGGTCATAATGCGTCCTGCTTGGTTGTTCCATCCGGTTGATATGAGAAATATACACATTTTTGCGAATTGTGCAAGTTTTGTTTAGATATTTCTCAACAAATAGAAAAACTATGTAAGTAACTCGTGCTTGTCTGCAAGCGTTTTTAGGGCTTGCTGCATTGCTACTTCTGATGACTTAATGGTTTCGAGAATCGTCAGATCCGTGGCATCATCAGTGTGTCTTCGTAAATGTTCGATCAATGCTCGTTGCTGATAAATCACCTCGACTAACGACACCGGTTCAAACCCGTCCCTTGCTTGGCATCGACGTAGATGTTCGAGCTCTTCATCGGATAACTGCACTCCCTCTTCAAAGTGCTTCGAGTTCACTAAAACCATGAGGGTTTCCAACGTTGAAAACCAATCCGTGTCTCTGAACTTTGAAACTGTCAGTGATGCTTCTTTCGCGTCTTCAAGATCTTGTGCTGACGCAAACTTATAGACTACGACACAAGGGAGATCTAGCTCCGGTATGACCTCCACTAGCTTGGTGACATCTAAGCTAGATATCAGTACAACCGCTGCGTTCGCATCTATCGCTTCAGTGGATAGCTGTCTTTGGAACGCATCAAGCGTCAGGGCACGACACACAACCTCATACTCCATGTCCACTGAAGGATCTTCAAATTCCCACACATCCCCAACGAGAAGGATAGACAAGCTAGATTGCACGCTTGCATCAGTAGCGTGTCCCATGAGTCGTTTAAGTTCAGCAGGAGTTAATTCTCGAAGTTCTCTGATCGAGAATCCTTGATCGATTAACTCCTTCATCATGATCAACTGGTCTAGCTGAGGACGGTCGTAATACCTAATACGATTGACTCGTTTTGCAGGAACAATTTCATGTCGATGTTCCCACATCCGTAACCGCTCAACTGACAGTCCTGTCAGCTCAGAAACTCTACCAATCTTAAAAAGCTGTTCACTCATGAGTGTGCCATCTTGTTCAGATTGTAGAGATTATAATCTAAAATTAGTTAGATTTGTCAAGATATTTCTAATGAATTCTTGATAATCCAACCAAGTGGTCGAATGATTCCCTAAATCTCATTTAAGGTGAGACTTAGAGTCGTTTAATCAGGAGTCCTCGTTGGGTGTATCACCCAAATGAAGGTCTAGATACCTTCAATGTTGTTATCTTTGTCAACTTTCACGTGGTGTGCAGCAGGAACTCGAGGTAGCCCGGGCATCGTCATAATTGCCCCACAAATGACAACCACAAACTCTGCACCCGCACTGAGACGAATCTCACGGACAAACAGTTCATGATCAGTCGGCGCACCAAGCATTGTGGGATCTGCACTAAAACTGTACTGAGTTTTGGCGAGACAAACCGGAAACTCTCCGAATCCTGCCTCTTCCAGCTCTTCGCGTGTCGCTAGTGCATCATCCGAATACACGACTTTCGAAGCATGATAAATCTTGGTCGCTACCGTTTTGATTTTGTCTTCCAAACTAATGTGATTCTCATAGAGCGGAGCTATCTTGCTACAGTCCTCCCTGACCATAGATGACATGACTGCTCCAGCAAGATCTATAGCACCTTTACCACCATCAAACCAATGAGTACACAATCTACAATCAATCCCATTCATGGACATATACCGTTTCACGAATTCCACTTCTTCATTCGTATCAGACTCGAATTGATTCAGAGCAACGATCGGTACTGCCCCCATGGAAACGAGGTTGTTCACGTGTCTTTCAAGATTGACAATTCCTTGATTGAGTGCGTCAAGATTTGGCTTTCCCAGATCATCCACACTCACATGTGCGTGCATCTTGATGGATCGGATGGTCGAAACAATCACAACAGCATCAGGCTTGAGATTGGCTTGTCGACACTTAATGTTGATAAATTTCTCTGCACCTAGGTCTGCGCCAAACCCTGCTTCTGTAACGACAACATCAGCCAAGCCTAGAGCGGTCCTAGTGGCTACCACTGTGTTACAACCATGGGCAATGTTTGCAAATGGTCCACCATGCACAAACGCTGGGCTGTGTTCGAGTGTTTGAACAAAGTTGGGCACCAGTGCATCTTTGAGTAGAGCGGTCATGGCACCATCGACTTCCAATTCCTTTGCCGTAATGTAGTCTCCTAACTTACTTTTAGCTACGACGATATTGCCGAGGCGTCGCTGGAGATCTGCAAGATCTTGAGCTAACGAAAACACTGCCATTACTTCTGAAGCTGCGGTAATATTGAAACCAGCATCAAGCTGTGTTCCCTTGCGGGATGAGACTTTGAAACTACGCAACCCACGGTCATTCATGTCGATGGCTCGGGCGAACATCAAGCAATTTGTGTCGATTTCTAGCTGGTTGCCCCAATAGATGTGGTTCTCAAGCATCGACGACAATAAATTGTTCGCTGTGGTAATGGCATGGAGATCGCCATTGAAATGTAAATTGATCTCTTGAGCGGGCGCAACCTGTGACCAACCTCCTCCGTGTGCGCCACCTTTCATACCAAAACACGGGCCCAACGATGGTTCTCTGAGACAAGCTGCAGCATTGATGCCCATTTGATTCAGTGCATCGGTCAAACCTATAGAGGTCGTTGTTTTCCCTTCTCCGGCTGCAGTGGGTGAGACTCCAGTGACCAATACTAATTTGCCAGGCTTGCTTTGGTTGTCTGGTCTGACAGCAGTCGGAGAGACTTTAGCCTTGTATTTTCCGAAAGTCGTGTATTGATCATCAGTTAAGCCAAATTTTTTCTCAAGAATTTGATGAACGGGCTTAAGCTGAACTTGCTTAGCTATGCTTTGGTCGGTTGATTGCAACGAAGTACCTTAGTGTGAGAAACGCAAGCTAGTCAGTGCCTGAGAACGTTGAAATTTAGGATCATGGGTTATGCAGTTACCGAGCGACTAGCTTCTACAAGACTCGTAATTATTTTCATATACTGCCTGTCTTCCTCACTGAATTGAATACCGTAATTATCGGCAACCAAGTCGACCAATTGCTTTTCACCCCACATCCATAGTCCGACGAAATCAAATATCGGTGCACCTAAGCAGTGATTTGACCAGTCAATAATACCTGCCAGTTCACCCTTTCCGTTTACTACGATGTGGTCTGGGCTCAGATCACCGTGAATGGGAACGAATGAGTTTGCGTCTAGTTTGGAGTGGTATTCCTCAATGAATTTCTGATATTCCGATAAATTATCGACAGATATTTTCTGCTTCAGCGCAGATAGTTCAATGTTCTTGATGCCCTGGGATGTTTGGTCAAGACCGAGGCATTCAATGTTTGAAGAGTGCAATTCTTTCAACACTCTACCCATATCATAAGCGAAGCTCTCTATTTGCACGTCTCTGGAATCTGCGTTCACTAACAAGTTACCCAAGACCACGTTATAGCCCGCTACAGGCATTGGGTAGCCGAAAGGCTTTAACCACAGGTGTTCAATCTTGGAAATTCGTGTTGACAGATTGAGTTGATTGGTGAAGCTACATTCTCTCTGCAAAGTTTCTGCATCTTGTAACCGTTTTGGAAACTTAAGCATCCAGATTTCATTGATCAAGAAAACCACAAAATCATTCCCTTCTCCCACTTTTGAGACAGAGTAAACTGCAAAGTCACCAGTCTCTTGAACGAGACATCGTACTTTCGTGGGGGTGAGATCAAGAGAGAACGGTTCACACATCATCAACCTTACAATTTTTCTAATTGTTTGGTGGTTCTAATTATTTCTAGGTTGCCCACTAAAACCCTTACCGAGAAAACACATAGATGAAACGAGTCTTAATCTTGTGCTTAGTCGCCCTACTTTGCAGCCAAGTGTTACATGCAAATTTTTACATTTCCTACCAATTAGGTGCAAACCGTGCCAGTGATGATTTGGGAGATGTTGAGGTAGATGTCATCTTGGTTAGTCACCCTACTTACTGTGACTCTTTGCTTTATCCAGATCCTTCCTCTGCACCTACGGACGGTGCGTGCGCAGACTATACGCGAGAGAAAGCTTATGAAGGATTCTACAACCGAGGAAATGGATGGTTTTCGAGCTTGCATTTGGGTAAAGGGTTCAGTCGTTGGCGGATTGAAGGTTCGTTCGAGAGAACTCAAATGGGAAATGTTAGTGCCATACTTCCACTTGCAGTTTCTGGCAACTCTGCAATTGATTCAAAGTCCAATGAATGGTCAGCATTTGACTTACCCAAGAACTGGTACTCAGATAGTGGAACCACAATAGTTGGAATGAACGTTCTCTACGAGTTCATACCTAGTGAGTTCGCACGTTGGACACCATACTTGGGTGGTGGAATTGGCATTGCTCTACAGGATTTCACCTACGGTAATGAATTTCTGAGGAAAACCATACGGGAAGGTTATCTGGATGTACCATCCCCAGTAGATTGGCCGGACGAAGCAAAAGCGAATGCAGCAGGGACATTGAGTCGGTTCGAAACTTCAGTTTCAGAGCAATCGCTTACCTATAACCTAATCGCTGGTTTTGATTACGCGATTGGAGCTGATGACACGACCCGCATAGGCCTCAGAGCGGGATGGAGAGTTATTGAAGAAGTTGAGGTTAAAGACATACTTTGGACAACTATTCGTAGTCATTCACCTGTGGTTGCAGATGGGGTGACCCCGTTCACAACCGATCTTGTGTTCAGTTCTACATCTCAATTGGTTTTTAGCTTAATGGTCACTCATAGGCTGTAGTCAAGAATCCCAATGATTTCCTGTACCGGTACATCAATGCAGAAGATCATCCGCACCAACATGAACTAACTCTTCTACTTGTACTGAATTTAACTTACCCGAGTTGCATAGTCAGGAAGAAGAGATCTCACTGAACGGTCTAGCCTGTGAAGTTGGGCTGAAGGATTAGCGTGTTCTCCAACTCGGTTTGCCGAACGTACAACAGCCTGGTGAGTCTTGTTTTTACTGTCGTACCAAGGGATGGGGACAAAACGCCAAAGTGACTTGTCATAGTGCATAGAAGCAGATTTTCCTTCTCGCCATGCTTCTTGCATACACGGAGCATTGAGGATGCCGCAGAGATACATAGCCTCTGACTCAGATCGCGTGACTGTGTAATAGCACTTTTCGTCAACAACTTGGTTCACGTTAACTGCAGTTGCTCTTAGCGTCTGTCCGGATTTGTTGTAGAGTACCTTCACTCGACCTCGTACCCACGGAATAGCTAACTGTTTACTCAACGTCTTGTTGTAATCTAAATTCTCAAACAAACTGTCTCGTGAACCTTCCGCTCGGATCGAACAGTAAAGATCCTCATTATTCCGCCAAAAGTGATACAACAAAGGCATCAATTCTTTGCAACGATGACTAGTGGGATCCAGTAGTTCTCCCTTCACGACTGGTGCAACTAAGTACACTTCACTCTCTAAGATCCGAAACGGCTTGAGTTCCTGGGACCGTATGATCGGGAGCAATGCTGCTTGCTCAATCTCACTCTCCAGCGCGATCCCCTTCCAACGACCTTTAGTGCCAACTTTCAGGCGAACCTTCGCAAGTCCACCATCGCCTTTAGTCATCGCTACTACCATCAGTAGAGGTTGTGGGCTAGACAAGGCAGCACGAAAAACCTGATTGAGATAGGGGGATTCTTTTGCAACGCGTCGAACTCTCTCTACTGGTGTGAACGCATCAAGAGGGCCCACTCGATCTTGAATGCTGATGATTTCTCCACCTGCTTCTTTCGTTAACGAACCAAATACTGCCGAACACCCATACGGAGAGTGGGCGAACAACGGGGGATCAATCCCATTCAGACCCCAAGCTAACTGATGAGTCACCGTTGCTCCATTCCAATCACCCACTCGCCAATTCCTCCATGCTTGACTCGTCAGCGCAGTGCCAGGCAATACCCAACCATATTTCAATTGCTTGGAATTCATTTGTCTACTGTTCAGATACAGCCTGGTTACACGTGCGGTAAACACACTAGCAAGATCACCTTTTGCACTACTGTGCCTCTCTGGCCTTACCCCCTCTTCGCGACGCAGCATCTCAATGTTCTTTTTGCGCATCCCATCGGGGGTATCGTTCGCTACTAACCAGGGAGGATTACCAATCAAACGACTCACTTTCTTCTCTTTCAATCGCTCTAGTTCCAGTCGGTTATTCAAGTGCCAATTCCACACGTGATTCCCCTCTCGTTGTATCACTTCTGTGATTTGTTGAATTAACTTGGAATAGTCGATCTTATTGAGCCCCGAAGGGACATCTAACGACTCAAGCTCTACTTCCCCCGCTGCTGAACTGACTATCTGAGAAAGCAGTAGATTTGACTGCGGATGGACTACCACTTCATACGGAATTTCAATATGACGGCCACCCGGAGATTCGAGTATTAAGCCCGTAGGACCCAGTAAAGTGTCTGAACTCTCTAGTTGCAGGGCATCACCAACTAGCACATGCAAATGGGGCGTGTTTCTGGGAATAGCCATTGCAAGTGTCGCTTTCGCCATCTCGACTGCAACGGGATGAATATCTATTCCTCGAACTAACATACCCACGACCTCTGACCCTCTAGGACTAATCGAAGGATGTCGAGTATTGATTCGAGTTGCAATCCGACGCGCTGCATGAAACAAGAAGGTGCCTGAACCACAAGATGGATCTAACACACCTAAGTGCCGTTGTTGCTCCCTAGGTGTCGTGCCGTCCAAAATACTCACTGCTTGCGCTATCGATTCATCAACCCAGTCGTCGTCTAACGTCTCTGCTACCACATACTCGGCTAAGTCATCAGGGGTATAGAACTCTCCAAATTCCTTTCGATCCTTGGGATCAATCAATAAGTGGTACGCTTCTTTTAATACGTCTCGTGTGACTCCGTGCCAATCATAGCTCCTTAATTCTCGAGCGAGTTCGAGGACCAGCTGCTCTCCTTCGGCTGAATTGATTAGCCAACCATGAAATCCATCCGACGCATATTCAACTAGTACACGTTCCTCACGCTCTGGATGACTCAGCATCCCCAATATGAGCCTACTCGCCCAAACCAGTAGTGTGTGAGATTGGAATACTGAAGCTAGCTCAACAGGTTGATGAGCCGAAGGGATGATGCCCGATCCTTGAAGCAGTCTTCTCCATAGTTCAAGTTTGGTTTGGGCTTCAACATCCCTTTCCATAACCTGGTACAACTGATTCACTCGCGCCTTCATGGGTCGCAGTAAGTTTGGTCCAAGTTCTGCGGGTGGTGAAGGCTTATCGACATTGTCCTCCAACGCCAGCACTTCACGGACAAAGAGCTCAAAAACTTTGGGTTCTAATGTCACTGAAGTCTTAGCAAAGAGTTCCTTGGTAACACCTTGACGCTGATTCCAGATCCAACCCCAAAATACCTCTCCATCGGTTAACAAAGCACGCCAATATCGAATTTCTTTTTCGAGGTTTACTCGCTTGGGTGCGAGACCTCTCAAATATCTTTCGAGTTGCTGACGTTGCGTTTCTCCCGATTTCCTTCCGGCAAAGTTAGGATTAGCTTGACCTCTAGCTTTAGTTTCAATGACTACTTTCAAGGTTGGACAGAACAAATCTATCCTTCCCTCGTCTACGGAAGCTTCAACTTTCCAAATGTGTCCTGTGATTCCTTCCAATAGAGTCGAAAGATGCTGACGAATATCAGGTTCTCGAACCGCATCTCTGAGTCTAATTACGGATTGCGCTAGACTGAAAACCACTACAGCAGACCCGAGACTAGTAATTTACTCATGCTTGTATTACCTGTATTGTTTCAATCCAACAAATAATTTCAACATGGCTTAAACTAAATTTGACCTGAATAAAGAACCCTAACTAAAGAATGCGTACTATTGTCTGGGTTTATACTGTCGTATTGTATATATATGATCTTATTTTTCTCATTTTGAGTGTACCAGGCATTCAGGCGTACCTTCAGCTGTCCTTAGCTCGAGCATATTATTGGTCTTCCCAACAGTTTCAATAAACCAAAAGCAATCTCGTTTACAATCCAATCTAGCAGGTAATGGTTGGTGGAGAGGATAAATTGACCATAAACACCAGAGCATACAAGTGAGTGCGCTCGAAGGTCGTATAGCTCTCGTTACTGGCGGGGGAAGAGGCATCGGTAGTGCAATCTCACGAGCTTTAGCGAGCGCTGGTGCGTTCGTTGCTGTGAATTATCGCCACGACGAAAAATCTGCTGAAGCAACTGTCGAACAAATTCGCTCTACAGGTGGTAAGGCGAAGGCATTTCAAGCTTCCATTGACGAACTGAGCCAGTGCGAATCACTGGCTGAAAGAGTCGTCAAGGAAATGGGTCCACCCTCAATCTTGATTAACAATGCTGGCATAGCGAGTCGTGGACTAACCGTAGCAGAAACACCACCCAAGGAACTAAACCGGCTTCTTCAAACACACGTTGTCTCTGCTCACACACTGTGTAGACTGCTCATCCCAGGAATGCGGAATGTCGTGCGAGCCGATATCTTGATGATTTCCTGTGCCTCTGCTGACGAACACATCGCTACGGGAGCTCCCTATACCATGGCAAAAGCATCACTGGAAGTGCTAGCTCGAACTCTAGCAAAAGAAGAACGCGAACATGGCATTCGAGTCAACATCGTCTCCCCGGGGTTGGTCAATACTGAAATAGGTCGACGACTCATGCGCGCACGAGCGGGGATACTCAAGCTATCAGATCTTGATGATGTTTCTCCTTTCGGTCATGTGTGTCAACCTGAAGAAATCGGTGATGTCGTGAAGTTTTTGGTTTCACCATCAAACTCCTACATGACTGGAGCCAAGATAATCTGCAACGGCGGTGGTACTGTAGACCATGACTGGTACTAGCGTCTTATAGACTTATGGGCATCGGTAAGTACCCCAGCTAGGCAAGGTTGTACCGACTCATACGATCCCAATGTCCAACCATGCCCTTGAAGGTTTTCATCCGCTAATTCGGCAGTGGTTTATCGACAAATACGGTGAACCCTCTCCCATTCAAAAAGCAAGTTGGCCACGAATCTCCGCGGGTGAGAGCCTGGTCGCGACGGCACCGACAGGTAGTGGTAAGACTCTCACTGCCTTTCTTGCTTTGATTGACCGTCTATTTACTGAACCGAGTGAAGGCGATCACCCTCGCATCCTCTATGTTTCTCCTTTAAAAGCCCTCAATCGAGACATTCAAAAGAATCTCCTTGAACCACTCGAAGAAATCGAAGAAATATTTGAAAAATCGGGAGAGTCTTGCCCCAAGATCACAGTACTCACACGAAGTGGAGACACCACTCAGTCTGAACGACAAAAGATGCTTCGCAATCCCCCTTCGATCATGGTGACCACACCAGAAAGTCTGTTGTTCATGATCACAGCGGCGCGAAGTCGGCGGTTGTTCACACACATTGAATGTGTGGTATTGGACGAAATCCATGCCATGATTGAGAATCGCAGAGGGTGTACCCTCATGGCGTGCCTGGAACGTGTCGTTGACCTTGCTGGAGAATTTCAGCGAGTGGCTCTATCGGCTACGGTAAATCCTCCATGTTTAGTCTCTCAATATTTAGGAGGATTCGATGCGACAGGCCTCCCTCGCAAAGTTCAGCTTGTCGAAGATTACTCGAAGAAAGAGTTAAACCTAGAGATACGACTACCGGAGAAAGCACTCACTGCAATTGATGAGGGATTACCCATCTGGGACCATCTCATCGAAGAGTTTTATCAGGTGATTCAATCCAATCGATCAACCTTGTTCTTTGTGGTATCCAGACGAACAGCAGAACGAATCACCCATGACATCAACCAGCTTGCGGGTGAAATCGTTGCTTACTCACATCACGGTTCATTAGCACGAGAAATTCGCGAGGAAGTCGAACACCGACTCAAGGAAGGTGAACTCAGAGCCATCGTTGCCACGAGTTCATTGGAGATGGGCATCGATATTGGAGAGTTGGACGAAGTTGTATTGGTGCAATCTCCTATGAGTGTTTCCTCGACTCTGCAAAGAATTGGTAGATCAGGACACGGAGTAGGTAGAGTTTCTCGTGCTAAGCTCTACCCAACCCACGCAAACGACAACGTGCTCGCTGCTGCACTAGCAGGAGCAGTCGCAACTCGAGACTTAGAACCATTACGGCCCATGCTTGCACCCCTAGATCTGCTTGCACAACTGGTGGTTTCCTTTACGGTAGCTGGTGCTTGCCATCTTGACCATATTTTTTCTACCCTCACTCGATCATACCCCTACGCTACACTTGAGAGGTCAGATTTCGATAAGGTTATCGACATGCTCACAGGCGGTTTTGAAGATCGAAGAATACGTAGCCTACGTCCTCGGATTGCTCACCACCAAGATACTGGGATGATCGAAATGCGCAAAGGGGCTCAACTTGCCCTATATGCATCGGGTGGTACGATCCCTGATCGTGGTTACTACAAAGTTCGCAACGCTGACTCCAACTCTTTAGTTGGAGAACTAGACGAAGAATTTGTGTGGGAAGCCAAGATCGGTCAAAAACTCACACTCGGTGCACAACAGTGGACCATTGAATCCATCGATCACAATGACGTAAAGGTACGGCCTACTCGTTCCAATATCTCGAGTGCACCCTTTTATCTTTCAGAAACCCAGAGTCAGGATTTTCATCTTTCAATGCTCGTGAGAGACTTCCTACAAACGGCCGATGAGTTACTCGAAAGCGACGAACAAGAAGAACTAGAACGTCAACTCATCGAAATAGGATTTGATGCTTCGTCAACTACGAATTGCGTCAGTCTGCTCAATAGACAAAGGGAGAGTACGGGCAGCCTCCCCCACACATCTCTCGTAATCGCAGAACATCTTCTAGCCGGTCCAGGTGGATATCTTTCCGCATCCTCTGAAGATCAATTGGTGATACACACACTGTGGGGTTCACGAGTCAACCGCCCGATTGCACTTGCAATGGAATCCAGTTGGAGAGACCGATTCAAATCTCCACCCGACATTAGGTCAGACAACCAAACGATCACATGTCAGTTGACGCAAGAAACGAAACCCGATGAAGTGCTGAGTTTTCTGAACTTAGATTCGTTTCACAATAGGTTAACACACTCTCTTCAAAACTCTCCCTTCTTCGGTGTTCACTTTAGGGAGTGTGCGGGTCGAGCACTACTACTAGAGAAATCTCGATTCAACCATCGTGTTCCCCTGTGGATGAACCGAATGCTCGCCAAGAAACTGCTGGCAGCCATTCACGATTGCGAGAATTTTCCGGTACTTATAGAAGCCTGGAGAACTTGTCTGAACCACGAATTTGATCTAGGGGCCGTGGAACAAGTACTCAATGGAATCAATAACGGAACCATCCGAATCTCAGTCGTGCGACGGCAATTCCCTAGTCCGTTTGCAACGCAAACCACGTTCGATCAGATTAACCGTTACATGTACGACGACGATACGCCGCAACACTCAAAGCAGATAAACCTCCCAGAGGGTTTAGTTTCCACAGTCGCGAGGCATGCGAAGCTGCGACCAGAACTATCGAAACAAGTGATTCAAGGGTTTGAATCCAAGGTTCAACGAACCATCGCTGGCTATGAACCGGATGGGAATTTAGAAGTTTCTGAATGGGTCCGTGAACGCGTGTGGATCCCCGAAGAGCAGTGGTGGAAATCGGTCAAGGTGCCTGCCAAAATCAAACACATTCAATCAGGATCCTGGTCAGGTTTCATTCATCCACAAAGCCAGAAACTGGTGAAAGTGAACCCTAAAGCAGCAGTAGAAAACGCCTTGCAATACTACGGACCTCGAACCCTGAACGAAATCGCATCGCTGATCCCGCTGTCAACCGTTCAAATACACGCTATAGTCGAAAAGTTGACAGATCGTGATGTCCTCACTCGAGATGTGCGAGTAGAAGATTCAGACGAAGAAATGTACTGTGATCGCTCGAATTTAGTAGGGTTACTTCGCTTTCAACGACGCTCTCAACAGCAGCATCTCGATCCTCTACCCAAGAAAAGTCTGACCCAATTTTTGTCCGCTTGGTACGATGCAAATTCCTACGGTTCGGGTATCGAAGCGGTGACACAGACCTTAGAGCGATTACGTGGGTTCGACGCTCCGGTGAAATTTTGGATGAAAGAACTGTGGCGACCCACCCATAAAGAAATACCCCTGAAAGACCTAGAGGAATTATTTACTAACCAAGAGTTTGCATGGAGAGGTACTGGCCGTCAACGAATGACGGTGATCACTGACGAAGATGAACTACCGTTTAAGCCTAAACCGAATTCAACGCTGGACCATTGCTTTAAGGATCCCGATGGACGATACACCTACATTCAACTGAGAGATCTAGATGGATCTTCACCCAGAAAATTTAACGAATTATTTTGGAAAGCTGTGTGGAAGGGTGAAGTGTCAACTGACTCCTTTCGAGCACTATACAAAGCGGAAGACCACCACTATAAACTCGATCATCCGCTGGGCGAAATGTACCCTCCACCAGATATTCAATCCGTTCGCTCCTGGAAATATAAACGGACTTTGAAGTGGCCCGGTAATTGGTCTCTATCTCATCCTTCTAACGAAAAGCATGATGTACTCACCGAATTAGAAATCGAAAAGAGCAGAGCGCGGGTGGTGCTGGAGCGACGTGGCATCGTTAGTCGAGAATTAACACAGCGTGAAGGAAACAATTACCGTTGGAGGAACATCTTTCGTGCTCTACGGCTTATGGAACTTGCCGGAGAAGTGGTTTCTGGTTTGTTTCTCGAAGATCTATCTGGTCCACAGTTCGCACTACCCGAATCATTAGAGTTGATGCGAAATCTACCGAAAACGGGTGCCCAGTGGATCTCGTCTTACGATCCTCGGTGTCCCTGTGGATTAGGGTTGGGTTGGGAAGAGTTGCCCGTTCGTCGTATCGGGAACTTCCTGGGTTTATATGATGGGGTACCGATCTGTTGGACTTCCTCAAATGGATGGAAATTGAAGGTTTTTGTGAAACCAGATGACCCAAGACTCAACAAACTCTTCAAGACCATTAAGGTAGTGGATACACGCGATAACTTTTTGACCATTTCACAGATTAACGGAGAAGAGGCTCGATTCAGTCCCTATTTTCCGAAACTCAAAAAATATGCAGGTGCTTACACCGACTACTCCACCATGATTAGCATTGGAACTGGCAGTGACCTCGATGAAGAATAAACTGATCTCCTTTATTAGCTGTGAATCTCTGTTTACTCGCTCGTGTTAATCTCCATAGTTGCAGTCTCGGGTCGAGCAAGCCCGCGTTGTGAAGACTCGATGGCTTGCAAAAACTCTTGGATGTGGGGCTTGTCGCCAAGTGTCTGTTTGACTTTTTTGACTCCTTCTTCCAGCCTCAGATCACCCATAAACAGGGTTCGAAACGCTCGACGAACATCTCTAATTTCAGAGTCTTTGTAGCCTGCTCTTTGCATTCCAACACGGTTCACAATGCGCATGCTAGCAGGGGATCCTTCTGCAATAATAAAAGGTAGTACGTCCTGGTTCACACGAGCTAATCCAGCAATGAGTGCATTGGTTCCGATGTGGCAAAATTGATGGACACCACTGAGCCCACCCAGATTAGCACGGTCTCCTATGACAACATGTCCACCTAACGACGCACCATGTGACATGATGACTTGATTGCCCACATGACAGTTGTGTGCGACATGAACATGAGCGAGAAGCGCACAGTCATCCCCTACAATCGTAGATGATTCCTCCGCAGTACCGCTGTGAATACTGACAAATTCTCGAATGGTATTTCGATTGCCAATTTGGGTGAAACTACGTGTACCAGGTACGTACTTGAGATCCTGTGATTGCACGCCAAGGGTCACAAAGGGAAAGATGATGCAGTCAGACCCTATTGTGGTGTGACCACTGACAACGACATGGGAATGTAGTCGAGTGCCAGAGCCGATTTCAACATTCGAACCAATGATGCAATAAGGACCAATCATGCAATTGTCCCCTATTTCAGCTCTTGTGTCTACTACCGCGAGTTTATCTATGCTTACTGTCATGGACTGTGACAACCCTTTTGTTCTCAGCACCACCGTGCGAAACAACTCTCCCGAGAATCGCACACTTTAGATAACCATTATCTTGAAATTGCGTTTTGCAGACAACCCCCTGGTTTTTGGATTAGCGAACCCATACGATGATCAGGTCCAAACTCTACTCGTACCTATCATGATAAACTCAACCAACGATTGAGATAAACACAATGCGCCGTTCACCTAACAAAGCGACTAGGCAGCCGCAAAGACCGATTAAGGTCTTGGTGAAGTGTATCAATTGCTACCTCCAAACTCTGCTAGTAGTGATTACTTGGTCACTCGCAATCACAGCACTCACACTAGAGACAGAAAACGAAGCAAAGGAACTGGTCGCTCAAGCACTCGATCAAGCAAGAGGAGTCAGTTCTTTCGCAAAACTGACCATGACCATTAAGCGACCCAATTGGACTCGGATTTCTTCGTTTGAAGTGTGGGCCAAAGGTCGAGACAACGCATTGATCCGGTTCACTGCTCCTGCTCGAGAAGTGGGTAATGCTACATTGAAAAACGGAGATCACATGTGGACCTATTCCACCAAAATCGGTCGAGAAGTGAGATTACCAAGATCGATGATGTCCCAAGGATGGGCAGGCTCTGACCTCTCCTACAACGATCTGGCACGCACCGATCAAATCCTCAAACACTATGCCTTCTCACTGACCCAAACTAATACAGAAGATCAATATACCGTGTACACCGTTGAAGCGATTCCGCATGAAAACGCTCCCGTTGTTTGGGGTAAAGAAGTCTTTGAAATTCGTGAAGATTTAGTCATCCTCAATCACTCATACTTCGATCAGGATCTGGAGTTGGTGAAAACCATTGAAACTCTAGAAATCGCTGAGTTTGACGACCGAGAGATTCCTCAGCTGATTCGAGTCACGAAGGTAGAGGATGAGGATAGTTGGACTGAGGTTGAATATGTCGATATCGACTTCGATGTAGAAATCCCCGACGATAAGTTCACCCTTTATTCGCTGCGTGGGCTAGAGTGATGATTGCATCGACCGATCAAGGACACTAGGGTTGTTCACTCTAACCGTTGCTTGGAGAAATCTCTGGCGCAATAAACGCAGAACCTTGCTGACTTGTGGAGCTATTGCATTTGCAATGGTTTTGGTGCAATTGGGAATGTCGTTTCAATCCGGAAGCTATCAGCCGATGATTGAAGTGAGTTCACGTTTTGGTGGAGGTCACTTCCAAGTGCAACATCCAGACTATGAGCATGATCCTCGTGTGGAACACTGCTTAAAAGACGTACATCGCTTACGCAACCATCTCAACAATATTTCGGATGTAGTCGCAACTTCCATCCGAACAGAGAGCTTTGGAGTCATCAACTTCGGAGAAAATAGCGTGGGTGCAATGCTAGTGGGTGTAGACCCAGACCTTGAATCCGATGTTTCCTACTTTTCATCAAGTATGGTTGAAGGAGAGTATGTAACGGAAGGGACTGCAGCAATCGGCAGCATCCTTGCCCGCAATGCATCCGTTGGAGTGGGAGATGAAATCGTCATACTCACCTCAGATGTCCAAGGTGGAGTTGCTGCATTAACCCCAACAATCAGTGGGATCTTTAGGGTCGGAAACGACACTATCGATCGGTCGCTAGTCCACTTAGATATCGGTATTTTGAATGAGACACTATTGTTGTCCGATTCTGCTCATCGAGTGGTCATCATGACAAACAATCCTATGACCTTGGATCCCACCCGTACTCGAATCGAGCAATCACTCCCGAACGACGCTAAGCTCTACGACTGGCAAGAGTTGATGCCAGAAGTCAGTCAGAATATTAGACTAGACAAGATCAGTAATGCCATTGTCTACAGCACTTTAACTCTGATAGTCGTTCTATCTATCGCCAACACCAGTGTGATGACCATCATTGAGCGCACTCGTGAACTTGGAGTTCTGCGAGCTATGGGGATGCGAGACAATCAAGTCTTCGCAATGTTGCTGAGCGAATCAACTCTGATGTGGATAGTTGGGGTTACGTTGGGAAGCATCGTGAGCACTGCAGCCATCATTTTTTTGGCTCATATGGGCATTGGTTTAGAGGGTGGGGTCATGGAAGAAATCAGTGGTCAGTTATTTCTACCGGATCGTATCTTTCCTAGTGTGGACACCAAAGTGGTGCTCGTTGCACCGATTTCTATCGGTCTGGGGGTTCTCACCTTCACTGCTATTGCGACCATTCGACTGTTTCTTATGCCCATCATCAAGGCGATGCGATATCGCGAATGAATTATTCAATCATTTCAGAAACCAAGCTAATCTCGACTTTGAGTTTTCGCAACTTATGGCGACAACGTCGTCGTAATTCGATCTTATTGGTTTCTATCGTTGTAGCGGTCGCTGGAGTGATCGTCCTCAATGGTCTCATTCGTGGCATGCAAGTGCAAATGGTCGATCAAGTCATTGAGCAACTCAATGGTCATATCAAGATACAAGCACCCGGTTATCGCGATGATCCTTCCATGAAACAAGGGTTCTCAGTCAATACCGATGAGGTCAACGAAAAGTTTTCTAAACTCCCTCTTTTAGGGTGGACGAGTCGCATTCAACTGCCCGGAGTGGTGTGGAGTGAGCGAGAAGCAAGAGGTGTACAGCTAGTGGGACTCGACCCAAAGGATGAAGAAATTTCGTTCGTGTCGGATCTCACGATTGAGGGAGAGTTTCTCACCGATACCGAAGATGTTCGAGTCGTGATTGGACGCTCACTTCTCAACGAACTCAGAACTCGCCTAGGTCATCGGATTGTGGTTGTGGTTCAAGACATTGATGGACAATCCACCGAAATCGGTTATCGAATCGCTGGTGTCTATGACACGGATTCGAAATCCATCGAAAAGTCGATGATCTTTGTGAGTAGGAATTCCCTGCAGCAATGGTTGCGAACACAAAACGTCACTGAAATATCAGTTCGTTTCGACACACGCTATATTCCGCCCCATGCTTTCGACACCATCAATCATGCGTTTCCAAATCTCTTGGTTCGAGATTGGATGGAAATGGATCCCATCGTTTCATTCATGCACAGAGCTGTGAACTCTGTAGTCTATGTTTGGTTGGGTATCGTGCTAACCGCTTTGGTGTTTGGATTATCGAATACCTTCATCACGGCGGTGATGGAAAGAACTCATGAATTTGGGTTATTTCAATCGATTGGCATGAAGTCTAGACAAATCTTGGTTCAAGTGATCTTGGAATCATTTATGTTGATGATTGCGGGCACTTGTGGTGGATTACTACTCAGTTGGCTCATCTTCAGTTGGATAGGCAACGGAATCGATTTGAGTGCCTTTGCTGCTGCCGCTGAGTCCATGAATCTTGCACCCAGAATCGTTCCTGCGGTCTTACCTCTTGATGTGGTCATCGTGGTCATCACATCGCTGTTGTTGTCACTGGTGGCGAGTCTCTATCCAGCTATCCGTGCGGTTCGTACCGATGTATTGGTGGCATTGAGAAGTTGACATCATGACCCATCCTGTCGTTCAGCTGCAATCGGTATCGAAAATCTTCGGTACCGGAGAGATGGAAGTCCGTGCTCTTCGTGAAGTTTCGGTTGAGATTCAATCGGGAGAGTTTGTCAGTGTTGCGGGTCCTTCTGGTTGCGGTAAATCGACACTCCTTCATCTCATTGGTGCTCTGGATCAACCTACGTCGGGAACAGTGAAAGTCGGGGGTGAAGATCTATCTCAATTTAGACCCCATCAACTAGCTGATTTGAGATTAGAAAAAATCGGCTTTGTGTTTCAGTCATTTAATTTAGTACCTGTTTTGTCTGCAGCTGAAAACGTACAACTGGTTCTCCAACTCCAAGGAATCTCCACAAAGGAGCGAAACAACCGTGCACATGAGATTTTGGACTCCCTGAGTTTAGCGGAAGTAGCTCATCGAAGACCCGGAGAATTATCTGGTGGACAACAGCAGCGAGTTGCCGTTGCTAGAGCTCTAGCTGGCGATCCAATCCTGTTGCTCGCCGATGAGCCCAGTGCCAATTTAGACTCGCAAACCACCCGAGAGCTTTGTCAACTATTGCAAACCATAAACCGTGATTCGGGTCTCACCATTGTTACTGCTACCCACGACCCTATGGTGATGGAATTTACCTCCCGACAAGTGAGACTTGAGGACGGTAGTGTCATTTCTGATACGGCTTCATGAGCATCGTCGCCGGTAGCTTAATTGTTGGGTTCGTGATACTCGCGACCAGTGCTTTTGCTGAGAGTCGATTTCAAGTCAACCTGTCGAGTGAAATCCGCAAGCTCAATGATCAGGATAGATCCAGTCAAGTGACCCACCGCGATTTGGGTTGGGACAACAAACTAGATTTCAGATATCTGTTCAATCACACTACCACGAAATGGTCGTTTGAATTCCATGCACTCAATACCCTTAGTGTGGGCGACTCGGTAGAGCTTCAAACTCAAACCATTACCGATTCTTCCCACCCCTCTCGACCTGCAGAGTGGGACATTGCTAACGGTACACGACATTTCGTTCAATTGACGCTAGACCGGGCTCGGGTAACCTACAAGTCTCATCCATGGCGCGTTACCTTCGGTCGCTTTCCGGTGTCTTGGGGACACGGAATTGTTTTCAATCCCGTCGATGTCTTTAGTGCTTTTCCGCCCACAGCAACCTCAATCAGTCGGGAATTTCGTCGGGGAATTGATGGGGTTTTGGTCGAAGCACTCCTACCTTGGCAAATAGAGCTCCAGGCTCTCGGAGTCACACGAACCTCGATGATTGACCATTCGGTCAATTCTTCAACTCAAGCACTCAAACTCTACTGCCCTGTCTTGGGTAGTGAGATTGAGCTCATCGTTGCTCGACACTTATCAGATCAGATTTTGGCTAGTACCTTCTCTCTCCCTTTAGGTCAGTTTCTGATGCGTCTTGACTACGCTCGAACATGTCCTGATCAAGGTTCCTGTTTTGGTTCGGGAGTGGTCAACTTTGATACCACCACCCTGCTTGGAGACAAGCTACTCTACGCGTTTACCGAGTATTACTACAACGGTGTCGGAGTTCAATCTCTAGACAATGGGTATAACTCACTACCAGCCGAACTCTCCAACCGACTTTCAAGGGGCGAGATTTTTGCGTTGAGTCAACAACTGCTAGCATTAGGTACGGTGGTCAACTGGCACACGCTTTGGACACAATCTACTACTCTGCTCTTGAGTCTTGAAGACTCAAGCATGTTGTTGCAAACCTACCTGACCTATTCCCCCACTAATCACACCCAAGTCTCACTGGGATTAGGGATCCCATTCTCTGACACCAACGAAGAATTTGGACCTACCGACACCGGCTTCGACACAGCGATCGGGGGTTCTGCTCGTTTATTTTTTGAATTGAGCTTTGCGAGATAACTTTCACAAGGAGATCACTCACTTGAAACCACTTCGATCTTTCATCTTCCTGTTCACTCTGGTATTTTTGATTGGTTCCATTGGATTACATGCCAACGAAGTTAAATCGGACAAAGGAGTCGTTTCCTCCCGATCTCAGCATGCTTCTTTAGCGGGAGTCGCAGCAATGGCTGCAGGAGGTAATGCGGTAGATGCTGCGGTTGCGACCGCTTTTGCACTGGCAGTGACGCACCCAGCTGCAGGAAATCTCGGAGGTGGGGGATTTATGGTGATCCGAATGGCAGACGGCAGTACGTTTACGATAGACTTTCGCGAGGTGGCACCGATGGCCTCCTCAAGAGACATGATGTTGGACGATGACAGTGAATACGACCCCGATTTAGCACTGAGAAGTCGACTCGCGAGTGGTGTTCCTGGATCGGTAGCAGGTTTACTCGAAGCACACTCCCATTATGGAAAGCTAACTCGTCAGCAAGTGATGAAAGAAGCTATCCGACTCGCTGAACGTGGTTTTCATATACCCGAAGACATCGCACGTGCCATCGCTGACCGCAAAGAGGTCTGGCTGCGTTCTAAAGGGTCGACCGAAGTATTTCTAAACGAAGAAAAAGAACCCTATGCAGCAGGTGAGCTATTCAAACAACCTGACCTAGCGAAAACACTTAAAGTCATCTCAGAAAAAGGTCGAGACGGGTTCTATACAGGAGAGGTAGCGGACTTGATCGTCGCTGAAATGAAACGAGGAGTCGGTCTCATATCGCACGAAGATCTCGAAGCCTACCAACCCGTCTGGCGTGAGCCCATCATCGGTAACTACCGGGGTTACGAGGTGATCTCTATGCCCCCACCTTCATCAGGTGGAATCATTCTCGTGCAAATGCTCAACATGCTCGAGTTGTCTGATGTCTCTGAAATGGGATATAACTCGACCGCGACGATGCACTTGATGATCGAAGCAGAACGAAGAGCTTATGCAGATCGAGCGATTCACCTCGGAGACCCGGACTTCTACCCCGTCCCAATCGAAACCCTCATCGACAAAGAATACGCCAAAGAACGCATAAGTGATATGGACGCAGAAAAAGCCACACGATCCGCCACCATGGAAGCAGGTAACATCCCGCAAGAAAGCGAAGAAACCACACATTTGTCGGTCATTGACAAAGACGGCAACGCTGTCTCTCTCACAACCACTCTGAACTCGGGCTATGGCAGCGGATATGTTGTCGAAGGGGCTGGATTCCTACTCAACAACGAAATGGACGACTTCTCTTCGAAACCCGGGGTTCCTAATCAATTTGGGTTAGTCGGAGCAGAAGCGAATGCCATCGAACCAGGTAAGCGAATGTTGAGCTCAATGACCCCTACCATCGTAGTCGGAGAAAACGGTGATCTGTTGGTTGTTGGATCTCCTGGAGGCTCCACCATCATTACTACCGTACTGCAAATCATCGTAAACACTATTGATCATGGAATGTCGCTTCACGATTCAGTCCTAAGCCCAAGGTTTCATCATCAGTGGCTACCAGACCATGTCGTGTTTGAATCTCATAGTCTTGACCCGGAACTCAGAAAAGAACTCGAAGAGCTCGGTCACACCCTCACAGAAAGATTAGAGATAGGAGATGCTAACTCAGCTGCTCGAATTGATGGAGCTAATTTCGGAGTGAGTGATCCCCGCAATGCTGGGCGTGCTGAAGCAGAGGAATAACCCTGTTTCCCAGTCGAGTTGAGCCTCTCAAATAGCAACAATCCGCTCACGGTTAGGTCAATTCCATAAAATATTTGTCCTCTTTTCGATGTGCCTATGGTTGCTTTGCCACATCGAATCATTTCCCACGCTTTGGAATTTCCTGTGACAACCAATAGTTTTGACTGCCTGCGAACCTTAAAGGTTGGAGATAACCACTACTCTATCTATGACTTGAATGCCGCAGGTGAACGAGGAATGGGAGATCCCTCTAAACTCCCACTTTCTCTAAAGGTACTGCTCGAAAACCTTCTTCGATTTGAAGATGGAGTTGCAGTCCGTCCCGACGACATCGATTTACTCGCGAATTGGACAGAGTCTCCCACTACCGAGCATGAAATTGCTTTCCATCCCTCTCGCGTGTTGATGCAGGATTTCACCGGTGTCCCTGCCATTGCCGATCTAGCTGCCATGCGCAATGCGATGCAAGATGCTGGATTTGATCCCGAAATCATCAACCCACTCACTCCTGTGGATTTGGTCATCGATCACTCACTCATGGTGGATCACTTTGGAACTAGCAAAGCGTTTGATGCCAATGTAGCACTAGAAGTGAAACGGAATCGTGAACGCTATCGCTTCCTGAAATGGGGTCAACAGGCATTCAAAAACTTCAAAGTCGTCCCTCCAGGCACGGGTATCTGTCATCAAGTCAATCTCGAATATTTAGCGAGTGTGGTCGCAACGTCTACCGACGGTGACCAAACTTTTGCCTATCCAGACACTCTAGTTGGAACCGACAGTCACACGACCATGATCAACGGTCTTGGTGTACTGGGTTGGGGAGTCGGTGGAATCGAAGCAGAAGCTGCGATGCTAGGACAGCCTCTCACCATGTTGCTTCCACGAGTAGTGGGTGTCCGACTCACGGGATCACTTTCTGAAGGTATCACTGCAACTGATTTAGTGCTACGGATTGTTGAGATTTTGAGACAAACCGGTGTGGTCGGAGCGTTTGTAGAGTTCTACGGACCTGCATTGAATGAATTAAGCCTCGCTGATCGTGCCACCATCTCCAACATGGCTCCAGAATACGGATCATCATGCGGTTTTTTCCCCATTGATGATGAAACCCTGAACTATCTGAGACTCACCTCTCGTCCCCAAGAGACGATTGATCGAGTCGAAGTTTACGCGAAACATCAAGGCTTGTGGCGAGACGATAGTGTGAAACCATCATTCTCGGGAAATATAGAGCTCAACCTTGGCACCATAGAACCTTCTGTGGCTGGACCGAAGCGTCCACAAGATCGTATACCGATCAAACGACTACTGTCTGCATTTGATCGCATGATGGATACCCATGGATCACGCGTTCCGATGTCCCGAAGTCGTATGAGAAGTGCAGATGACCACAAGCTAGAAGACGGAGATGTAGTCATCGCAGCGATTACATCTTGCACTAATACCTCAAATCCAGCTGTCATGTTGGGTGCAGGGCTCGTTGCCAAGAAAGCACATGAACGCGGGCTATCAGTTAAACCCTGGGTTAAAACCTCCCTAGCACCGGGATCTAAAGTCGTAACCGAATATCTCGAACGCACCGGGCTGCAAAAGTATCTGGACGAGATTGGGTTCGATCTAGTCGGTTATGGATGTACGACTTGTATCGGCAACTCAGGTCCTTTGAGTCCAGAAATTTCCAGACAAATTTCAGACGGAAACTTGGTGGTCTCATCAGTTCTCTCCGGTAACCGAAACTTTGAGGGGCGTGTGCACCAAGAAGTGCGTGCCAATTGGTTAGCTTCACCTCCCCTCGTCGTAGCTTATGCAATCGCAGGTACGACACGAATCAACTTACACGAAACCAGCTTAGGTAAAGATCCCAAAGGAAGGCATGTGTATTTGCACCACATTTGGCCCACCCGTGACGAAATCAAAGAACTGATGGATCAAGTCTCATCTGATATGTTTCAGCAACAATATGCAGACCTATTCAAAGGTCCCGTGTCTTGGAAGGACATCGAATCCGAACACGGACCCACCTACAGTTGGTCTGAATCTACCTACATCAAACATCCCCCTTTCTTCACCAATCAAAGCTCCCACTACCAGTCTGTGGAAGTCCACGATGCGTCCATACTCGCCATTTTAGGAGACATGGTGACCACAGACCATATCTCGCCCGCTGGAGCGATTCACCCAAAAAATCCGGCCGGACAATATCTCCAAGAACTAGGGGTTGAGCCCGCTGATTTCAATTCCTATGGTGCTCGTCGAGGTAATCACGAAGTCATGATGAGGGGAACCTTTGCAAATGTTCGAATCCGTAACGAAATGGTTCCGGACTTAGAAGGTGGTTTTACCGTACATGTTCCGAGTCAAGAAACCACCTCCATCTACGATGCAGCTATGCGCTATGCAGCATCCAAAACTCCGTTAGTGGTCATTGCTGGAAGTGAATATGGGACCGGTTCAAGCCGTGACTGGGCTGCTAAAGGTACTGCATTACTCGGGGTGAAAGCTGTGATTGCACAGTCGTATGAACGCATTCATCGTTCTAATCTAATCGGAATGGGTGTGCTACCACTTCAATTGGTGGGAATGCGACCAGACATTTTGGAATTGACGGGTCACGAGAAAATTACCATACAACTTGAGCCTGGGGAAAAGGAAATCAAACCCCGCCAGAGATTAGTGATGACCATACGCTATACCAACGGTTCGACTCAAGTAGTGATTTTGTTGAGCCGAATAGACACTAAGAACGAAGTTCATTACTTCCAAAGCGGAGGAATTCTTCCCTATGTACTTGGACAGTTGATGCAAAAAGCGTCGAATCCGAAAAAATAGGATTCCGCTCCGTGAACTACGAACACCAAGGCGATTATCAGTCTGACGATGATCAGCTATACCGAATCCGCCATAGCTTAGCTCACGTATTAGCCCAGGCAGTACTGCAAATTCGTGAGGGTTCAACGCTGGGGTTTGGGCCTCCGATTCGAGATGGGTTTTATTACGACTTTGCGCTTACCCAACCCATCACCCATGATGACTTCCCCGAAATCGAACGGCGGATGCGCAAGATTCTTAAGAGTGGACAGCGATTCTATCGAGAAGAATTAGACAAAGAAGCTGCACTGAACCGTCTCACCGAAATGGGCGAACCCTACAAACGCGAATACGCCCTTGCACTGTGCGAAAAAAATGGTCTAGATTCGTTGTCTTTTTATCGCAATGGTTCTTTTGTTGACATGTGTGAAGGCCCGCATGTTGATACCACCAAAGAAATCCCTAGAGATGCCTTCAAGTTAAAAAATGTCGCTGGTGCTTATTGGAGAGGCGATAACAAAAACCAGATGCTAACTCGCATCTATGCTTGGGCCTTTCACACCAAAGAAAAGTTAGAGTCCTACGTCCAAGCCTATGAAGAAGCACAGCAGCGGGACCACAAAAAGCTAGGTAAACAGCTCAGTATCTACGCTATCGATCACGACGTGGGTCGAGGCTTACCGCTGTGGTTACCTAACGGAACCGTGATTCGGGATGAACTAGAAGCACTCGCTAAAGAACTCGAATTCAAAGCAGGTTATCAGCGAGTGGCAACCCCCCATATCGCCAAGCAAGATTTGTTCTACCAAACCGGTCACCTTCCCTACTACCGTGAAGATATGTATCCCGCCATGGAGCTGATGGAACAGAGCGATGAAGGCGAACAAATTAAAGAAGCCTATGTGCTTAAGCCGATGAACTGTCCCCATCACCACAAGATTTTTGCAGCAGAACCTCGTAGTTATCGTGATCTGCCGTTGCGGCTAGCCGAGTACGGACACGTTTATCGATTTGAAGAATCTGGTGCCGTCAGTGGATTAGTCCGTGTACGCGGAATGTGCATGAATGACGCTCACATCTATTGCACAGAAGAGCAAATCAAGTCAGAGTTTCGAAATGTCATGCAACTGTATAACGACATGTACCGTATATTGGGGCTTGAGAAGTACTACCTTCGATTATCGAAATCCGATCCTGAAGACCCCAAAGGCAAAGACAAATATGTCCATAATCCGGATGCGTGGGCGAAATCTGAAGTGTTGATCGAAGAATTGCTCATCGAAATGGGTGTGGATTTTGTCGTCGGGATTGGTGAAGCCGCGTTCTATGGACCGAAGATTGATGTGCAGTTCCCCACCGTCACTGGTCGAGATGAATCAGTCAGTACCGTGCAGCTGGACTTTGCTGTTCCCGGACGGATGAATTTGGTCTATACGGGTGCAGATGGCAATGAACACACTCCCTACTGCATTCACCGAGCTCCGCTGTCTACTCACGAGCGAATGGTTGCTTATTTGCTTGAACACTATGGTGGAGCATTTCCAACTTGGTTAGCTCCCATACAAGTTCAAGTGATCACGGTTTCAGAGCAATTTCACGACTATGGGGTTGAAATCGTTAATGAGCTACGCTCTCACTTTGTGCGAACCGAACTTGCTCGCGAATCGGATACCGTTTCCAAGAAGATTCGCGAAGGCACAGTCAGAAAAATCCCCAACTTACTCATCCTTGGGCAAAAGGAACAAGATGGACAAACCGTGACCCTTCGACAATATGGTGTTAGAGAGCAATCGACTCTTCCACGAGCACAATTTGTTGCTTCAATCAAGCAAACGATCCGTGCTCGATCCGGAGAATTCAACGTGGTCTAGGCTGCCACGATGATGAAGACCACACCCTTGCAATTTCAGGGTTATCCCACTGATGAAATGGTCGAAAGATCTCGAACTTTTTGTGAGGAACTGTCGAGACGTAGAACAGTTCGAGAGTTTGAATCGACCCCTATTCCCGCCGAAGTGCTCGATCAGATTCTGCGAACCGCTGTAACGGCTCCCAGTGGGGCGAATCGACAACCGTGGCGGTTTGTAGTCGTCACCGATCTGGAAACGAAACAAAAAATCCGAGAAGGTGCAGAACGTGAGGAACGTGAGTTCTACACTCACCGAGCGACCCAAGAATGGCTGGATGCCCTCGCTCCCCTGGGAACTGATGAACACAAACCATTTCTCACTGAGGCTCCCGTCCTCATCGCCATTTTTTTAGAACGGTATGGGATGACCGAAGACGGTCGCAAAATCAAGAACTATTACATGCCCGAATCTGTTGGAATTGCGAGTGGCTTTTTGATTGCAGCGTTTCACCACGCGGGTCTAGCCACCCTCACTCACACTCCAAGCCCGATGAGGTTCCTCAACGAAATTCTGGATAGACCTTCCCGAGAGAAACCCTTCTTGCTTCTCGTTGCCGGTTACCCCAAGCCCCAAACCCAGGTACCGGACATTCAACGATTTCCGATCAATCAAAGCGTCATTTACTGGGACAACTAGTCGACTAAAGTCGTACCTTCACCAATATAGGTATAGGTCGTATCAAGGTCAACGATGTCGCTGGTGATATTTGCGGCTTCGATCAAATACGGATCAGGTTCATCTTCCTGTTCTTCTTCCAGGGCTTCTAGAACTTCTTCGAGTTCATCCAGCGTCTCGACTTGTTCCATGTCTTTAGCAGCAAATCGTGTGTTGTGCACATTGATGCGCCAGGTGTTGTATTCGTCTCTTTCCATTCGACGTTTTTCTTCATTGAGTGAATACTCAGTTCGTTTACGATCCTCGGCAAGGCGGTCGGCAAGTGAGTTGTAGTAGACGAAGTCGGGGTTGACCTCAACTCTCTTTTCGTGCCGTTCTTTGAGCTTCGGAATTAATTTTTCGAAGCGGTTGTCCACTCGGTATTCGCGAGCGTCAATCAACTGGTAAGGGAGTGCTTGATCGTAGCTACTCTCGCCGATTTGGTCGGTATCGATCAGCGAAGGATACTTGATATCGGGGAAAACACCTTTGTGTTGAGTGCTCTCTCCGGAAACTCTAAAGAACATGGATTGAGTGATCTTGAGCTCGCCATAACCCAACCTTAGCAACTGTTGAACGGTTCCTTTCCCGAACGTTCGGTTGCCGATGACTATCCCTCGACCATAATCCTTGATTGCTCCTGCGAAAATCTCTGATGCGGATGCAGATCTGCGGTCAATCAGTACGGCTAATGGACCATCCCACTCAACTCCGAGTTTAGTATCTTCGAGTACTGTTTCCCTACCGCTGGCATCTTGGACGACAACCGTTGGCCCGGTATCGATGAATAATCCGACCAACGTACGAGCTTCTTCGAGTGACCCACCCCCATTTCCGCGCAGATCAATGACGATTCCCTCAACGTTCTGTTCTTTCAGTTCTGTGAGCAACTGGCTTACGTCTCGTGTGGCACTGCGATAATCTTTCTTACCCGCACGCTGGGCAGCAAAATCAACGTACATTGAAGGTAACTCGATGACTCCGATGAGTCGATCTTCACCGTCCGCTCCGGCCCCTTCAAGGGTGACGATTTCCTTCTGCGCAGCTGAATCTTCTAGCTTGCACTCATCACGTACGATCGAGACGATTCGTTTCTGTGCACCCATCTCGTCGGGTTTCATAATTTCCAAACTCACGGTCGTACCCTTAGGCCCACGAATCAACAGCACTACATCGTCTAAACGCATACTGCGTATGTCGATCATCGGAGCATCTGGGCCTCCTTGACCGACCGCAATAATGCGATCTCCTTCAACAATTCCGAGTTCATCCGCATCGGCGGGACACCCCTTAATCGTACTATCAATGACAACGTAATCGTCCTCTGCTTCATCCAAAGTCAGTCGTGCACCTATGCCTTGCAACGACAAAGACATTTGAATATCAAACGTCTCCGACGACTTGGGCTGCAGATATTCAGTATGAGGATCAAACCAGGTCGTGAACGAGTTCATATATGCAGAAAACGCATCGTCTGAATTCGTTTGAGTTTCACGAAGTCGATTGCGCTTATATCGCTTGGTCAGTGATTCAATGATGTCTTCTTCGTCACGAAGTTTGTAACGAATGATGTCATCGGTGAGTAATTTCTCCCACAACTGGTCAGCTTCAGCTTCGTTAGCCAACCATTCAATATCATCTTCGGTGCGAACTTTCAGGATATCGTCAGTCGTGATATCAAAGGAGTCCAGACCTTGGCCCAGTCGATCGATCACCCAATTAAAGCGGTCAAATTGTCTCTCTTGAATTCGATTAAAGATTGCGAAACACGTATCAAGCTTGTTCGTTCTCAGCGTGTCATCAAAATCATCTCGGTACGCTTCAAATTCATCGATATCTGACTGCAAGAAGAAGATGCGTCGAGGGTCGATGAACTCCAAATAACGATCAAATAATTCTCCACCGAGCTCATCGTTCATCGTAAAACCGCCTCGCCAGTAATGGTTGCTTTGGAGAAATTGATAAAGCTGTCGGGCAGTGCGTAGATGAACGCTTTTTTGTGCGAGGGTTTCCAGATCCAGGAGGATTTCCATCTCCTCGACCTCTTCGACATTCTCTGTGCTCGGATCTTGAATGGCTAGTGAGTCTATCTCTTTAGCATCAGGATTCTCAACTTCAGATTGAACATCAGGAGCGTCTCCATCGGCGGCAATGAGCCACCCCATCAAAGTAAAGAAGGTCAATGCTAATAGTGTGATAGTCAATTGTTTTTTCATATTTATCCTTACTCAGCATGTAGCGCTGAGATTGCTTCACAGAGAAGTAGGTCCTGAATCTAGAGATTCTGCAAACGTTTAGTTTAAGTTGGGGATTCGCCTTCTAGTTTATGTTCAGCACGAAGCGTGCGTATCTAGGTGCCCAGTTTCCATTAAAGTCAAACGAAAACGCAATTGTAGTGGCTCGACCAATTATGCTGTTGCGAGGGATCGGACCAAAAACACGGGAATCACCACTGTTGTCCCTATTATCCCCCATCATCCAATAGGTGCCTTCACTCATGACGATGGGAGCTAAAGTACCGCGGTCGAACAGACGATGCTTATGCCACTGAATCACTCGACTATGACCCAAGATTTCTTCACGTACATAGTTCACTGAGTTATCTTCCAAGAATCCAAGAGCTTTGGCTTCCTCGTCTGAAATCTTGGAGTAAACCGCTTCCTCACCGTTGATAATCAATCGGTTATTTCGCAGTTCTATGGTGTCACCCGGTACTGCAATCACTCGTTTGATTAGGAGTACGTTTTCTGATGGGCTGGGAAAAGTAACGATATCTCCTCGCTCTGGGTGAGACCACCGCGCGATGCGACTCATGGTGAACGGCCATCGAACGTCATAAGCGACCTTATCAACGATGACACGATCTCCATCCACGATGTTCGGCCACATACTTCCGGTGGGAACATAGTTCCAATCGGCAACTACCGAACGAAAAACAAACATGAACACGAGGAAGAGGAAAAACCCTCTCCAGTTGATCCAGAATTTGTGAAAACGTTCTCGAAACGTCCTTTTCGTTTCTGGGTCTTTGTTATTGCTCATGATGAGTGGACAGGCCGTCGTAGGGTGTTAAATTAGATTGTAAGAAACGCACTAAGTTTCTTTTTTTCGAGTGAGACTGATACTCGTAACCATCAGTCCCCAGGCTAGTGATTTGGCTTCATCTCGGACCGATGTTCTGGATTGAGTTCAGTTTGAAACTTCGCTTTCCACTCAGAATACGGCATCCCATAGATTCTTTTGCGTGCGTCTTCATAATCGACACTCTCGCCTTGTTCTTCTGCAGCTTGTTTGTACCATTTGGACAGACAATTACGGCAAAATCCAGCTAGATTCATGAGATCGATATTCTGAACGTCCTTTCGGTCATCAAGATGATCCAACAACTTACGAAACGCTGCAGCTTCAATCTGATCATTCTTGGGGTTCATCGAATCGCTCCAAAGGGTTCCCTTACAATTTCTAAAGACAGACGAAATGGTAACAACTTTGCAGCAAGAACGAACACATAAGGGTTGATATTGGAAATTCTCTTTAGCTACGAAATCTGGGCAGCATTCATCACGTTGACTGTGCTGGAGATCGTCCTCGGAATTGACAACATAGTTTTCATATCCATCCTGACCAACAAGTTACCTCCCCATCAGCGTAACAGTGCCCGCATTATTGGGCTGAGTATTGCCATGATCAGTCGACTGTTGCTACTCTTTTCTCTCAGCTGGTTGATGACTCTCACTGCTACTCTTTTCGTGATTAGTGGGCACGAGTTTAGTGGTAAAGATCTGATTCTCCTCACAGGTGGGTTGTTCTTGATCTTCAAAGGCGTTAGAGAAATCCACAACTCTTTAGAAATCCAGGATGAGTCACAAGGTAGAGTTAGGAAGTACGCAGGCTACGGTTTGGTCATCTTGCAAATTGGACTCGTCGACGCAGTTTTCTCCATCGATTCAGTGATCACAGCGGTTGGATTAGTGGAGCGATTGCCTGTTATGATCGCTGCCATCGTCATTGCTGTCATCATGATGATGGTTGCCGCAGGCCCCATCAGCCGATTTATTGATGCAAACCCCCAAGTGAAGATACTAGCGTTAGCTTTCATCGTGCTCATTGGATTTGTGCTCGTTGGTGATGGCTGGGGTATCCACATCCCGAAGGGTTATCTGTACTTTGCTATGGGATTCTCGTTTGGAGTCCAGTTGCTGAACTTGATCATGAGTAAGCGTTCCAGGGTTCATCTACGAAAGGCTCAACTAGGGGATCTGTATTACTCAGCCTCTAATCCCCCACCCAGCTAAGAGACCACTAGTACCTTAAGTCAGTTGCCTCGGTGACTGGGGTGTGGTGATGCACCCACTCAATTTCAACCGGGACGATTATCCCGTAAGAAGACATAGGAATCACGAGTAGATCTCTCTTTAGAGTAGTAATATCCGTCTTCGTTGAATCGTTTGAGTGCACCGACGGAGTTGATTCGATTTTGAATCACATAGCGTGCGAGTACCCCTCTAGCTCGTTTACCAAAGTAAGTCATGAATCGGTAGTCGTCTTTATGGCGATCTAATAACTTACAGTCAACGATCCGATAGTTGATTAAACGTCTCAGCCTAGGGCTGAAGTATTCGTTCGAGGCTGCGTTCAAAATCACCGGATTTTTGTGATCAGCTAAAGTCTTGTTGAGCTCCGACGCGATCGATTCACACCAGTAGTCGTACAAGTCCTCACCTCGCGAATTCGGGAAATTAGATCCCATTTCTAGACGATAGGGATGGATCAAATCGAGCGGTCGCAAGAGACCGTATAACCCTGACAATATCCGTATTCGGCGTTGGGCAGAAGTATAGTCGCGTTCGTCAAAATCGTTTGCGGACAGTCCAATATATACTTCACCTTTAAAGGTCAAGATTGCGGGTCTAGCACGTTTGAGATCCTTCGTCCATTGCTGATAACGTTCAACATTAAGCTGTCCTAATTCTTCACTAATTCCCATCAGGTTAGTGAGATCACTCACTTGCAGTTGACGGAGCAAATCAATGAGCTCAGAAGCACGATCCAGAAACATCGGTTCGGACTTTTTCTTGGTCGGCAACGGGGTCTTGAAATCAAGATTTTTTGACGGGGACAATAAGGTAAGCATACAATGGCTCTTGGCAGGACTGGTTTTCTATATTACAGTGTACTAGTTTTGACTTTTCCGGTCGGTTAACTCAAGAAAAATGGCAGGAAATATGGACGTTTCCAGCACTAATTTTGCGCATGATTCTCTAACGCCCCTGAAGCTAACCTTGCGCACCCGCGCACTATCTGAATATTGATATAGTGCAAACAAAAGGAAAAACTTGGGTCGGTCGAGTCAGGAGTCGAAACGAAGACGTGTTCACGATTCGACCTGAATTCGGATTTCTTGCTGTCGCCGACGGGATGGGAGGAACTTCAGCGGGTCATATTGCAGCTCGAATCACAGTGGATGAAGTATCCATCATGCTATCGGAAATCCACGAAACCCGTTCAATCACTGGCAACGATATGAGAGAAGCAGTCATTAAGGCCAATGCTATCGTCCACGAACGAGGTCAAATGTATACAGACTTTGCTGGTATGGGTACCACTCTGGTGGCAGTCTCTTTTCATGGAACACAAGCTACTTTTTGTCACGTGGGAGATTCGCGAGCTTATTTGTTTCGCAAAAGAGAATTAAGCCGAATCACCAAAGACCACTCTGCGGTACAAGAACTCGTCGATAAAGGAGAAATGACCCCTGAAGAAGCACGTACGGCGCACAATCGAAATCTGGTCACTCGGGCCATCGGCCCCTATCGCGAAGTTGACCCAGAGATTACGGTTGCTGAAATACACTCGGGTGATTGCTTGATGATGTGCAGCGATGGAGTATCGGATTTCGTACCTGATTCCGAAATCCAAGAAGTCATGCACGCACATTCTCACAACCTTAGATTTTTGACTTCGATATTAGTTGAAACCGCTGACCGACACGGCAGTACCGACAACATCACGACCGTGGTTGCGAAGGTTCCCTAATGAACGTAAGCCACTTGCTGGAATCTAAACTCGCTACTCTGAAACCGGTCCACCTTGAAGTGATCAACGAAAGCGGTAACCACAACGTACCGCCGGGTTCGGAGTCACATTTCAAGGTAGTGATGGTCAGTGAGCAATTTGATGGGTTAAGGCCGCTACAAAGACATCGGATGGTGCACGAGTTAGTTCAAGCAGAACTGGACGGTCCAGTACACGCTCTGTCACTTCATCTCTATACAATCAAAGATTGGAAAGAAAAGAAGGGAAACACACACCCGTCCCCCCCGTGTCGGGGTGGTTCCAAACACGGTTAGTCAAACCTAGAGATATCGTGTTCGTCGTATCGTTCTATCGGTTCTTTGTTGTTGGTGACCCAACATCACTGGCGAAATCAATTGAAGAAGTATGTGAAAAAGAGGGGGTCTCAGGAACGGTTCTGGTTGCGGCTGAAGGAGTGAATGCTGCTCTAGCTCATAGAAATCAAGGTCAACTGGGTAGATTAGTGGATCACCTGTTGAGTATCGCTGACCTCACAGACATCTGTCCGATATGGACTGAAGCCGAGAATCAAAGTACGGTATTTGATAAGTTGAAAGTTCAAGTGACCGAAGAAATAGTCACCTTTGGCCACGCCTACGACTTTGAGAAACCACCACTTCCTAAATTAAATCCAGAACAGTGGGTGAGTTTCATTACCGACCCCAACACCATCTCTCTTGATGTTCGCAACCGCTACGAAACTAGACTCGGTCGATTTAAGGGTTCGTTTGATCCAAAAACGGATACTTTCAAGGAATTTTCAAATTACCTCATGGTGCAAAACCATTTCCAGAAAGATCAACCCATCGGTATCTACTGCACTGGCGGGATCAGGTGTGAAAAAGCAGCTCAAACCATGCAAGCTCTGGGATACGAGAACGTCTACCAGCTTGGTCGTGGGATTTTGGGTTATTTCGAGTCTGGTTCACCCGACTCACTATGGGACGGAGAGTGCTTCGTGTTTGATAAACGCGTCAGTCTTACTTCGGAATTAAAGACGGGTTCAGCAGAGCTGTGCCTTGCTTGTCGCTATCCCCTCACTGTCGAAGATCGTCAGTCTATCAATTTTGAGTATGGTATCAGTTGCCATCACTGTTTCGATGAGTTGACAGAAGAACGGCGGGTTAACCTAGCAGAACGCAAACGACAGTGGAACGGTTCACAACTTCAGCGAGACCCAAGGTAGCTCAGAATTAATCGAATATGCAAACCCTGACGCGCGAGCCCATCGTTGACAACAAAATCGAGCTCAACAAGACTCGCAAAAAACTGCGTCGTTTAGTCGGCAAAGCTATCGAAGACTACGCGTTGATCCGTAATGGAGATCGAGTCATGGTCTGTCTCTCTGGAGGCAAAGACTCCTATACCCTACTCGAAATCCTGCTCTCTCTCAAGCACAACGCTCCCGTAGATTTCAGCCTTGTTGCCGTCAACGTTGATCAGAAACAGCCGGATTTCCCCGAAGACGTTCTCCCCACCTATCTGGAACAATTGGGGATGGAATATCAGATTGTTGAGGAAGACACCTATTCGATTGTCCAACAACTGACCCCTAAAGGCAAACCCTTCTGTCCGATCTGTTCACGACTACGCAGAGGCATTCTCTACTCCACAGCCGAAAAGCTAGGAGCAACCAAAATCGCACTTGGACATCACCTTGATGATGTCGTTGAAACCTTGTTTCTGAACATGTTCTTTGGTGGAACTATGAAAGCCATGCCTCCCCACCTTCGTTCGGATGATGGCAATCATCAAGTGATTCGGCCGTTGTACTACGTACGAGAACGAGTCATTGCACGATACTCTAAGATGGTCAATCACCCCATCATTCCGTGTCAATTATGTGGTTCACAAGAGCAACTACAACGACAAGTCATCAAATCTCTTCTTAGTGAGTGGGATCAGCACCATCCAGGACGAGTCGAGAGCATCGCTCGAGCGATTAGAAACCTCAAACCCTCCCACCTTGGCGATAGGCATTTCTATCCCTTTGGGAGTGAATCCGTCGGTCCAAGACTCTTCGTTGTCAATGACAGGGTCACACACCAATGAGTGAAGTTCTCGTCATCCTACCCGATCGTGTCTCCAAAGAAGCACTCCATGGAATGGTCGAAGAATTTGTGACTCGCGATAGCACCGTTTGGGACAAAAGTATGCAAGCCAAGCGTGCTCATGTTCTAGAGGAAGTCAAGTCTGGTCGTGCGGTGATTGTTTTCGATCCCAAGACCGAAACCACCGACATCGTGCCGAAGGAGTCGGTACGGAATTTAAACTCTCTATCCACTTGACCCAAACCACCCACTTAACTGCTGAAGGCGTGTATTGTCGGTTCGGTAACCGAGAACTGTTTGATGGGTTGAGCCTCACTATTGAATCTGGCCAAGCGATTGAGCTGCGTGGACCTAATGGTTCGGGTAAATCTACGTTGCTTCGGATACTTGCTGGGTTGCAACAGCCCGATGCGGGGAAAGTCGTCCACACTTCAGAAGGAATTGGTTTCATCGGACACAAAGCCGGAGTGACTGGATTACTCACACTGTGGGAGAATGTTCGCTGGGTGTGTGATTTGTCCCCTCATCGCATCACCAATGATGTCATAGATGCAACTCTTCGTCAATTTGATCTTTTCGAAAGCCAACACACACTCGTCCAAGAGTTGTCTTCGGGTCAGCGAAAACGTTGTGCTATAGTAAGCTTAGTCCTGAGTGAACAACCTCTGTGGTTACTTGATGAACCATTCGCAATGCTAGACGAAGAAGGTGAGGATCTAGTCAGAGGCGTGATTTCGAGTCATCTGCAAAACAACGGTAGCACCGTCGTCGCCTCCCATGCCTATCGTCAGATCGACCAATCACAAGTCATGGAATTAACTCGACCATGAGAGTGTTTGCGAGCACGGTCCGAAGAGAGTTCTTGATCTCCCTGCGATCGGGATCTGAAGCTCTGATGCCCATTGTGTTCTTTGTCTTGGTTGCGACCACTTTCTTTGTCGCTCTAGGTGGGGTTCCAGAAATGAGACAGCAAGGGGTGATTCCCGCCATTTGGGTGACCACACTCTTTGCCCATTTACTCTCTGTCGAACACCTGTTTAAACGCGATCACGACGAAGGTACACTCGCGACCATCTTGCTCACAAAGTTAGGAACACTCCCTACAGTCTTTGCAAAACTCTTGATGCACTGGCTGTTTACCGGACTTCCCATCGCCATACTTGCACCGCTGATAGGATTAAGTTATGGTCTACCTACCGAATCGGTTTTGATTCTGGGACTGACTTTGCTCATCAGCACCCCCACGCTGACGTTAGTGGGAGCGGTGACCACTGCACTATTGGTGGGACTAGGTCGAGGTGGTCAACTACTCTCAATCATGGTCGTTCCACTCTACCTCCCTCCCCTATTGTTAGGAATTGGAGCCTGCCAACTTAGTCTAGCCGCTCTGTCTTACATTTCTCCCTTGTTGTGGAGCGTTGTGCTGGCTATTGTTGCTCTGACCGTTATTCCTATCATGCTAGAACCCATCCTTAAAGCTAGCCAAGATTCCTGACTTGAACGCGTTTGTGAGAGCCTATCATCGGTTGGCATCTCCCCAGTATTTCTTCCAAGATGTCCGCATCTGGGTGACCGTACTGTATGTGATCAGCGTGGTTGGACTCATTGTGGGTTCGGTTTGGGGTTTGTTCTTTGTGCCACCAGAGCGTTTTCAAGGCGACAGTTTTCGGATCATGTTCGTCCACGTTCCCACCGCGCATTTAGCACAAGTGATCTACATAGCGATCGCGATAGCAGGCGCGATTCACCTCATCTGGAAACTCAAAATGGCTGATGTGTTCATGGTCGCAGCAGCACCTGTTGGTTGCATCATGACGGTCATTGCTCTGCTCACCGGCATGTTGTGGGGAATGCCGACATGGGGAACTGCTTGGGTTTGGGACGCTCGAACCACTTCGATGCTCGTGTTATTTGTTTTGTTCTTTGCCATCATCGCGTTGCGTAATGCCATACCCAACCCCAACCGAGCTACTTTTGCTGTCAGTGTCCTCGCGATCATCGGTTTCGCTAATATTCCGTTGATTAAATTCTCTGTTGAATGGTTTGCAACACTTCATCAACCCGCAAGCATCACTCTAGATTCCGAAAGTTCCATTGCCCCCATCTTTCTCGTTCCCCTCTTGACTAATATCGCTAGTGCGTATTTATTTGCTGCAGCTACCATACTTGCCGGTATGCGGTTTCTAGTATTACGACGCAACCAAGGAACCGAATGGGTACAACAGTGGTTGAAGACTCAGAATCTCTGATGGAATTCTTTGCAATGGGTGGTCACGGGGTATATGTTTGGAGTGCCTATGCACTCATGCTTGTATTCTTCTTGTACTTAGGTTGGTACCCTTTACATCGACTGAAACGATGGATTAAGGCAAACAAACCGTCCTCGCTAGATAACTAATGCACCCTCTTCGCAAGCGTCGACTCATCATCATCGTTTTTCTCGCCATCGGTGCTACGTTAGCGGTGATTGTTTCTACCTTTGCGCTTCGAACTTACGTCAACCATTTCTACCTTCCCGAACAAGTGGTGAATCGCGATGCACCCCTCCACAAGACCATACGTGCGGGTGGCTATGTTTTAGAAAACAGTATCGTCCACGATGAAGAAGGATTAGGAGTCAGTTTTGTGGTTACCGATCGAATCGAATCGAATTTCCGTGTGCACTACACAGGCATCCTGCCTTCCCTATTTCGTGAGGGTCAAGAAACGGTGGTGGTAGGTAAATTAGATGAAGTCGGAACGTTCAAAGCCCATCAAGTGCTTGCGAAACACGATGAAAATTACGTCCCACCCGAACTCAAATCACTGACAGACAATGATTCCTGAAATCGGTCACTGTGCCTCCATTCTGGGGTTAACCAGTGCCATTGGACTGGGAATATTTGGGTTCGTCGGTGGCATCAGACCCCGAGAAGCTTGGGTGGATATGGCGTGCAAGCTGGCTATCGTTCAGTTTGTACTGCTGCTTCTTTCATTTCTCCTGCTAACGACTTCGTTTTTGTCTGATAATTTTTCAGTCTTGTATGTTGCCCATAACTCCAACACATCTCTAGAGTGGTATTACAAGATAAGTGCGGTATGGGGCGCACATGAAGGGTCGTTCTTATTTGGGGTGCTAGTGACTTCCATTTGGACGATGTGTGTGGCTATTCGAGCAAAGTACATTCCCATGGAAATCCAAGGTATCGTGCTGGGAACGCTTGGAGTCTTGAATGCGATGTTCTTGATCTTTTTGCTGGCATCAAGTAATCCGTTTGAACGGTTAGTGCCCAACATGCCCCTAGAGGGAGCCGATCTCAATCCTCTACTTCAGGATTTTGGGCAAATCATTCACCCACCGATGCTCTACATTGGCTATGTGGGATTTGCGGTGGCTTTTGGATTTGGGGTAGCCGCACTCATCACTGGTCGAGTAGATTCCGCATGGGCACGATGGCTTCGACCCTGGGTGAATATTGCGTGGTTATTCTTGACGATTGGAATAGCTCTTGGAAGCTGGTGGGCGTACTACGAGTTAGGATGGGGAGGCTGGTGGTTCTGGGATCCCGTTGAAAATGCCTCACTATTACCCTGGTTAGCGGGAACCGCTTTGATTCACTCATTAGCAGCCACTGAAAAAAGAGGCACTTTCAAAACCTGGACGGTATTGCTATCACTAGCAGCGTTTTCTTTGAGTCTGCTTGGCACGTTCTTGGTGCGAAGCGGTGTTCTATCTAGCGTTCACGCATTTGCGGTCGATCCGCAACGAGGTGCCATTCTCCTAGGCATACTCGGTATCGTCACTGGTGGAGCTCTGCTTCTCTACGCTGTTCGAGCTTCCACTCTCAGAGGTCGACTTCAATACTGGGGAATTTCCCGTGAACTGTTACTGTTAATCAATAACGCTCTGCTAACGATCTCCCTAGTCACCATCATGTTTGGGACACTGTATCCCATTGGTTATGAATGGTTTACTGGAGGAGAAAAGCTATCGGTAGGCCCACCTTATTTCAATATCGTGTTCATTCCATTGATGTTGATCTTGACCCTCTTTTTGGCTATCGCACCGATCTCACAGTGGAAAAACACACCCAAAAAACTGCTAAAGCCCACAATCTTGCTCCTGGTGATACCCGCTCTGTTGGCATTTTTCTTACCGTGGATATTGGCTAACGAACTGAACTTTGGAGTCTCTTGTGCCCTCGCACTAGCGGGTTGGGTCATTTGCTCACACATCTATGCGACCGTACGCCAGCGCAAATCCATTACGATGGGTTTTGTCGGTATGTCACTTGCACATATTGGGTTTGCTCTGGCAGTGATTGGAGTTGCAGTCACTAGTGTGTATAGCCATTCGCAAGATGCACGACTCGCAGTGGGTGATTCCATCGAACTTAACGGTCGGAACTATGAACTCACTGCAGTAGACGAAATTACGGAAGAAAACTATATCGCGGAGCGCGCTCGGTTTGAAGTTCGAGGCCAAACCATGTTTCCCGAGCGGCGGTTCTATCCAATACGAAGGACTACGACCACCGAGGCAGCCATCATTCCCGGACTATTCAACGATCTCTATGTCTCTTTTGGTGAACAAATTTCCGATGGAACTTGGGGAGTCCGAGTCCAAGAAAAACCCTTTGTGCGGTGGATATGGATTGGGGCTGCAATCATGGCTCTTTCTGCACTCATCGCTTGTGCTGACCAACGTTATAAACGACTGGCTCGACGGGATCTGAAACAATTAGCTGAATCGAATGAGTCAACCACTTAGTCAACGGCTACTTCTGATCATGCCACTGGTCTGCTTTGCAGGTTTGGTCGCCATCCTTGCGATTGGATTTCATATGGGAAGGCACGACATTCACCCATCAGCGCTGATCGATCAACCCTTTCCTAGTTTTGAATCAACCAATCTGCTCACCGGAGAATCTATCACTGAAGAGTTTTTGGTAGGCAAAACTCACTTGGTCAACATCTGGGCTTCATGGTGTGATGCTTGTCATGTCGAACATCCCATTCTCAACGAGATAGCCCAACAGGGTGACGTGGAGGTCATCGGACTCAACTACAAAGATGAAACAGATGACGCACGAGAGTTCTTAAATGAACTGGGTAATCCCTACCAAGCCATCATCGTGGATCCGTCTGGTGACCTGGGTATCGATTTGGGAGTCTATGGTGCACCGGAAACCTTCCTAGTAGATCGTGAGGGCAAGATTCAGTTCAAACACGTGGGTCCTGTGACCATGGAAATCTGGGAAGAAAAGATTCAACCCCTAATCGCTGGAGGTAACTAACCCATGCTGTTTGCGTCGATGCTCTCTTTAACACTGATGAGTGTAGTGACCATTGATGGCTTTACGTTTGAATCGCAAGCAGAAGCAGATCGGTATTCCAAACTCATCGGAGAATTTCGATGTCCGAAGTGTCTCAACACCAGTATTGCTGACTCAGACGCTCCCATTGCTACGGATTTGAGACGTTCGGTGTATGAACTCATTCAGGAAGGCAAAACCAACCGAGAAATCAAAGATCATTTGCAAGAACGATACGGTACTTTCATCTTGTATCAACCACCACTCAAACCCGCCACTTTGTTGTTGTGGTTTGCGCCGGTGATATTGTTGTTACTTGCAATCTGGTGTTTACTCGGATTGAGAGAGAAACGCAAAGAAGTGACTCTGACCACCGATGAGAAACTACGAATCAAAGAGTTAACGAATCCTCAATAGTGTTCTCGACTCTGCTGGTCATCATAGCACTTACACTGATTGTTGCACTGTGGTTGGGCATCGATCTAAAAGTGAGCCCTAAGGGATCACGTTGGTCTCGAAAACAAGCCAATCTCAGCATCCACACTGAACGGATGGAGGAAATTGAGCGTGGAAAAGGTACTGATGAAGAAAAAGAGTACCAAGAAAAAACCAATGACGCTCAATTACTGCTTCTGGACGATGTGGGGGATATACCGTCCCAAACTCATCGTAGTTCCAGTCTGAAGTATGTTCGTACCTTTTGTGTTATATTGGTTTGTGGTCTGGGGTTACTCGGTTATTGGTTTTGGGGTGATCCGCTAGCACCGAGTCTAGTTTCAGCAGTAACACAACTCGAAGAGGTCACCGAAAATGATGAAAAACTAAACGAAGACCAGATTAGGTCTTTGATTCGTCATTTAGAGCGTCGAGAGCGATCTTCAAAACGAGACCAAGCAACCTCTACCTATCTGATATTGGCTCACTCTATAGTGGATGACCAAGCGTCAATTATTAAAGTACACGAGAGAGCAGAGCAATACGGTTACACTTCAGAAGTGTCTGACCTGAGACGAATCAATGCAGAACTTGCCGTCCATGATGAAATTACCGAAGATGCCCAACGGGTAGCTAGTCGAGTATTTGAAACAGCCCCAGATCATCCCATGGTCATGCAAGCGTTTGGGATCATGTCTATCAGAAAAGGAAGACTCTTAGAAGCAAAAAACTACTTGGAACGAGGGTTCAAAACGGTTTCAGATACCCCCCAAGCGATTCTGCTCTCAGAGCTGGTCAAAAGAGCGGACGAACTCCTGGGTGAAGATCACAACGGAATCAGTGTTTCCGTAAAGGTAGTCTCGATGATCACTCCAGGGTTGTGGTTAACGGTTGTTGCTCAAGCGGACAGCCAAGCAGAGCCGGTAGCGTTGATACAACGACCATTCGTGCAAGAAGAGGTCTACTCATTTGTCCTCGATGATTCAGCTACGTGGCAGGACTCAAAACCTCTCTCAACCTACGAACGTATCAAGATCGTTGCTCGACTGACAAAATCGAATTCACTGAACCGAGCAGATATTGTTGCTGAAGTTACCACTGATTGGATTGAATCTTTAGAAAAGCCTATTTCGCTTCGCTTGAAGGAAATGGTTGTACCTGATGAATCCATCGCAGTTCGAATTAGTATCGATGATACTTTTGTCGTTGATGATTTCGATACGATTTTTGTGTTTGGACGTAGCATTGATGAAGCTGGTCCCCCCTTGATTGTCACCAAGATTCGCAAAAGTGAGCTCCCTGTGACTCTGAATCTCTCCAAAGACCAAGCAATGTTGCCGTTGGAATCCTTACCCAGCGACGGACTGATCATTCAAGCCCGACTGTCTCGCAGTGGAAACGCTACCCGAGCTCACAACGATATTGAGAGCGAAAAGGCCATGGTGGAGATTGGAGGGATTGTAGATTTGTTGCTCAATCAGCTGGTTCAAATCGAGAGTTCAGAGTAATTGCGATTAAATTGGATGTTCACAATCGAACCATTCCTAGTAGTCTCTGCTTTCTCGTATCCATTCGATGGTTTTTCCAGAATAGATGACTCTATCGCGTTCGCTTAGTTCTAAATAGTGTACTAATTAACATCACTACTGCGAAGGTTTTCTAGCAGTACAAACTGTGAAGACGAGCTGACTGTCTGTGGATAGTTCAGCTCAAGTCATCACTGAGCAAAACTACTACAGATGGGAGAAGTTTTGTCACATTAGGGTAGGTTTCTCTCAATAACTTAATCAATCGTTAGCTGAAATCTACCCTAAAATGTGACTTTATTTCAGTCTAAGTTCGAACAGAAAAGGGAAGTTATGGCTAGAAAGTTTCATCAAGTCATTGATGCCATCCGTGAGTCTCAAGATAGCTTGCGTGGCATTGGGACGCGGTTTGAAGAGTTGGTTCAGGTTTACCTGGGTCACGATCGTGAGGCCCAGCAACGGTACGGTCCGGTGTGGAGGTATGGGGATTGGGTTCGGGAGTTTCGACCGGATTGGAGTGAGCAGGATCGAGGGATTGATCTGGTGGCGAAAATTCGACCTGAGCACGGCGGTGGATGGGCCGCGGTTCAAGCGAAATGTCGCCAAAGTGATGCAGTTCTGCAACGAAAAGACATCGATTCGTTTTATTCGGAATCTAAATCTCTAGGGTTTGAACATTTAATCTTCGTGGATACCACGGCCACCGAACCCGGTAAGAACTTTCGTGATTTCGTGGAACGCGGGGGAGTCACCCGTGTTCGACTGCAACACCTAGAGAAGAGTCAGCTCGATTGGGATCAGTATCTCCGTGATGGGACCTTAAGACACAAGGCTCGCAAGAGACCTCGAGATCATCAAGCGGAAGCCGTGGTCAAGGTACGGAGCGGATTAGCGACGGCAGATCGAGGTCAGATCATCATGGCGTGCGGAACGGGTAAGACCTATACCGGACTGTTGGTCGCGGAACAAGTCTTTGGGGTGGGTTCACGTATTCTGGTGCTTGTCCCTTCGTTAGCTCTGATGTCACAGATGATTCGGGAGTGGCACGGAGATGCGACGGTCCGGTTAAGAAGTTATTCGGTCTGTTCGGATCAACAAGTGGGGGGTCGAGTCAATCAAGATGTGATTCACCTATCGGCATCCGATCTGGTGATCCCTCCGACCACCGATCCTGAGCCATTCGCCGCGGCTGCCGGTGCGGACGATGCCGAAGCGATCACCGTTGTGTTTGCGACGTATCACTCCTTAGCAGTGATTCATGAAGCCCAGAGAGACTATGGGTTACCCGTATTTGATTTGATGCTGTGTGATGAAGCCCACCGGACGACCGGTCAGGTGGAGGCCGATCAAGAAGGTTCGGTCTTTGTTCGAGTCCACGATGCCGACTATGTCCACAGTCGCAAACGGTTATACCTCACGGCCACCCCTCGGGTGTACACCGCGGCCTCGAAAGCCAGTGCCGACCAAGGTTCGGTGACGTTGTGTTCGATGGACGATGCACGTCAGTTTGGGGAAGTGTTGTATTACCGTGGGTTTGCGTGGGCGGTTGAAAACCAGCTGCTTTCGGACTATCGGGTGATCGTGCTGGCATTGGATGAAGGCATGGTGAATGCGGCTCTGCAAAAGCTGCTGGAATCCGAAGATAAAGACATCAAATTAGACGATGTCACCAAGATAGTGGGGTGTTACAAAGCCTTGTTGAAGGCTACGACGGGCTCCCATGGATTTGCAGAAGATCCGGATCCGTGTCGCAGAGTGTTGGCGTTCTGTAATACCATCCGCAATTCCAAGCTGGTGACCCGAGAGTTTCAAGAGGTCATTGAACATTACACGGAGCAAGATCTCACTGCAGACACTCCGTGGAGGTGTGAAGTGAATCACGTGGATGGCACCGATGGCAGCCACTATCGAACGAGGATGTTAGATTGGCTGGCGGATCAACCGCAAGCGTCTGAAATTCGGATCTTGAGCAATGTCCGATGTTTGGGGGAAGGAGTTGATGTTCCGGCTTTAGATGGGATCGTGTTTTTCCATCCGCGCAAGAGTCCGATTGACGTGGTTCAAGCCGTAGGACGGGTGATGCGTCGAGCTCCGGGTAAGAAGTTTGGGTATGTGGTGTTACCGGTGGCGATCCCCAGTGGGCTCACGCCCGAAGCGTCGTTGAAGCAAAACAAGGCTTATGAGACGGTTTGGGAGGTGATCAATGCTCTGAAGTCGCACGATGAGAGACTGGAAGCTGATATTAATCGACTGCAACTCGAAGGGAGTGCCTTAAGTCGCATCCAGATCTTGCACGAGTTACCCGAAACTCACCAAGCAGACTATCAAGAATCATCTGCTGCTCCGAGTGTGGGCCGATCAGAAGCGATGGTTGAGGATAAGGAACTGGATCTTCAGCAAGGTTTAGATCGGTCGATGGGGGATGCGTTTAGTACGGCGGTTTATGCGAAGTTGGTGCAGAAGGTGGGTCGGGCTACGTACTGGCAGGATTGGGCGGGAGATGTGGGTCGCATTGCGCAGACGCAGATCACTCGGATACGAACGACCCTGGAAGGAGATCCTGCGAGTTTGCAGGTGTTTCAAGCGTTTGTCTCGGAACTTCAGGATGATCTCAATCCGGCGGTGACGGCCGCACAAGCGTTAGAGTTACTCGCCCAACACGTGATTACTCGACCGATCTTCAACTCGTTGTTTGAAGGTCATGAGTTTATCCAACAGAATTCCGTTTCCAAAGCGATGGAGCGAGTGTTAGCCACTTTGGATGAACGGAATCTCGAGAAAGAAACGGAATCGTTACAGTCGTTTTACGATGAAGTGGAATGGCGGATTCAAGATACCCGGACTTCTCGGGCGAAACAGGAGTTGGTACGAGAGTTATACGATAAGTTCTTTCGCACGGCATTTCCGCGGGCGACCGAGATGTTGGGGATTGCGTTCACTCCGGTTGAACTTGTTGATTATGTCTTGAACTCGACCGAATACTTACTTAACCGGCATTTTGGTAAGAGTCTGAGTGATGAGGGAGTCCATGTCATTGATCCGTTTGTGGGTACGGGTACTTTTATCACCCGACTCCTGCAGTCGGGGCTCATCGGTAGGGACGATCTGCAACGCAAGTATCGAGAAGAGATCCATGCTAATGAGATGGTGTTGTTAGCGTATTACGTGGCCGGCATCAACATTGAAGCGGTGTATCACGAAGCCCGGGGTGATGGAGCCTATGAACCGTTTGATCGATTGGTCTTTCAGGATACGTTTCAGAGTTTTGAAGCGGGCAGTGAGCTCAAAGGCCTGTTCCCTTTGAATCATGAACGAATCGAAGCTCAACAACAAGTGTCTTTTGACGTAGTCATGGGTAATCCTCCTTACTCTAAAGGACAAAAGAGTGGAAGTGATAATGCGGCCAATGTTGACTATCTGACACTGGACCGTCGAATCTCCGAAACTACGTTTCAAAATCCATAAAGGGAGCAAATAGAAATTCTCTTTATGACAGCTATGTCCGAGCCTATCGTTGGGCGACGGATCGTTTAGGAGATCAGGGTGTCGTCGCCTTTGTGACGGGAGGGGGCTGGTTAGATGGAAAAGCAGCCGCCGGGATACGTTCGTGTTTTGCGGATGAGTTTTCGAATGTGTATGTGGTGAATCTGCGAGGCAATGCGCGATTGAAGGGGGAGGCCTGAGAGGAAGGAAGGAGATAACGATCTTTGAACAAGCCAGTCGCAGTACCATCACTTTGACGTTTTTAGTCAAAGATGTTTCGGTCACCGAACGAGCACGGATTTGGTATCACGACATTGGTGATTATTTGAGTCGACAACAGAAATTCGACCAACTGATCCAATTCCAAAGTCTCGAACACACTCCACTCA
>CBDATJ010000014.1:0-54957 GCA_965199895.1 Pseudomonadales bacterium | reverse complement strand
TTGGGTCTTGGAACAACATAGACGCGATATCGGGGGTGCAAGACACGTACGGGGCGGCTGATACTTACTTGAGGTGCGTGAATGCGAACAATTTCTCCCCGCACAGCTCTGATTTCTGGATCACATGAACCAGCCCCCCTGCAATCAATCACTAGATCAGCTTTCAGATCACCATCCTTGATGGAGTGTTCGTAATAAATCTCACCACATTTGCTTTCCAAATTGGATAAGAGCGCGCGATTATCCAACCATCCTTCGTCGGTGAGATGGATTCCACCCAAGAAATTTGGCGACAGTTCTGGTTCTAGTTCTTGAAGAGCTGCAGAGTCTAGTTTACGGTATGTATTGAATCCGAATCTCTTGAGCGATTGTTCGTATTTTGTGATCAATGCGTGATCGTTGGGATGTGCGAGTACGATGGTGCCGTCCATCGCATAGGGTACTTTGAGCTCGTCCAGCCAACTTGGCCAGACGTGATTGCTCTGCTGAGCCAATTCAGTGATCTCTGCATCGGTTTCAGGGCACTCACTGGCTGCAGCCATCATAGAAGCAGCGACAAAAGCAGCGCTCTGTGGATCGTTTGCTTTGGCACGTTCATAAATTGAGACCATGTGTCCCAATCGGGAATAGTGCCAACCCAACAGGCGACCCATTAGGCCAGCTCCAGCGATTTTTATTTCCAAGTACTTAAACCTTGGTGTAGATTTCGCTGCCGCGTTCTCGGAACTCTCGAGCTTTTTCTGCCATTTCACTTTCAACGTCGATTAACTGGATGGGGTCTTCTTGCATGCCAGCAGCATCACGAATCTCTTGAGAAATTTTCATCGAACAGAATTTGGGGCCACACATTGAGCAGAAGTGGGCGACTTTAGCAGAATCTTTGGGTAATGTTTCATCATGAAAAGACTGTGCTCTATCAGGATCTAGTCCTAAATTGAACTGATCTTGCCACCGAAACTCAAATCGAGCTTTGGATAAAGCATCGTCGCGGATTTGTGCACCTGGATGACCTTTTGCTAAGTCTGCAGCATGAGCTGCGATTTTGTAGGTGATGATTCCGTCTCGTACATCCTCCTTGTTAGGGAGACCTAAATGTTCTTTGGGAGTCACATAGCAAAGCATAGCGCAACCGTACCATCCGATCATAGCAGCTCCGATAGCTGAGGTAATGTGGTCGTAACCCGGAGCGATATCGGTAGTGAGTGGGCCGAGAGTATAGAACGGTGCTTCAGCACAAAGATCTAGCTCTTTATCCATGTTTTCTTTGATCATCTGCATCGGCACGTGGCCCGGTCCTTCGATCATAGTTTGGACATCGTGTTTCCAAGCGATTTGGGTGAGTTCACCCAGGGTACCTAGTTCTGCAAATTGGGCTTCATCGTTAGCATCTACAATCGAACCCGGTCGTAATCCGTCTCCCAGAGAGAAACGAAAACATCGTAGGCTTTCATAATTTCGCAAATGTCTTCAAAGTGTTCGTAGAGGAAGCTCTCCTTGTGGTGTGCCAGACACCACTTCGCCATGATGGAGCCACCCCGACTCACGATTCCGGTTGTTCTTCGAGCAGTCATCGGGATGTAAGGGAGTCGTACTCCCGCATGAATGGTGAAGTAATCGACACCTTGTTTCTGCTTGTTCAATCAGAGTGTCTCGATACAACTCCCAAGTCAGATCTTCAGCAACACCGTTAGTTTTCTCAAGGGCTTGATAGATCGGGACCGTACCGATAGGAACAGGTGAGTTGCGGAGGATCCATTCACGAGTTTCATGGATGAATTTTCCAGTCGATAGATCCATCACAGTATCCGCGCCCCAGCGGGTGGCCCAAACCATCTTTTCTACTTCTTCTGCAATACTTGACGTGACAGCAGAATTACCGATATTTCCATTGATCTTGACCAAAAAATTGCGGCCAATGATCATGGGTTCCGTTTCCGGATGGTTTATGTTGTTTGGGATAATGGCTCGTCCAGCTGCTACTTCAGAACGGACAAATTCAGGAGTGATTTCTCTGGGAGTCTTTGCACCAAATGACTCACCTGGATGTTGTAGATTGGAATACTCGGTGTTGGTTGCGGTGAGGTTTTCTCGAATCGCGATGTACTCCATTTCAGGGGTAATGATCCCCCGACGGGCATAGTGCATCTGGGTTACGTTGTGACCAGAGCGTGCTTTTCTCGGGCGGTGTTGTCCTAGGAATTGAAACTTGAGACTGGGGTTGGCTTGGGCACGCTTTCGAGCAAATCTTGAACTAAAGTCGTCCAGAATAGTAGTGTCGTTTCGATCTGATATCCATGGCTCTCGTAAACGAGGAAGACCGTTTCGTACGTCTATTTCAGCATCTGGATCGGTATATGCACCTGAAGTGTCGTAAACACATACAGGAGGGTTTCGCTCTAATCGGGGAGCGGTATTGGCAGTGGCACCTACGGTTGGAGTAGGCGATAACACGATCTCGCGCATACCCACACGAACCCCATTGGGGACCATGAAAAAAATTTCTTGCGGGAAACCCGGCAACGGCCTGCATAAATCGAAATCAATTTCTGCAAATTCAGGCTGCTTTGCTTGTTTTACCATCGACCCTACTCTTCGTTAGCGATGCCAATAAATATTAATTCAAGGAAGTTCGGGATCGTAAGCTCACCCAGTATTCACCCTAGGGAGGGGTATTTTGAACCTCTTCAACGTCGTTTCCATGGTCGGTGGATCCAACCGTATCCTGTCATTGTTCAAGAGCATCGAAAAGACAAATCCGAGGCTCAGGAACACCACTCCTATAAGGAAAACAGTAAAATGACAGTTTTATTGGGGTAGTTATCTTTGAGGTAACCCACGTAGAGGGGTCCCAAGATTCCAGCAAACGACCATGCGGTCAAGATCATACCATAGATCGTAGACATTTTCTTAGATCCAAACACATCAAGTACAAACGAGGGCATGGTTGCAAAACCGCCGCCGAAACACAGCAAGATGTAACACACTAGGATGGAAAAGATCCATGGGTCTCGTTCGGTCATCAGAATACCGAAGACAATGGTTTTGGCTGGCGAGCAAAATTCGGAACACGAGCACACGTCCGAGGTGATCGGAGAGTAGTCCCCAAAGTAGTCTCCCCAAACCATTACAAACCGAACTAGCGGCAATCAAGTTAGCGCCATAGATCGCAAGAAGCTCTGGTTTCTACACTCGAATCTGAGATGCGCCAAAACATCTTGGAGTAAAGGTGACTGAAAACTAATGACCGAAATCCCCGCCGCAATGTTGAAGAAGAATATCAACCACATGACAATGAACTCACGTGAACGCATGCAACGCGATGCGTAATTGGGTAAATTTTCTTCCGTATATGAACGAACCGTAGTCTGAGTAGTTTGCTCCTCCGGCGTGGGAGGATTGGTGACGAACAAACTCGAAAAGATCAACACAGCACCGAAGATTAACCCCAGATAAAGGAAGGTTTCAGCTAGATTTTGCTGAGTTTGTATCAGAAGTAGTGGTGCTAAGAATTTACTCAAAAAGAGGGCACCTAGTCCAAACCCCATCACCACCAATCCGGTGGAGAGTCCTTTAGCCGTTGGGAACCAGTTCGCAATGGTAGCTACGGGTACCACATAGCCAAAGCCCAAGCCCATCCCTCCGACAAACCCGTAGCCAAAGATGAACAACATGATGCTGTCTATGGACAAAGCCCAAGCAGCAATGATGTATCCTAAACTGAATAGGATTGACCCAGCTAAAGCTAGTTTTTCTTGGACCTAACTTCGGGAGCATTGATCCAGCCCAAGCAGCTGCGATCCCTAGTGAAAAAGATCGTTATTCCAAAGGACAGAGAGGTGTCAGTGAACGACCAACCTAAGTAATCGACCAGAAGTACTTGAAAGAAGCTCCAAGCATAGACGGTACCAAAACAAAGATGTAGCACAATACACAGGAAGCCTCGAATGTATCCTGCGACTTTATAGGAGCTGGTGTTTTCCATGACCTGTTAGTTTGTATCACTTTCTTTAGACTGACTGGAATCTGAGTATCCCGCTCGTGAGGGATCTGCCACAGTTGAGAAGTACTGGAACAACCTCGCTATGTCACCCGCATCATCATTACGTCGTAACAGTGCTTGAGTTTTGGAATCATCAGTCATTTCTTTCTTTGCTAGTGCCACCGCATATTCTTGTACCTGTTGGATAGGACGAGAGGCTAAATTCACAAGCATGATTCCAAGGAGAATAGCAAGAAGAAAGATTGACCCCACCCAAAACACTTGTCTGCCGATAGCTTTTTGAATCGTCAGCGATACCGAGCTTAGGTCCACACCAATGTGAACGTGTCCAGCGACACCGGTAAGTATCGGCTGACTGACTTCTATGAAGTCTCCCAGTCCTCTAATCGTACGTTCAGTTGTTTCGGTGTTGGCGTGATCACTTTCCATGATCGATTCGGGGATATTGCCAATGAAGGTGTGAGAAATGATTTCACCGTGCTCATCGGTAATGTAGATGTAATCTACTCCATCGACGGTGAGTAGTTGGTCAACCCGAGCTTGCAAAGTCGATAGATCTGAATTGAGCAGGATGTCGACGCTAATGTCCGCTACCGCCTTAGCTATGTGTTTACTGTTTTCTTCGTTTTCGGCGGTCAGTTCTTGATCTACTGCATTGATGGTGACAAAGGCAGCGGTCAGTCCTATCAAGCCGAACAAGGTAATCACTCCAAAGATTGTTTTTTGAAACAATCTAGTTATTTTCATCATTTTGAGAACGTCTCGTTCCAGTCTCTGAGTGGTACAAAGACATTGTTTTCTACCACTGTGTAGTAGACTTTATCCAATCCTTGTCGTCGTTCTTCGTTGAAGGATACCGCTTCTCCAATGCCTAAGTCGAGACCATCAATAGAAAACACTGCTGGTTCTATGTCCTCTCGAGTCGGGTGGGGGCCGATTCGTTCCAATATTTCAGTCATAAGTTTGGCGTTTAGGAATCCTTCTAGGCTCACAAAACTTCTGTCGAATGTAGAGTATCCCTCTATACCCGGAAATTCAACAGGTACTCGTGGGTCATAGTTAGCCATATAGTCGTTGTAAAGTGAAACTCCCTCTAACGACATGTCGTTGTAACTAGGTACGACCTGAGAATTTACCAACCATCTGCTGTATTTGCTGGGATCATCGTGAGAGTCGGTGATTAGCTTGAGTAAGTTCTCACTGCCGACGAAAGACAGATTGGCAATTGGAACTTCCAATCCACTATCAATCGCGTCCCTCAAAAATGCGGCACACGCTGCATAGGCTCCAATACAGATGATAGCTTCTGGTTCGTATTTCTTGAACCAATCTACTTGAGCTTTAAGGTTTGCGGTGTATTTGGTTCCGCGTTTGTAGGTAGCCTCACCTGCAATTTTCAAATTGCGTCGGGTTAGAGCTTCACGACAACCAGCCCAACCAGAACGGCCGTATGCGTCCGCTTGATAAAACACACCGATTTTCTCTCGACCGATGTTGCAAAAGTTATCCACGAGCCCGGCGGTTTCTTGTCGATAGGAGGCACGTAGATTAAATGCGAATGGGCCATACGGTGGTCTACGTTGTGGTTGTGCGCCAGTAAACGGGAAAAACAAAAGAAATTTCTCTTTTTGAAATTTCTTAAGTAAAGGCAGTACTCGAGTGATTGTAGGAGTACCCACATACCCGAAAAGTGCGAAGACTTTATCTTCAAGCATCAATTTGGTGGTGTTACTGACAGCGGGATCAGGCTGATAACCATCATCGTAGAGCTTAAGCGCGATCTTTCTGCCATGGATGCCACCGTTTTCGTTCACATATTGGAAATAAGCCATTGCTCCTCGATATAACTCAATACCGAGTCCTCGAGAGGGACCAGTGAACGCAGCAGATGTTCCGAGAAGAATTTCATCATCGCTGATGCCGTTGTTGTATTCGTTCGGTGAATCTAAAGAAGTGTCTGACATTGGAGAGGACTCCTGAGCGCGAATAGAAAGGGAGCTGAACGGAGCAAGAATGGATCCGGCTAGAACAGCTTTGATGACATTTCTGCGCGAGGGAAATGTATCACTGTGTTTATTTTTGGTCATGTTAGTTAGCACACACAGGAAGGGTGAGACCCACCCTGTTCGGGGAAACACCGTAGTGCCCGCATCTGTATCGGGAAAGGAATGGATACCACATCAAATCTGTTCATAGAAAAACAATTGAGTACAGGTAAACATTTCATGGGTGCTTGAACTTGCAAACATATTAGTAGCATTTTATGTGCATTTCCCTCGGACACTTATAGAACTTGAGGTTTTTTATGTTGAAGCCCATTTCATCAGGTGAGTTAGCTGAGTAGATTTTTCCTTGAATCTGTTCGAGTCATCCGGAGATTGATGAGCTAATTCCAATTTTAGGTAGAAGTTGATGGGGAATATGCATAGAGTAGCTTTTTCAACTCTGACTTTAGAGGATCCAACGTCCGAGGAACTGATCAATAGTCTTGAACGGATCTATTGATTGTGAAACCGAAGAAAGCACTGCAATCCCGTGTGCTCCCTGTTCGAGACATTGGTGAAAATTCTCTGGATTGATGCCTCCCAGCGCATAAACGGGAAGATTACTAGCTTCCACGATCTGTTTCAATCCATCGATCCCCAGACAATCAACTGGTTTCCAGGAAGGTTGGAACACAGGTGCAACCACAAGAGAATCAATATTCAGATCTTTGACCTGCGAGATGTCTTTCACTGAATGTACCGAAGCTGAGACCCAGCTCATTCCACTAGGAATTTGAGGCAAAGTTCTCCAATATTGTTGAGGTAGATGCACACCGTCGTACCCAATATCAAGAGCTGATTGGAGATCTCCGTTTAGGACACTAACCACATTGTAGCCTAGTAGCTCCCGAGCAACCATGGCCAGTCGTCTGAAGTCCTCTGCTTCAAGATTTTTGAGTCTAACTTGGACTGCAATCGGCTGTTGCCAATCCTGGGTACCCATTTGCTCTAGTAGAACCAACCAATTGCATTCGCTACCTGAGAAGCTATAGTCACAGATTACGATGAGTCGAGGTTGAACTTTCACTTAGTTTTGAGAGCGTAGTACCTTCAAGAATTCCATTGCACGAACACCGGGGTCGTCGGCACACAGGATGTCGGATAACACGGCAACACCTCTCACTCCACAATCCAAAACAGAGGGCAAGTTCTCAAGGGTGATGTTGCCGATAGCGATCACCGGTAAAGGGCTTCGACTACAAATTTCAGTCAACGTGGGTAATCCTAAAGGTGCTACTATTGAGGCTTTAGAACTTGTTCCAAACACCGGTCCAATTCCGAGGTAATTTATCGGTTCCATCCACACCCGCTCTGCTTCAGTGATTGAGTTCGCAGTCCCGCCTATGGTAATGTTATCTCCGAGCATATGACGAGCTGTGTGTTTGGGAAGATCATGAGCACCCAAGTGCACGCCGTATGAACCACAAGCTACAGAGACATCTACTCGGTCATTGACAATCAATTTGGTGGACTTTGATGCCGAACAAATGTGTTGGAGTTGGTGTGCAGTTTGAAGCAATTGTTCGGTTTTCCAAGAACGTTTTTCTCGAAACTGAATGACATCCACGTCCGAATCAGCTAGCCTCTGAGCGAGTTCAATATGAGAGAGCCGATTTTGGACGGTTTCGTCAGTGATCACATGTAGCTCTGGAAAAGTCATTGATCTAGTTGCGAATGCTTGAGAAGCCAGTAGTTGGGGGTGACTTTGATTGCGTTAGCTGCCGCTCGTTCAACATATCGTTTAGCCATCCGAATCGCATCGATGAGATCTAATTCCCTAGCAAGACCACAAGCAATTGCAGAGGCATAGGCACATCCAGTCCCACGTGGGTCTCGACCAACCCAAAAGTCCCCATCGATCAGAGTTGTTGTTGGGGTTGGGTTATCTACAACTAAGATATCAATGCCTTCCGGTGTTATGTTGTTTCCTCCTTTCAATAACACGGCTTTGGAACCGAACTGCAACAGCTCTCCGGCTGCTTCGATGGCCTCTAGCTGATTAGCGATTGAGCGATTGAGAATCATTTCAGCCTCTGGGACATTAGGAGTGATCAATGAAGCTACCGGCATCAATTCGTTGATCATCGCTTCGCGGCATACTGGAGAAGTCAGCTCCGTTCCCGAAGTCGAGAGGAGGACAGGATCAATCACGAGAGGAGGACAGGGGGACAACTCCCTAAATCGTGCACTGATGATTTTGATGGTTTGAGGTGTGGGTAGAACTCCGGTTTTGATTGCTTGGGTGGGGAAACTCGAAAGTACAGAATCAAGTTGCTGTACGACAGTTTCAGCTCTCACTTTTTCGACATGGTGAACTCCCGTTTGATCTTGAACCGTAATGGCAGTGATCACTGAATGAGGAGTACACTGCATTGCTGCTATAGTCTGAACATCGCACTGAATCCCAGCTCCACCGGAAGAGTCAGAACCTGCTATGGTGAGCACACTAGCCAAGAGACTCCCTCACTTAACCACGGTTAAATTACAATTCATTTCACCTATCTAACCCGTCATTCCCACCCGTAAACGACTTAGAACACCCACTCATGAGTCATGCACTCCACAACGAATATCCACCCGATACCCTTGAAGCTAGGGATCTGCGACATGTCTTTCATCCTACGACAAATCTTGCAGATTTGCATGAACGAGGCCCGCAGATTCGTACCCGAGCCAAAGGAGTGTATGTCTGGAATCAGTCTGGAAAACAATACTTGGAAGCCATGGCGGGATTGTGGTGTACTGCATTGGGATATGGAAATAAGGAACTCGTGAGGGTTGCACAATCTGCGATGTCTGAACTCTCATATTCTCCACTGTTTGCCGGTGCTTCCAACGAGCCCAGTGTTCTATTAGCTGAAAAACTCTCTGAAATGGTGCCGATCACCCATGGTCGAGTGTTTTTTGGACTATCAGGTTCGGATGCGAACGATACACAAATCAAGTTGATGTGGTTGTACCATAACCTCATTGGTAAACCCAAACGAAAGAAGATCATTTCTCGGCAAGGAGCTTATCACGGGGTGACTTTGGGTGCAGGGAGTCTAACGGGTTTACCGGCATTCCATCAACACTTCGATTTACCGGTTCCAGGCATCTTGCACGCCAGTCAACCCCATTTTTATCGACATGGACAACCGGGGGAGAGTGAAGAGCAATTTGCCACGCGGCTAGCAAACGAACTCGAACAACTCATCCAAAAAGAAGATCCTGAAACCATCGCAGCGTTCGTTGCGGAACCTGTCATGGGCGCAGGAGGCGTGATCGTGCCTCCAGCCACATACTTTGATAAGATTCAAGCAGTGTTGCGCAAATATGACCTATTTTTCATTGATGATGAGGTCATTTGTGGATTTGGTCGTACGGGTGAGAAATTCGGTTGTTTCACCATGAATATTGAACCCACCACTATGAGCTTCGCAAAAGCTTTATCGAGTGCTTATATCCCTATCAGTGCAGTGGTCGTCCCGGACTTCATTTATGAAGTGATTAAAGAAGCAACCCGAACGTCCAAGTTGTTTGCTCACGGGTTTACCTACTCGGGGCATCCTGTTTCCGCAGCAGTCGCGCTCCGTAACCTTGAGCTAATCGAAGAGCTAGAACTCTATCAATCCATTCCCAGCAAAGCGGATCAATTCCAAGCTAGACTCCGTTCCTTTGAGGGATTACCGCTTGTCGGCAACGTTCGAGGTATTGGACTTATCGGTGCTGTAGAACTGGTCAAAGATCTAGAGACAAGGGAACCGTTTGCAGCTGATCGGGGAGTCGGTGCCTTTTGCATGGGTCGATGTGCCGAATACGGACTGATCGTTAGAGCTCTAGGAGACACGGTTTGTTTTTGTCCTCCCCTGATCATCAATGATGAACAGATTGATGAGTTATTTAGCAAATTCTCCCGGGCCTTGAACGACACCATAGAGAAGTTTGCCTCAACAACGAAAACGGACGGGTGAACGCCGTCCGTTTATTCGTAAGTTGTTTCATCACTTTCGCAGCAATGAGTGGTGGATTACTTTTCTTTGGTTTCTGCGAATAGATCCGGATCGACCACCTGAACAAACTCAGGATAGGCTTCAATCTTCAATTCAGCAACGTCTTGACCTAGTTCTTCGATTTCGGGGCTAATTCGCAATCCAAATATCTTGTCGATGATAAACCAAGCGACCCACGACATCACGGAAACGAATACACCCACAATAAGAATACCCATAAACTGACCGAACAGAGTAGCATCTGCTATGGTGAAGCTTGCGGCTAGTGTTCCCCAAATACCTGCAACCAAGTGAGCGGGAATTGCGGACACCACGTCATCAATCTTGAGCATATCGAATAGCTTCATCGTCAGCAGACAGAGCAGTCCACCCACTGCTCCAATGATGATGGCAGCCCATATCATGTTGTGAAAATTAGGGGCGGCAGTAATGGCGACTAGCCCAGCAATTGCTCCATTGAGAACCGCAAGTAGACTGGTGCGACCCAGTATAGTATTGGAGAGTGCCATCACAATCAGGACTCCTGCAGCACCCGCCATTACGGTATTAGCTATCACATTACTCATGATGGTTGCATTGGCGGCGTTGTCGAGCGCAAGGACTGAACCACCGTTGAATCCGAGCCAACCGAACCAAAGAATCAACACCCCCAAAGTGACGATAGGAACATTGGATGGCGGCATGGGATGTACCGTGCCATCCTTTCGGAATTTGCCCATTCGTGGGCCGACAATCAACACTCCCATGAGTGCGGCCCAACCACCGGTTGAGTGAACAATAGTGGATCCAGCAAAGTCAACGAAACCAAACTGGTTGGTAAGGAAACCTCCTCCCCAGGTCATAGCTCCGACGACGGGATAAATGAATGACACAAGTACCAGTACAAATGCAAAGAACGACCAAAGTCGTACTCTTTCTGCGAGAGCTCCCGAAACAATGGAAGCGGTCGTAGCAACGAACACCATTTGGAAGAACCAATCCGACATGGTGGAGTATTCACCCAGTCCTTCAGCATTACCTTCGACTTCTCCACTGACCAATGCGACTTCAGCGTTGGTAGGGCTATATCCAAATTGAGAGAAGTCTGGTACACCCAAAAATCCATTTTCAGGTACATTGACGTACATCAGTTCATAACCGATGACGTAATAGCTAATGCAGGCAATCGAGAACAATCCAAGGTTTTTCATGCAGATCACAGACGCGTTTTTCGTTCTAACCGTACCGGATTCCAGCATGGTAAAACCAGCACACATCCACATAACCAGTGCGCCCCAGAGTAAGAACGACAAAGAGTTGAGAACATAGCCGGTATCAGAATTAACGCTTGCGGTGACAGGAATAGAGAATGCGACGAAGCAGAGTACCCCAATACCGATCTTCCAGTTTCTTGAAAGTTGGCTTTGTTGTCTCATTTGAGTTGACATGGAAATTTCCTCAAAATGATAATATGAAAGGACCATTGCAAAGTCACAAACTGGTGTACTTGCCAATACTGTCCAGGATCGGTTGCCGTTGTACACGGAATTCTGTCAATTCTATCAAAATACGTGCTTAATTCACTAAATTATTATGAATTATTTCTTCGGGGCAAAGGTAGTGGAAATCTGTGTATTCGAAGAGACACAGTTTGCATGGCGGGTATGAGTCCTTACTGAGTCCTGGAACTTTCAGGGTCACCATTTAGGCCCATTCAATGGTATGGGTATAGGAACACTAGTGCTGAACGAAAAGACAAAACCTATGGAACTATGATAAAATGTGTCTGTCAAATGTGTCGAGTGGCAGTGCTCACTCGAATATCAATGTTTGTACAGGAGAATTAATGGGCACAAGCCTAGTTCCAATTTCAACCTTATCGCCCGGTAGCGATCTACAGTCTTACGTCAATACGGTCAGTGCATTCGAGGTCTTGTCTCAGGAAGAAGAGCAAGCTTTAGCACGTCGATTCTATGACGAAGATGATTTGGATGCCGCGCGAAAGTTGGTCATCCACAACCTACGGTTCGTAGTTCATATTGCACGAAGCTACCGTGGGTACGGATTATCTGATGCTGACCTCATACAGGAAGGAAATATCGGGTTGATGAAAGCGGTCAAGCGATTTGATCCCTCCGTAGGCGTGCGTCTCGTCTCATTTGCTGTACATTGGATTCGTTCTGCGATTCACGAGTACATCATCCGAAATTGGAGAATCGTGAAGATGGCAACGACTAAGGCTCAAAGAAAGTTGTTCTTCAGACTGCGCGATGCCAAGAAAGACAAAGCAGGTTGGTTGAACGCTAAAGATACGGACAAAATCGCTGAGAAATTAGGTGTTAGACCAGTAGATGTCTCATTGATGGAGGGACGAATGGCTTCGCAAGATCTCAGTTACGAAGCGCCACCTCAACTCGAGCCAGAAGACCCCTTTAAATCCAGACTAACTGATATCATTGATGATGCCCCTACTGCTGCTGAAACACTAGAGCAACAAGACTGGGATGATCAACAACATGATCGTTTATATAGTGCTATTCAGAATTTAGACGAGAGGAGTCGAGTCGTATTGATGTCTCGATGGTTGTCCGAACCTAAAACTACTCTGGGAGAGTTAGCAGAAAAATTTGGCGTTTCAGCGGAGCGGATTCGCCAGCTTGAAACCAGCGCTATGGAAAAAGTTCGGGGACAACTACTCACAGTCTAGCGTTGTTCCTCTAATTTAGTGCAACATGGAGGAGAACAACAACGGTAAACTACAGTCTCGACGTCAAATCTACGTCAGACGTTCTGCGCGGATGACCAAAGCTCAAGCAAAGGGCTATGCTGAACGCGAAAAATATTTGCTTGATCTTGGTGCGTTGCACCAAGAGACCATCACAACCTTCCCAAACATCTTAGTCGAAATTGGGTTCGGCAATGGAGATGTATTAGCAGCTCTAGCAAGAGAACGACCCCATTGGCTGTGTATCGGTATTGATGTCTACCAACCTGGGATCGGGGCACTGGTGAATCAGTGTAAGTCGAGCGAGTTAACGAACATCAGAATTGTGGAGAATGATGCGCTCACTACTTTGGAAGCATGGCCAGATCACATCATTGATCTGCTGCTAGTGTTGTTTCCTGATCCTTGGCCGAAAGCTCGACACCTGCGTCGAAGACTGATTAATTCTGAATTTGTTAACCTTGTTAAAGCGAAACTCAAACACTCTGGTATAGTACAAGTGACAACCGACTGGAAAGACTATGCCGAACAGATTGAGTGTTGCATGAATCAAGAGTTTGATGTAACGGGAGAGTTGACAACGATTGGGCGGCCCAAAACTCGATACGAACTCAAGGGTGAGAAGTCAGGGCATCAAATTTGGGACTTGGCGTATCAGCATAGACGAAGTTGATGTGAGTCAGTTTGAGCGACTAGCTGTTCTTGAGGAATCTTGTTTCGGCAAAACTTGAACGGGAGGATATTGAGCTGCACCCCAATTTTCATCAGGTGAATCGAGCATGATGACGATAAATCTTGGTATGACTCGGTGGAGAATCGCTACACCGTTATTGACCTGTGCACGGTTAAGTGAGCCATTAAAGGTGGACAATCCGTGCAACAGTTGGTTACGCAGAACGTACAACAAGTCGAAAAGACAATTCAGTGCGTGATCGACATCTCTGCCTTCGGTTAGTCCCCGGCTAATCGTGTGGACGAGCTGTTTTCGCTTCTCTTTCCATTCCTCAGTTTCTTGAGAACTGGATGTGTGGTCATAGTCTTGGTTCCAATAGACTCGAAACATGTACCTGTTGTTGAGTAGTTTGTGGATAGTGGGTCCATACATGGGTCTCAAAGTTGATCCAATGGTACCGGAGGTATCTAGCTCAACAATCCGTTTGATGAACGCCTTGTATTGCTGTCCTTGAGACTCAAACCCCCCTCTAGCAAACATAGCATTGAACGAGATCCAGTGGAGGATGAATGAAACATCGTAGTCTCCGGACTCGTGTATCTCCTGAGCTCTCTCTAGCCAACTAATACTTCTTCTTAATCGAAGTTGGTTGTTTGTTGAAAAGAGTTGTTTGGTTTTCATAAACACTTCATTAAGTTTGGTAGCCTCGGTCGGTTCTACTGAGTCTTGAAGTCGAAGGTTCATATCAAAGATTTCTCGTTTTATTGAATCACTCAATCAGAGAAAGTGCTGGACCACTCCATTTAGCTGTTCGTAGCCAAGAGGCGTGAGTTTCAATCGTACGGAGTCCATGAGACCCCAATCTCTAAGCTGATTGAGCGTTGGCTGAATTTCCTCAATAGGGAGGGTCGTACGGTCTGTGAATAATGTTTCGGGTACGCCGGCAGTCAGTCTCAGGGCGTTGAGCATAAATTCAGAAGGTAGATCTTCTCGTTTGACTTCTCGGCTATCGGATTTTGCTGAGTCAAGATAGGATGAAGGCATTCGGACCTTCACAGTGCGGATCACCTTAGAGACATCGGTGTGTTTCCCGTGTGCTCCGGCACCAATTCCAATGTAGTCTCCAAACTCCCAGTAGTTTACATTGTGTAGACATTGGGATTTTGGTTTTGCATAGGCAGAAACTTCATATCGGTGATAGCCATTTGTTTCCAGCAATTCCAAACCGTAGGCCGCCATGTCTGAGCGGTAATCTGATGGTGGTAGTGTGGGTGGTCGCTTGCCGAATACCGTATTGGGTTCGATAGTGAGTTCGTACCAAGAGATGTGTTGAGGTTGCATGTCAATAGCTAGCTGAAGATCTTGCACTGCCTCTTCAATGGTTTGGTTTGGAAGTCCATACATCAAGTCAATGTTCACGTTCTTGAAACCCGAATTTAGAGCGCGGTCTATGGCTTCTTTCGCTTCGGTAGCGTTGTGGATTCGTCCCAGGGTCTTTAAGTGATGATTGTTTAACGATTGCACTCCAAGCGATAGTCGGTTGATTCCAGCTTGTGCGTATTCGCTGAAGTCTAGGTGCTCGGTTGTGCCCGGGTTAGCTTCCATGGTTACTTCTACCACTTCGGAGAGTTCATTTCTTGACAAGATTTTGTGAAATGACTCGGGTCGAAACAAGCTCGGAGTTCCCCCTCCAAAGTAGACAGTGCGGATTTCTCCCGAAAGTGTGCTCACTTCGTTTGTCAAATCTTCAAATAACTGTGACACATAGCGTTCTTCTTGCATTCCATTTCGGATTTCGTGTGAATTGAAATCACAGTAGGGGCACTTTTTGATGCACCAAGGAATATGAACGTAGAGACCAAGCATGGGTTAAGGTTTGCGCAAGGATTCCGATAGAAGTTTTGCTAATTTTTTGACTGCTTGACCGCGATGACTGAGTCTGTTTTTGACATCAGGACTTAACTGTGAGGAAGTCACTGAGTGACCATCTGGCTGAAAAATCGGGTCATATCCAAATCCATTTGTGCCTTGAGGTTCACCCACAATGGTCCCGTACCAATTTCCACTTGCAATGATGGGTGTAGGATCGGTTGCAGATCTTAGAAACACCAGGGTGGCATGGAAGTGTGCGGTCACCGGTTGTTCTTTTGAAGCCTTTTTCGATATTCGATCTAAGAGTCTTTCAAGATTCTGTTGATCAGTGGCTTTCTCACCCGCGTAACGACTAGATCTCACACCGGGCTCTCCATCCAACAGATCGACAACCAAACCCGAATCATCAGCGATAGCAGCTATACCTGTGAGCTGAGCTGCATGTCGTGCTTTGACTAGGGCATTTTCAACGAACGTATCCCCGGTTTCTTCAACAACTCTATCAGTCCAACTACTCAATGATTTCAAATTCATTCCGAGTGGAGACAAGAGTGTTTGGAGCTCACGTATCTTACCCTGATTGTGTGATGCGATGACGACGCGCTGGGTCATTCAGGCGTATAGATCTTCTGCTTGTTCTGCTTGAACTCGAGCCATTCCTCACCATCCGGGGTGTCGATGGTGATCGTGAATGTCAGCTCATCTTCAGAAGTGAAAGGGAAGCAGGTCATAGCATATCCGATTCCTCTTCTTCGATAGTCTTTAACTTCATGCCACTTCTTGACCAAGCAAAATCTCAAAGTTTCCCGATATGTTTGTATCAATGGGGTCGCCTTCTTCGCCATAACCTGAGGTTGCAGATTGCACGGTTTTCCCCGAACAAACTCATGAGAGTAGTCATGATGGTCGCTCCAGTACATAGAAACCAGTCGCCCCAAAAAGGTTGGCGAACATGTTCTTACCACTAACTTTTTGGTAGTTTGCGTTGATTACACTGCGATCTAGAACTTTCATCTTTTCGATAGAGCACAAATTGTCGAAGTCCCGGAAAGTACATAAGTGAATGTTGGGTGTGTTGTACCATGCGTGGGGTAGGTGTTTCGCCACCGGCATCCGTCCTCCCAAGAGTAGCTGGAACCGGCATCGCCAATGACCCATATTGGGAAAAGTAACAATACATCGTTGGGCGATCCGAAGTAACTCCCGCAGTAAGATTTGGGGAGATTCCAGCCATTGCAAGGTTTCTGTCATAACTATCACATCGAAGCTATCGTCCGGAAATCGTTTCAGACCAGTATTCAAGTCGTGTTCGATAACGTTCACACCATTTTCGATGCAAGCAGCGATTTCTTCAGAGCTCTTTTCGATTCCGTACCCCCGAACATTGTGGGAGGACTGTAGTGTGTGCAACAGTTGTCCGTCTCCACACCCAAGATCTAGGAGTCTACACCCCTGAGGCACAAATGTTTGAATGTGTTGAAGATCAATCCTCATTTTTGGGTGATTGGGATTGAAGAGAGATACTTACGCAACACATCGAAGTATCGTGGTATGGGCATCAAGAACGAATCGTGCCCTTGCGTGCTTTGGATTTCAGCACTGGACACGTTCATGCCAGCGGAGATCAGTGCATCGACGATTTCATTCGACCTTTCAGGAGAGAATCTCCAGTCAGAGGAAAACGATACAACCAAGAAATTGGCAATGGTATTTTTGAAAGCTGCGATTAAATCTCCTCCAAACTCCAGAGCAGGATCAAAGAAGTCAAGAGCCTTCGTCATGAGTACATAAGTGTGCGGACAAAAACTCTGCGAAAACTTCTTACCCTGATAGTGCAAATAACTCGCGACCTCAAAGTGTACATCTTTACCCTGTTTTAGAATGCCAGAACGTACCTCGCGTCCAAACTTTTGACCCATGGAATCATCAGATAGATAGGTCACGTGACCAATCATCCGCGCTAATCCCAACCCCTGTAGCTGCTCTCCTTCTATTTCCTTGTCTGCGTCAATACCCACAGCAAGTCGAGAAATTTCGTTAAATGCAATATTTTGAGCGGACAGTTTAGGTGCGCATGCAATCAGGACCGCATGATCGACACGATCCGGGTAGTCAATACTCCACTGTAGAGCTTGCATTCCACCTAGGCTTCCGCCAACTACTGCAGCAAGCTTAGTGATTTCCAATGAATCAGCCAGCATTGATTGGGTTTTGACCCAATCTTTTACCGAAACGGTGGGGAATGAACTGCCGTAGGGTTCATTGGTATCAGGGTTGATAGACTGTGGACCAGTCGATCCGTTGCATCCTCCCAAGTTGTTCAGGCTGATGACGAAAAATCGATTGGTATCAATAGGTTTTCCAGGCCCTATACAGTTATCCCACCATCCGGATCGAGATTCTCCCTCATGAAAACCCGCAGCATGATGGTTACCCGACAGAGCATGGCAGATGAGTAGGGCGTTCGATCGATTTTCGTTGAGTTCACCATAGGTTTCATAGACCAGTTTCAACTCTGGAAGGGTTTCTCCGCATTGAAGCGTTATCGGAGAGGAGTCTGTCCAGATTTTCGGAGAGACGATGCCTACAGAGTCAGGATGTTCCCAGGGTGGGGGCGTTGGTGCCATAAACGATAGTGTATCGGATATAGTCAGCTTCAGCTAGCAACAATTAAGACCCAACTTTCGAGTCGATTCATGAGAGACAAAACTATCCACAAGGTAAGGAGGGCTAGCATAGGTGAGAAATCGAAACCAGCCATAGCAGGTAATAATTTCCGAAACGGAGCAAGCACTGGCTCTGAGAGTTGTCGAGCGAGATCGGCAAGGGGTGAATAGACGTTGGGGACGACCCAACTCAAAATAACCGTGACAAAGATAGATACGATGATTACGATCACCGAAGTACTGACCGCAGCAATCAATCCTGTCCAGACTATCGGGATCAGCGCGATGATTGCACCACCAGGATCAATCATAGCACCCAAGAACTTGATCAGGATAAACAGTCCTAAGACGGCTGCAAGAGAGGCAAAATCAACTCGAGAATGGGGAGGCAGCATCTTCCGTAGTGGTTGTAAAACCGGGTTCGTTAACCTGGTGATAGCGCTAATGATCGGGCTGTAGAAGTTGGCTCCTGAGAGTTGAAGCAGAAAACGAAGAATGCACATAATCGCAAACCACCAGACTACCAGACTAAGAATCTGAATCATGAACAAAACTCCTCAGAAAGCTCTTGTGAACGTTTATAGGCACTCTCAATGGCAGCAACAAAACAGTGTTGTACACACTCTTTATCCAGAACACTAACTGCACTAGCAGTGGTACCTCCGGGCGAGGTCACCTGGTTGCGTAGAGTCTGTGGGTCCAGGTCGGACTGATGTGCCAACAGCGACGAACCAACCGCAGTGTGTTTGACCAGTTTATTGACCACTTCAGGCTCTAGTTTAAGGAGTTTGCCAGCATTCATCATGGCTTCCATCAAATAGAAGAAATAGGCCGGTCCACTACCGGATATAGCCGTGATTGCATCGAGTTGGTGATCCTCCTTAACCCAGACTACTTCGCCCAATGAGCCCATCATAGTATCGACTAGTTTTGCGTCCTTATTGCTTACGGTTTTACTCTTGATCAATCCGGTGATGCCGGCACCGATAAGTGCTGGAGTATTGGGCATACACCGAACAATGGAAGTCTTGGGAGGAAGCCATTGGGAAAGTGTTTTTAGCGTTAAACCAGCTACGATGGAAACAACAAGTTTGTTTTCTACATCTCGCTGAATTTGTTTGACCACTGCGGCTGCGACCTGTGGCTTCACTGCTAGGATGACTACGTCGACATCAGCCAATGCTTCACGATTATTAGAAACGGTTTGAACTTCGATCTCGGAGAATCTTGATCTTTGCTCGGGCGCAGGATCGGATACGACGATGGAGACATTAAGCTTTGAGCGATTCAGTAAACCATGGGTGATGGAGCGTCCCATATTGCCGCCACCCAGTATCGCAATACGAGTCATAAACGAGGTCCGAACAAAGTGGTGCCCAATCGCAGCATGGTCGCGCCTTCTTCGAGAGCTACGAGGTAGTCAGAGGACATGCCCATAGATAACGTATCCCAGTCATCCGATCGGTGTTTTTTGATTGATTCAAACAGCTCTTGAAGCTGAGCAAATGCAGATCCTGTTTGCTGCGGATTGGGATGAGGTTTGGGTATTGACATCAGCCCCCTTAACTTGAGAGCGGGTAAAGGTTCGATTTGTTTGACGAAGTCGTACACGTTCTCTTTGAAAATGCCTCTTTTAGTGCCTTCTTGGTCGATGTTTACTTGAACACAAACATTGAGAGGGGGTAACTGAGCTGTTGTTCGAGCATCGTTGAGTCGATTGGCAATACTCACACGATCCACCGACTGGACCCAATCAAATTTTGTAGCGATAGCGCGCGTTTTGTTGGACTGAATGGTGCCGATGAAGTGCCAAATTAGGTTGTAGTCTTGAGTTGCTTGCAACTTGGGGAGAGCGTCAGAAAGATAGTTTTCTGCGAAATGAATGTGTCCCAGTGATGCCAGAGACTTGATACTGCTCACCGGTTGTTTCTTACTGACTGCAACTAGGGTGATTTCTCGGTTTACAGCGCTTTGTTTGACGGTTGAGAGTACCCGAGCATAGCGGTCTTGAACATGGGTATTGATTTCCGAGCTGTTTACTTCGGCCACTACATCCATTGTGAACACTCAAAATCAAGAAGTTTGAACGAGAAGATCGTGTAACCACGTCTCCCCGATTGCAACAGCAGCTAGACTATGATCAGGTTCTCCCCTTGGTGACCGCTCTCTTGCCTCAAACGAGCTCAATCTCTCGTCTACAAAATGAACGGGCAATTGAAACCGACGTTCTAAATACCCTCCGAATTTCCGTGCCGCTTTAGATAGAGGTGATTCAGTGTCATCCATATTCAGTGGCAGTCCTACAACCAAGTCAGTTGGTTCCCAGGTGTTGAACACAAAATCTAGTTGGTCTGTGTTGGGTCTACCGTTTTTTGCTTTCAACACTCCTTTTGGATCAATGGTTCGAGTTGCTACATTGATGGTTGCAACTCCAATGTGTTTCATCCCAAAATCAAAGGCGAGTGCTTCTTGGGGTCTTGCCACTTAAGCATCTCCAACTTGAGGAGAGAACCGGTCGAAATCCAAGTCGATATTTGAAGCGACTCTGTCCAGCCTTGATTCATAAGGTTCATCAAACAGGATGGTCGGATCTGCGGGGCAGTGTACCCACGAATTGCTCGCGATTTCTTTTTCAAGTTGTCCGGGAGACCAACCCGCATAACCGAGTAGGAACAGGAACTTCTCTGGCCCCTTCCCCTCTGCAATAGCAGCTAGAGCATCAAAGACGCTATTACTACTGTGTTGCATGGTGACTGAAATTTGGTCACTCACCTCAATAGTTTCCTTTGAAGCGAAGTCTTTGGTGTGAATCATCGTAGGAAACGAACGGCTGACCGGACCTCCTTCTAGCAGTAAATTGTTGATTTCTGCTTTAGGTTTGAGTTCAACTTGTTCAATAATCTCTTTAACCGGCACGGTAGTCGGACGATTGATCACCAACCCTAAAGCTCCGACTTCATCGTGCATGACCATCAGAGTAACTGTGTCTGCAAAGTAAGTGTTTGCTTGGACGGGTAGTGCGAGCAAGAAGTGATTAACCAGCGAAGGACCGTTCACTTACTGAAATTTCACGTAGGTTGCGAGGTTAGAAGTTGAGATGGTTCATAGCTAAATTTTGCACGAACGGCTGATTGAAACGATCCGCACACACTCCTATCGATAGTGAAACTCAGGGTAATGTGTCTTCAAAAATTAGAACATCATGACTCATGAGGTGTTGAACCTAGAATTTCGCACTCAATTACACGCTCAGAGATTTGATTTAGATGTCCTTTGTGTCATCTTCAACCGAAAACGACTTCTTCATGCCATCATCATCTAAACCGAAACAGCAGACTCTCTGGTCGATCACTCAGGGTCAACGATTTCGATATTCGATCGCGACGTTGTGCTCAACGATCTCGCTAGCCCTGACTATGGTTATTCCTGTGGTGAGTATGTTTGCACTAGATGTGCTGGTGGAGGAGGACTTCGTTCACGCTAACGCATGGTTGAAATCGCTATCAGATTGGATCGCACCTGATACTCCCTACACGACCTATTTGGTGATATCTGCAGTGATCGGGATCTTGTGTACGGTGTTAGCTAGTCTTTTGCAGTTTACTAGAGGTCGTTTATCTGCGGTGGCTTCTGAAGGCATTTCTCGCAAGTTAAGGGAAGTCTTATTTGATCGGATTCATCGAGCCATAGCTGCGTTCTTCGATCATGAAGAAGTGGGTGATTTAGTTCAGAGAGCGACTTCGGATGTCGAAACCGTACGCCAGTTTATGCACAACGATGTTGATGCGCTTGCACGAGCACTCCTCTTGCTTGCTGTGATGACTCCCGTGTTGTTGTGGCGCAATGTCACCCTCACGATTCTGGGCTTAATGCTCATTCCTGTGATTGTGATCGGGGGTGTGATTTTCTTTCGGTTTATCGCCAAACTATTTCAAGCGGCTGATGAGGCTGAAGGCAAACTCACTACAGTATTGCAAGAAAACCTAACCGGCATTCGGGTTGTTCAAGCCTTTGCACAAGAAAAAGAAGAATTCGCTCGATTTGATGAAGCCAACAAAGGCTTTAGAGACAAGTACATTCGGATGACTAATGTTGAAGCGTTCTATTGGGGAGGCAGTGACCTCCTGTGCACGATCCAAATGGGTATCGTCCTGATTGGTGGGGTTTACATGCTCATGTATGACCTGCTCACGTTGGGTGAACTATTCCTCTTTCTCTCACTCACGGGAGTGGTGATTTGGCGTATACGCCAGCTAATCGATGTGGTTGAACATGCAGGTAAAGTTCAAGTATCACTCAAACGAATCGACCATCTATTGACCGCAGAACAAGAACCGGAACAGCCGATGCCTGAAATAGAACGTATCCAAGGTGGGATTACGTTTGCTTCAGTCTCATTAAGCTACGGCGACGATGAAGCAACCGACCGCAAGTGTTTGACGGACATCAATCTCTCCATTCAACCTGGCGAATCCTTAGGCATTATTGGACCTCCCGGTTCCGGGAAATCGACACTGATTCGCGCGTTGCTTCGCTTCTATCCGATCTCCAGTGGAAAGATCTTGTTGGACGGAATCGACACGGATACCGTGGATCCGAAGTGGATTCGTTCACAAGTGGCTAGTGTCATGCAAGAACCGTTCTTGTTCTCTCGAACTGTGCAAGAAAACTTGTTGATGGGCACCAGTGATGCCACAGAAGTTCAGCTTCAAGAAGTAACTAAGCAAGCGTCTATCGATACCACCATCGCAGAGTTTGCAAACGGGTACAGCACCAAAATCGGAGAACGAGGAGTTAATTTATCGGGGGGACAAAGACAACGGATGGCCTTAGCGCGAGCTTTACTCAAGCGAGCTCCCATCTTGATTTTGGACGATGTATTGAGTGGAGTAGACACTCACACCGAGAAAGCCATCCTGCAAAGCCTTCTATATCGGGAAGACACACCCACACTCATAGTCGTAGCTCATCGGCTGACAACGGTGCAGGATTTGGATCGGATTGTGGTCATGGAAGACGGCAGGATCGTACAGTTGGGAACCCACCAACAGCTTATGAATCAAGAGGGTGCCTATCGAAATCTATGTGAGATTCAAGGACTGTTGGCTGAGTCGATCAACTTTGAAGCGGAGCTAGCAACTAGTGGCAGATAGTTTTTCATTAGAAACTACACAGGATGAGTTTCGGGGTACTGACAACGCTACTATGGACTTTCATCTTTGGCGTAGGTTATTTGGTTACGTACTCAAGTACAAGTCCACTTTGATTTGGATAGCCGTGTGTGGTGCGGTTACTGGCGGTTGTGAAATCTTCTCTGGACTGCTCACCAAGTGGATGATCGATGATGTCCAAATCAATGGACAAGAGGCAAGAATAGTATTTTGGGCGATATTGTTTTTGATTTCAAGCGTGCTCTTGTGCGTGGTGATAGGGGGTTTTGTATTTTTAGTGTGTCGCATCAGAGCACAAGCCACCCACGACATTCGGCAAGAAGCATTCACCAATATTCAGCGGCAATCATTCAGTTTCTTTGACAAGCGCGCTACAGGTTGGCTGATGGCCCGGTTGATGGCAGATTGCGAAAAGCTCACCAACATCGTCACTTGGGCATTTCTCGATTTCGTATGGGGAACCACGATGATGTTGTCAATGGGAATCGTGATGCTGGTTTTGAACTGGAAGTTAGCACTTTGTGCTTATGCACTTATTCCCATCTTAGCTTATATCACCATCAAATTTAGGCGTTCGATTCTCACAACCGCACGGGAAGTGCGAGCGACTAACTCAGTAATCACAGGTTCAATCAATGAAAGCATCATGGGGGTGCTAACGAGTAAGTCGTTCGTTCAAGAAGCAAGTAATCTCCGAGACTTTAGCCAGCTTACAGATAAGCTATACTCGGCATCGGTAAGAAATCTTACCCTGTCAGCCATTTATGTACCCATCGTAATGACTGCAGGGAGTCTGTGTACTGGGATTGCACTAGCAGTGGGAGGAGTCGAGCTCCTCAATGCAATCATTATTCCTGGAACGCTTTTGTTGTTTCTGACCTGGATGGGATACTTTCTTGAGCCCACTCTGGAAATGGCAGGGTGGTTCACCGAGATGCAGACAGCACAAGCGTCTGCAGAGCGAATTTTTGCAGTCATGGACGCGAAACCGGAGATTGTTTCAACTACCAAGTCCAATCACCCCTTGCCCCAAAAGATTGAAACACTTACGGTGAGTAAGGTATCGTTTGAGTACATACCCGGTACTAAAGCCCTTGAGGAAGTTGCTCTTTCCGTTCGCTCTGGAGAGTCTATCGCTTTTGTGGGTCCAACAGGTGGTGGAAAAACCACACTAGCCAACCTGCTCTGTCGGTTCTACGAACCGACCACAGGTTCAGTCCAGGTTAATGGTACGGATTATCGACAGTTTCCACTCCATGGGTATCGATCAAAGCTGGGGGTTGTGTTACAGCATCCGCATGTGTTTTCGGGGTCTATCTTTGAAAATATTCGATACGGTTCTACAGGTGCAAAACGCGACGATGTAGAGCGTGTGGCTCGACTAGCTGGAGCTCATGACTTCATTGAGAGTATGGACCAAGGATATGACACTGAAGCAGGAGCAGGTGGAAGTCGGCTCTCTGCAGGTCAGAAACAGTTGATTTCAATCGCACGAGCGATACTTGCTGACCCACAGATACTGATCTTTGATGAGGCGACCAGTTCTGTGGATACCGAAACGGAACAACACATTCAAGCGGGAATAGAGTCGTTGCTGCGCGACCGAATATGTTTCATCATTGCCCATCGACTGTCGACCATACGCAACGCTACTCGAATCGCTTATATCCATAAAGGAAAAATCGTAGAGTACGGTACACACAACGAACTACTCTACCTTCAAGGGCTCTATGCAAAGTCGTACCAACAACAAAGTTTGAGTGTTGCGGTTGAGTCAAGCTTTAAGTTAGCAGAGGTAGAATCAACGGCGAATTTAGGAAATAGTTTCTCCTAGCTTTCAACTCCGCTCACAATACAAAATTCAGACGTGTTCGACTTCTACAATCGACCATTCTGCGACGTGGGGTTCTTCACCTACTTGAAAATAATCGAGCTTGTTTCTCCCCAGCATAGCTTTCGCCATCGGTGATACGTTGGAAATTAATCCAAGTTTGACATCGGATTCGTCTTCGCTCACAATCCGGTAGGTGACTCTTTTGCCGTTATCTTGATTTTCAATCGTTACTGTCGAACCAAATATCACCGTACCTGTATTCTTGAACTTGGTGATGTCGATGATTTCAGCTGTTGACAGTTTGGATTCAATGAACCGGATCCTAGCCTCCATCAAACCTTGCTTCTCTTTGGCAGCATGATAGTCTGCGTTTTCCTTGAGGTCGCCTAATTTGCGTGCATCTCCAATAGCCTTGGAAACGGCACTTCTACCCTTTTTGAGCTCGATTAATTCAGCCCGAAGTTTTTGTGCGGCATCGACCGTCATCGGTGTGGTCACTGAGTGGCACCTCCATAGAGCTCTTGAAGTCTTCTCACTTTTTCTGGTCGTCCATAGTCGATGGCTCTGCAGACCGCTGCTCCACCAGCGAGTGTGGTCGTATAAGCCACACCTTTTTGCAGTGCAAGCCTACGGATCACCGCAGAGTCTGCAATCGATTGTTTCCCTTCCGTCGAGTTTATGATAAGCGTTACCTCTTGCTCGTTCAGTAGGTTGGTGACATCCGGTGCCCCTTCGGTAACTTTATTGACAACATCTGAATGGATTCCAATCTCTCGCAGTATACGAGCGGTTCCTCGGGTAGCGACTAATTTGAAACCTAGATCAACTAATTGTTGAGCCACTTCACCCACATAGGGACGATCTGAAGTTTTGACACTAATCAATGCGAGCCCTCCCGTTGGGAGTGTATTACCCGTGGCGATGGATGCTTTAGCAAATGCTTCTGCAAAAGAATCTCCAATTCCCATAACCTCACCAGTAGATTTCATCTCCGGACCAAGGATTGGGTCAACGCCTGGGAATTTGATGAATGGGAATACAGGTTCTTTCACAAACAAGTGCTCGGGTGTGATACCTTGGGTTATGCCTTGTTGTTCCAAAGTTTGACCCGCCATACAACGCGCTGCGATTTTCGCAATCGATATGCCAATACACTTGGAAACAAACGGCACTGTCCGTGAAGCTCTGGGATTCACTTCGAGTATGAAAATGTTGTCGTCTTGAACCGCCATTTGGACGTTCATGAGTCCGACTACGTTGAGCTCTTGAGCTAGGGCAACGACTTGTCGTCGAATTTCTTCTTGAATTTCTGAACTCAGATCGTGCGGCGGAAGAGAACACACAGAATCTCCCGAATGGACACCAGCTTGTTCGATGTGTTGCATGATGGCACCAATGAAGACCTCTTTGCCGTCTGAAACGACATCGACATCGATTTCAACAGCTTGATCCAAGAATCGATCGAGTAATACAGGTGCAGCATTTGAAACAGGGATGGCACTAGCAAGATAGACTTCTAGCTCTTCTTCGTTGTAGACCACTTCCATGGCTCTCCCACCCAACACATAAGAAGGGCGCACAATGAGAGGATAACCGATTTCACGAGCAACACGGATTCCGTCCTGTACCGCAGATGCAGTTCGATTCGATGGTTGTCTGAGGCCGGTTTGTCGGATAACATCTTGAAATCGTTGACGATCCTCGGCCCGATCAATTTCATCGGAACTAGTACCAATGGTGGGTACCCCTTGTTCGCTGAGCTGATCGACGAGTTTGAGAGGGGTTTGTCCTCCGAACTGAACAATCACTCCTTCGGGCTGTTCAATATCGACAATGGAGAGAACATCTTCTAGAGTAATCGGTTCAAAGTACAGTCGGTCGGATGTGTCATAGTCTGTCGAGACGGTTTCTGGGTTGCAATTCACCATGATGGTTTCGTATCCATCTTCTCGCATTGCGATAGCTGCGTGAACACAACAATAGTCAAACTCAATACCTTGTCCGATACGGTTTGGACCCGCGCCCAATACAACAATTTTCCGTCGGCTAGTGGGTGCAGATTCGCATTCTTCTTCGTAAGTAGAGTAGAGATAGGCGGTGGACGCTGGAAACTCTGCAGCACAGGTATCAACGCGTTTGAACACTGGTTTAATTCCACTAGTCAGTCGTCGGTCTCGGACATCTTTTTCGGTGCAGTTCAACAAACTTGCTAGTCGAGCATCAGAAAATCCATCCCTCTTCAAGGAGTACAGATGATCGTCACTGATTTGTTCTAAAGAGTGGTCATTGATTTCCTTTTCGGACTCGATAAGTTCTGAAATCTGTGACAAAAACCAAGGGTCGATATTGGTTGCAGCGAAGACTTGATTGAGCGAATAGTTCTGGCGAAATGCGTCTGCGACGTATAGGATTCGGTCCGCTCCTGGAGATTGAAGTTCTTCAAATAACTGACGATAGTCTTCGGGAGTTTCATAATCAATACCTGCAGGGTCCAGTCCAGTAATGCCGGTTTCTTGACTCCGCAGTGCTTTTTGAAACGACTCTTTAAAGGTACGACCAATCGACATGACTTCACCGACCGATTTCATTTGGGTCGTGAGTCGATTCTCAGCTTGTCCAAACTTTTCAAAGGTAAATCGTGGGATCTTGGTGACTACATAGTCGAGGGTTGGTTCAAACGACGCTGTGGTGACCCCGGTGATGTCGTTCGTAAGTTCGTTTAGAGTGTAACCAATAGCAAGTTTCGCTGCGATCTTAGCGATGGGAAAACCAGTAGCTTTGGATGCCAGAGCGGAAGAACGGGAGACTCTGGGATTCATCTCAATCACCACCATGCGACCCGTTTCTGGATCGATAGCGAATTGCACATTTGAGCCACCCGTAGCAACCCCAACTTCACGAAGTACCGCGATCGCCGCATTGCGCATCATTTGGTATTCTTTATCAGTGAGGGTCTGGGCAGGAGCTACAGTGATCGAGTCGCCAGTGTGCACCCCCATGGGGTCGACATTTTCAATGGAACACACGATGATGCAGTTGTCTGCAACGTCGCGAACGACTTCCATTTCATACTCTTTCCAACCCAGGAGGGATTCGTCGATTAGGAGTTCACTAGTGGGTGAAAGTTCTAGCCCTCTCGTGCAGATTTCAACCAATTGCTCATCGTTGTAGGCGATTCCGCCACCCGAGCCACCCAGTGTAAACGAAGGACGGATGATGCACGGATACCCCATCTCTTCCTGGACTTTACGGGCATCTTCGATGTTATGGGCGATACCAGATCGAGAAGTTTCCAAGCCGATCTTCTTCATGCACTGATCGAATTGCTCTCTGTCCTCGGCTTTATCGATAGATTCTTGACTCGCACCGATCAGTTCGATGTCGTATTTTTCTAACACACCTTCGCGGACCAAGTCGAGTGCACAGTTCAAGGCCGTCTGTCCACCCATGGTGGGTAGGAGTACATCTGGCTTTTCTCGTTCGATGATCTTAGCTACTGTCTTCCATTCGACTGGCTCAATGTAAGTGGCATCTGCGGTAGCGGGATCAGTCATGATCGTCGCGGGATTTGAATTAACCAGTACCACTCGTAATCCCTCAGAAGTTAGAGCTCTACAAGCTTGTGTTCCAGAATAGTCGAACTCACAGGCTTGTCCAATAATGATTGGGCCTGCACCGAGAACGAGTACCGACTTGATATCTGTACGCTTAGGCAAGGTTCGCTTTCCTTTCGTTCATCAGATCAACAAAGTGGTCAAACAGGTGTCGACAGTCTTGTGGACCCGGACTCGCTTCAGGGTGACCTTGGAATCCAAATGCAGGCAATTCACGGTGATGGATTCCTTGCAATGTGTCATCGAACAGAGATCGGTGTGTTACCTCAAAGTGCTCGGGTAAGCTCTCAGTCTCAACGCAAAACCCGTGGTTTTGGCTAGTGATCGCTACATTGTTCCACTGAAGATCTCGCACAGGATGGTTTGCTCCATGATGTCCGTACTTCATCTTGATGGTTTGAGCACCTCCAGCTAGCGCTAGTAATTGAAATCCAAGACAGATCCCGAATAAGGGGATCTGAACTTCAAAGAATTTCTGGATTGCTTCCATTGCATAGGTACAAGGAGCGGGATCTCCAGGGCCGTTAGAGAGGAAGATTCCGTCGGGTTTGTAGTCAAGTGCGGTTTGTGCGGGTGTTTGAGCGGGTACGACAATCATTTCGCACCCACGGTCTACAAGCAATCGCAAGATGTTTCGTTTGATTCCAAAGTCGTAAGCGACGACGCGTAGTTTCCCCTTGGGGCGAAAGCTGTATCCCTTCTCCCAATGCCAGTCACCTTGTTTCCAAAGGGTCGGAGAAGTACAAGACACAACTTGTGCAAGATCCATATTGGATAAGCCACCAAAGGCACGAGCGCGTTCAATAGCTTCATCTACGTCACATTGATCACCAGCAATCACACATCCTGCTTGAGCACCCTTGGAGCGAATTAACCGAGTTAGGCGTCGAGTGTCGACATCCGAAATCGCAACCACGTTTTCTCTCAATAAAAATTCTCTGAGTGACAACCGGGAACGTCGATTGCTCCGTAAATTTGGCACATCGCGAACGACTAATGACTCGGACCAAACTTGGTTGGACTCATAGTCCTCATTGTTTGTACCAGTGTTGCCGATGTGAGGGTAGGTCAGAGTAACGATCTGTCTTGCGTAGGAAGGATCGGTTAGGATTTCTTGGTATCCAGTCATGGAAGTGTTGAAGACTACCTCTCCAACAGCAACACCCGCAACACCTACGGAAGTGCCTCGGAAAACCGAACCATCAGCGAGACCTAGAAGTGCAGGAATGGTCGTTGCCACACACTACCTAGTAGTAAAGTCTCAATAGGTTTTGCTCGGAAACAAATCTTGTGGATCCGTTAGCCAAGACCCAGTACTTCATTCATGCTGAACATCCCAGTATTGCCTTCTGAACGCTGTAGAGCAATGAATTCTGCTGCCCGAAGAGCACCTTGAGCGAAATTGGCTCGGTTGGTAGCACGATGAGTGATTTCGACTCTTTCGCCGTGGGAGTAGTACACTACAGTGTGTTCACCGACTACGTCCCCACCCCGTGCTGCGTGAAAGGTTATGGTTCCAGAATCTCGGGCAGTGTCTCCTCCGAATCTTCCGTGCTGAGCGATGTCTTCTAGATGGTGACTGCGAGCGTTTGCAGCGACTTCACCTAACCTTAAAGCAGTACCGGAAGGTGCATCTACTTTGTTACGATGGTGTGTTTCAAAAATTTCGATATCTACATCATCGCCTAGGGCACGTGTTGCAATATCGACTAAATTAAAGGCAACGTTGACACCCACACTCATGTTGGGAGCATGGAGAATGGGGATTTGATTGGAAGCCTTCTGTAGCAGTTTTTTTTGTTTGGGTTCCAAGCCTGTAGTACCGATTACCATGCCGATTTGTTGTTGAATGCAGGTTGGAAGTAGGGATAAAGTACCCAATGGGACACTGAAATCAATAGCTACATCTGTATCAGCAAGTGCTTCGCTTGGATCGTCGGTGATGCTGATTCCCAAGCTGCCGATGCCAGCAATTTCTCCTGCATCGAGTCCCAAATTAGCAGAACCAGCACATTCTAGTGCGCCAGAGACAGTGAATAATGAGTGGTTAGCTGCCGCTCTATGAATTTCACACCCCATCTTGCCTGCACTACCGCAAACAGCAATGCGCGTTGGGGGTAAATCGGGATTAAGTGGGCTTGATCCGGTCAATAAATTCTCGTACCGAGCGGAAGAATGAGTTTCCTTTAGGAGTGTTGCGTTCCGAAACTTCTAAAGTGGTTTCCAGTTGTTCGAGTAATTCTCGCTGTTTGGAAGATAGTTTCACGGGGGTTTCGACTACTACTCGGCAGAGTAGATCTCCTTGAGAGCTTCCACGTAAAGATGGTACACCTCGACCACGTAATCGGAACATTTTGCCCGTTTGAGTTTCTTGGGGCACTCGCAATTTTACGTTCCCTTGCAGAGTGGGAATATTTACTTCAGCACCTAATGCCGCTTGCGTGAAGGTAATCGGGACTTCACAAATCAAGTTGTCTTTTTGACGTTGAAAGATGTGATGGGGTGCGATGCTAAATTCAACATAGAGATCCCCCGGTGGGCCGCCGTTGATTCCACTTTCTCCTTCTCCAGATACTCTTAATCGAGTTCCGCTGTCTACACCGGGAGGGACAGAAATCGAAAGAGTCTTTTCTCGATTGACTCGTCCTTGACCTCGACACTTGTTGCATGGCTTTTCTAGTACTTCGCCGGTACCTTGACATCGTCCACACGTACGTTGGACAAAAAAGAAATCCTGTCGGGACTGTAGTGTTCCTGTTCCTCTGCAATCTTGACATTTGTACCTGGATGTCCCTGGTGTAGCACCCGAGCCATTACAGTCTCCACAGGTGCGAAGAGCAGGGAAACTAATCTGAATCTTGTCTCCCATAACTGCTTGTTCCAGCTCTATAGTTAGCCCGTATCGTAGATCTGATCCTCGGTTGTTAACTTGCCCGCGAGTACCGCGTACGTCGCTGAACATGTTTCCGAACACACTGTCCAAATTGTTGAGAATGTCTTCTAATCCTTGACCGTTTGCAAAAGGATTGAATCCGCTTTGCATCCCGTCGATCCCATCGTGTCCAAACTGATCATACCGAGCTCGTTTTTCCGCATTAGAAAGAACATCGAATGCCTCCGAAGCTTCTTTGAAGCGTTCTTCGGCATTCGGTTCGTCTGGATTTCGATCGGGGTGATATTTCATAGCCAAGCGACGATAAGCGTTCTTGATCTCGCTGTCCGTAGCATCTTTGGAGATGCCTAGGATGCCGTAATAATCTTGCTTAGCCATGGTTGCTTGAATAGACAGTCAGTCGCTCCCTCTTATATTTCGTTTATACCAATAAGTTAGAGATGGAATTACTTGTTATCCTTCACTTCTTCGAACTCTGCATCGACAGCATCGTCTGTGCTACTACCATCAACAGGTTCGCCCTGTGCATCGCCAGGATTGAAGTTTTGTGAACCCGGGTCAGCTCCTGCTGCAGCCGCGTTGGGATCTTGGTACATCCGCTGGACTACGGGTTCAGTTATTCGAGATAGCTCAGTTAAGGCAGCTTCGATCTTGTCCTTGTCGTCAGTCTGGATAGCAGCTTCGAGCTCAGTAATTGCGGTGTTGATAGAAGTTCTTTCTTCTTCAGTTACCTTGGTGCCCAAATCTTCGACCATCTTGCGAGTGGTATGGATCACAGCATCGGCTTGGTTTCGGAGTGCAACCACAGCAGCGAATTTTTCATCTTCGGCAGAGTGAGATTCCGCATCTTGGATCATGGTGGTGATTTCTTCATCAGACAAACCACTAGAAGCTTTGATCACGATAGATTGCTCTTTGTTCGTAGCCTTATCTACCGCTTTCACGTTCAAGATTCCGTTTGCATCAATATCAAAGCTAACTTCGATTTGAGGGACACCGCGTGGGGCAGGGGGAATACCTGCTAAATCAAACTGACCGAGTGACTTGTTTTGAGAGGCTTGTTTGCGCTCTCCTTGTAACACATGAATCGTCACTGCTGGCTGGTTGTTTTCTGCAGTGGAAAAAGTTTGATTCTTTCGAGTTGGAATCGTTGTATTCTTCTCAATGAGTGGAGTCATCACGCCACCCAGGGTTTCGATTCCGAGTGACAGAGGGGTGACATCAAGCAACAAGACATCTTTGATATCGCTCGACAGAACACCGCCTTGGATGCTTGCGCCGATGGCGACTGCTTCGTCTGGATTGACATCTTTGCGAGGATCTCGACCGAAGAACTTCTTCACTCGTTCTTGTACCAGTGGCATGCGGGTTTGTCCTCCAACCAAGATGACATCGTTGATATCGCTAATGCTGACACCAGCATCCTTGATTGCGGTAGCACAAGGAGTGATTGTTTGTTCGACGAGGTTTTCAACAAGAGATTCAAGTTTAGCTCGGGTGACTCTTACCACCAAGTGTTTGGGTCCGGTTTGGTCAGCCGTGATAAAGGGCAGATTTACGTCTGTTTCTTGGCTAGATGAGAGTTCGATCTTTGCTTTTTCAGCTGCTTCTTTAAGTCGTTGTAGCGCTAACGGATCGTTTCGCAAATCAATACTGTTTTGGCTCCTGAATTCCTCTGCCAAATATTCGATGATCTGTAAGTCGAAGTCCTCACCGCCTAAGAAGGTGTCTCCGTTGGTGGAGAGGACCTCGAACTGTTGCGAACCATCTACATCTGCAATCTCAATGATAGAGATATCGAATGTACCGCCACCAAGGTCATAGACAGCAATTTTTGAATCACCTCGTTGCTTATCCAAGCCGTAAGCAAGAGCGGCTGCCGTTGGTTCGTTGATGATTCGCTTGACTTCAAGGCCAGCGATTTTTCCGGCATCTTTGGTTGCTTGACGTTGTGAGTCGTTGAAGTAAGCGGGAACAGTGATCACAGCATCGGTTACGGGTTCACCCAGGTAATCTTCAGCTGTTTTCTTCATTTTTTTAAGAATTTCTGCAGACACTTGCGGTGGAGCTTTCTGCTCTCCACGTACTTCTACCCAAGCATCGCCATTATTCGCTGATACAATCTTGTACGGTACCATGTCCTTGTCTCTACTGACAACATCATCTTGGTAACGTCGTCCGATGAGCCGCTTAACCGCGAACACGGTATTACTTGGATTGGTGACTGCTTGTCGTTTAGCACTTTGTCCGACTAGGACTTCACCTTTTTCGGTATACGCGACGACGGAGGGTGTGGTTCGATCTCCTTCAGAGTTTTCGATAACTCTCGGTTCACTGCCTTCAAGCAATGCAACACAGGAATTCGTTGTACCTAAATCAATTCCTATGGTCTTTGACATTTTGATTCCTAATCTGGTTTGAGACCGCTTTTAGAATGCGATCAGTTGTAAATGTGTATTGGGGGTTAAGTTGAGCGTTTTCAAGTTCCCTTCTCACTGGGTCAGCTTCACTACTCTGGTTCTTTGGCAACTACGACCTCAGCTTCTCGTAACAGACGGTCGTGAATCAAGTAGCCTTTTCGTAGTACAGCAGTTACAGTACCCGGCTCAGCATCTTTGTGAGGAGCGTAGGTCACTGCTTTATGACGCTCGGGGTCGAATACTTCACCTCGAGGATCGAATGCAACCACTCCAAACTTTGAAACAGCATCCATTAGTGCTTTAACGGATAGCCCAAAACCTTGAACGACACTCTGGTCAGTGTCTGAATCTTGAAGGGTTGTCAGTGCGTTGTCAAAGGTATCCAGTGGTGTGAGTAACTCTTTTGCAAACTTGGTAATAGAGTATTTCTCAGCATTTTCTCGTTCTCGGTGCATTCTCCGACGCACATTCTCGGTCTCTGCATGAGCACGATGTGTGCGATCATTTGCTTCGTCCAACTCGAGTGTCATCCGATCAATTTCTCGCTGAAGAACTTCAACAATAGGGTCGGTGTCTGAAATTTCAGTTTCATCAGATTGCATGACATCGATTTCAACATCAGCGACAGTTTCTTCACCTAAATTCGTTTCAGCTTCAGCTGTTGAGGTGGTTACAGTTGAGTCTTCCAATGGCTGTGAGTTTTCTGGTCCTGGTTTCTTTTTGTTTCTTGAATCCATGCACTAAGTCCTAACGCTCTAGGTTCATAAATAATGTGGGGTCTATCTCGAACAGTTTCAAGTACGAGATTGAAACTTTGGAATCTAGCGGATTGAATACATTGACAGAGGTAGAAACCAGGTGTTTTCAAACAACCTCACTCAGAGCATCTGTAGCAGTCTGACTACCAACCTCACATGCTGTTTTTTTGAGGTTGTTCCCTAAAATTGAATTTCCTATCAGGAAAATTGGATCGAAACATCAGTCTTTTTTGGTGTTTCAAATCCATACATCCATCAGGGGTCTTGACCTCTGGCTGTGGATCGGCTTTCACCAGATGACCAATCGATAGGTTGACAAGTATCAAAATGAAGGAGGAGAACAACTCGTAGAGTCCTATGAAGTACAAGTTTTTCTCGACAATAACTACCTAAGGTGGTACGGCCTTCTCTTTGTCGCATAGGTGTATTGGTTAAACCTTTATCCGATATCAACGATATTGTTTTTTCTTTTCTGTGATGTTTTTGGACGAATGTTTCGGTTTCTGACTAAGCGTTGTTTGCTGTACTTTACTTTTGGTTGACGCGGGTACTGTGTGTATCAACATTGAACAAAGTTTCAAACTCATTCCAAGCTGAGCTACCTACCTAGATCACTCTCCCATGACAACTAGCAGTCGCGACTTAGCTCCAATTCTTAAGACAATTCTGATTGAGATCTCTGACAACGATAGGGGTGGTTCAACAGTTTTGATTTATGTTGCTTAATCTGTCTGTTCGCAACTTCGCTCTTGTTCAATCACTCGACATAGAGTTCATGCCGGGGTTAACAGTAATCACGGGTGAATCTGGCGCAGGTAAGTCAATATTGCTAGACGCTTTGAGTCTGGTTTTGGGCGCGCGTGCTCGACGAAATCGGATTTCATCGAGCGCAGACCAGTGTGAAGTCACAGCAGAGTTTGATATTGCTCATTCTCGTGCTAGTTGTAAGTTTCTCAAAGAGCAGTCGCTTGTAGATACATCAGAACCAAATCGTTGTGTCGTCCGCAGAGTAGCCTCCGCAAGTGGAAGATCCAGAGCTTGGATCAATGGAGTTGCGACAACGTTGGATGGATTAAGGACTCTGTGTGCTCCGTTAGTGGGAATTCATGGACAGTTTGAGAGCCATCAATTGCTTGATCGGGCAGCTCAACTGAACTGGTTTGATGATTTCGCGATTGAAGACACCAAGATCAATGAAATCGGTCAACTCTACAAGACTTGGCAAGAATGTCGGCAGCAACTGGAAGACGAACAAATTTGCCTAGGTTTAGAACTGACTCAATCCGAATTGTTAACGTATCAGGTAGAAGAACTGCAAGATCTCGACTTACATGAGTCAGAGTTTGAGAATCTATCGACCGAGTTCAAGCGCTATTCTCAAGCGCAAGATGTACTACAGACTGTGTTTGCATCGCTAGAAAAGATCGAATCTGAAGTTCAATCTAATTTGAGTGGAATCACTAAGGCAGTATCAGATATAGACGATCAACATCCTGCTCTTGATGAAGTTAAGCAAACACTTCATTCAGTGGAGATTCAGCTAGAAGAGTCTAGATACTCACTAAGAACCTACAGTGAAGCATTGGAGTTCGATGAGGCTATGCTGGAAGAGCTTGATCAACGGCTCAACCAGATTCATGATTTAGCAAGAAAACACAAGGTGAGTGCGTCTGCGCTTTTTGAGCACACACAAACATTGAAGAACCGTCTTGCTCAAATTCACAACTCGAAAGCGTTGCTAGAAACACTTGAGCAACAGGTAAATGAAGCAGAGAGCAAGTTCAATGAATACGCACAAAAACTATCCAAGTTGCGTCAATCGAGAGCAAAGGACTTTTGTGGTGCAGTCATGAATGCGCTCCAAGATATCTCTCTTCCTGGCGTGACCTTTGAAGTTGATTTTTCCTTGACTCGCAACAGTCGAGGAATCGATGCAGTTGAGTTTTTGGTTGCTACCAATCCAGGCTACGCAGCTCAACCACTCAGTATAGTTGCCTCTGGGGGTGAACTCTCTCGAATTGCTCTAGCAATTCTCATCGTAGTCGCAGAGTCTTCAAAATTACCTTCTATGATCTTGGACGAAGCTGACGTAGGTGTTGGAGGGACTACAGCGGATGTGGTTGGTAGAGTCCTGCGTTCGTTAGCTCAAAAGAACCAAGTGATCTGCGTTACACACGCTCCACAAGTAGCCGCACTGGGACATTTTCACCTCTTAGTCTCCAAGAGTTCAGAGCAGGGAATAAAATTAGAGGTGCTCACTGGAGAATCACGTGTTGAAGAGATCGCACGTATGGTCGGAGGAAGACGAGTGAATGAACGTAGTCGTGACTATGCTCGAACTCTTTTAGTAGAAGCAGTGTCTTAAGACCAGCTGGTGGGAACCCACAACTACCTATGGATTCACAAATGAATAACCGTCACCTCAGTCGATCCAATCACTTGAAGTTCGTTTCGAGTGGTTGGCTATTGTGTTTGGTATTGGCACTCGCAATAGCGGGTTGCAAAGTCCCTGGAATGCACCGCCCCGAAATCGAACAGGGCAACATCATTACTCAGAAAATGGTGGATCAGCTTGAACCGAATATGACCAAGGTCCAGGTAGAGTTTGTATTGGGGAAACCAGTACACCAGAACTTGTTCGACATAAATCGTTGGGACTATATCTGGACGGTAGAAAGACGAGACGGTCAACGTGCCCGCAAATTGTTATCTCTCACCTTTGAGGAAGAACTGCTGGTATCAATGACTGGGGACTTCGAGTTCCCTGGAGCCAATCCAGAGTTGGAAGATTCCTCACAGGCAGAGAATTCAGCTTCTAATCATTCACTAGCCTCCCAATACCTCGACCTTTAATGGCATCCTATACCGCAATCAAACATCACTCTATTGGGGTTGAAAAAATCAACCGCTGGGAGGGTAGAACCGTGATGTTGTTTGTTGTCGACTAGGTATAGGCAACGTTTCTACTGAATTGTCTTCAAGCTGATGGTTCTCGAAAGCCTGAACCCACTTTCGATGTCTAACAGTCGCTGAATCAGTCGTTCTTATAGATAGTCTCCCTCTGGATACCAACATTCAGTTCAAGAGCATCCTAGCAACAAAGGTGCCGTTTGCGGGGCGAGGTAGTCAGGAATCGTCTGAGCGCAGGGTTCGTTGCTGTTGGCACTGCGTTTCTCTTTCTTTTTGAACTCTGTGTTTGTGGTTCAATCAGAAACCCTCCAGTCAGTCGATCATCCATCTCCCACAACCGCACCACCTTCGTTACCTGTCTGAAAGCCTACCCCTTTAATCCACTCACAGTTTTCCAGTTTTCACAACCGTTGATGCAAGGGGGGCTAGAACTCTCAATTTATTTTCATCTTCAGGTTCTGACTTGGTCGGGGTGATATCAAGCATCAACCATCTGGTTCTTCAGATATGTCCAATGCCATACGAATTCTTGAATGATCTTGAGTTCAAAAGAGTTCATGAGCCTAGATAATCACGAAAGTTAGGGCACTTGAGGTCTAAGTATCCAATCCCTCTAACACTCTTTTTCGGCTAACATTTTCGGGAGGCAAAAACTGGGAATTTCTAGATGGTACAATAGTCTCTGGGATGAGAGTTCTCACCAAAAAATGGTGTTATCCAACTAGTGGACGCATGCAGTGACACAGATATCGTTGCTAGGACACCTGATTGACTGCCCCCGCAAACTCATCATGTGTAACCGTTCAAGGAGAATAAACATGAAACTTTCATTCAAGATCTTGTCACTTTGCTTCGTAGCATGCCTCTTGGTATTCTGCACCAACGCTAAAGTGATGACGGATGTGCCTCTTCGTATCAAACTAAATGACCGTGATGCATTTCAAAAATACAGTGCTATTGCCGGACATGAATCCCATTCGCACAACGATGTGCTTGTTGTATGCCTTGGATCAACTTCAAGTGTGAGTGGCGGAGTTGATATCAATATTGATGGTGTTTACGGAGGCGGCGGCATAGGCGTATCCTCCAGTACACAAAATACAATTGCCAACTGTTACATTTTCAGTGATATTTCAGGACAACATCATACCCACATAATCAACAAAAACGATGACACAACCCTTAGGATAGAAGCTTCTTGCGCAAGACAAGACCTTCTCATGTATGCGGATGCAGACGTAACAGACAATAGATCCTATCAAAAAAGTCTTTTCTATTCGGAATATTTTCTTACTACTCCCTGAAAGGTTCAATTGATGTGGAGGTCGATCACTTAAATTATGAATGTAGAGATCCCGACTGATTAGTTAACTCTGAGTTAAGTCATGAACCCACAACAAAAGCTGAAACTGATTAGCTTCGTGGTCACGTTTACGCTACTTCTTGGATTGGGTTACATTATCTTTCTTGTGGATTGGCCAAAGGAAGACAAACTCACTGCAGTGAGTCAAACCTCAAATGACTTAGAGAATGATAAAAATAACTCAAAGTCTATGGAGAGAGTACGCGCTGAATTAGACGGTGTAGACTCTTTTGAACCTATCCTTTCCTTGGCCAATTTTGATCCAAAGATCTACGATGTTGAACCTGTGATCAGATTAGCGGTTCAAACTTACGATCAGCATGGTTTTGGATCGTTTCAACAATTCATGCAGACTTTCAAGTCAAACGTGCACGGACGCAATCGCTTAAGCATAGGGGATCTACAGAATCAAGCATTGATCAGTCTCATCTCCCATATCTATGCTTCAAGGTCCGTGAGTGCGGTAGGATTCACAGATACCTTTGAAAAGACATTGAAATTTTCGGGCCAGTCGCGTAAGCATATGCTCATGAGCCTGATCGATCAATGGACAGATGTTGAACCTCGTGAAGCATACTCAACCGTTTCCTTGATTGAACCGATTGATTTTCGTCTCTGGTTGCAATACATCGTTCTAAAGCAGTGGGGAAAAAAACAACCACGAATTGTGATGGAGGACTTAATGTCCTTTGATCCTAGAATCGGTTGGGTTGCAGAAAGAGAAGCCATGCTTGCGATTGCGATCGAATCTCCGTCGGAAGCTTCAAAGTACTTTGAAACAGGACAACTGTATGGTCTTGAACTAGATCTTGTGGTCGAGATAGCAAAAAGCTGGACTAAACAAGATCCGGAGTCTGCTTTAGACTGGATACAAAACGAAGAGAACATCACAGAGTTTGCTCGATACAGTGGTATATTGAGCAGTTTGGTCGCCTTGGCACAACAGGATCCTAAAGAGTCCCTTCTTAAAGCGCTTGAACTAGGTCCACAAGGGCGGCGTATCGGAATCTATAACGACTATGACACAGACGTGATGATCCAAATCGCTTCAGACAATTCACTCTTAGCTCTAGAACTATTGAATAAAGTTAATCATGATGGTCGTGAACTAGCACTCGCGCTAGTTGTAGGGAAATATCTAGTAATGGATAGACGATTTGATGCAGCACTATCGTTGGGGGACACACTTCATTCAAATGACAGTGAAATGTACGCAAGCTCAATTTTGGGACGGTGGTCACAGCAAGACCCAATACACCTCCTTCAACACATTCACAACTTACCAGAAGCACTTGTGCCACTGGCCGCTGAAGCACTTCTGATAGAAAATGCCTCACCAAAATGGTTCCAATTCTTCGACGAATCTATAGTCTCTGAACTTGAAGCTAAACTCAGTGTGGATGAGAAGGAGCATCTTGAGAGAGTATTGAAATCGATGGTGAATGCCTCTTCTGCCTCGCCGGGTGATGAAGAACGTCGTCCAGCTTTCAAAATTTATTCTATACAGGAGGAGATGCTAATCTTGATTGATGATTACCTGAACGAGAAAGGTCCCGTGTTCTCTCATTGGCTAGTGAACGCACCAGCTTTGAACTCCCCTAATGATTGAGACACAGAGTAATTCGTCCGCAAGCTCAGAAAAAATAATCACGTCAGTCATGATTAACACTAAAGGAAGCTAAACATCATTTATATGTGTGAAATTTCCAAACGAGAATCTTCAACAATCAGAGATTGTACTATTGGAGCAGTTTTCGCGGTACCTTGCGTAGCAGTGATATTGATTAGTCTACTGGCATTGCAGCAATCATCAGATCGCATAGAGGATGATCGCACTATGGGTGACTCCAACAGAATAGACCAGAGCACAAGTTCGGAGAACCCTCTTTCGCACACCCGTGATGATTTAACAACAGTGAATCAAAGGAATGATCTAGTGGATGAGTTAGATCACACCTCTCTTGTAAATGACACTATCACTAGACTTATGAACACTAGTGTCAATAACTTCTCAATCCAGAATGTGGAAGATTTAGATCTAGTAGTGGGTCAGAATCAAGACCCTAAAGTTATTAACTGGATTAGCCGTATAGTAGCAGTTCGAATGGTTGATACTATAGGGTATGATGCAGCTTTCAAACAGACTCAAAGCTACTCGGATTCAATAAGTCTTCGTGCGATGTTTGCTGTCGTAGAGAAGTGGGCGAGTGATGATCCTGTTACCGCATTAGAGGTAGCTTCTACAGTAGAGGATACTGACATTCGCTTAAGACTTCAGAAATCGGTAGTTACTATATGGGTGCAGGAAGATCCACTTGTATTCTTGGAAAATCCACCTGATGTTCCTCCCCCTTTGCGAGGATTTGCTACTCAATTTGCGTTGGAAACTCTGGCTTTGAGCAATCCGAAGGAAACTGCTACTTACCTCGAACTTTATAAAGGAAGTACTATTGAGTCCTCCTTGGTTGAACTAATCGCTAATCAGTGGGCTGAATTAAATGCAATGGAAGCTTTGAGATGGGCTAGCGCAGAAGATGTTTTTTCAAACGATGAAATAGCACTCGTTGCGATTTCACTCATATTAAGAGTGATGGCAGAAAGCAACCCAGAGGTTGCTTTTGACCATGCTCTACGTATCTCTAAACAACAAGGGTGGCCTCTTCTACCTAGAACCGTAATGTGGATCATCGCTGAATCCGATATCGAGCTAGCTCGAGTGATGCTCTTAAAAATGAACTCCATGATCACAAAACGTGAAGCTGCTATACCAATTGGCATCAGTCTGATCAATCGTCAGCAGTTTGACGAAGCCCTGAAACTTGCAAGTGATGTTGACGCAAATCTAAAATATTTTGAATGGATATTCGATCATTGGGCCATGACTCGTCCATTCTCGCTTCTTAACCGGTTAGATCAATTACCACACAAAAATCGTGCTGCTCTCTCTCTCTCTTATGCGCACTATACCCTCCGATGCTTTAATACCGAGCAATTACATTCACTCCTTCAATCTCTTCCTAGCGAAGAGATTATTGAATTTACGAAAACATTCGATGACATACCAGACGTAGCTGTCCATTTGTATGATGAGTTTCGATCTCTTCGAGTTCAAGATACTTGGGGGGCATTGCATAGACATTATCTAAACTCAATACCTCAAATGCTTTCAGAAACGGGACAACTTCCTAAAACTATTCAACGTCAATGAAAAGTGTCACTATTCATAGTTGAGCACACTCATGGAACAAGCACATTCCATTTAAATGCGATTGACTATCGTTTATGCTGAAGCAGGACAGTCGTGGCGTATGAGGTTGAACTCGAATCAGAAAACATAGATATGGGGATGAGACTGATCAAAGCTTGATTCTGTAGATCCCCTATGCTTAAGCGATTGCGTCCGTGCACGTTTGACTTGAAAGTCTGCATGAATTGTTGAAACGATACAAAACCATGCTGATCGTAAGTTTGAACCGCTAATCTGATCACAGGTTCAACATCGTAGATCTTTGGATCAAAATTGGCCAAGGAAAGGATAGGTTCAAAAGAGTCTACACCGTCTAATTCAGCGCGTACTCTCTCCATAGACTTTGAGTTATTTTTATCATTCTCTAAGTCATTTGAGGTTTGACTCACTGCAGTGAGTTTGTCTTCCTTTGACCAATCCAGGAGAAAGATTAAGAAATGTAACCCAATCCAGAAGTAGCGTAAACGTGACCACAAAGCACAAAGCTAGTCAGTTTCAGCTTTTGCTGTGGGTTCATGACTTAACTCAGAGTTAACTCATCAGTCGGGATCTCTACATTCAGAATTTAAGTTATCGACCTCTACATCAAGTGAACCCGTCAACATCCAGATCCAAACAATATGGTCACCATTCCTTACTGCAGAATAATCGATGTAATAATCTAATTCATAGTTTCTACTGTCTGTTATGTCTGCATCCGCATACATGACAAGGTCTTGTTTTGCGCAAGCCCGCTCTATCCTAAAGGTTTCGCCATCGTTTTTGTTGATATCGTGGGTATGTCCTCCGACGACGAAGTAACAGTTGGGAATTGGATTTGTAGTAGTGGTATCGCCGGAACCGCCTAAACCAAAAAAATTGAAACCTCCTCCGGTACTCACACTTGAAGTTGATCCAAGGCACACTATGAGCACATTGTTGTGCGAATGGGATTCATGTCCGGCAAAAACACTGTATTTTTCCAATGCCTTAACGTTCCACTGTTTGAGAACATAAGGTATCTCCGTTGTCACTTTAGCGTTGGTGCAGAATACCAAGAGACATGCTACGAAGCAAAGTGACAAGATCTTGAATGAAAGTTTCATGTTTATTCTCCTTGAACGGTTACACATGATGAGTTTGCGGGGGCAGTCAAATCAGGTGTCCTAGCAACGATATACTGTGTCACTGCATGCGTCCACTAGTTGGATAACACCAATTTTTGGTGAGAACTCTCATCCTCAGAGACTATTGTACCATCTAGAAATTCCCAGTTTTTGCCTCCCGAAAATGTTAGCCGAAAAAGAGTGTTAGAGGGATTGGATACTTAGACCTCAAGTGCCCTAACTTTCGTGATTATCTAGGCTCATGAACTCTTTTGAACTCAAGATCATTCAAGAATTCGTATGGCATTGGACATATCTGAAGAACCAGATGGTTGATGCTTGATATCACCCCGACCAAGTCAGAACCTGAAGATGAAAATAAGTTGAGAGTTCTAGCCCCCTTGCTTCAAAGGTTGTGAAAACTAGAAAACTGTGAGTGGATTAAAGGGGTAGGCTTTCAGACAGGTAACGAAGATGGTGCGGTTGTGGGAGATGGATGATCGACTGGACGGATTCGGTTGTTCATGAAGCAGGTATCACACATAAGATTGGGAAGTGAAAAGTTGCGACTCGGTAAGCGAACCTCACCGATGCTTATGCATATGAAAGATGGAGAGGCATTTCTCAAGGGACTTCGGATTGAACCACTAGCGAGTGCTTCGAACCCACATCAAGACAGAATCAGATTGTAGTCTAAACTATTGTTACACGAGTACGAATTGGGTCAGAACTACTCTGCGGTACAAACTCCTGACGAGCTTGAATTGCTCTTCCGTCTATTGATCCAGACACTTAGTGAATACGACAATGCGTTGACTCGGGCGCAAAAACTACGACAAACACAGAGTTCAATAGAAAGATAAACGCAGTGCCAACAGCAACGAACCCTGCGCTCAGACGATTCCTGACTACCTCGCCCCGCAAACGGCATCTTTGTTGCTAGGATGCTCTTGAACTGAATGTTGGTATCCAGAGGGAGACTATCTATAAGAACGACTGATTCAGCGACTGTTAGACATCGAAAGTGGGTTCAGGCTTTCGAGAACCATCAGCTTGAAGACAATTCAGTAGAAACGTTGCCTATACCTAGTCGACAACAAACAACATCACGGTTCTACCCTCCCAGCGGTTGATTTTTTCAACCCCAATAGAGTGATGTTTTGTTGCGGTATAGGATGCCATTAAAGGTCGAGGTATTGGGAGGCTAGTGAATGATTAGAAGCTGAGTCCTTGGAGGAATAGGAACTATCTTCAGACTGAAGATCTTTTCAGAGAAGCCGTAGCTTCACGCCGTCTTCTACTCATCGGATCGATTTGTAACTCACGCAGTACTTCTAAGCGGTCTCCATCCTTGAGTAGGTGGTCAGTTTCCACCGCTTTGTTCCAAACCGCATAGAATTTGTTTGACAATAGGTCTCTACCTGAGCAATTTGTCTCGAGTTCTGCACGTTTGATAGCGTCACGCACCCTAGTTTCCGAAAACAGTTCAACCTCACCACACCATGATCGTCCTGCTTCAGCATAGACGATAGTCAATCGCATTCTTTTAATATGGAATGTGCTTGATTCATGAGTGTGCTCAACTCATGAATAGTGTCTCTATTCATTGACGTTGAATAGTTTTAGGAAGTTGTCCCGTGACTGATAGCAATTGAGGGATTGAGTTTAGATAATGTCTATGCATTGCTCCCCAACTATCTTGAACTCGAAGAAACTGAAATTCTCCAGACATGTCCAAAAATTGGTCCGGTTGATTATCAAGCGTCGTCGTCATTTCGCGTTTCTCATCGTCGTGGAGATACTCCACGAGATGCTGTAAATCCACTAGGTCAAAGCATCGCAGGGTATAGTGAGCATACCTTAAAGACAGTGCAGCGCGATTATTGTGTGGCAATTGATCTAACCGGTTCAGAAGTGAGAATGGTTGAGTCATGGCCCAATGATCGAATATCCACTCAAAATAGTTTAAACTTGCGTCAACATTTTTTGCAAGTTCCAGGGCTTCGTCAAACTGCTGACGATTGATCAGACTGATGCCTACAGGTATAGCGGCCTCTCGTTTCATGTATCTGTCTGTGATTTTGGAGAGGCAGTCTAGAGCTAGATTGATATCGGTTTCAGCGATGATCCACATTACGGTTCTAGGTAGGAGAGTCCACCCTTGTTGTTTAGAGATACGTAGAGCATGGTCAAAAGCAACCTCTGGGTTGCTTTCTGCCATCATTCTTAATATGATTGAAATGGCTTCGAGTGCTATTGCATCCCTAGAAAAAACATCTTGTGTACTGGCCCAATTCAATGCTTCCGGTGAATTTAGTTGTGCCCAATGAGTGGCAATCACAGTCACATATTCCGACTCAACAACAGTACCTCTGTATCTTTCAAGATAAGTAGCTGCTTCCTCAGGATTAGTCATAGCTAGAGTGTACAACGCCATTTGGGTAGCCAATCCGCGCAGCATGGGTGGAATGTTTGGTTGGGACTCCAAGAATACCCGGGGATCCTCTTGCGCCCATGTTGAGACTATCGTTTGCTGAAGTCTCAACCGAATGTCTGCATTGGTCACTGAAGAAACCATTTCTAATGCAATTGCAGGATTACTGATAGCCCAATTCTCTACGACAGCAAACAACGCACGAAGCCCTCTTGAATCCGAGTAGCTTTGAGTTTGCTTAAATGCTTCCTGGTGACCAATTTTTGCAACCATTCGAGCTGATGCTACTTGTATCAACCAGTTGATTACTTCTGGGTCCTCAAATTGATTTACTACTAAATCTAGATCGTCCAAGTTTTGAATTGTGATGTCACTTAGACTGGTAGATACGAGCCTTGTAATACTCTCTCTGGTACCAGAGATATCTTCAATTTTCTCATCTAAAATTGTTTCTAAACTTACTCCGTCATCAGAGTTGAAAGATCGGGGGATTTCCGTTGTCGTTGACGGGTCAACTCTGGTGAAATCGCCCCCTGTGACAACATCCTCTCCGTTATGGGAGGATGGCTGAAATGCCAGCAAACTTAGCATGATCACGGTTGCGGCAAGCAATGCGAAAACTGCGCCGATAGCACACTCTCGGATTGTTGAAGATTCTCGTTTGGTTGTTTCACACATGTAATTGACCATTAACCCCTTTTCGTGTTAAACGATGATGAAGTGTCTGAAACATCGCCCTTTTAGGGACCCAATAGCTCTGTTAAATTGAATCATCAAGGTGCATGTAAACCGGGTGCGTTCAGTAGCCAAAGAGAGTACACTGCTCCACTTTCGTACAAGTAGTCCATGTATAAGATTTGTGATACCTCAGTAATAGAATAGCCTTTGAAGGCTGGTGGGTCGTCATCATGCTCAAACGGATTGGCTGAATCATATTGCATTTTTTCAATCACATCTATAACATCGCTAGAAACTTTTGACTCAAGGTCTGAGACTGTTGCGTCGTCCAAGAATTGAAACCATTGACCAAAGGCATTTTGTAGCAGAAGTGTTTGAGCGGCCAGTGGTACAAGTGTTTCTGGTAAGTCTGGAATGTTTTGAAGGAGGTGTATTGGGTCTTGGGTTGCCCAGGTTCCTAATATTGAACCTTGGTACTGCTGCTTATCATGGGGAGGGAGCGTATCCCCAACCGATTGTGCCAAATCAAATTTTTTCTCCATAATTAATTGACTCCCCACCACTATAGCGAGGGCAACTGTGTGTTCATCATCAGTAATCTCATTCAACAGATCTAAGGCTAGATTTGAATTGTCCGATGCTATCCGTTTCATTACTTGTTGGTGGTATTGAATTCCTAGGTTGGTCTGTTCTTTTAATCCAAGAGCTCTTTGAAGTGCATCCCTTGGATCTAGACAGGCTAAAGTCACTAGAGCCATTGATAAACCACTTTCTCGAGCAAATTCTGTAATGTTCTCTTCATTTACTATCCAATCAAATGCAGACTCCGGATCTTGTTTAGTCCAGCTTTTTGCTATCTCGACCACAAGATCCAGTTCAAGACCACTCAATTTACCTCTCTCAAAGTAGATTGAAGCTTCCGATGGTGTTTCGCGCGCAATCGCAAGCATGGCTTCTCTTTCTGCAACCCAACCGATTCTACGATCAAAGGACATTAAGTCCTCCATCACAATTCGAGGTTGCTTTTTTCCCCACTGCTTTAGAACGATGTATTGCAACCAGAGACGAAAATTAGTCGGTTCAATCAAGGAAACGGTTAAGTATGCTTCACGAGGTTCAACATCTGTCCACTGATCGATCAGGCTCATGAGCATATGCTTACGCGAGTGGCCCGAAAATTCCATTGTTTTTTCAAAAGTATCTGTGAATCCTACCGCACTCACGGACTTTGAAGCATAGATATGGGAGATGAGATTGATCAAGGACTGTTCAGGTAGAACCTTGATTGGATTGAAATAGCTTGAGAATTTGTCAGACTGAAACGATTTCAAGATCTGTTGAAACGATTCAAAACCATGCTGGTCATGTGTTTGAACCGCTAGTTTGATTATGGACTCAATATCGTAGGTCTTTGGATCAAAAGTATCCAAGGGGGAGGTAGGTTTCAATACGTCTATATCTCCTATATCAGCACCCTCTTTCCCATTAGTTTTTGAGTTACTCTGATCTACCTCTATTTCGTTTAAGGTTTGTCCCCCAGTGAGTTTGTCTTCCCTTTGCCAATCCACAATAAAGATGATATACCCCAACCCAAGAAGTAAGATTAGTGTCGAAGAGAAGCTAAATAGCCTAGTTTTGTTCACTTTCGAGGATCAACCACTTAAAACCGCGTCAACTTAATTGACGGATCTACACGTTGAGTTGAAGGTGTCGGCATCTACTCTAACACGACCGATAAGAGTATACATAGTAATAGTAACTCCAATTCGAATTCTTGTGATAAGGTATCTTCTGTTGTCTGAGATTGTTACATCAGCGTACATACGCTTTTGTGCCATGGCACAACTAAGTTCCAACTTTCGAACTTCAGTTAAATTTTCCGTTATGTCGTGGACGTGTCGCCCTGGTACCCCGCCGTCGATCCAACAGTCGTGCCCTCCTATAGGTCCACCAATGGATCCTCCGGTACCACCATAACCTATTGAAACTTCCCAACTCATTAGTGGTCTCACACATACGATCATTCTGTCGTGGTGATCGTGACTTTCGCTTCCAGCGATTGAGATCGAATTGAGATTGCCAAAGGGAGGTAACAATATCCACGGAACAGGGGAGATGGTCTCGCTTTTTACACTAACCACCAAGAGACATGCTACGAAGCAAAGTGACAAGATTTTGAATTTAGGTTTCATGTTTATATATGAACGGTTACACACCATTGCTTATGCGGGGCAGTCAAATCAGGTGGCCTAGCAACGATAAAACTGTGTTCACTGCATGCGTCCACTAGTTGGACAACCGCATTTTTGGTGAGAACTCTAATCCTTAGGGCTCAAGTATACACATCTCTCATCTCTAGAAAATTCAGGTTTTTGATTCCCGAAATGTTAACCGTCAAAAATTGATCAGAGGGATTAGATACTTAGACCTCAAGTACCTTAACTTTCGTGATGATCGAGTCTCATGAACTCTTTCGATCTCAAGTTCATTCGAGCATTCGTATGCCATTGACATATCTGAAGATACTGAAGATCCAGATGGTTGAAGCTTGATTTCACCCCGACCAAGTCAGAAGCTGAAGATGAAATAAGTTGAGAGTCTGGGTCCGTTGCTTCAAGATTGTAAAACTGGAAAACTGTGAATGGTATTAAAGTGGTGGACTTTTCAGACAGGTCACGAAGATGGGGCAGCTTTGGGAGATGGATTATCGACTGGAAGGATGCTGATTGCACCCCAAACACAGAGTTCAAAAAGAAAGAGAAACGCAGTGCCAACAGCAACGAACCTTGGCTTCTCAAACTGATTTCTGACTAAATTCGCCCCGCAAACGGTACCTTTGTTGCTAGGATGTTCTTGAACTGAATGTTGGTATCCAGAGGGAGACTCTCTACTAAGTAACGTCTGATCAGCGACTGTTAGACATCGAAAGTGGGTTCAGGCTTTCGAGAACCATCAAGCTTGAAGACATTTCAGTAGAAACGTTGCCTATATCTAGTCGACAACAAACAACATCAGGGTCTCTATCTCCAGCGGTTGATTTTGTCAACCCCAGTAGAGTGATGTTTGGTTGCGGTATAGAATGCCATTAAAGGTCGGGGTATTGGGAGGGTAGTGAATGATTATTGATGATGCGTCCTCCTTTGGGAGTTTAGTACTTCATAGTTTCAGAGCTGCTCACGGGGACACAAAATGCTCCAGTAAGATTGTCTGAACTACGTTGTCTATTGCGACAGGGTCTGTTCTTGCACCGAGGGGTACCAACCCTAGCAATTCTGATTCGAGTCAACCTCATACACCACGACAGTCCTGCTTCAACCTAGACGATGGTCATTCGCATTCTTTGAGGATAGAACGTGCACGTTCGATGAAGGCCTTCATCACATGATCAATGATTTTGTCCATTACCTTGGAAGTAAACAATCGCAATAATCGTGGTTTAAATTCAAAATTTAGCTCAAGGGTGGCTTTGCATCCAAATTTGAGGTCAGAGAATCGCCATGCTCCCGTAAATTGAGAAAACGGACCTTCCAAGAACTCCAAGTCAATTTGTTTAAAGGGTCGTAGTTGGTTCTTGGTTACTAGTGTTTCAGAGAAACCAGCGACTCGCACATCAATAAAGCCGATGATCGATTCATCACTTTGTTCTGTGACCTGAGACTGCTTAACCCAGGGTAAGAACTTGTGGTACGAATCGACATCCGCAACCAATTGATACACATCCTGGATTGCATAAGGTAGCAGTACACTCTGTGAGACACGACTCAGCCCCATGCTCTATTCGGTAGGCTGAACTGAAGCTGGATTGGAGAAAAAATACTCTACCAAAAATTCGCTGTAAAGAGTTAGCAGAAATATCGCCAAAATTGACAAGGGCGCAATATAGCGAATCGAGACTAACCAAATCTTCCAACCGAATTCTGATTGGATATTCATAGCATTGCGTACCCTTTCCCAGGGAAGGAAATAGCCGACAAAGATCACTATAAACAAGCCGCCAAGTGGCATGACAAACCATGTAACGCTCTTGTCAAACAAGTCAAAAAATGTCCAGTCAAACAACGGCTTGAAATCCCCTAAAACGTTGAATGAAAACACACTCAATAGTCCAAGGAACCAAGTGATCGCCCCAATGATCGCTGCAACGATCCATCTTTTTGCTTTGAATTTCTCAACAAAGTAAGCTACGGATGGTTCAGCAAGAGAAATTGCAGATGTAAAGGCTGCTAGCGACACAAACAGAAAGAATAGCCCACCAAAAAACCACCCTAAAGGTAAGCTACCAAAAGCCTCAGGTGCAGTGACAAACAAGAGTCCTACTGATTGTGCTTCCTCAAGTCCTTGCGAAAATACGATGGAAAAGATTGCAAGCCCTGCGACAATCGCAACGAGTGTGTCTACCACTACGATGATGCTAACAGCAGATTTGACTGAGCCTTCACGGGGCATATATGCTCCATAAGCCATGATGGCACCCATACCTATAGAAAGTGTGAAGAAGGCATGGCCCATAGCATCCAACAAAGCATCCCAAGTGAGCTTTGAGAAATCAAAATCAAGCATAAAGCCCATAGACTGCATCAATCCCCCCTGTGCGATCCCATAGACGAGCATCACTAACAACAGGAGAAAGAGTAGCGGCATACAAATCCGAATAGCAGTTTCCAAACCTTTGTTGACTCCACGTGCGACAACCACAAAAGTACCTAGCAAAAAAATCGTAAACCACAATAGTAAGAGCCATGGTTTGCTAAGAAATTGATCAAAGACATCGCCAGTTGTATCTGCTTCAATGTTGTTGAAGGATCCAGCAAACAATTCGATTGTGTAATGAAGGATCCACCCAGCAATCACCGCATAGAAAGACAGAATGACAATAGCACCTACGATCCCAAGCCACCCGATCAAACTCCAATTTGAAGACAGCTTGTGCTCTCGGGTTAGGTTGAGTAGAGCATTTACGGGACTAGACCTACCCTCACGACCGATGGTGATTTCAGCTGCCATAACTGGAAATCCGATTAGAACAATACACAACAGATAAACAAGGAAGAATGCTCCTCCTCCATGTTCTCCCATCATGTAAGGGAATTTCCAAATGTTTCCCAAGCCGACAGCTGAACCGACAGCTGCCAGCACGAATAGCGTACGGTTTGACCACATTCCATGTTGAGTAGTGTTGCTAGTAGTTTGAATGTCTGCCATCTCTTCTTTATTCCGAATATTCAAATTTCAACCGAAAATCTCGGTTGCTGCAAGAGTATAGGATAATCAAAACTGCTAGTATAGTAACATCAACCAGTCAAGAGGTTACTGATACGAACATCTAGAGATTGACAATCATAGATTTACTACTATTTCTGTTTCGCCACTTCGTAATATTCCTGCAACCATTTCAGGTGTCTCTAGCAAGACATGACGACAAAACCATCCAAGCGCATCATCGCCCGCAACAGGCGAGGTAGATTCGATTATTCCGTTGAACGTTCGTTTGATGCGGGTATTGCCCTTGAAGGTTGGGAAGTGAAGAGTTTGCGAGCAGGTAAAGCAAATCTCAGCGATGCTTATGTGATGATGAAGGACGGTGAAGCTTTTCTCAAGGGACTCCGGATTGAACCACTAGCGAGCGCTTCGACCCACATCAAGACAGAATCAGATCGTAGTCGCAAACTGTTGTTACATGAGCACGAATTGGGTCAGATCTACTCTGCGGTGCAAACTCGGGGACGAGCATGTATTGCTCTCTCCGTCTATTGGTCTGGACACTTAGTGAAATGTGAAATTGCGTTAGGGACAGGGCGGAAAAACTACGACAAACGCAGAGTTCTGAAGGAAAGGGAAACGCAGCGCGAACAGCAACGAGCCCTGCGCTCAGACTGATTCCTGACTAACCTCGCCCCGCAAAGGGCATTTTTGAAGCTAGTATGGTCATGAACTGAACGTTGGCATCCAGAGGGAGACTATCTAAGTAAACAACTGATTCAGCGACATGTTGGACATCGAAAGTGGGTTCAGGCTTTCGAGAACCATCAGCTTGAAGTACGCCATCGCTCATGCGTGAAGTCATTTCAGTAGAAACGTTGCCGATGTCTAGTTGACAACAAACAACATCATGGTCTCTACCATCCAAAGCGGTTGATTTTGTCAACCCCAGTAGAGCATGTTTGGTTGCGGTATAGGGTGCGGACAAAGGTCGAGGTATGTGGGAGGCTATTGAACCATTATTGATGATGCGTCCTCCTTTGGGAGTTTGGTACTTCATGATTTTCAGAGCTGCACGGGTGCACAAAAAAGCTCCAGTAAGATTGGTCTGAACTACGTTGTTCCATTGCGACAGAGTCAGATCTTCCATCGGAATCGCGGGTGCACCAATTCCTGCGTTGTTGAAAAGCAAGTCTAACCTTCCGTAACGAGAAATCGTTATGTCAAACAATCGACTGACATCACTCTCTTTGCCGACATCGGTTGGAATCGTGAGCAGCTGCTCAGAAGCGTTCGCATCTTCTTCGAGGCTGAGTAGCATGCTTTCTCTACGACCGGCCCCTACGACCGAATAACCATTCTCTAGCAATGCGAGAGTAGTCTCTCTACCGATTCCGGAAGCAGCTCCCGTGATGATTGCTACTTTTCCCATATTCACGATTCTCCCTTAGTTTGTTGACGAGTTCAACTCAGGTTATTCCTGAGTGCTCGGAGCAATTGATCTCCCCACATTGGGAAGACGAACTAAGAATATTAAGCTTGAAATCTGCAGGCGGCTTCATTTCACTACGCAGACCCTACTCAACACCATTAGATTTTGCATCACAGCTCAATCAATGACTGTCAGTCATCTGCTTGTACAATCCCTGCGTTATGTCTACTTTCCACGGTTTCGGTAACGACCAAATACGTCATAAAGCCGTCTTCTTTGATCTGGGAGACACACTATTTGTCCCCCTATCAGACGCGATTCTGATACAGAATCTTGAACAACTCAAACGTTTAACTCGTCTTGAAATTAAGATTTCAGAATTGCTAAGGCGATTCCGTGAAACTCGGTCGCAAGTCTCAAAAGACTATGCCACTGTACCCTTTTTTCTTCACACCGATTTGGTCAAAACCAGTTTGAAACGAATCTATGGTGATTTAGGTAGGGAAATTGGCCGACTCCATGCTCAAACAGTTTGCCGATCTTCAACGAGATACAGTAGTGTGAGCATCTAAGACTCCAACCTGATTGCATTGAGACGCTCCAAGAACTTAGAAACCGCTCATACAAGTTAGCTATAGTTTCCAATATTGATGATGATTGGTTTGAACCTCTTCTCAAGAGGGTGGAACTTGTATGACTATTTCGACGTTGTGATTAGTTCTGAACATGCACAGTCTTGTAAGCCCGATTCAACTATCTTTTTGATGACGTGTTCAGAGATGGGCGTGCAGCCCGGTGACACTGTATTTGTGGGAGATTCTGAAATCAACGATGTCCAGGGCGGAAATAGTGTTGGAATGAGTACCGTTCACCTAAACCAAACAGGAAACACCCACCCACCTACGCAATCTAACTGGGCAGATTACTCAACTTAGCGATTTACTGAAGTTTCTTTAATAGTTGAGTAGTTCTTGAATAGTTGCATGCAACTTGGAGATACCTCCCCCAGTCCACCCCAATGAGTTGAGTGCACGAGTACCCATACGGTTTTGTGCGCCACTAGGTACAGTAATCTCATGATTGAGATTTTGGATGTCGCCCTTTCTGTCAGCAATGGTTCGTGCAGTTTGAACTAGGTATCGTTCACTCACTACAACGTCCGAACAGTTGAAGGATTGGCTGGCTACATCGTTTGCGGGTGCAGCTAGAAGCTTCACTATTGCGTCAGCTGCATCAGCTCCATGCACTTCTGTCCGTGGTGAATCCTCAAAACTCTCTAGCTCTTGATCCGAAATGATAAATTTGGTTACGAGCGTCCACCATTTACTCTTTTCGATGGGACTGATACAACCATAGACACCGGTATGGACGCAATGTACACACCGTGAGGTCGTTTTCGTAGAGGTGAGCAAGTTCTTCGTTAGCGTACTTCAATAATCCATAGTGAGTGGTTGGGCGAGGACGCTCTCGATCATCAACCCATTGATCAGACTGAACAAGTCCATCAAATACGGCTCGGGAAGAGAGTAGAACGACTCGCTCAACACCAGCCCGTCGGCTTTGTTCAAGCATCTCAATGGTCGAACCAAAGTTTGTGTTCCAAAAAGCAACGGGATCAGATCCCTCACCACCTCGATATCGACCGGGTAAGTGATTGAAACCGAGATGAACAATAGAGGTGCAGCCCTCAAGGAGTGCAGCAATGCTCTCAGAGCTTGTCATATCACCTACAACCCACTCAACGTTTTTTCCAGCTGATGGGTGTGTTCTGGGTTACGAACCAACGCTCGGATACTCTTCCATCCTCTACCAATCGTCTTAGGACGAAATAACCCAGATTACCTGAGCTACCTGTGAGTGCAACCTTCATTTCTCTGAACTTAAGGCAGGAAGTTCTTCGGGGATTGTTCTCTGTTCGAGTACGGAATACCACAAATCGATGAGTGGTTGCAATTGCTTAACTCTGT
>CBDATJ010000013.1:0-86214 GCA_965199895.1 Pseudomonadales bacterium | reverse complement strand
CCAATCAACCCTATGAACCCCAAATGGTACCATTGGGTGACTATACACGGGTACTCGCTGAGTTTTGGGCAGATGGACCTGATTCCGAAACTCCCCCGGGGCATTGGTATGTGATCCTCAACACCGTAAACGATCATCCAGATTCTACAAGGAAACTCAAGGGCGAAGGAATTGATCGACCCGCTTTGGAATGGGATGTCATTGGTTATTTCACTCTTGGGGGAGCCATGCACGATGCTGCGATCACTGCTTGGAGCATTAAAGGTTGGTACGATTACATTCGACCAATTTCTTCGATTCGAGCTATGGCTGACTTGGGACAGAGTTCAGATCCTGATGGCAGCTCCTACCACAAAGATGGACTTCCACTGAAACCCGGCTACATCGAGTTGGTTGAAGCAGGTGATGCGCTAGCGGGTGAAGACAATGGAAACGTTGGCAAGATCAAAGTGTTTGCGTGGCGTGGTCCAGACTATATCGACGATCCCGAACTTGATGTTGCCGGTGTAGGTTGGATTCTTGCCGAAAACTGGTGGCCGTATCAGCGACCTACTTTCGTTACCCCACCCTTTGCTGGGTATGTATCGGGTCATTCAACCTACTCTCGTGCTGCTGCGATTGTGTTAACAAACCTAACCGGTAGTGAATTCTTCCCCGGCGGAATGAGTTCTTTCGAAGCCGAAAAAGATAACTTCTTGGTATTTGAGAAAGGACCGACCATCTCACTCACTCTAGAGTGGGCGACGTATCAAGATGCCGCAGATCAGTGTAGCCTCTCACGAATTTGGGGTGGAATCCACCCTCCAATCGACGACATACCGGGACGACTGATCGGTTCCAAAGTGGGTAAACGTGCTTTCGAACACGCAATGAGCTACATTGAACCAGAAGAGCAGGAAGAAGCAGAGGATTCAACGGCCAGCACCAGTCAATAGTTCCCCTAAACATCAATAGTTTTGCCAGATTTGGTTGTTCATGCTTACATCACTTTCACGAGTATCAATACGCAATCGTGGCAAATTTTTCGCTCAATATAGTTGTCAACTGTGATTATGAATCAATATTGGGTACGCCTTGCAAGGACAGTAAGTACATTTTTGTGTACAGCTTTATTTTTGGGTCTTTCTCATGAGGCTTTGGCCCAAAGTAGTCCCGAGTTAAGGTTCACTGAAGTTGAGGGAACAGGTCTTGATAGAACTGTCCTGACTTCACTACCCGCATTAACGATAGCTCAACAGACAAGTTACGGCGCGGCTGCTGCGGATTTCGACAACGACGGCGATATTGACCTGTACGTGGTGGGAGGAATCGACGACCCTAGCGCACTCTATCTGAATGATGGCAATGGTCGTTTCACCAATGTCGCCCGTGAATGGGGAGTCGAACTGTTAAATTGGGGTGGAGCTCCCGCGTTTGGTGACATCGATGGAGATGGAGATCTAGACCTCTTTGTCGGATCAGTTGAACGAGGTGGAGTCTATATGTTTGAAAATCAATTACATGATGATGATACCAGCGAAGAGTTTGTCGACATCACTGCACAGTCTGGAATCTCAATGACCGTGAATAACACGATTTCAGCGACGTTTGCAGATTACAACAATGATGGTTTGCTCGATCTGTTTCTAGCTCATTGGGGTGCACGAAAAGCAACTCGAGATTCAGACACTGAAACTCTGTGGAAAAACGAAGGCGGCGGACTTTTTTCTAACGTTAGTACACCTGCAGGATTCTCTTCAACCCTTGTCGAAGGTCAGGGTGACCATACGTTTACTCCTAACTTAGTCGACCTCAATGGAGATGGCAACATCGATCTGTTGATGGCAGCCGATCTCAATGAGAGCCAGGTCTACATGAACATGGGGAACGAAACATTCCTTAAAGTCACAGATCGCGAAGTCATTAAAGACCAAGCAGGCATGGGAGCCGCTGTCGGTGATTTCGATAACGACGGAGATTTCGATTGGTTTGTTACCTCGATTTATAACCGCGATAGTGGAGGTGGATCGTTCGGAAATCGACTGTATGAATACCTCGGTGCGGGACGATTCAAAGACATCACCGAACAAGCTCAAGTTGCTAACGGAAACTGGGGATGGGGAGCTTGCACCCAGGACTTCGACCACGATGGTGATTTAGATATATTTCACTCGAATGGATTTCCCACACTGGGAGACTATCAAAATAAACCGTCTCGTTTCTTCAGAAACAGAGGTGATGGAACGTTCAATGAGGTAGCTGTCTCCATTGGTCTAGACGACACCGAACAAGGTAGAGGTGTCGGTTGTTTCGACTTTGATCGAGATGGTGACATCGACATCCTGTTAGTTAACGCCACCGCACCACACCTGATTCTCTATCGCAACGATAGTAGCAATCTAGGAAATTACATCACTTTCAAATTAAAAGGATCGAATGCTAATAGCTTCGGTGTTGGGGCTGTAGTCAGAGCTACTACCACTCATGGAACCCATATTCGTCAACTTGGTGGAAGCAATAATTTCGTGTCACATGATCCGTTAGAGGTCCACTTTGGTCTAGGCGATGCGACCGCAGTGTCTGTGGAAGTGACTTGGCCCGATCAGACCGTGACCCATCACACTTTTTCACTAGTCAATCAAATCTACACTCTTAAGCAACCCATAGACATCAATAGTCTGCTGCTCAATGTTCAGTTTGGGGATGGAGATGGAACCTACAGTGTCGGGGACGTGGTCGACATCGAAGCTGACGAGCCACCGGAGGGTTATTACTTCAGTCACTGGAGTACATCGGGGGCTGGGACATTTGGTGACTCTCGACAAAGCAATACCACCTTTACGATACCAGCGGAGTTAACGACGATCACTGCACATTTCTTGCCTGGTGTCGGACCGGATGCAAATGTATCCGTTGCTCGACGTTGGAACGAAGTCACACTTGCAGCTATTCGCAATGACTACGCTCGACCGACTGTTCATGCTCGCAACCTATTTCATATTTCGGCAGCAATGTACGACATCTGGGCTGCATTAGTGACCAACATCAAGATAAAACCCGAGACCTGGTTGCTCGGGAACACCGAAAATTCAGGGTGTGAGTTTGATACGGAAACAGCGAATGCTTTCGATGAATCAGACATTGAAACAGCTTTGAGCTATGCAGCGCTTCGGATGATTCAACATCGATTCTCTGGTTCCCCAAGCAGTGCTCGAATAAACCGAGATGCAAATTCACTGATGGGATTCTTGGAATTAGATCCGGAGAACTTTTCTTCGGACCTTGAGACAGGTTCTGCAGCATCACTCGGGAACTATACCGCCACTTGTTATCTCACTATGGGAAGTAGTGATGGTGCTAATGAGGCCGATGACTACAAAAACAAGGAATATCTCCCAGTGAACCCTCCATTGGAACCAGAATTACCCGGAAATCCAAACATTGTGGATCTCAACCGTTGGCAGCCTCTTGCACTATCGAATTTCATCGATCAAGCTGGAAATCCCATTCAAGAACAACCAGAGTTTCTTAGTCCTGAATGGGGTGCAGTGACTCCGTTTTCGCTACAAGAATCTGATAGAACATACCATTCACGGGGAGACCAAGAGTATCAATACTCTGTCTACCACGATCCTGGAGAACCCCCTACGATTGATGGCGCACTCAAAGAAGAATACCAGTGGTCGCACTCTCTAGTGAGTGTTTGGTCGTCTCATTTGGACCCCACCATGGGGCGCGGTGCAGATTTGATCGACATTTCACCAGCGGGAATAGGAAATCTTTCAGACTCCCAATACCCAACCACCTTCTACGGTCATCGAGATTTTTTCCTAGATAGTGGATTAGATCCTGGACCAGGCTACACGCTCAATCCCATCACTGAAGAACCCTATGAACCTCAAATGGTTCCGCTTGGAGACTACGCTAGGGTCCTCGCTGAGTTTTGGGCTGATGGACCTGACTCCGAGACTCCTCCGGGACATTGGTTTGTGATTTTGAATTCTGTCAACGAACACCCCGATTCGACACGAAAACTCAACGGAGAAGGTCTGAGTCGACCGGAATTAGAGTGGGACGTAATCGGATATTTCGTGCTCGGTGGTGCCATGCACGATTCAGCGATCACTGCATGGGGAATCAAAGGCTGGTATGACTACATCCGCCCGATTTCATCCATACGAGCCATGGCTGATTTAGGTCAAAGTTCAGATCCCGATGCTCCTTCCTACCATGAAGATGGAATACCGCTAAAACCGGGCTATATCGAACTAGTTGAATCCGGAGATGAACTTGCTGGTGAAGACGATGCAGATGTTGGCAAGATCAAGATCTTGGCATGGCGCGGACCCGACTACATTGAAGATCCCGTCACAGATGTTGCTGGTGTTGGATGGATACTTGCAGAAAACTGGTGGCCCTACCAACGACCGACCTTTGTGACCCCGCCGTTTGCAGGTTATGTGTCTGGACACTCCACCTACTCACGCGCTGCTGCAGAGGTTCTCACTCTGTTGACTGGTAGCAAATACTTCCCGGGTGGTATGAGTTCGTTTGAGGTTGAGAGGGACAACTTTTTGGTATTTGAAAAAGGACCTAGCGTCTCACTGACTCTTCAATGGGCGACCTATCAAGATGCTGCAGACCAGTGCAGTTTGTCACGTATATGGGGCGGGATTCACCCTCCTATAGATGACATTCCAGGTAGGCTCATCGGTTCGAAGATTGGTAAACGTGTTTTTGAGCATGCTATGACTTATATCGAACCGGAAGATCAGGTTGATGAGTCTATAGCTGACTCTGAATAATTCGAACTCTCAAAGATTACACAGAGTTCAACGAGGGTCTGAACACCCTGCTCTATTACTCAACTCAATCCGACCACGTCTAGATCTTGCACGATTCGCACCCTAGCAACCGACCACATTCAGTGAACTCCATAGTCCGTTCTCCTGAATTTGTGGATATCGTGAAACAATGGGGACAACACTCGACCACAAAAGCGGTCCGCACGTTCCAGCAATCAGCAGACAACTCACTGAACAGCACTGATCCAGAGATGGTCAGGGATTACTCGAAAAAGATCTCTCGATGGTTGCTTGATAACTACAGTCATGGATATGTACCCGTATTCAATCTCACAGGAACCATCATTCATACCAACCTAGGTCGTGCAAGCCTAGACTCTGATTTACTTGAACGAGTCATGCAACAAATCAGTGGTCCTGTGACACTTGAATACGACCTTAATAAAGGTAAACGAGGTAATCGTGAACAAGTAATCTACGATAGATTGGTTCAGTTGACAGGAGCAGAAGCAGCTTCCGTTACAAACAACAATGCTGCAGCCATCACTCTCATACTCAATACCTTCGCACAAAACAAAGAAGTCATCGTAGCACGTGGAGAGTTAATCGAAATCGGAGGTAGTTTTCGGCTTCCCGAACTGATGATGCAAGCTGGATGTCATTTAGTTGAAGTAGGAACCACTAATCGAACTTGGATTGAAGACTATTCCAATGCAATCACTCCGAATACGGGACTGTTGATGAAAGTACATCCGAGCAACTATTCTGTCACAGGTTTCACTCACGCGCCCACTAGTCGAGAACTGGGATCACTTTCTGCCAAAAAAAGAATCCCCTTTGTTCTAGACTTGGGAAGCGGCGCACTCATCGACTATAACAAGCTGGGGTTACCCGCGGAACCCATGCCGTCTCAAGCGATTGCAGAGGGGGTAGATTTGGTGACCTTTTCAGGAGACAAACTATTGGGTGGTCCTCAAGCAGGAATCATAGTAGGACGTAAAGATCTGTGCAAGAAATTGAACAATAATCCGCTCAAGCGTGCTCTTCGCATGGACAAAGTATTGTTGGCTATTTTGAACGAAACACTCAAGGCTTATGAAACTCCGGATGAGCTCGGTCAACACGTGAGGTTGATTCGAGAAATGACGGTCTCAAACAAGCAGTTAAACCATAGAGCTCAGCAAGTTATTAATGTATTGAAACAAAAACTACCCGACTACCAAATTGAGCTAATGGTTTCGGAATCACAAATCGGTAGCGGAACTCAACCAGACAACCTTATCCCCACTATTGCGGTATCAATCAGACACTCACGAAATTCCAAGATCGTTGAACTTGAACGAAGTTTGCGTGCCCTGAAGACACCAATCATCGGAAGAATCTCTGCTGGTTTTCTCATTCTGGATATGAGAGGTGCAAACAACTTGGATGATCTTCTTGCGACATTGTCAGAACTAGGGTGATAGTCACTCTTGCAGGTCATGTTGATCATGGTAAAACGACTATAGTCCGAGCGCTAACCGGTACGAATACAGATCGGCTAGTAGAAGAACAAAAGCGAGGACTAACCATAGACTTGGGATTCGCTTACTTTGATTATGGTGGAGTCAGAGTGGGGTTCGTTGACGTTCCTGGACACCACCGTTTCATCCACAATATGATCGCGGGTGTAGCTAAGTTTCAGCACGCATTACTCGTGATTGACGCTAATGAAGGCGTAATGCCGCAAACTCGTGAACACCTTTCAATACTTGAACTGCTTGGAATAAAACAAGGTACGATTGCACTCACCAAAGTCGACCGATCGGATCAAAAACTCATCCAACAAACTGAAGAACAAGTTCGCACTTTAGTCCACTCAACCTTCCTACGAGATGCACCCATCATCCATGTATCTGCGATTACAAGGAATGGTATCGACACTCTCTGTGAACGGGATCAAAACAGTTGCTGAAAATCACTCTCTTAAACAGAGTAATCGCGGCCCACGAGTAGCTATTGATCGGTCGTTTACGATGCAGGGAGTCGGACGTGTGGTCACAGGTACTGTATTCGATGGTACTGTATCTGTCTCGGATCAGCTTCAGGTTTCGGGGTCGGCGGAACAAGTACGCGTACGGAGCATCGTGGGTAACGCATTAAACACTGATTCGGTTTCTGCTGGTGACCGTTGTGGACTCCAAATCACCGGAGACGGTAAAGACAGCGTAATACGAGGTACTTGGTTGCGTAGCACTGATACAGCGAAACCTACTAGGAACCTAACTATTGATTTCCAATTACTCGCTGACTTTCCAAACCCCATTCAACATTGGATGCCAGTGCACGTTTATCACGCAACCAGCCACAACTTGGCAAAGATTCTTCCTCTTCGACCTTTAACTCCAGGTAGTAGTGGATCAGTTGACTTAGTATGTGAAGACCCACTTGATGTTGTGGTAGGAGATCGAATTATTCTTCGTGATCATAGGTCTAGACAGAACGATGGGTGGTGGGATGGTACTAGATGTGTCTACACCACAGGGCCGGAGGAGATTGACCCAACGTATTAAATGGTTGGATGCTCTAAAGTCAGCGGTGACCGAAAACAATATTCAAAAAAGCCATAGAGCTCGCATGCAGTCAACGCTGTGTCTCACGTCAAGAGCTGTTGATAAGTTGGAATCTTTCCTCTGAGGGATTAGAAAAATTGATGGACAGTAATCGTGTACAACGGATTCGAGATTACTACCTTGCACAACACAAACTTAAGTCAGTCCAGTCTCAAATTTCGGTTTTGCTCACCGGACACCACAACCAAGATCCGCAAAGTATTGGAGTCAATCCACTGCTGATTGCAACTAATCTGTGTATTGAACTGGAAACGGTCAAACTAGCTCTGCTGCATGGGTGTGATACTGGGAAGTATCGTCACCGTTCAGGCCAATATGCACTAAGTAAGCACACGAGAGCTGCTTCCTCATACAATCAAGCTCTATTCAATAATGTCTTGCCGTTCTTGAGTGGGCCTCAACCCCTACCAGTGGGCGATGTCGCTAAGGAGTTAAAAATCCCTTATAGAAGCTTGGTTTCTGAACTGAAGCGGATGGCTAACGTAAAGGTGGTTGTACAAGTATCGAAGAACCGCTATTTCACACCACAGAGACTAAAAGAACTAGCAGAAATTGTAATTCAACTCAGTGAGTCTGGTTCGTTTACGGTTAGAGATTTTCGAGACCGAAGTGGGATGGGTCGAATGGTCGGAATTGATGTGTTAGAGTACTTCGATAGAAAACGATTTACTCTTCGTCAAGGTGACGTTCGAAAAGTGATTGGAACCCTAAAGATCGGTCAATAATGTGCGCAACTCATGTGGATGCTCTGAGCTTTTCAGAGGTCAGTATGTGAAAACATCATTTGGACAAATGCGGAGAGAGCTCACACCTAGCCCTACGCCGCGTTTGCCATATTGCTGATCTCCATGAGTCAGCATTACCAAGTACAGTGAGTCCTATCCGTCGTGTATGGGCACGTTCCAAAGAAGTTAATACAGAAAACAGCGTGTGCAGAAATAGTTCAACTGGTTACTTGTTCTGTCCACTTACAAAAAAACTAGTCACTGAAGTAACTGCACTCCGAAAGGGCTACGTAGCCTCCTACTTTGGAGGTTGAGTGCCTCCATGAGAATTGTCCACGCTACAATTTTAAGTTCTGGTTTGCATCGAATTGGTATTCTTTCATACCTGTGCGGCCATGATGCCAGCCGCAAATGCTAGTAAAGCACAAGCAAACACTGATAACACTGTCAGTAATTTGTTATGCACTTCAAAGTACAGGGGTTGATTCAGTATTCAATTACATTCGGTACTGCCAGCCCATCGCAATGGTCCGACCATACTCCTCGTACTGTGAGTTGTAAAGTGAATTCTGGTAGTAAGCGTAGTAAGGCTCGTCGGTTAGATTATTTCCTTCTAGGTAGATCATGACGCGCTCTCCAATATAGAACTTCGCACTGAAGTCGTACTGTGTGTGACCCGACTGATATACATCAAATTCAGGATCATCTGGTTCCTCTAGACGAATTAAAACATCACTCTTCGACGTTCCTGCAAATCGGAATGAGAACTTTTGTGTCTCGTAACCGATGCTTATATTGAATACATGGTCAGACTGCTTCGGCATGGGAATAGGTGTGTCTCGCAGGGCTAGAATTGCTTCACTGTCGGTCAGCGTCAAATTGGTTGCTAACAACAATCCATCGAAGGGTGTCGGTAACTTATTGAGTTTCTTGGTGAAAGTTAACTCCACACCATTGATGTTTGCTTCATTTCCATTGATAGGAGCAATGAGCTTTGCATCATCAACGGATATATCTCCAACAAATTGTCTTAAATCTGTTCGCTCTGCAACATCTGCTAGGACAATAAAACTGTCAATTTTTTTGTGAAAGTAACTTGCTGCCAACAACCCGATACCGGGGTCATAGTACTCAACTGAAGCGTCAAAATTTGAAGCAGTCAAGGGTTCAAGATTGGGATTACCTAGTTCAGCTTTAAACTCGATCACACCGTCGTCATCGATAAACTCAACCTTACCACCAGGTTTCAGGTAACCAAATGATGGTCGCGCGATAGTGCGGTAGAAAGCGGAGCGGAGAATCAAAACATCTGATTGAGCATAACGCACATTGATGCTGGGCAGAACCGAGTGGTAGTGTTGGCTAAGGAAAAAAGGAGACAGAGTTGGATCACCATTGCCATCTACATCGTCAAAAATGACTCGTTGTCCTTTTGCTGAAAACGAAGTGTCTTCAAATCGAACTCCATAAACGATACTGAGTTTTTCTCGCTTGTACTTGCTCATGATGAAGAAAGCATCTACATCTTCTTGTATGTTGTAGTCGCCCACAGCTGATCTCACCAAAGTATCGTCTGCATGCCGATCAAATTGGTTCGCGTTTCTAGAGATATAGGTAGCAATGACATCAGGATCTAGACCAGGTCCAAACGCTCCCAAACCATAGTTCGGTCCCGGTGCAAGAAATTGGGTCATCGTTGGATCGTTGGGGAACCCATCATAGACGACAATCTCTTGATCATTCTCTTTGTCGCGTCGACGCAGTTTGGTTCCAACTTTAAATTGAATTTCGCCCAATTCAGTGTCAAAGTCCTTTTTGATGTCGAATCGGAGTGTGTTCTGATAATCAGATGTGAAGTTGTCTTCTATCACTATTTCGTCGAGCTCAAATTCATCTGGATCATTGATAATTTCTTCACCAAAGAGCTGTAGGGTGTTGCCTGCATAGGTATAACCCAGGTCTACATTTTTGAGCTTGAAGGAAGCATCGATTCGACCGGGTTCTTCTTCCATCGCTTGAGAAACTCCCATACTGAAATCAAATTCGTACTCACCGAGTTCATATTCGCCTCCAGCAATGAGAGACAGGATTTCTTGAGTTTCATATCGATCTTTCATGCTACGCTCGATGTTTGCGTCTTCCCACATAGCACTTGTTGCAGTACCACGGATAGCGTCACCCTTATCAAACTTGTACTCAGTTCGATTTCGGTACTCTTGATCTCCCAATTCACTGAACAGAGTTCTGATAAAGTACTCTCCACGATCATCAATCTTGAAATCAATGTTTAGCGCAAAACCCAATCGCGTACGGTTGACTTGATAGTTTCGTTGTTCGATTTCTTCAGCTCCTTTGAACTCGACACCGTCTACGGTTTCAAGACCAGAGAACCAACCTCCATCGGTTTCCATGTTGTCGCTACCGAAGTCTCGGTCGTAGTAAGAAAATGAACCGGCAACACCAATCTCGTTATCACCTGAACCCATCGGAAAACGGTTGCTAAATCGAGCACTTAATTTAGGACTGCGGGTACTCTCCAATTGGTTTTGGGTAATCTCACTTTTGAATTTGAAAGTGGGTCCTTTTCGAACAAAAGCTGAAAAACTTTTTACTTCAATGGAACCACCGATACCCTCTGGGTCCATGTCAGGAGTAAAAGATTTCTTGATGATGAGAGTCTCCAAGAGCTCCGAAGGAATCACGTCCAAAGCAACGGCTCGAGTACTATTCTCGGGTGCGGTTAGTGTGACCCCGTTGATACTGGCAGCATTAAGGCCTGGATCGATTCCACGGATTCCGATAAACCGTCCTTCCCCTTGGTCTCTCTCAAGAAACACACCAGGTATACGTTGGAGTGCTTCACTCAAATTAGCGTCGGGTAACTGACCAAAATCATCACTTGAAAGAATGGATGAAACGATTTCAGAAGCTCGTTGTTGGTTGAGAGCAGCAGACGAACTAGAAACTTGTCCTGTGATGACCATATTCTCCATGGTGTCTTCCAAGGTAATCTCTACACTAACGTTCTCTACACCGGTTACGGTCACACTCGTAGTGTGGTTGGTGTAACCTAGGTATTTGGTGGTGATTTCGTAGTCTCCAGCAGGAACATTTTCAAATATGAACTTTCCTTCAGAGTCAGATGTGGTTTCGCGGGCTAGTTCAGAAATGCTGATGATCGCACCCGCTAACGACCGTTCGGAGAAGTCATCAACAACGTTACCTTCTATTCGACCTTCAGCAAATAAAGCTGCACCGATCAGACTCAGTGCAAATACACCCAAGAATTTCAAGTAAACCTCCAAAGTGATAAGTGGAACATGGAATGCAACCGAGAATGCTAGCCGCAAACATGTCCAATATATGACACCTGGAAAGGATTCCAGACAGTCGAAGGTTACACTGTTACAGAAATATTCTGAACGACTGACATCGCTTTATTTCGGGCTGCTTCAACCGATTCTCCTCGTGCTAAAGCTACTCCCATTCTGCGTTCAATCTTGAGAGTGGGTTTTCCAAATAAACGTACTTGAGTCTGCGGGATGTTCAGTGCGTCATCCAATTTTCCGAAGCAGACTTTGTCGGAATTTCCGTGAACCAGGATAACCGCACTGGCACTTGGACCGTAGAAAGTGATTTCAGGTATTGGTAATCCCAATAACGCACGAGCGTGAAGCCCAAATTCCGATAAATCTTGGCTAATCATGGTGACCATACCGGTATCGTGAGGTCTTGGGCTTAGTTCACTAAAGTAGACATTATTTTCTTTTATAAAAAACTCTACGCCGAAGAGACCATAACCACCTAAACGTTCGGTGATCTGGGCGGCCATGTCCTTGCACATATCCAGAACTTCCGGTTCCATTGGGTGAGGTTGCCAGGACTCTTGGTAGTCTCCTCCTACTTGACGGTGACCCACTGGCTCACAAAAAGTCAGTCCACCGACATGTCGTACCGTCAATAGTGTGATTTCATAATCAAAGTTAATTAATTCTTCAACCATCACTTCATCAGAAGAACCTCGCGCATCTTCTAGCGCATATTCCCAAGCATTGAGTGCTTCAGATTGATTGGAAACCGTAGATTGTCCCCTTCCAGATGAACTCATGATAGGTTTTACGACAGACGGATAACCAATTTTTTCTATTGCAGTCAAGTACTCTGCATGCGTGCTTGCAAATTGATATTTGGACGTAGGTAATCCCAAATCTATTGCAGCTAACTTGCGAATCCCTCCTCGATTCATCGTCAGATGGGCTGCTGCTGCTGTAGGAATTACGTTATACCCTTTAGACTCTAGACTGACAAGTGTTTTGGTAGCGATGGCTTCAATTTCTGGGATGATGTAATGAGGTTGTACTTCTTGCACCAACAATCTGAGTGATCTAGAGTCTTGCATATCAATGACATGTTTGCTGTGCGCAACCTGCATCGCAGGTGCGTTGTCATAACGATCTACTGCAATCGTTTCTACGCCCAGTCGTTGCAGCTCAATCACAACTTCTTTGCCTAATTCTCCACTACCCAAAACCATGGCGCGAGTAGAGGTTGTGCTCATGGGTGTACCAATTTGAACCATCGCTAGTTACCCGTGTTTAGAACCCTTCTGCTCTGCATCTCACTCAATTGGACATAGTGTTCGGCTGATTGAGTGAGTCCTCTGATTTCAGATTCCGACAAACTACGGACCACTCGACCTGGAACTCCAACCACAAGACTCCCAGGAGGTATCGATTTACCTTCGGTTACCAAGGTATTTGACCCGATCAGACAGTTTTCTCCAATGACTACACTGTTAAGGATGGTGGCATTGATTCCGATCAGACTATTTCGTTGTATCGTGCAACCATGGAGAACTGCGCCATGGCCTACGGTCACAAAGTCTTCGATTATTACAGGGAACCCCTCGTCAACGTGTACAACACAATTATCTTGTATATTACTACACTCACCAATTTCGATGGTATCTAAGTCTCCTCGGAGAACGGCTCCCCACCAGATACTGGACTTCGATTTGATGCAGACATCACCGATGATGGTGGCATTTGGAGCAACCCACACCTCTTCGTTTTGAAATGTCTTTGGGTCATTTGCTGGCTGGAATGAACTCATCAGGTGTTTACTTACCAATCAGCTTGAACATGATCATTTTGCTCGTCCATTACGTTCCAAGACTCTGTTCACTAGGGATATTTCTAAACGAAGAGTGAGATTGGGGGATTTAACATGAGTGACTCTCTACTAATCAGATTCTCTTGTTTTTCTTTATGTTTTAGAGGATGCCAGTCATATTAACATGACAGTCGATCAGGAATTGTTGGTCTGTACTTGAGTAGGAATTTTTTGTTGCCTAAGTGGTATTTTCTCTCTTTGGCCGATGAGGAATGATTGTGATATACAGAGAACGAGTTCTAAAGATTATTTTGTTCACGAAATCGTACTAATTGAGAACGAGGCTGATACTATTGGTTTGATTTTGGGTACGTTGAGATAGCAGAGTGCTCGCCCCAAAGTAACATGTCTGAGCGTCAAGATTTTGGGTATCCTCCAGAGTCGCAAAACTAGTTGTCTCGAAATGTTGTGTCTTGTTGGCCACTCACTCAAACAAACGAATCCTCATTGGCTAGAGGAGTCTGGTTTCAGTCGACCACTATAGGTTATCTTCCTCCAGAGGTACTCCAGAGGACCATAACGGAACCTCTTCAGCCAGAGTGGACTGTAGATGAGCTGAAATGCCCAAATTGCAAACACTACGTAGAAGATTTGGTGGTATCTCAACTGTCCGAAGTTACCCAGTATTACGAAGTAAATTAAGCAGATAAACGACTGCATTAAATAATTAGTTAACGCCATTCTGCCGACTGCTGCAAAGCAACTTCGGAATTTACCGAACCACTCCAGTTTACAAATTAACATCACTACCCCGATCACACCGCATGCAACACCAGCTCTCCCGAATTGATAAGACCACACTATCGATAAACTTCCCTCGAAACCACTTCGTATAAATCCTAGTGTTTCTATAGCATTAATAGTGAGTCCTACACCCAGTCCGATAACTGTCATTAAGACATAGGTCGTGTAGGAACGAGAAGCATCCAACACGCGGAGCTTATACAAAGCCAATCCTACCAGCATCATCATGATGACATCCCACAGGGAATATAAGATTCCTTGACCTAACTGGAACTTAAGTGAAATCCACATTACAGCAGGAAAAGCAGATAGATATCCTCCACTCCTTTGCTCTAGTTCTCGGGCGATTTTTACATCGTAATCCGATAAACTATCATCCATTAGCTGTTCAACCAAAGCAAACAGAGCCAGTAGAAGGGTCAGAATGACACATATGACGAACGCAACCGTGAGTAATCGGCGCACAGACCAATCTCTTGCGAAGTAGATCAACATACCTGCAACTCCATACAAAAAGATGATGTCTCCAGCCCACAGTAATATCACGATGTCTACTAGACCGAACAGCATTAGACCAAACATCCGTCGGTAATGGAGAGAGGATAGGTTGGCACTTCGTTCATCGGAAGATACTCTGTCGCAGAATATTGCGATGCCTACTCCGAATAGAATCGAAAATATCGCGCGTTGTGCACCTTCAAATCCGATCCACGCTATAGCAAAGGCGGTTACATCAATCCCCTCGAACGGTACTTGCCAGAACAAACTAGGGTTGCCCGCAACATAGGACGGAAATGCAAAGTACGCAGCATTCAGAATCAATATGCCCAAGACCACAATGCCACGCAAAACATCGATAGACTGGATTCGTTGATCTGGGGTAGTCGGTAGCATCGTTTCCTAGTAGGCAGGTTCAATGGGACTCATTATGTCGTGGTATCCACTGTCAATGATTCAAATCACTGTTCCACTATAGCTTTGTGAGCATTGCGAAACAATTGGAACCAGGGGCTAAACTCTCGATCCTCATCAGCACCGCTCCAAGACAGCTGAATGGTTCGAAAGACCCGTTCCGGATGTGGCATTAACCCTAGAACTCTACCATCTACGGATGTTATTCCAGCAATCGCATCTTCGGATCCATTGGGATTCAGTGGATACGTGGATGTAGGAACTCCGTGACCGTCAACATATCGAAACGCAACCTGACCACAAGCAGCTAATTCAGAAACTGTGGTGTTGCGACATCGAACTTGCCCCTGACCATGAGCAACCGGAACGATGAGTTGGCTACCGGACATTCCAACAAGCCAGAGAGAATCTGATTGTTCTATTTTTACCTGTACCGTCCGTGCTTCGAATCGATCAGAGATATTGGTTTCGATACTTGGCCAGTGATTGGTACCCGGAATCAATGAATTCAACTGAACCAACATTTGAAAGCCGTTGCATACACCCAAGGTTAAGCCATTGGGTCTTTCAAAAAAGGTTTGAAATTCCTCTCGTACATGTTCGTTAAACAAAATCGATTTTGCCCAACCACCCCCACCTCCTAAGACATCACCGTAAGAAAAACCGCCACAAAGAGCTAAAACATCAAAGTCTGCTAAGGTCACTGATTGAGAAAATAGATCAGACATGTGCACATCGACACAATTGAAACCAGCACAAACAAACGCAGCAGCCATCTCAATCTGACCGTTCACTCCTTGATCGCGCAAAATTGCAACTTTAGGTCGAACCATTGATGGCGGTGCATAGTAAGATCGTTGATCCACCTTGAAAGTCAACTGTTCGCATAAACCTGGATCTTTACCAATCAATTCAAACTCAGAATCAGCACAATGGGGTTCATCCCTCATCCGCTGTATCAAGTAACTGGTTTTCGACCAGGTTCTCTCTAACTCAACTAAGGACTCTCTGAAGAGAACTTCACCGTTGTGAGTGATGCAAACCTCATTTCTGGAGGTCACTTTTCCAACAATCGAAGCAGTCAAAGACATCGTTCTGGCTTGGTACATAACCTCTCGAATGTTGTCTTCGGATACCTCGAACACTAACCCAATTTCTTCAGAGAACAACTCTTCAAGTGGGGCATGGTTGACTCTGACTTCAATCCCCATGCGACCAGCAAATGCCATTTCAAGCAGAGTGATAATCAACCCACCGTCAGATCGATCATGAACGCTATGAGTGTACTTGTGGGTGAGCATCCATTGAGAGAATTCCATCAGTTTGCGCAACAACTCTGCACTTTCAACATCAGGAGATGGGTCACCGAGTTGCGAGTAGACTTGAGAGAGAACACTCCCACCCAAACGGTTGTGTTTGGACAGCGACACCAGTACTAGTTGGGAATCTGTACCTGTCAACTGGGGAGTGAGCGCACTTCTGACATCAGTGACTGGAACCGCAGCTGTAACGTTAAGTGAAACCGGTGAAGTAACTTCAAAATCATTGCCGGCGGACTGCCACTTTGTGCACATCGAAAGACTGTCTTTGCCGACGGGGATCGCAATCCCTAACAGTTGACACAAATCTGAAGATGCTGCAACCGCATCGAATAGGGCTTGATCCTGGTTGGGTGAATTAGGTGCAGCCATCCAATTTGCTGACAACACAATACGATCTAGAGATTCCATCGACACTGATGCTAGATTGGTTAGAGCTTCCGCGATGGCTAACCGTACTGAAGCCGCTGCGTCAGTGATACCCACGGGCGAACGTTCACCCATCGATACTGCTTCACCTCGATAAGTGTCATATCCAGCGATAGTGATTGCAGCATCTGCTACGGGAACCTGATAAGGTCCCACCATCTGATCTCTAGCTATCAACCCAGTAATGCTTCGATCACCTATGGTGATTAAGAATTTCTTTGAACCAACAACAGGAAATCTCAAAACTCTAGTGAGTGCGTCCTGTAAATTGATTTCACTCAAGTGTATATTTGAAACTGGTGGGTATTGCCTCTCAAAGGAACGCACCATCTTGGGTGGTTTTCCGAGAACAACATCCAAATCCAAATCAATCGGACAACTGTCTAAATTGCTATCTTCAACGACTAATTTCCCGTCGGTTCTAGTCTCACCAATAATAGCATAGGGACATCGTTCTCGACTGCACACCCATTGCAACACGTCCAGGGATTGAAGTCTGACTGCAAGAACGTACCGTTCCTGTGATTCGTTACACCAGATCTCTAAGGGAGACATACTTTTATCAGCACTTGGAACCTCACGAAGTCTAATATTTCCTCCTAAGCCCAAGTCGTTCATTAGCTCAGGAATCGCGTTAGATAAGCCCCCTGCTCCCACATCGTGAATGCGAACAAGGGGGTTTTCCTCATCTAATGAAGTGCAGTAATCAATGACTTCCTGGCAACGACGTTCTAGCTCTGCGTTATCTCTTTGTACGGAAGCAAAATCCAAATCTTCCGACGATTGACCCGAGCTCACACTCGAACTGGACCCCCCACCCAAACCAATCAAGAAACTTGGACCACCAAGGACCACAATATGAAACTCAGTTTCATTGGGTCTTTTGCCGATAGATATGTTGTTTCGTTCGATTGATCCGATTCCACCTGCAATCATGATGGGTTTGTGATATCCCCAATACTTAGTGGAAGAAACTTGATGCTCAAAGGTACGAAAATAACCACACAGAGCGGGTCGACCGTATTCGTTGTTGTATGCAGCAGATCCCAGTGGACCATCGATCATGATCTCAAGTGCTGAGGCTATTCGGCTTGGTTTACCTAAATCACTTTCCCAAGGTTGAGGATCTTCCGGTATGCGCAAGTGAGATGTTGTATACCCCACAACTCCTGCTACTGGCTTAGAACCACGACCTACCGCTCCTTCGTCTCTAATCTCTCCACCCGAGCCGGTAGCTGCACCCGCATACGGAGATATGGCTGTCGGATGGTTATGAGTTTCTACTTTCAACACTACATCCATTGGTGTAGTACGATAACCGTAGGTTTGGTTGTGGGGGAAAGGGTGGAACCGTTTGCTGTAGTTGCCTTCCATGACTGCAGCGTTATCGCGATATGCGGACCGAATCCCTTGATGGTTAATGGACTCAGTGGTTTGGCGAATCATGTCAAACAAGCTTGCTGGTTCCTCTTCTCCATCGACGATCCATTTGGCGTTAAAGATCTTGTGTCGACAGTGTTCCGAGTTTGCTTGTGCAAACATCATCAGTTCTACATCAGTGGGATCTCTTTTGAGTGTTGAAAAAACATCTGCTAGATATTCGATTTCATCAACCGACAGTGCGAGGGAATGTTCGGTACTATGTTTAGTGAGTACTTCAATTGGGTTATCGTTTAATGCAATTGACTGGAGTGGTTTGGGTGCAAGAGCTTCGAACAGTGGGGCAAAATCTTCTTCGAACATGACTGTTTCAGTCATTCGATCATGCAATATCTGAGACATGTCGCTGTGCCAACTATTGAGGTGCCAGCGCATCCCACGCTCTACTCGTACTACAGATTCAAGATTGCACAACCCAAAGATATCTGTAGCTTTACTCGACCAAGGTGAAAGGGTTCCCACTCTAGGTACCACCGTACAACGACGTTCAGTCGTGGGTTGCGATGTCACCGTAGATCCATATCGGAGCAATGAGTGAATGATGTCGAGCTCTTCCTCGGTTAAAGGACGATTGGTCCAGACGATGTGTACGAAACGCGACTCGATTGTGGTCACTTCGGGAAAAGAGTCCCTGAGTCGTGTTAGGATCTTTTGTAGCGTGCCTGGACTATGTGCTGAAGATCCGGAGTGGATATAGAGTTCAGACACGATGCTTAGCTCACACCAGAGTGTTTAACGACGTGCTCTAAAGAATGATTGAATGAGGTCGCGACACTCATCACGAAGCACACCTGAATCATATATGATCCGATGATACAAATGCGGTAATGACAACCCTTGGAGAGTACTTACAACTGCACCCGTCTTGGGTTCCTCGGTGCCAAACACCAACCGCTCAATCCGCGCGTGAACCATTGCACCCACACACATCAAACAAGGTTCGACGGTCACGTACAAAGTGGTATTGACGATTCGATAATTTGATAAAGTAGTCGCAGCATCTCGCAGTGCTTCACATTCAGCATGTGCTGTTGGATCGTGACTCGCAAGAACTCGATTTCTACCAAACCCAATCACACGATCATTGTGGACGACCACTGCACCGATAGGAACTTCATTGCATCTCTGTGCAAACTGAGCGAGCTCCAGAGCTTTGCGCATGTGAACTTCATCATTCACATACAAGAACTATTCTTCCTCGATAGCTACGAAACCGGATGCGAGTTCCTTTTGTAATTGTGGTTGTACCGCTGAATAATGGCTGAACTCCATGGTATAACTTCCCTTACCACCAGAAATTGAACTCAATCTTGAGTGATAAGTTTGCATCTCACGAAGTGGAACTTGCCCAGCAATATCTGTCGTGGAATCAGCAAGTACATTGGAACCACTCACCATACCACCCATAGAAGCTAAGTCACCGGTGACATCTCCCATACACTCGCTAGGTACGTTCACATTCACAGTAACCACTGGTTCCATGACGATGGGTCGTGCTTTGACGACGGCATCTAAAAAAGCTTTCTTCCCAGCTTGAATAAATGCAATTTCCTTGGAGTCGACTGAATGATGTTTTCCATCGTAGACTACGACTCTGACATCTTGTAACTCGTGACCAGAAATTGCGCCTTTTTCCAATACTTGCTTGACCCCTTTTTCAACTGCAGGGATGAATTGACCGGGGATCACACCCCCTACTACTTCATCAACAAACTCAAAGCCAGCTCCGCGTTCAAGTGGTTCGATACGTAGATAAACTTCACCAAACTGTCCTGCCCCACCGGTTTGTTTCTTGTGTCGGCTATGGCCTTCAGCAGCTGAGGTAATAGTTTCTTTGTATTCAATGGATGGGAAGTCAGTCTGAACCTTAATCCCGTGCAACGCTTCGACTCTTTCGAGTATTTCACGAAGATGAACTTCGCCCATTCCTCGAATGACTGTTTCATTCAACGCAGCGACGTGGGTGATTCTGAATGAAGGATCTTCGCGAGCGATTATTTGCAGAGCCTCTGAGACTTTCTGAGCATCGTTATCGTTCTCAATATGAATTGCTTTCCCGAAGACGGGATTTGGAAGTGGAATCCTTGGAAACTCAATTAGCTCATTGCCTTTAGAGTCGTGTAATACTGAGTTGTATTCGACGGACTCCATTCGGGGTAACGCACAAATATCACCCGCAATGACTCGGTCTACTTCGACTTGTTTTGCACCTACTAATTTGTAAATGTGCGGTATCCGAGTCGGTTTACGATCATTACCCACGTAGAGTTGTGAACCTGCGTTCATCACCCCTTGATGGAGGCGAATATACGCCATTCTTCCTCGGAATGGGTCAATGGCAATCTTGATTGCTTGTCCAAGCAAAGTTCCACTTGCATCTTGATCCGCGACGACTTCTCTTTTACCTTCAGTACTTCTTACCAAGATCTTGCGTGGGTTCCCTTCACATGGGTTAGGTAGTAGTTGAACACTGACTTCCAGCAGTTCTTTCACACCAGCGTCTGTGGTTGCAGAGAGAAAACAAATCGGAATCAGGTGACTCTCTCGAAGTGCTTTTTCAAACGCATCATGAAGTTGGTCTGCGGGTAGTTCAGCTTCAGCTTCGAGGTAGGCCTCCATGAGCTCTTCGTCCACTTCGACCACTTGATCTACGATTTTTTCGTGGCAGGACTCTACATCACTAAAGTCGGTTTCAGTGTCTTTTCGATCAAAGAAGCAATCGACCACACGACTACCTCCGTTGGCTGGGAGGTTGATCGGTAAACATTCCGAACCAATGGTTGTTTGAATTTGATCCAATAAGCCTTCCAGATCAACGTTTTCTGCATCAATCTTGTTGACCACAATGATTCGACACAAGCCGTGATCTCCCGCTTGCGCAAACAAACGGAGTGTCGAAGTATCAACTCCACTGTTTGCATCAACAACCAGCATCGCAGTTTCGACTGCGGGAAGTACCGATAGGGTTCGACCTACAAAATCGTGAAATCCCGGAGTGTCGATTAGGGTAATTTCTTTATCAGCATGGGAGAAGTACAGAAAAGTCGGATCACATGAATGCTTAGTTGATTTTTCTCGATCCAGATGGTCGGAAACAGATGTTCCCGCATCAACGGAACCTTTTGAGGGAATAGCACCGGCAGCAAACAGCAACGCATCACACAGTTGTGTCTTACCGGATCCGGCTGATCCGATGAGTGCTACATTCAAAATATCCTTAGTTTCGTGGCTCATAAAGTCATCCTATCCAAGTTTTTCTTCTTAATGAGATCACCAGCGACTGAGGAAATTTTGATCACTCCCACTCGATAGTAGCTGGTGGTTTACTCGTCACGTCGTAAACGACGCGTGAAATTCCTTTTACTTCGTTGACGATGCGATTAGCAATTTTTGCTAGTAAATCATAAGGTAGCCGTGCCCACTCTGCAGTCATGAAATCAGTTGTGCTCACAGCACGAAGTGCCACAACATTGTCGTGTACCCTTGCATCACCTGTTACACCTACTGATCGAACCGGCAAAAACACAACAAAAGCTTGATTTACCTGTTCGTACCAACCACTATCTTTGAGTTCATCTAAGAAAATTTGGTCTGCGTCTCGCAAGGCTTGGAGGTATTCACGACGAAAAACTCCAGGAATTCTAATTGCGAGTCCAGGACCAGGGAATGGATGACGATTTAAGATCTCTGAAGGTAACCCTAATTCTGCCCCAATCTTACGAACTTCGTCTTTGAAAAATTCACGAATTGGTTCTAGAAGTTTGAGATTTAAACGCTCGGGTAACCCACCCACATTGTGGTGACTTTTAATGACGTGAGACTTATTAGACTCTGTTGCTGCAGACTCAATCACATCGGGATAAATGGTACCTTGGGCTAGCCATTGAGCATCGGAGTGATGAGCGGATTCTTTCTCAAACACTTCGACAAATGCTTTACCTATAGCTTTGCGCTTTGCTTCAGGATCTTCTAATCCATCCAACACACTGTGAAATTTTTCTTCCGCCTTTACGGTGACGATATTTAATTTAAACTTTTCAGAATTTGAAAGACGTTGCATCACACGTTCCCTTTCCTTATGACGCAACAGACCGGTATCAACGAAGACGCAAACTAACTGTTTTCCGATTGCTTTAGCGAGCAGTGCAGCAGTCACACACGAGTCCACTCCACCTGATAGCCCAAGAATGACTTCATCAGATCCTACTTGTTGTCTCATTTCTGAAATCTTCTCTGGAATAATCTGGCTGGGGACCCATGTTGGATTGCAACCACAAATGTTGATCGCAAAACGCCTGAGAATTTCAGACCCATGTTCGGTATGAGTGACCTCTGGATGAAACTGTAATCCAAATCTCCTCTCATCAGTTGACACACACACTGCAACAGGACAAGTTGAAGTGGAGGCTGATACTGTGAAATCAGAGGGTAAAGAGTCCACTTGGTCACCGTGGCTCATCCAAACCTGAAACGATTCTGCTAAATGGGACAACAGCGGGTTGTCAACATGAACTGATAAGTTGGCAGAACCAAACTCCCCTTTATCTGAGTGTCGAGTCTCTCCTCCCAGCTGTGAAATCATTGCTTGCATGCCATAGCAAATGCCAAGTAGAGGGAGATCACACTCAAAGATGGACGAATCAATCTGGGGAGAATGCATGACCGTTACCGACTCTGGGCCACCAGAGAGTACGATGCCTTTGAGTTTGGGAGAGTCGAGTGCGGTGGATACGTGATCGGATGAAACCACTTCACAATAGACTCCGTGTTCTCGAAATCTGCGTGCTAAAAGCTGTGTGTACTGAGAGCCGAAATCGACAATCAGCAGAGTGTCGTGATGCAATCGGCTAGAACGACTCGAACTGGCCATTCAAGTTACGACAGAGAAATCACGTACCAGGATAATTCGGGGATTCCTTGGTTATCGTCACATCGTGAACATGACCTTCCCGTCGAGCAGCTTCTGTGATGGGGATGAATGCAGCTTTTTCTTGCATCGCTTTTACCGTCTCAGACCCGGTATATCCCATAGCTGACCGTAGTCCACCGACGAGTTGTCGAACGATTGGGTTGATAGGTCCTCGATAGGGAACTCGACCTTCGATACCTTCGGGCACGAGCTTCGCGAGTTCATCAGTGTCACCCTGTAGATATCGATCTCGGGAACCATGATATTCTTGCATCGCACCGAGTGAACCCATTCCGCGATAGTTTTTGTAGGTTCTTCCTTGGAACAGTTCTACGTCACCGGGGGCTTCATCGGTTCCCGCAAACAGTGATCCAATCATCACACAATCACATCCAGCAGCAATTGCTTTAGCAATATCACCCGAATAACGGACACCTCCGTCTGCTACTACTGGTATATCTTCTTTATGGGTAACCTCTGCAACTTCTGAAATGGCTGATATTTGCGGTACCCCTACCCCACTCACGATGCGTGTGGTACAAATACTTCCCGGACCAATTCCAACTTTGACTGAATCCGCTCCAGCATCAACGAGGGCTTTTGCACCTTCTGATGTTGCAACATTTCCGCCCATGACTTGGACATTAGGATAACTTTGTTTAATCCAACGGATTCGATCCAAAACACGAAATGAATGACCATGAGCAGTGTCAACCACCAATAGATCGACTTCAGAATCAACTAGTGCTCGGACGCGTTCATCGGTGTCGGGTCCTGTCCCAACCGCTGCTCCCGCACACAATCGACCATGTTGATCCTTAGATGCGTTGGGATAGGCTTTGGCTTTTTCGATGTCTTTAACTGTCACCATCCCAACCAGTCGAAAATCATCATCAGTCAGTAAGACTTTCTCTATTCGATGATCGTGTAGTAGCTTGGTAATCTGTGAGAACGATGCTGATTCTTTCGCTGTGACCAGCTTGTCTTTAGCAGTCATGACTTCTGCAACACGTGCAGATCGGTTACTCTGAAATCGAATATCTCGATGGGTGACAATGCCCACTAGTTCATCATCCAATACCACTGGAACGCCAGAAATGTTGTGTTGTTTAGTCAGCTCAAGCAGTGCTACTATGGTCGCATTAGGACTAATGGTGATAGGATCACGAATGATTCCCGCTTCAAACTTCTTGATTTGTCGCACCTGCTGTGATTGTTCGGTGATCGACATATTCTTGTGGACGATGCCAATCCCGCCTTCTTGTGCAAGCGCGATAGCAAGACGAGACTCGGTAACGGTATCCATAGCTGCGGACACCAAAGGGATATTTAGAGTGAGGGTGCGGCTGACTCGCGAACGTGTAGAGACTCCAGAAGGAAGTACGTCTGAGTAGGAAGGACGAAGAAGCACATCATCGAACGTGTATGCTTCCTGGGTCACACTGGGCAATTTAAGTTCCTTTACAAAAAATCAATTTTAAACATTTGAGAAATTTCTCACCAAGAAACATAATGATTTCTGAACCCTAGTTGTCTAAACAAGTAACTATGTACGACACTCTCCATCCTATAGATGGATTAAACGAACCCGTTTATACCGTGAGTCAACTTAATGCTGAAGTCAAGACACTTCTGAACGAAACTTACCCGTTAGTTGTGGTTGAAGGTGAGGTTTCTGGGTTCTATCAACATCAATCCTCACGTCATTGCTATTTCAATCTCAAAGACGAAAGATCCATCATTCGCGCTGTCATGTTCGCCAAAGACGCGGATAGACTCAACTTTGAAGTTGCAGACGGTATGATGGTTCGCATTCGAGCTCAGTTGACCCTGTTTGAGAAACGGGGTACTTTCCAAGCCACGGTCTGGTATATGGAACCTCAAGGCGAAGGTGCTTTGCGTCAAAAGTATGAACGATTACGAGCCGAACTTCAAGAACGTGGTTGGTTTGATCCTGTAATCAAAAAGAAACTCCCCCCCTATCCTGACCACATCGTAATTGTGAGTTCGCCCAAAGGTGCTGCAACAAGAGATATCTATGTGAATATTTGGCGAAGATATCCACCGGTTAAACTCACGATGCAACCTACCGCAGTCCAGGGGGTGACTGCACCTGAACAGATTACGAAAGCGATCCGGTCAGTCAACCAAATGTCCCCTCCTCCAGACTTAGCGATCGTCACACGTGGTGGAGGTTCACTAGAAGACTTAGAGGTTTTTTAATTCTGAAGAGGTTGCTCGAGCCATTTATGAAAGTGAAGTACCCATAGTGTCCGCGATTGGACACGATATTGATTTCACTATTTCAGACTATGTTGCTGATGTTCGTGCACCTACCCCATCAACGGCAGCTGAATTAGTGACCCCAGATGCAAACGATTTGTCTTTGATGTTTGATGAATTGGTATCCCAGCTGAGCAAACTAATTAGTGTTCAAATTTCTCAAAGAAAGACTGTGGTCGATCATTTACGACACAGAATTCGTTCACCAAAGAGAGAGATCCTGGAACAACAGAGACAATTGAATGATCTAGTGAACCGACTGTCTCTAGTTCAGCGAAATTTCCTTAATACTACTTCGACACGATTAGAGCATTCCTATCGTTCATTGAACCAATGTAACCCAACGACTCATGTGAATCGGCTCACAATCCAGATAACTGAACTGGCTGAAAGACTACGCCGTAGTACCTCAAACAACCTAAAACATCATCAGTCACAGCTAACCACTATGCTTAGAAACCTAAACGCAGTCAGTCCTTTAGCTGTTCTTGAACGAGGTTATGCTGTTTTAGTGAAACCTGACGACACTGAAGTGGGTCAAATAGTCCACAGTGTAGGTGAGGTCACCGTGGGTGACGAGCTAAACGCTCGCATTGCCGACGGCACCATTCAATCTACCGTCACTGAAGTAACAGAACGTCTACAATCTTGATGTCGGCAAGTAGATGCGAAATTTGACAAAAAGTAGAGTAGATTTGTGATATCTGCTCATCAAATGGGTGGTTCAACCCTAAACTGATCAATAGAAAGGAAAGCAAATGGATGTGCTACACATTAATCGCCTATTTGTACTGATTATCGTAGCTGTGGTTTTCACTACTACAGCATCAGCGAAGTATTCTGGAGTTAACGGAGGCGTGGTAGCCATTGACCTCCCAGAAAACACTGTAGAAGCTAAGTACGGTAATGAACCTCAACTGATTGTGAATAACACTGCGTTTGTGGCGATTCCGCTGGAAACAGAACCGTCTGATAGAGAAGTGGTCTTGATCACACAGGAAGATGGTTCTACCCAAGAAGTTCATTTCATCATCACTGAGAAAGAGTACCAAGAGCAACGGATTACTCTAGCAAATCAAGACTATGTAACCCCTCCTCAAGAAACTCTAGATCGCATAGCTAGAGATTCCAAAGACATGAAAGAGGCTTACGCGAGACGTTCTCCTCAATTAGCCGCACTAGTAGAAATTGATGTTCCGGTTGAAGGCATAACTACGGGAGTATTTGGAACTAAACGATTCTTTAACGATCAACCGCGTAACCCCCACTCTGGTGTGGACTATGCTGCCGACACAGGAACTCCCATCATCACCCCCTGCTCCTGGAGAAGTTGTGTTAGCAAAAGATATGTACTTCAACGGAAACACAGTGGTGGTTGATCATGGGATGGGATTTTTGTCGGTGTTATGCCACTTAAACGAAATCTCTGTCGAAGTAGGTGATGAAGTCAAACGCAAGCAAGTTGTTGGAACTGTAGGCTCTACAGGTCGGTCTACGGGTCCTCACTTACATTGGACTGTCAGTTTACAGGGTACCAAAGTAGATCCTGAGATTCTGATGGATGCGATCAATTCTCTGTCTGAAGAGGATTCTGAGTAAAGATTAGGTGGTTGCTGATAACAGGCAACTCACTCATTCGATTGACGGTCTTCTTAACTGTTTGTTGCTAGCCAACAACATAGTCGGAGCACAGAACGTATCCGACAAAATTGCACCTAATCGCTGAACCGTTACACCAGTAATTCCCGTACCCATAAATAGGTGAACACCTCATCATCAGTGGGATAGGGTCGATACAACGAAGGATAGTTACGGGTTAGGAGCGGGGGACTTTTCTCTTGCAGAAGTGTTTATTCGCAGATGTTTCGAGTGAAAGCATGAAGTCGTATGACTTCTCGGTTGAACTTAATTCAATCTGAATCAGCTCTTTAAACCGGTATTCATCCTCAGAATATTGTTTGAGACTAACGAATTTTCATTATTAAGTTGATGGTTTTTTGCCTTGTTCATCTCTATCCGCATCCAGTTTACTTGCCTAATAGACTGTGTGGAAAGCAGCAAGTGCTTCTTGCGTATACACAAAACGTTATCGGAGAGTTCTTCTACTCTGACTCAAACGAAATGAGTCGGGTTGTTTGTCCCGGTCCAACAGTGTATGTCTGGTAAAGCCCAACAACAACTCACCCCTGAGAGTGATTGACTTGAGGGTGAGCCTAGCAGAATAAATGGAGCGGTAGGAGTCTCGTTTCCTGAGAACCTCGTACAAGCCAAATCTGTTAATTGTTGTGCTGCCAAGTTTGCGAAATTCATGTTGCTTCCGCTGATAATCAAATTCACGGGGAGATGACTCTGTTGCCTTGGAGTGTTCCGGCTGCGCAGAGATCCGTGAGATATTCTGTTGCGAGACATCCAAAAATTGCTTTGTTGGATGGACTGGAGACGGTAACTTTGGTCCTCGCGACGGGGGGTATGTGTATCGTCGAAAATCTCGCCTTCTGTGGGGAAATTGGACACACTAAACTCCAGAGAGCAAATCACTCATGAACGAAGAAAAACAGCGCTGTACCACCTGATGAATACGACCAATATTTGGCATTAAACACTGGTAGAGCGATTGGTTATTTAATTTGCTGTGTCACTTTCAACTGTTCAATACAGACCCATTGCTGAAGAGTGCATTGAAATTCACTATTGACTCGTTACTTCAACCCTTTCAAATGGAATCAAAATACAATAGCTATTCTCAAATTAGCGAAATCTAAATCTAGTGGACCCTGACCAGCTCTTTACCAAACTTCAGAAATTTGCCTCAACTGTCATATCTAGAGACAAGAAATTGTCTGATGCAACTGAGCACAAGCGAAAATTGTCCCTGATCGATCCATTTCTAAATCAACTGGACTGGGATGTACGAGATCCAGAAATTTGTGAAGTGGAAGCCATAGCAGATCTGAGAGGGAATCAAAGAGTAGATTACGCTCTAAAGGATTCGAGAGACAATTCTGTGATCCTCATCGAAGCCAAGGTCAAGCTCAAAGACCACAACATTCAACAAACCTTCAATCAATTGCACAGCTACTTTGCACAATCGGAAAATGCAGAAATTGGAGTAATCACTGACGGTTGTAAGTACCTGTGGTTTGTGAGGAAAGAAGGTTCTAGCCACCTTCACAAGGATCCTTTTTTGAATTTTGACGCAAGGAACCCCACACCTCAGAATGCTCTGATCCTTAGTGCTCTGGTGCGCACCTCCTTTTCTCCTTCCAATGTCAAGGAGAAAATTGGTCTCGTTAAACTTGAATCTAGGGTAAAAGATTGGATTGCTGAAATGAAGGAGATGCCTTCCCCTGAGTTTACGAAGTTTGTACTCACGGAAATGGAGCGAACCAACCCTGCAGAACCTTTGCCTCTTAAACTTTCATCCCAGACTACTACCGATTATCAAGCCTTGGTCAAACGTGCTATTGGTAGTATCAAGGAACATGGTAACGCTAGCTCTGCTTCTTCATCTCCCGATGTTGGCACGCCACCGTCTCCTCTCTCTTCTGTTCGGTCCTCACCTCCTCCCAACCAGAAGACAAAAAAAGAAAAACCAACGAAACCGCATAGTGACCATAACAAAACGAAACAATACGATTTAACTCAGAAGAAGCAACTTACGTTACCTAGTGGTGAGGTTCTGTACGCTGACCATACAAACAAAAGAGCATACCGATTCAAATCTTCAGAGTGGAAGGTATGTCCAAGTGCTGGCACCACATTCAGAGAATTATTGGATTGTTTCGCACGTAATACAAACCAAGGTCCACGAGCTTATATGGACCAACTCTCTGAACTAAAAAGCTGGATTGTGAGACCTTCTTCTTCTAAACCAACTACCACTTCAAAAACTTGGCATGGTAAGAACTATCAAGGCAAACAATTTTGGATTTGGAATGGTGTGAACAATGAAAACAGAGTTCGCTTCCTTTTCAATGCTGCAGATCTTGTTGAACCTGCGATAGAACGAGTTCGAGACTACGACTTTTGGCTACCTTTCGGTTTTAGGAACACCCCAAGTACTACAAGTGATTCTTCCGCTACCGTACCCGAAAACACCTCGTCAGACGAACTGCTCAAACTTCATGATGGCACAGTACTCAGTGCTAAGAAACAACCCCGGGCTTACAGATTGGGAACAGACACTTGGATTGTACAACGTTCTGCCAAAGCAGTTTTGCTGGAGCTTATTGATAGATTCGCAAGAAGCCATTCAACTGGCCCAGAAGTATACATTCAACTACTAACTCAACAATGTCGGAAATACGTACGTCAATCCATTACTGCAAGTTTTTCCGAATATTGGAGTAGAGTCTCGTGTGCTGATCAAATTGTGTACTTCAGATTCAAATCTATGAACAATAGCACAATGGCCCACCTTATAGATGATGCAGCAAGAATGGTTCAACCTCCTTTGTCAAAGGGCAAAGATTATGACTACTGGATTCCAGCAACAAATCGGTTTAGAAAACAAAATTGACTATTGTAGAACTCAGAGTCGAAGGGATCTGAGCGGGAAGTAGAGTGTGCCTAAACAATTCTTTTAGGAGATGCAATCTGATGAGAACTCGAGAACATTCACGTCCAATTTTTAAGCGTAACGCCGTAACGTAGCCCTAAATTCTGGTATATCGCAGACGGAACTTTGTAAGGATCTCAAGTATCCCTGGTATGCTAGTAGATGGATCCAGGAACATCGGCTGAATCGACACCGTCCATAAGCTAGGCGAATACTTGAAGCTGGGGCGCGAGTAGAACGTCTAGAGAAAAATACCTTTAAAAATAGCGACTGATATATTGCGTGCGGTACATCCGAGAACGTTATCCAATGATTCTTGAAGAATCTACTGAGAGGACCTTGTTCCTCTTTGCGAGTGACTGGATGTTTCCGAATCTGGGTATTCCCGATGGAAAAATGAGGTATTTCAAGTTATGAGAATGAATGCAAAGATACTCATAAGACTCTATCATCAATATCACAATCGAATGCGATGAGAATAGTAGAAGAAAGCCGATTCACCAACATACACCCCCTTCCTTTACTATCGGAATGATGAGCACCTCTGTCCAATGATTCACAAATCCGTGATACAACGTGTTCAGTGACACTCAGAAAACAAGTCTCCTCATAACTATACTCCAAAAAAGTGCATTCCCAATGAATATTGTGATTGGAAAGTCCGTACTGACTCAATGATGGTATACATCAAATGGATTATGACCTAGCTGCGTGAATAGGTCGAACAATCTAGATTTTAAATCTATGCACCAGATTTCATGGTCTCAGTTGTCATTAGATGTACTGAGTTACCAAACATGTTAAAATATTTACTCTACTATCGACTGCTGCTAAAATGACCACTGTTAATCAGTTACTTGTGGATCTTCGAGATTTTGCCGAGATTGTACGAGAGAGAGCACCAGAAGTTCATTCAGAGATGGAGACTCGTGCCTCACTAATAAATCCTTTCCTTGAAACAATAGGTTGGGATATTAGAAATCCCAAAGTTTGCCGCCAGGAATATAGAGTTGATCTATCTGGAGGTAATCGCACCGTTGACTATGCACTATTCGACTCCAATGGAACTTTGGTGATCATTATCGAAGCTAAACAGCGATCAACCAGTAGTATTACCGATGAGAGATTTTTCTCACAGCTCAATGGGTATGTAGCACACTCATCCGCACAGATCGGTGTAATTACGAATGGAGTCAGTTTCCGATGGTATCTCAAAGATCAACGTACAAATCAACTAGTCTCGAAACCATGTTTGGACTTTGATGCTAGGAACCCTTCCACAGAAGATGCAGAAGTTCTGCATGCTTTCCTGGGTTCCACATTTTCCCTCGATGATGCAAAGAAAAAGGTTGAACAAGTTCAGCTGAAGGAAGCGATTAAAAGTTGGTTTTCCACACTACCCACTAATCCTTCTCCTCAGTTTACTAGACACCTGTTAGGTCAATTACGCCAAGCAGACCCGATGCTCACCATACCTCAAAGTTTATCAGCAAAGAATTTGCCTGAATTTCAGGATGTATTGAAACGTGCTTTTAAAGAGTACCAATCAGATAGTTTTATGAAGTTTGCTAACCGTGAACCAGACGAAACACCTGCTGCGGCCTCATTTGAAGCTGACTCCACTCGCAATAATCAAGAAACCAATAGTGAATCTAGATCTTCTCAAACTTCTATTCAATCTCACACTGGTGCAACACAGGATGCCCCACCAAGCAGTGGACACGATAATGCCACTTCACACGAGCAGCTCATTCTAGATGATGGTACTGTACTTAGTGCAAAGGAACTACCCCGGGCTTACAGATTCGGTTCCGACACTTGGATTGTACAACGTTATGCCTCAAGAGTTATGATAGAACTCATAACTTGTTTCGCTCGACATCATGAAGCAGGTACAGAAAAATACATGGAACTCTTAGAAGATTCTTGTAAGAAATTTATTTGTCGTCCTGAAGATCCCCGTCCACAGAGGAATCGGAGTTCTTGGACGAAGGGAAAATGTGCTGATCTTGAAGTGTACTATAGAGGAATAAACAACAGAGAAAAAATAATATTTTTGGACATCGCTTCACGCCTTGTCAATCCTCCATTGACAAAAGAGAAGGACTTCGACTACTGGTTGCCAACAGGAAAACTCAACCCTCGCAAGTAACAGTGAAACATTCTGGTCTGTAAACTGCTACTGTAAACCAGGCATCGCCTGAGGCATGTTCATACTCACCCCTATATCGCACCATCCATTAACTCCGTTTTCTCTCCTTCAGGATGTTTTGTGTCAACTATTCCGCTAGAGCGCTGCACCTTCCGTTATAAGACCTATATCTGACTCTCCCTAATACATTTTCATCTCTGGAACAGGGAGAGTGTTTGGGACTGTTCCCTGTATCAAGTCACAATTGTTCTTACAACCAAGGTTGTTCGCCGCGTGCACCACGTGTATCTTTAGCCTAATTCAACAGAGCACTAACATTGTGAGCAGTGTACTACTGGACCCGAATCTAACTTTTTTCACTGCACCAATTCTCCAAAATCTAGAGCATGGAGACTCAATAGTTCACACTTTATTCAAACTTTGCACTATCTCAGCAAACTTCTAAAGCAAATTGATTGTTTTACCTGTGAGTGGTGTTCATTCGATTGCTGGAGTAGTCAATTTCATCACCAAGAAGAACTATCAGGGATTTCCACCAATTGCCTACTTCAGAAACTTCCGATGTGCTCTAGAAATTACTTTATTTCCACTTCTCTTGTTACATGATGGAATTTGAAGTGGAGTAGAGTATTGAGTGATGCCTCGTCTCCAATGCTCAATCAACCTCATACTCTCCGAGTTCTCCCTAGTGGGTTCTTAATGTAGGAGGCGGAAATACAGAACTCTGCTTCAGTAGAGTGAGTCACTTGTAACTTCGTAAGTAGGATCCAAACTACGAGACGCTAGAGTTCTGGTATTCTTCTAGTACATAGGTCTCATTCTAAAAAGCATGTACTATCACATCTAAAATGAGCGAGGCTACCAGGAGACGGAACTTTGGATGTGTAGGTGTACTGGGTGTCATCATTTGAACCCATTCAAGAAGTTCAGCTTGATTGTATCAAGCAATAACCCTTCAGTTTTGTTTGAAGAGTCTAGTGACTGCGTTTATGTGGCGAGCATATCCATGAATTCGTTGACCGAAAGTTCTTTCAATGAGCTCGAATCGGAGAGAGTCTGGTAGATCTGGTCTGCTTTCTGCTCCGAATACACCGTCCTCAAGTTGCGGCGGAACTTTTCTTCTAGCAATGGTATTCCTTCAGATCGACGTACCCTATGTCCAATGGGGTAATGAACTTCTTCGATACCGGAGGAGGTGCCATCTTTAAATTTCACTTCAATGCGGTTCGATATCGAACGTTTGTCTGGATCGTGGTAGTCCTTGCTATAAGACTCATCTTCATGAACGGTCATCAATGATCGCAGTTGATTCACTCTGGGATCGCTTGCTACATCATCTTCGTAGTCTTCGGCTACTAAGTTCCCTTTCAGTAATCCAATCGCAACCATGTACTGCAAACAGTGATCTCGGTCAGCGGGATTATTCAGGGGGCCAGTTTTACTAATGATGCGAATAGCCGACTCATGAGTGGTGAGTACGATTTCCTCAATGTCGTCTAATCTTGTAATCATCCTGGGATGAAGTTTCACTGCAGCTTCGACTGCAGTTTGGGAATGAAACTCTGCCGGATATGAAATCTTGAACAGAACATTCTCCATCACATAGGTACCATAGTCTCGCTGAAACTCAAATGACTTTCCACCAAAAGACACATCATAGAACCCCCACGCGGGTGCAGTGAGTGCACTAGGATATCCTATTTCTCCTTGTAAGGTGATCATAGCTAATCGAACTCCACGACTGGTTGCATCACCTGCTGCCCAGGATTTTCGTGGTCCTGCATTAGGAGCGTGGCGATAGGTTCGTAGACTGGAGCCATCTACAAACGCGTGCGATAGGGCATCGATGATTTGATCTCTGCTACCACCCATCATTGCAGTGACTACTGCGGTGGTTGCAACACGCACCAACAACACGTGGTCTAGCCCTACTCTATTGAATGCGTTTTCTAATGCTAAACAACCTTGTATCTCGTGTGCTTTGATCATGGCTTTGAGCACATGATCCATCGTCATGGGTTGTTTACCATCATCGATAGCTTTGCGACTAAAGAAATCAGCAACTGCTAAGATCCCACCCAAGTTGTCTGAAGGGTGACCCCACTCTGCTGCAAGCCAAGTATCGTTGTAGTCCAACCATCGAATAATGCAACCAATATCCCATGCAGCTTTTACTGGATCTAGCTCATAAGCAGTCCCAGGAACTCGCGCTCCACTAGGAATTTTGGTACCTGGGACAATAGGTCCGAGTAACTTTGTACACTCCGGGAAGGTCAGAGCTAAAAAACCACAGCCCAACGTATCCATGAGACAAAGTCTGGCAGTTTCATAAGCCAAATCAGAAACTTCATCCGAATCGACTACATAGTCAGCAATATCGACCAACACCTGATCAGGTTGCGGACGTTGATTTAAGTCAACGTTTGAAGACACTACAGCGCTATGCTATTCAGCGTTCTTTAATCGGAACAAACGGACGCAGTTCTGGACCGACGTACTTAGCACTGGGTCGAATAATCCGATTCTTTGCACGCTGTTCCATGATGTGAGCCGCCCAGCCCACTACACGTGAACACACAAAGATGGGTGTGAAAAGCTTGGTAGGTATACCCAACAAGTGATAAGCAGGTGCGTGGAAGAAATCTGCGTTCGGGAATAGTTTTTTCTCATCCCACATTAGCTTTTCAATGGCACATGCGATAGGATACAACTTCGTATCATTTGCTTCTTCAGCTATCTTTTCTGCGTAGCCTTTGATGATGGGACTGCGCGGGTCAGATTCACGATAGACTGCGTGTCCAAATCCCATGATCAATTCTTTGCGTTCAAGCATTCCCAGAACACCTTCAATCGCTTGATCAGCATTTTCAAACTCTTGAATGAGTTCCATTGCAGCTTCATTGGCCCCTCCGTGTAGTGATCCCCTGAGTGAACCAATGGCTCCAGTAATGCAAGAGTACATATCACTCAACGTCGAGGCACATACTCTTGCGGTAAACGTAGAAGCATTAAATTCGTGCTCCGCGTACAGAATCAAGGAAACATCCATGACCCTCGATGCAAGTTCAGTTGGGTTCCTACCCAACAAACTTTCCAAAAAGTGATCGGCAATCGAATTTGCATGGGAATCTAACTCTGCTCTCACACCATCATGGCTATATCGATACCAATAGTTCACTATCGAAGGACAAGCACCCAAAAGACGTTCAGCTACCAGCATTTGCTCTGATTGATCGTTTTCGGATTCAAAATTACCCAGCATCGACACACCCGTCCTCATGACTTCCATGGGGTGAGCGGTGGCGGGAATGCTTTCAAGTGTATCTCTAACTTCTTTAGGTAACCATCTTAATTTACTGAGTCTTTGGTGAAAATTATCTAACTCACTTTGGGTAGGTAATTCTCCGTAGAGGATCAGATATGCGACTTCCTCAAAGCTTGCGCTTTCAGCTAGTTCACATATGTCATAACCACGATAGTTAAGGCCAGATCCAGAGATACCCACCGTACAGAGCGAGGTTTCTCCTGCTTCCTGTCCGCGTAGACCTGCACCGCCTAGTTTCTTTTCTGCCATTCGCTTATCTCACAACCATTTCGTCTATTTTTTTCTCAAATTCGTGATAACCGAGTACCTGATAAAGGTCTTCGCGCGTCTGCATCTTTTCCACAACATCGCGTTGAGTTCCTTGATTCCGGATTGCATGATAGACATCAACGGCAGCTAAAGACATAGCTCGAAACGCAGACAAGGGATATAGAGCCATTCTTACCCCGACCTGTGACAACTCATCTAGACCATATAACGGAGTTTCACCAAATTCGGTTAAGTTGGCAAGCACTGGAACATCCACAGCATCCACCACAGACTGATACATCTCAATGTCAGTCATAGCTTCTGCAAAGATAGCATTGGCTCCCGCTTCACTGAAGCGTCCCACTCGCTCCACCACTTCGTTCAGCCCTGAAACAGCAAGAGCATCAGTTCTTGCCATGATTACAAGCGACTCATCGATCCGTGCATCAACTGCTGCGTGAATACGTGCACACATTTCTTCTGTAGAGACAATTTCCTTTCGGGGTCGATGTCCACAACGTTTTTGTGCCACTTGATCTTCAATGTGAACACCGGCAACACCACATTTCTCAAACTCTCTTATAGTACGAGCGATATTGAAAGATCCGCCCCAGCCGGTATCAACATCGACCAAAAGCGGTAGCTCGGTAGCATTAGTGATCCGTGCTGCATCAGTGAGTACGTCTTCCATCGTGGTAATACCAAGATCTGGTAAACCGTAAGAGGCAGCAGCGACACCACCACCCGACAAATACACACATCGAAAGCCTTGAGACTCGGCTAGCATCGCAGAATAAGCGTTGATGGTTCCCACTATTTGTAGTGGATTTTCTTCCTTTAACGCTTTCCAAAACAGCTCCGTGGTCTTAGCCATCACCCTACCCTACTTGCTAACCGTCACTGTAATCAACCGTTCACGAAGTTCATCGTAGTTCGCAACGTGTTCTATGCTAGGATGGTCATCCATGACAATCTGGGGGGGATTAAAGAACCATCCCTGGTGGGCTGCACTGATCATACCAACATCGTTGTAGGAATCTCCGGAAGCATAAACGGTAAGTGCTAAAGAACGGAGCGCGTTCACTACCTTAGTTTTCGGGTCATCTTGTCGCCGACGATAACCCTTAATCTTGTTGTTCTCAACGATCAAGTGATGGCACAACAAGAATGGCTGGTTTAGTTTCTTCATCACTGGCATTGCAAACTCGTAAAAAGTATCAGACAAGATAGAAACTTGAAAGATTGAGCGCGCCCAACCCAAGAACTCTGCCGCACCCGGAAACGGATTTGCTTCGTGCAATACATCGCTTACACGATCAAATCCAATGTCGTGCTCATCGAGTGCTTTAATACGAATACTCATCAGTTCATCGTAATCTGCGATATCTCGTGTTGTTAATCCTAGTTCTTTTACACCGGTTGCGGTGGAGAGTTCCATCCAAAGCTCCGGTACCAATACTCCCTCTAAGTCCAAACACAAAACATCCATCAAAGAGTCTCGTCGACTAGTTTAGACCGGTTAATCACTAACTTTCAATGCTCCATTCACACTAACGCACACTGTAATGAGCATCATAAAAACATCAATAATTTTCTGTGAAATTGGCTAATAGCCAACAAACCAAGCGCAGCTTGGGTATCCCGGTGCACAAACAGTGCTGTAGACGAATCGGAGAGAGCTTGTGTTCGCCAGATCCGACTAGCGTTTATTTGCTAGCCGCTGCACTAGTGGGAAGCTTGCTCTCCAGCCGAACGATCTGGTCACGAATTCTGAGCTTTTGTTTCTTCAGGCGTTGTATTCGCATCTCGTCATCATGGCCAGTTTTTATCAATACTGCGATGACTTCGTCCAAATCTCGGTGCTCAATGCGAAGCCGTTCGATTTTTTGCTCATTTTCGTGGGCGTTGATCAAGTTGAACTCCTCTAGGGTACTCAGTAGTGTATTCGGTATGAGTAAGTGAATGATAATGTATCTATGAGCTACTCCCAAATATTGAACCCCTCCGTACAAATAATAAGACACTGAAACTAATTTGGGAACAATCTGCAATCATCTAATCCAGCGTGTCTAATATTCTTGAGTCATGAAGAAACTACCCACATCAACTAGCAAGTCAGTGTCGGCTTTTCTGGCTGATTCAAAGAAGCACCCCCTCGCTAAACATGCACCTGTTCGGCTTGTTTTTGCTATGGATGCTACAGGAAGTCGAGGACCGTCATGGGATCTAGCTACAAGCCTACACGGGGAGTTGTTCAAGACTGCTCAAGCCAAAAATCTAGCCATTCAGTTGGTATACTACGGCGGTTTCAACGAGTTTCACGTATCAAGCTGGAGTCGGTCGTCTCATGAGTTGTTGAGAACCATGCAAGATGTCCGCTGTAAAGGTGGAGTCACCCAAATTGAACGTGTTCTAAGACACACAATTTCTGAGGCGCAGTCGTCCCAACTAAAAGCGTTAGTGTTCGTGGGAGACTGCTGTGAAGAATCTCCTGATACTCTTTATCAATTGGCTGGACAGTTAGGAATGTACCGCATTCCTGCGTTCATGTTCCAAGAAGGAAATGATCCCATTGCGTTTACTGTGTTTAGCGGTGTTGCAGAAAGAACCAACGGTGCTCACATTCCATTCCAACCCGGTTCTGTACATCAATTAGCTGAGTTACTTGGTGCTGTAGCAACTTTTGCCACAGGTGGTGTGGAAGCAGTGAATAAACTCAAAGGCCGCTTTACCCAAAATCTGTTGACTCAACTTCGTTCATGATTACTTTATTTGCTATGTTGGTAGTGGGTGCGCTTGCTTTTATCTTGCTGATGAAAGCTCTATGGGGCAACCTTACTACTCAAGTAAACCCGAAACTTGTTCTCTACGCCAGCTTAGTGCTAGGTGGAGTGCTCCTGTTTGCGATACTAGCAGGAAAATTGCACTGGGGACCCGCATTGGCGACGATGGTATTGCCTTTTGCGAGAAAATTGATAGGTGGTGCAATGAGAGTCTTGTCTTCTCTTTATCTCTTTAATTGGCTGAGTGGTCGCAGTTTCGCTGGAATGAGTGGTAGGTCAGGCTTCTTTTCAGATCCTGGCCCAAGAGACTCAACAAGCGAAACCAAAACTCGTGAACTAGCCATGAAGCTCAATCACGAATCCGGCCAGATGTCGGGAGAGGTATTGACAGGTAACTTCCAAGGTAGGTCTTTGGATTCCTTGAGTGACCACGAAGTACTCGAACTCTATGAGCTACTAGAAGAGGAAGAGTCTAAGAGATTACTTGAAGCCTATGTTTCTCGACATCGCGAACACCTGAGCGATGCATCAAGCGAGCAACCAGCTGAAGAAACCTCAAGAAACATGAACACAAAGAAAGCGGCTGAAGTTCTGGGCGTTGATGCCAATGCTTCCGAAGAGGAAGTCATTTCAGCCCATCGCCGTCTTATGCAGCGACTACACCCCGACCAGGGTGGTTCTACCTATTTGGCCGCAGAAATTAACGAAGCTAGACGCGTGTTGTTACGAGAAACCTAACGCCTGTGCTGAAAAGTGTTCCTCCTCAGGGACAGTTGAACTCTAGAGTGTTAGTAATATATACAATTTAACAGTTATATCTCAGTGACAACTACATTGATTCGATTATCGAATTGGCAATAGGCGAAAGTAGCGCAGCCACCATGAGTAGAACGCACAACCAGCCCCCTAAAAGAGCTAGCTTCATGAGAATTCGTTGCTCCCAAAAATCCTTCAAAAGTGTCTTAAACACTGAAACTCCAACTATTGATGGTCGGTAGTATTTTAGACATTCTCTAATTTGAACCTTGACTCATACTTCTGCCACCTAAACTCCCCCGATGCGTAAACCCTTAATCGCACTCACCGCTGAGCTGAGACATGCCGTTGCCAATGGTACGGTGGTCACAGGCACTTTTCGCCAAGCCTATGAATTGAACTATGCGTGGGGTCTAGAGCAAGAGTCCAAGGGAACTCCCATATTCCCAACTCCCGATATACATGACTTCAATGCTTGGCTTGAAAGAGTCTATAACGACTTATCTCTCACAGACTATCCTGACTCAAGTCGGATCCTTCTCAACCACATCACCCTTCGATTTGCCTTTCAGCTGTGTGTTCCAGACGACGACTATTTGGTTCACGTGAGTTCGGTCACTCGTGCATGGCGCACCTATGTTGAGTGGAATCTACACCGAGTCCAACCTGACTTGAGCCTAACTGAAAACGGTCGACTGTTTCGAAAATGGGCTGCAGAATTTGAAGAGATGTGTGAACAACAACACCTAATCTCTCAGCCGGAACTTGGTAGAGCTATCACTAAAGCAGTGACTGGTGGATATTGGAACCTTTCCAAACTCACTCTCTTTGGTGTCGACGAACTATCTCCTGTACAGAGTGAACTCTTAAATCAAATGACTCTTAACGGATGTGATATTCAATCGATTGCTCCCGATTACGGCCCTAAAGCCTTATCCGTTAACCTTCAATTTGACTATGAGCAAAGAGAAGGTATGGCTATCGCCCAATGGGTTCGAGAACAATTATCGGATCAACTTACTCCACCACGGATCGGTGTTGTGGTTCCCAGCGTCAGAGAGAACTATCAGCACATTCGTCGACAATTTGAAGCAGCGTTCTATGACTGTCACAGCGTTGATCGTGTGGTCAACATCAGCGGCGGACTACTTCTACGCGAAACTCGTCTGTGTATGGATTTGCTGAAATTCCTAGATTGGACGACTACAGACATCAGCTACGAGGAAGTTTTTCAACTCGGTTGTTCTCCATTTCTCACCCAGTTGCACATTCCGGTTGAGTTCAGTAAATCTCTTTCTGGTCGTTTCCAATTCAAGGATTTTGTAGCAACTCAGCAAGATGATGAAGTCAAGAAACACCTCAGTGCCATTCATCGACTGTATCAGGGATCTGAACGAACCCTCCATGACTGGATAGATCGAATCTTGGAAATGTTTCGACTGGCAGGTTGGGAAGCAGAGATTCATTCAATTGAACAACAACGCGCTCAAACAGCTATTGTCAGTGCACTCACTAGTGCAGCAACACTCTCCCCTCTTATAGGAAGAACTTCTTGGTCGAGAACAGTAAAGATGCTTCAGCAGTTGCTTCGTTCACAACCGCTGAAAGATGATTTAAGAAACGTTCCGGTACAAGTACTCAGCAGAGAAGAATCGATAGGACTGCAATTCGATGCAATGTGGATTGCCGGAACTTCAGAAGATTCGTGGCCCCCGAAACCCAATCCCAATCCCATGATTCCGATTAGGGTTCAACGCAAAGCCTTTGTACCTCGAGTCACCCACCAACAACTATCCAAATGGGCACAACGAGTTTCAGCTAATTGGATACGCTCTGCCCCATCAGTGGTGTTCAGTCACATAAACGAAGATCTGCACGAAGACGATAAGATTGACCAAACTAGTCGACTGCTGCTTGAACATCCCATCACTGAAATCTCCACTGTACTCAAGATTCCTGAAATTGCCGTGCCTGCACATCCATGGGGATTACTGTCTGCCAACTCAGAGTTACTAAGGGAGTTTTCTCCAGAGACTGGTTCCAAATTACCCGAGAACAAAACACGGATATCAACACGAACCGTAACCGATCAGGCTTTGTGCCCATTTCGAGCTTGGGCCATACACAGACTAGAACTGAAACAACCCGAAACACCACACCGCATACCTGATGCAGCGCAACGTGGACATGTGGTACATGCGGTAGTCGAAGAAATTCTAAAAGTTGCCACCACTCGAGATGAGATTGCTGCATTAACTGATGAACAGATCGAAACGGCTATCAATGCCGCCATGGACCACTATAAGAAATCCCTACCCAAGATTTATCTTAAAGCAGAAAAAGCTCGATTACGCACACTGACTAAGGTGTGGGTTAATTTCGAATCTAAGCGCTCTCCCTTTGTGATCGAAGCAGTAGAAGAAAAAAAAGAAATTGAGATTGCAGGTAAGCAAATCCGACTCCGTGTTGATCGCATTGACCAAGATGAACTGAGTGGACGGTTAGTACTCGATGTCAAAACTGGAGTGGTTTCAATCAAGGATTGGCTTACTCCTAGACCCAAAGACGCTCAAATGCCTCTCTACGCGCTTGCAGTTGAAGGAAGCAACGGCATTGCGTACTTAAAAATCAAATCTAACGAAGACATCAAAGTGACTGGAATTGGTTTGAGACCTCAAGGAAAGAAACGCGATGGCTTTCGCTTAGACCAACCGTTTGACACATTGGGAAGCGATTTCAACCAAGCCAAAGAAAACTGGCACGAAGCTCTCACTGCTATCGTTGAGGAACACAAAAACGGCATCGCCCGAGTAGACCCCATAGACCCTAACCAAACCTGTCGAAATTGTCATCTGATGGGATTCTGTCGAAGATTTACAGATGTTGTGTTTGATCTGCAATTACCCGAGCCAGAAACATGATTGAACATCCTGCACTGGCTGAATCCGTTTCCGTTATCGCGGACGACAGTGCACGAGAAGAAGTCATTGATCCAGCACGATCTTTCATCGTTCAAGCCCCAGCGGGTTCCGGAAAGACGACTCTACTCGTCCGTCGTTACCTCAATCTCCTAGGTACGGTTCGTATGCCGGAAGAAATTTTGGCAATCACCTTTACCAATAAAGCAGCACGAGAAATGAAATCACGTGTTTTAAAGGAAATCACAGACCGATCTGAAGAAGCCCAACCCGCACTACAGCGCAGCGAAGAACTGGGATGGGACATTTCGATCAATACACAACGGTTGAAGATTCAGACTATTGATAGCTTTGCTTCTGGTTTGGTGCAGCGGATGCCCTATGAGAGTCAGCTGAGTTTGGACTATCACAGTATTGTTACCTCAAAAGAGGTCTACACGGAAGCATCCGCAAAGTTCTTTGACTTGATGTTCACAAATGATCCTTTTAGAGAAGCGAGTACACAGATACTTGCACTATTCGATAACAACGCTACAAGCGCAATCTCAACCATCGCTTCAATGCTGGCAAATCGACAACATTGGATCAAGTTCGTGCGAGCGATGTTGTATCAGTGGCAGAATGATTCGACCTTCGAGTCGCTATTTGAAGAATTGGTCCAAACTCGTGCTGCACACCTCAAACATGTCACAGATTCGGTTAGAGATCAGATTAATCCAGATTTACTGGCTGAGTGTGTGGAGGTGTGCAAATTTGCGAGCAAACAATTAGATGAACCCTTTACAGAGCTTGACGTTCCTTCAGACTGGGATTTTCTGCGTCGAACATTCTTGACCACCTCCGAATCATTAAGAAAACAGGTCAATATACGACAAGGCTTTCCTCCTGACCAAGAAGAGGCAAAACTTCGGTGGAAGAAGGTATGCGAACAGCTTGCAGAGGACAACGCGGAACAACCATTAAAGCGGTTAAGAAACTTCCCTAATGCAGACTTCGACGAAGAACAAAAGCATGCTTTAATGAGTTTCTGTCGTGGGCTTCCCCGCGTAGTTCAGATCCTCACTGAGGTCTTTCGAGAACGAGAATGTGTGGATCACTCCGAAGTGAGCTTTGCAGCCCAACGTGCACTGGAACAGGATGAGATGCCTACGAATCTAGCACTCGCGCTAGACTACAAGATCACTCACATTCTCATAGATGAATATCAAGATACATCAGACGCTCAGTTTGAATTCTTTCAACGCATCATGTCAAGTTGGGCCCAAGATACCGATAACACTTTCTTTGCTGTCGGTGATCCGATGCAATCGATCTATCGTTTTCGTAATGCAGAACTCCGACTCTTCCAACGCACATTTCGTGAAGGACTTCCGAATGTCAGAGTCCATCCCATTCGACTGAGCAGTAATTTTCGATCTGTTCCATCTCTAGTGAATTGGGTTAGTCGTATATTTGACACTCTTTTTGGTTCAGTAGAAGATCCAGATCTAGGTGCGGTCGCATTCGCTGCATCTAACCCTGCTAAACCTAAATCAGAAGATTTGCACCCTGAAGACAGTTTCCACCTGGTTCTATCTACCTACAATCCTGAACGAACTGGTGAGGCTCAACTTGTCGCACGCCAGGTTCAAGAAATTATCGACCGGTACGGACCTGAAGACAGCATCGTGCTTCTTGTTCCTCGCCGAAAAAATCTACCCACCTACTTCCAAGCCCTCGGAGCCGCAGGGTTAAAGTGGAAGGGGGTCGACATCGTTAAGCTCAAAGATGAGCCGGTCATACGCGATTTTTATGCGTTAGTCCAAGCGTACAACGACCAACGGGACAAGTTGACTTGGCTTTCTTTATTTCGATCTCCGCTATGTGGACTATCCCTACCCGATCTTGAGACACTAGCAGAGTGTGAGACTGGTACAGAAATGCTTGAATGCAAACGATTGTCACCCATAGGCTTACAGTTGATGAACCGAGTTCAAAAGGCGTTTGTTCAAGCTACTGAAGAATCACATCTCACACCTCGATCACAAATCGAACGATTGTGGTTTCGTTTGGGAGGCAACCATGCCTACAGCAGTGCAGATGCTCGCATCAACAGCGAACGCTTCCTTGATTTGTTGGAGTCCTCGACCAAAAACGAAATTAGACTTCACGAACTGTGGGCTAAGATCGACATGGAATATTCAACTGCGTCGGGTGTACAAGCTGATCTTGAAGTTATGACCATTCACCGGGCGAAGGGACTGGAGTTTGATCATGTGATATTGGCTGACATTAGTGATGATCCTCATCCCGGTGAGAGTGAAATGGTGCACTGGAGCCATTACAAAGAATCGTTGCTGTTAGCGGTTAAAGACAAGCAACGCAACTCATACCACAACTTCCTCCGACAAGAAGAATCACTGCGTGACCAGAACGAAGATAAGCGTTTACTCTATGTTGCGATGACCCGTGCCAAGAAGTCACTTTCTGTGTATGGGCGATTCAAAGAGGATGAAAAGATAAAAAGTCGCAAGAATTTGATTAGTCACCTAGAGCCATTCTTCTCAGAAGCTACCATCGTTAAACATGAAAGTCCAACCCTGAACCAAGAACAACGACCTGCTACGATTTTGACTCGCGTCGATCCTGAATATGAGTGGCGTGAACCGGAGTCTGAACTCCAAATCGACGACAAATACAAAGAACCTGTTCAAGCAGATGTCAGAATACCGATACCGATTAGATTTCGCCGGGAGTTGGTCTTGGGTCGACTGGTTCACAGAGAATTACAGCGGATAGCGTTGATTGAAAACCAACCGGTCATGTTCAACTCTAAGCGAGTAACACACTGGCGAAATTACTTGCGTGGTGAAGGGATTGAAGGAGAGGACATCCCGCGATTATTGGAACAAGCCCAACGCCAGCTAGACAATGTCTTTAATGATAAATCCGGTAAGTGGTTATTTGATACATCACATACTGATGTTCAAGCTGAAGCAGCATACACGACATTTGCTGAGGGTGAATTTAGAAAACTAATCATTGACCGTACTTTTGTTGATTCAGACGATGTTCGTTGGATCATCGACTACAAAACTACGGCGCTGGGTCCCGATATACCACTTGAGAAAATCAAAACAAACACCATTCGATTACACCGTGCTCAGTTAGAAAACTATGCGAAAGTGATGCGCGCTCAAGAGTCGAGAACTATACGGTGTGCCATATACCTGACTGAGATCCCACTCTTAGTGGAAATTCCAACTGAGATTTGAAGGATTGGGATCAAAATTTGCGTATATATTTGAGGAGACTAAACTCCATCAATCAATAAAATCACAACCAGTCCGGTGTACATTTCCTGGTAGGAGTAAAAGGCTCATATACTATACAATAGGTTATCGAAATTATTGTTTGATCCTTCTGTACGAGCACAGTATTCCCCAAAAAACATTCATTCATCCAATTCATACTGCGAGGAACTATGGATCTCTATAAGTCAATCACGTGTTTTGCTTTAGGCTTGTGCTTGCTTTGCTTTAATGCAATCGCTCAAGATTCTGAACAGGACGATGAAGAGAGCTCAGCTCTGCAAGTCGAAACTGAAATCGAAGCTACTCGAATTCAAACCAAGCCAGGTGAAACGGAATACACCGAGGAAACTATAAATAAGGCTACAACCGGTGAAGGAACTTTAGCTGATTTACTCAAGCTCAACCCCAGTGTCGACTTTTCAAGAAACAGTGATACCTCCGCTGGTACAGCAACGCTACGACCCGATGAAATTTCCATCCACGGTCAAACGTTCTACCAAAACCTCTTTCTAATCGATGGTTCAGATACTACGAATGACCTCAACCCCGCAGATTCCTCAGATCTCTTTGCCACTCCGAGTTTAGTCGCTCCTCACGGCGGTAGTTCACCTCAAGGCTACTACCTCGATGTGGATCTTTTGGATGTTGTCCAAGTTTACGATTCTAATATCCCCGTTGAATATGGTGGGTTTACCGGTGGAGTCGTTGCATCCGAACTGAAGTCCTACAAGGGTGATAACAATTTCTCTTTTACCTATGGTCTACAACGGGATGAGTGGGAAGAATTTCACGTAAGCGAAGACGATATTTCTACAGCAGATCGCTATCGTGCCGTCTACACTCCCGACTACGAAAAGTCAAACTACAAACTCTCTGCTCAGTACGGTATTACAGACAACATTGGTCTCACCATAGGAATCACTAACCGAGTATCTACCTTTGCTCAGCAGTTTGAGGACGATACCGACACCATCAACATGATCGATTACGACGATTCAATCCAGAACATTGTTGGAAAAATCAACAGTCGGTTCGGTTCATCAGACCTCAGCCTTTCCTTTAGATCAACAACTCGAACTCACGATGGATTAACTTCTACCAACTACACAGGTCGATTTGAAAAAGAGCACAGTGGAATAGGTGGAACAATCAAGTACTCACAACCCACCGGTTGGGGTTCACTAGATTTAACATTCTCACTCGATGAGTTGTCAGACACACTGGATAGTGAACAAAGCATGTTCACCTATCACGAATATTTGGAAAACAGTGGTATGTCTCGTTATGAAGGTGCATTTGGTGATTCCGAGCAACAACAAACTCGTTGGAGCTTCAAACCACAGTTCTCTCTGGACACCCTCAACACCATGGGCTTCATCCAGAACCACTCAATAACATTTGGGGGCGAAATCAGAAATACTTCTAGCTTCTACAAACGACCAGAAGACGTAGTCTTTGAGCAATATTTCTGTATTCGAGATAACGGTCGAGAAGGTTGCCGAGACCAAGACGGTGACGGCAGAAGCAGTGCCGGTGATGAGTTCCTACAAGCTCGATCCTTTTGGTTTGCTGGGGAAGTCGATGTCTCTTATGAAGAGGCTTCAATGTATGTAGAAGACAAAATGAAGCTTGGTAAAACCGTGTTCACTCAAACTACTACTCTTACCGTCGGGCTTCGCGGAGATTGGGAAAGTTATCTTGAAAACTTCAATATCTCACCAAGAATTAGCGTAGACTTCAATCTTCTTGAAGGTACGTTCACTGCTGGGCTGAGTCGATACTACGGTCGCAGTTTCTTTCGCTATGAACTCAATGATGCAATCTATGGTTGGCGTGAAATCTACACCAATCTCACTCGACCCCGAGGACGACCTGGGGAAGAAGTACCCTGTTCCGTCGCAGACTTTGTGAACTGTACCCATCGAACATTTGAGAATCGTTCCGGTGCATCTAATCTAGATACTCCCTACTCTGATGAAATCATGATCGGTTGGTATACAACTAGTACGGTTGTTGACTTGAGCTTCCAAATTGTGAACCGCGAATCAAAAGATGGCGTTGCGCGTCAACGCGATGAAAACCGAAAGTACTTCTATACCAACGATGGGCGGAGTAGCACCCAGAGCGCTTCGGTGACCTTTACAACGAGTAGACCTTATGAATTTGGATCCACCGAAACCACAGCAAATCTGTCTCTTGGATACCGAAATACGAAGTCCAACCGGCAAGACGATGATGGTTACGATGATCAACTAGAGATGGACCTCGTCTACTACGATAACAAACTAGTAAAGCCAGAAGACTTACCCGCGTGGGATTACAACATTCCGTTTTCGATCGGGTTTTTCACGGTCACTAAATTCCCTCAGTGGAACTTGAATATGACCAACTTCTTCTCACACCGCAGGGGGGGAACCATCGCTCGCGACACCGGACGAAACTGGCCACATCCTGAAACAGGTAATCTCTATGACATCTATGCTGATTTCGACTTTGATAGCCTCTTTACCGTGAATTCAAAGCTTGATTGGCAAGGTCGATTAACAGACAACTTCACAGCATTTGCAACTTTGGAAATCCACAACCTGTTTGACCAGGTCATAGACCGCAGCCTATTTGAAACCCGACGTCGATTTAGCCAAGGTCGTCGTTTTTGGATCGAAATGGGAGTTCGGTTTAAGTGATGCCGCAACACACTTCTACGAATTCCTTTAGTCTCATGTCATGAAAGGTTTCTATAACTTTCTAGAGGTCGGCGGCCCGATAGTTTGGCTACTTCTAATCACCTCTGTGATTGCAATCACCATTGTGATCTTCAAGTTCTGGCAACTATTCCAAGCCCAACTTGGTCCCTCTGGAAACATCGAAACATCATTGAAAAAATGGTCTACAGATGAAAAGGCTGAAGCCATCGAATCACTAAAGGAGAACGCGTTCTCAGCTGACGTTGTCAAGTATGCAATGGACAGTCTTGAGAACAAGAAACTGGACGAAGCAGTCCTCAAAGAAGAGTTAGAAAGAATAAGCATGGGTAAGTTAGCAGAGCTACGGACCATGCTCCCTGCTCTTGATGTGATAGGTTCACTCAGTCCATTGGTTGGTCTACTGGGAACAGTCTTGGGGATGATCAATTCCTTCCAAGCCATGGAATCTGCTGGAAATCAAGCCGATCCCACGGTTCTAGCTGGTGGTATTTGGCAAGCGCTGCTCACTACAGCTTTAGGTTTAGGAGTCGCTATTCCAGTGATAACCGCTTACAACTGGATGGACCGAAAGATCCAGCGTTCTGCTTTGATGATCAACGACTATGTGACTCGAGTATTCACTATCTACCACAGTCAATAACCTCTCTTCCTAGAGCAACCTATGCTCAACTTAGGCACATTCACTTCTCCAGCCAAAAAACGTATCAGTCTGATCCCGTTGATTGACATAGTCTTCATCCTGTTGCTGTTCTTCTTGCTAACAACGACCGTTGTGCGTGATAAACAAATCACTATAGAATCTTCACAACCTGTCGACTCTGACATGCAAGCTCCAGTCAATATCACTCTGGAAACTGAAGACGGTGTCATTTCAGATGGCGAAGTGACTGTAGACTCAGCAAACCGGGATGAGCTAGTTCAGTGGGTCCGCACTAAAGGTCGAAACCGAACTTACTCCGTTGATGTCAGCAGTGAAGTTTCTACTCAAGCCCTCATCGACTTGCTGGATCAATTGAATAAAGTAGGTGTGACAGCAACGGTTGCCCTCAACGATTAATGAAACTGAACTTCAAAGACAGTACAGCTACACCAAACGATCTGAGCATGATCCCTTTGATCAATGTTGTGTTTCTTATCCTAGCTTTTCTGATGGTAGTAGGAGAAATTAAGGACAGGGAAGAAAGTTCTAAACTAATCAATCAAATTGAATTGCCTGAATCCAGCAGCGATACTGATCGTGAACCGTTGATTGACTCAATGACGGTAGATGCCAATGGACAAATTACAGTACAAGAAGCCCCGATTTCTCGTGCTGATCTATCGGATAGGCTGACTGAATTAGCAAATGCACCTAATCCCCCAGATTTAACAATATACTTCGATGGCAAACTTCAAGCACTGCAAGCCAAAGAAATCATCAATTTGATCCGAAATGTAGGCATCACTGAGGTCATTTTGGCCACCCAGGTTCGAATATGATTCGAGTCCGAGTAGCTCAACTCTATTATTGAGTAATCTTAACAACCAGGGAAGAACTTTCCTGCCACCAGTCAGAACTAAACTGACAAGATCCAGGTCCATGCTCTAATAGTGAACAAATCATCGAACAGCCACCGACCGTGGATGGCAGCTATGACCATATCCGTGTTCATACATGCACTGATCGTCACGTTGGTGTTTGGAGCGCTATTCTCTGCTAGCCGTGCAAAGGTAGAAGTCTCGGTAGGATTGGAACCAAGCTCAGCTACTGAAACGAACCAAGAGCAGCCCAATCCCACACCCAGAGTAACCAATCAGATTCGTTCATTGCAGACAGCTCCCATCGAGGCACTAAAGTATGAAGATTTACCCAAATTAGATAACACTATCTTCTTTCAAGAACCAACACCGATTGCTTCTGCTACTAGTTCGGATACTGTATTGGACATGGATTTTGGAACCAACATCAATCTCTCATACTCACTATATGATGCTGATCTAGAGGGAGAGAATGGTCTCGAAACTGCGTTGAGTCGATACATCAGTCGTCTTCAGCAACATCTACACAGATTTATAGGTTACACCGAAGAAGCCAGAGACAAGGATATTGAAGGAGTGGTGGTCCTGAGCTTTGAAATCAGTGCCAAAGGAGCGATCACAAATTTGAAGGTATCGAAGTCAAGTGGCTCTGAGATACTCGATACAGCTGCAACAGATCTCTTCAAAGAAGCAGGGACTTTTCCATCACCTCCCGCAGTGCTTATTAGGGAGCACGGAGATCCCATGAAGATGAACTGGAGGATCGTCTACAACCTCACTGAATGACTATATGGATGTTTCTCGGACTTGAAGAACAAGGTCTTGCAGTTTCCAGTGGCAATAGGTTGGAGAATAAAAGCTCTCACCTTTATCAAACCAAAATTCACTCCTTGACTACTTACATCTTCCGACTGGATTGATCAATGACATAACGTGTTTCACCCATTATGTGTTGAAATAGTGGAAACTCCAATTGTGTGTGTTGAAACTACCAGAACAGAACATTCTGATTGAGCTTGTCTCCCTGAACTCAGAGGCGAATTATCCCGTTCAACTTGGTCAATGGAAAGACGATGTGTGATTGGGTCTGCCCAGATAGATTTGATTTCTACCGATTGGCGACTAGCTCAATAGAAAGTTAGCTCTTTTGTTCAATATGAAATTGACTCGTCTGTCCGCTGTCGCTCGATCCATTTTTCATGCGCAACTGCACTCACACAGAGCTTTCCCACAGGATTAAACACTGTTGCTATCGATCCCATGAATGTATGAGCTACTGGTATGATCATCCCAATACCGAAGATTGTGAGACCAAAAAAACAGCAGCCAACATAAACTGAGCGAACAGCACAAGTGCGAGAAAAATGCCAAATGGAAGATAAACGAACCAACCGATGACAGAGCAAGCCGTCCTGATCGGTGATATTGGTTTTTCACCCCAGTCTTTTGCTTTCGCCATTTTGCTAGAGAACGGTTCTAAGTAGTAGCATCCTAACTGAAACAAGCTTTTTGCGACTGGTATACCCACGATAGTGAAGAAAAGGAACCCACCTATTAGGAAAGTCAGTAGCGCTGCGATTAGACCCAAAGCAGGGCCCAGCCAAAGGAAATCTCCAATAGATCTCAACAAGATTCACCTCTCTAGTCCTTGACCAATCAATGTAGGTGTGCAAATTGATACAACAATAGAAAAGACTTATCGGTTGATCCTTGTATCTAGAGTTAGAGTGCGTTTCTGATGTACTCTCCAAGTGCAAAACCAACATTCAGAACCTGCTTAAATCAGTACTAAGGTTCCACATAGTCTGAAGGATTGAGGGTAGAACGGTAATAGCCTACTTCATTTGAACATGCCTCTATCAAAGTCCTCACGATTCACAAATTCAGCAGCATAGAGTAAATACTCGTTAGTAAGCTGAGATAGATACCCTATCTCGTTCTCTAAGTTATCAAAAGGATTTTCCTTGTCAATTACATACACGTTTGCGTTCTCTGAGTGAGCCAGGTTTCTTGTTTGCTTGGTTGATTCAAGCTAGTCTCTGGACCACTCCACTAACAAAGAGAAGGTGTTCAAGAACCATTGTCAGATAGAAAAGCATCCAATATTGCATCGTTAGCACTTCATGATTTCAAATGAAAATGGTGCAACTGAGTGAATCAAACGAATGCGCAATCCTTGACTAGCGAGCTAAACTATTCTGGAGTTCACCTGCTCTTGAAATTTCAAGGCTCAAGAGCATTCGAGTAATAGGCTAAGATTCATATAGTCAAAAAAATCTGAGTGCGTTCTTTCACACGTTCTAAGAGCTCTCACCACATAGGAATGTGATCTTCAACGTGCACCGTTGCAATAATGAGAGTCCATGAGTGGTATTCATTTGACGAAGAATTACAGAAAAGAATTTTTCTGTAATGTTCACATTTTGTATTTTTTTGACTATAATATACGTTTTGTAACAGTTTGTTTTCGGACAAACACAATCTAACCCACTTGAGGACTAAACTATGTCAAAGAAAATTGCCACCTCTCACGGTGCGATGACTGCAGAAGAACTGCGTGAGGAGATCCTTGCACAAGCTGAACGCGATGAATCCTTTCGCCAACGCTTACTAGCCGGGCCGCATGAAGTACTCGAACAAGATTACAACATTACTCTGCCGGAAAATATACAACTCCATGTTCACGAAGATAGTGCTTCCACGGCACATTTGGTTTTGCCTAGATCCAAGAAGCTATCTGAAGCAGAGCTACAAGCATCCAGCGGCGGGTTTTATTATTGATCCTCGTGGATTGATGAATTAAGTTTATTAATCCTACGATGAAAGTATCCTAGGTTTCGTTCACGAAACCTAGGATACTTATTTTTCAGTGTCAGAAGGTTGTCTAGCATGCAATCAAGCCTCACAGTTAGATCGCGTGCTCTTCTCTAGAGAATATAGTCACATCAAATAAACTCCTATCAATTGAGCGATGACCCACCATCCCACCAAAGACCAACTTCAAATTGTTGAACAATTTAATGAAGTTCTAAACAGTCTATCTAGAATCATCCGTCCTAACCTGATTGATCAAGACTGTTGGAAGAACATTTTTCGTACAGTCCGAAACCTACCTATTGGAACAGGTACAGGATTTGGATTCGAGCTACCACTTGGTGAAACGACTGCAAGATCTGACTTCTATGTATCAATACTGCGACCTGGAAGTTTGACAAATCACTTGATAGCACGGGGATATCAAACTGACGCTAATCCAATTTCAAAAGCACTAGCAAACTCTCTCAACTCTATAGAACAAGATGCACCTTGGGCAGATACCATCGGCTTAGAGTTCGACATTGACAACAACTCAGATGAAACTAGTGCAGGTTTCTTTGCTAGATTCGATCACCACAGCACAGAAATTGACAAGTTATCCATTCCAAATTCAAGAACTGCGGCTGAATGGATATGTAAATCTGTTGGGTGGATAGTAACCCCTTCTGAAATTGAGTCTATTGATCTAGCATTCAAGAGTTTAACTGACGCGGGTGTGTGCGCGGGTGCAATCGGCATCATGCCCATGCGACCGATACGAACAATCATAATCAATACTTGCGCTTTTGAACCGAACAAACTATCTGAGGTACTTCACCATTTGGAGTGGTCGGGTCCTTCTGATCAAGTCATCAAGTTAGTGAATTCCATTAAAGAGAAGATCAAATTTGTTCGTCTAGACATCGGGGTTCGTGAAACTAGACTGTCCTCACGGTTAGGGATTGAATTATTCCAACAACCACCTGGCATTCTACCTGGGTCTGGAATCGGTGGATGGCAACCTGTCTTGGCTCAGCTGTGCAACAATGGGCTTTGCTTACCAGAGAAATATGATGCGCTCCTTGCTTGGCCAACTAAGGACCAGTTGTTTGGGAAGTTTGGTATCTATGCTCTGTTAAGCAGTGTCGTTCACATGAAACTTGTTTTTGAGCCTCAAAAACACGAGCTGAAAGTTCAAGCGAAGGCGTACCCAGCTACTGGCTACCTATTCTTAGAAGAATTTCTCAATTACGATAATCTATAGACTCGCGAGCAATAGAAACTCTAACTAATTTCATCTACTTCGATGTAGCTCCTCGAGTGTCTAGCTTAGAACACCAATGCCGTCTTAAATTGGGGTGATCAGGACCAAACATATAACTTCAATGTGGTCCAACCATTGTAGTTTTTTGATCATATCTCAACCTCAGATCTTACTGTAAAAGAACTTAGTGATGGGATTCTTCCGCAAACCGAAGGCGATAAATCCTTGCGGCAACGGTTACTGACCAACTTTCGAAGTACTCAACCTAACTACGACATCGTTTTGCCAGAAAATGTGCACGAAGAAAGTCCTCCACCACATATTTCGTTTTGCTCGATCCAAGTAACTATCCCAACAGAACCACAAGCATCCGGCGGTGGCAGGACATCAGCGTCCTTTCTCTTAAGCTCTTCGCAGCCGATGGCGCATCTTGACGATATCGTCGTTGATGAGTATGTGGCATCTTTTCTTAGACACTGGGATATATCAGCTTCGTGACGCTTGGGATGACCGAATACTCTCAGCAGCGCATGTTCTACGGCTACCACCCTCCCATGCCCATGCGGAGATCAACCTGTGTGACTTCACCAATTTTGAACCGCATAGCTGGTCTATTGACTCCTTCGGTCTGAATGAAAATCATTTCCTCAGTATCCTCACCAGTGCGCTTCGCCATCGTACTATTCCTTACCTGGCAAAAAGACTCTTACCCTCTCAAGTCCGAATTTCAGTCAGGTCTGATACCTACTTCTGATTCGGTCGCTTGGCTCGAATTGACCGACAGACGAATACGCGCTTCAGCAACCGCTTGCTCGCGGGAGGATTACGTTTAGAACTCGGTCTGCACCTCGCACATTCTCGCTCCTGCATCATATATCTCTGAGGAGTGAGCTCACATCCACCCCTCTAAAAGCAGCGAATCGTCACTCGTCGATAACCAAACGCTTGGTGATATTCGTGGAACTTTGCTTTATCATGCTCGACAACCACAGTTCTTTTTCTGGGAGGTGATGCCACTTCCAGTAACTGATATCGGCACGAAATTGCTAACGGATAGGTGTTTCTACTTCACGAATCACTTGATAACACTTTCACTGTACCAAAGTAGTTCGATGTATTGTTTAAACTCTATCTCTGCTCTTGAGGCAGATGATTCGTTCTTTCTCATCCTTCTCATAACTTCAGCGTCGACGTGTTCTTTCGCTGTGTGCTCGTATCCACCTTGACAACAGGTTGTGTCAATCTCTCGAACTTCGCGAACTTGCATCTGTTTATCCTGAATCAAAGGCTGACCTACGGCTCATGCTTGCACTCAGCGTTAAGTTTCTTCGCGGTTTCATTAGAAATAACTATTGAAACTATACAAATATTTACGATACCTACCATTGGTACTGTTCTTCGTTGAGGGTTCGACATCTATGAAAGTCCAACAAGTTTAGTGGAAGATTCTGTACTACAATCCAAAACACAGTCCTGAAACTAACGAGCACCCTAGACCAACTCCAATTCAGGGGAAGTAGTTGAGTAGGTTCTTCATATCGGTTGGTTAGACTTAGCTACACTTGCGATACTTGACCAAGTTTTTTGCAATGAACTGCCCGCTAGCAGTCGAATAATGGTTAATCGACCGAAAGACTAATTAAAGATATTACCTGCCCGTTTGAATCCAACAAATACCTGAGTACTAGACCAAATTGGGAGTCCAGAACCCTCTGAACAATCATCGAGGTAATTAGCTCTCTTGAAGAATTCATCATCCTCATTCGTGTGGACATCGGAGTTCATGCTCCGGTATCATCCCAAAGATTGGTATCAATTGTTCCAAAAGCCACCAGTACACTGTACACGGCGAACTCATGATTGGAAACCAGTACTCGTAAGTCGCGTTAGAAAGAACTTTGTCGCCCGAGAAATTTGATGCACTAATTAATTAGTCAATAAGGGAATACTAATGCACCAAGGGAGTAGTTTGGTCAGCTGAGTTCATTCACCTGAAGCTTGATTTTGTCGAACCACAGGAGCATGAGTTAACATTCAGCAAAGTTTATTCTACTGGCTACCAGCCTTTAGATTCATTCTTTAAACTAGCAGATTGTCTATATACCTTCTAACGATCTTAAGTCATCTGACGACGAATTAGGTTTTGGAACGCACCATCTTGCTCTGCTAACTCATCGAATCGTCCTACTTGGACGACCCGTCCCTGCTCTAACACGTAAATTCGATGAGCTTCACGAATGGTCGAAATTCGGTGAGCGATAACTATCCTAGTAGCCGAAGATTCACGAACACCATTCATGACTGCTGCTTGATTCTTTCTGTCCAACCAATTGGTTGCTTCATCCATGATGAGTAGACGTGGATTCTTAACTAGAGCTTGAGCAATCCGAATCCGTTGTATTTGCCCACCTGAAACGGTGTTCGACTGTTCCGACATCGGAGTGTACATTCCCATTGGCATTGCAGCTATATCCTGATCTACCGCAGCGAGCTTTGCAGCTCTCCACGCATCGTCAATGGTCAATGAGTGGTCCAACCCAATAATGGCGTTCAGAACCGTACCGACTTGCACTGATTGATCCTGGAGCACTACCCCAATTTGTCTTCTCACTGCGACAGAGTCAAGATGTTTGAGATCTATTCCATCGTAGTAGACTGCTCCAGACCTCGGAATCTCCAGTCCGAGTGCTAATCTGATGAGTGTACTCTTGCCTGCTCCGGATTCACCAACAATCGCGATAAATTCACTTGGTTTTGCGTGGATTGAAACACGGTCTAGTATTTGAGCACCGGAGGGACCATAACCGAAACTAACCTCTTCTATCCTCAATTCTCCCTGTAGTACTATAGTCTCATTGGTTTTGGTTCCCGTATCCGGTACTGCTCTCAAAATCGGAGTGACCTGCTCAGCCGCAGGAACTACTGAAGAAACAGAATCTAGTACCGAACCAAATGCAATGATGGCTGCGTAGAAGACCATTGAAGCAAGATAAACTACAAGAAAATCACCCACATCTGGTCCACCCGCTCCCGGAATTCCAGCTACCGTAAACAGTGCTGCTGCAGCCAGAGGAGGAACTGCTGCACCAAAAGCAGCGAGGTGTTCACTCAACACTCCTACTCGAATTTCAGCAGATTTTTGCTCACGATAGAGTCTAGCCCAAGCTCCTCGTGCAGTCCCTTCAGCACCAGCCGTCTGTAGCTTGCTGATACAACTAATGAACTGGGAAAGAAGGCTAGTTAATGCACGCTCATGTAATAGTTTTTCTCGCTGAGCGGGTATCTGCATTAATCCAAGTAAGAGCATCACGAACAGTGCGACCACTCCTGCACCTAAACTCATCCATCCAAGACGAATGTCAAAGAAAAACACCAACCCGATAGAAGGGAGCATGAAAACGGCTGAAAGAAGTGCTGCTGCTGTTGTACCTGCTAGCTTATCTCGCACACTTTGAAATGCTTGTACTCTTAGTGCTAAATCACCTGAACTATGTTTGCGATAAAACTCGTTGGTTAATCTCAGCAATCGATCCCACACAGCTGCAGTCAAACGGGTCGATAGTCGAGCTTCAATCCGCATCAATGCAGTACCTCTAAGCACTTGCGCTAATGCAGCAGTAAACGCGAATAAACCAAGCAGCAATACGAACTGAACCAGTCCTCCCAACACACCTTGTGGTATCAAAATACGAATAAAGTAGCCTGCTCCAGCTGCGGGAACCAAAGCTAGGATACTAGCTGCTAACCCCGTAATGACTACTCGAGCGATGTCTGAAGCAAATCTACCGGATGCACCTGCAAACAGATCTTTCATACCGATAGCTGAATCATCGGGTAGAGGACGATAAAGCATCCAAGCATCCTCTTCCAAACTCTTGGCAATCTCTCGGGTAACTCGTGTGAAACGTCCGGTTTTGGGATCAAATAAACGATAAGTCCCAGCCCAACCTGGTAATAGAGCAACGGGTGAGTGATCACTATTTCGATAGGCTAGCAACGCTCCACTATCTGTGCGCCACCATCGATCCTGTGTAGAGAGTAATACTTTTCTTGTTCGAACACCAGACACTCGAACTATATCTTGTAACACTGGAAGTTCTCCAGCCGGTAATACTGGCTCGCGAATCTTGATATGTTCTTGCTTAGCTACCATGCGAATAGCAGCAATCAATTCGTTACCACTGGAGACTCTCGGAGCATCTGGAGCGAGGAGACCAAGTAAGTGCTCACGTGCTTGAGTTTCATCACGTTGTCGCCAACCCAAACTAGCGTCACGCAAATTGGCTTGATCTGCTAAGATCATCTTGCGATTAAAGATTTCCGATTGGAAGACAAGACGATGAAATGCAGGTAATGTACTGGATAGCAAAGTCGATGTGCTTACCGACTTCGTAGTATGAGCACTAACAGATCCTACACCGTACATAACGGCCCACGAGTCGGGGGTGATAGGAACTAGCTCATCTTCTTCGGATTCTTCAGTACCAAAAAGTTGCGCCTCCCCGTCGAGCCAAAGTACTCCACTGACACTGGAAAGTGTACCGTCTACTTCTTTAGATTCAGAAGCTCTGAGTAATACATCTGAACGTGGACGAGGGATAATCTTGCTAGCAATCGTCGCCAACATGCCACTCACCCAAGTATCTACATCGTCATAGAAGCAATTCAGTATATCCTCTGAGTTTTCTCCCTGTTCCTGAACCAAATCAGTAATCGGAAGTTCGCGAAGCTTGGTCCCTGGTAATCCCTTAGCGACCAATCGCATCTCTTCAAATCCTTTTGCACCAAAGGCTAAGCTACCCTCGTTTAGTCGAATCACGTGCTGGAAAGGAGCCTCTGATGAGCCGTCTCTTTGACCTACAAGAAATATATCAAGAGTTCCACACTCGACAAACCATACCCTGTTAGGGTTTTCAAGTTGAATAGGTTGATTTCCGGAAGTAAGAACAGCATGCCCTTGCATCAGCGCAAACTCAGTGAGTTGCTCTCTAGCTTTGTCGCTAGTGGCGTTTACTTGAACTGAGGATTTAGTGGGCATGAACCAATTCCCGATACAACATACCTTCGATTTCGACTAGTTCGTCATGGGTGCCGTCTTGAACTACTTGTCCATTTTTGAGGACAATGATTCGATCACAGTCTCGAATGGTGCTTAAACGGTGTGCTACGATCAAACAAGAACATCCACGTCGACGTATCGCATCATCAATTCGAACCTCGGTAATTGCATCAAGTGAAGCAGTGGCTTCGTCTAGTACTAATACTGAAGGATTGGGAACGAGTGCGCGAGCAATTTCAAGCCTCTGTCGCTGTCCTCCACTAAAGTTACGCCCGTCTTCTTCAACAATTGTGCTATAACCATTTGAGCGCACTATGATCTCTTCATGAATGTCTGCATCACGAGCTGCAGCAACCACTAGAGAATCAGGAACATTGGGATCCCAAAGTGTGAGGTTATCGCGCACACTCCCGGTAATGAGAGCTGAGCTTTGCATGACCACTGAAATTGAGTCACGAAGAACCTCAATCGGTATCTCTTCACGTTCCATCCCATCAAACAAGATTTTTCCACTCCATGGCGTATAGATCCCTGAAACCAAATACGATAGAGTAGATTTACCTGAACCACTTGGACCCACGATTGCTACTCGCTGTCCAGGTTCGATTACCAAATTAAAGTTCTCAATGAAAGGTGGTTTTTGGGGGGTAAATCCGAACGTCACATTTATCAATTCAACCCTACCCCGTAATCGAAGCCTTCCACCGACAGTTGCAATACCTTCCGTTTTCGACTCAGTTTTTGGCTCAGACTCTTGAGTTCCAGAAATTTCCTGTAAGCGGTGGATTTCTGCTTCCAGCGTTCGCAAGAGTTCAATGAACTGTACATAGCGGCCGATAGGTTGCAGAAAACTCCAAGATAGCATGTAAAAGGTAATCATGGTTCCCAGTGACATCGAACCAGCCATTGCTTGCCAGCCACCTAGTCCTAGTGCAGCAACACCTCCGATAGACACAAAGAATGTGGGTACCGCACTGGTGATGTGACCTGTTTCCTCAAAAACCTGTCGAGCATTGATTTCTCGGGCCTGGTGCCCACTCCAACGGGTGAATAAATCGTCTTCACCGGCAGTCGCACGAACCGCTCCAATATTTTTTAAGCCGATGAAACCGATTCCTGCTAACAGCCCTTGTTCTCGTCTAAAACAGTGACCATTATCGGTCTGATTTCGATTAGCTAATCTGGCTATAAATCCGCAAATCATTGCAATCAATGCGATGACCGAAGCGAGTATCGGTGAATAGGCAAACATCAACGACAAAAACGCTAGACTCATCGTCAGATCGACTAGCACACTGACAGTTTGATTCACACCGAAATTTGCAATGTGTTCAATCGACTGAGTTCGTGAAATCAAATCTCCAGTCATCCGTTGATTAAAGAACTGCACCGGTCGTTTCAACAGTCTACCAACAAAGTGATCCGATTGTGTGATCGCCATGCTGATGGCTAATTTCCTGAGTGCTTTTTGACGAAACCAGGTTAGCACATACGCAATGACAGCAGTTGAAGCCATAACAGCAATGAGGCCCATCCGCCATGCTGAATCCCCAGTTTGGAGCGCATAGTCAACAAACAAACCCAATAAAACTGGCGCAGCTACAAATGGTACAGCTAATAGGAGTCCAGCTAAAACAGCTATAACAAGCGCTGGTTTAAAGTCTTTGATCCAGGGCCACAGTTGACGCATTACACTGGGAGGTTTCTTATTGCGCTGGAAAGACTCTGAAGGTTCTACGGTGACGACAACACCCGTGTACCCGCGATCAATACCTTCCTTATCTATCGTTCGTCGTCCATGCGCGGGATCATTGATGTGAAATTTTCCCTTGCTGATTCCTTCAAGGATTACGAAATGTCGAAATTCCCAAAATAGTATGATGGGAAGATTTAAATTTTCAAGATCTTCAATCTCTTGCTTCCAACCTTGTGCTACTAATCCGTACTCCTTTGCTGCACGAACGATGTCCCCCATAGAGCAACCGTCTCGACCAATCCCACAAGCAGTTCGAACATCTTCTAGTCGTTCCCAACGACCGTACCAACCGAGAATCGAAGTCAGACAAGCAGCCCCGCACTCAGCTGCTTCGATCTGCAGGACCAGTGGTGTACGGACGCGAAATATGGAACGTAACCAACCCATAGAACTAAATCCTGTTTTTTAGCTAGACTGGCCTGAACTACTGCCCCTCGGTTGCAAGAGGAAGCTAAGCGGAGACCTCTTACCAATCTTCATCTCAATGCGACATTGTTCACCCTCAAGCGTAGCGAAGGATTGTTCTGATACAGTTTCCGAAAGGCTAGAGACACTAAATCGAAGGACATAACCTTCCTCTATCCCAGTGAATTTAGGTGAAATTGCTAATATCCAATCGGGTATGGGCTCGGCTCTAGTGGAAACTGATACGAGTTCCGCATCTAAAGGTTCCCCTTCGGCAACGTATTTGCAACTAATTTGTGCAGGTGTTCCAACCGAATACTCTTCTGCATCCTCAGTAGTTATCACCGCAATGAAGTGCGCCGCGTCGAAAATACCTGATACAACATGAGCTATCGGCTGTGCTATGTTGATTGTGTCACCGGTTTCAACCAATGTTGTCGTTATTACTCCGTCTGCGGTACTCGAAACCCCCATCATTCCCTGAATTTGGTTGAATGAATCTCGCCCATTTAACTCGGAATTAGGAACTACTGGTGCTTGTTCGAAATATTCTTGCTGTTCACGAATTGATCGAGATTCGTCTTCCGCTCGCTGTTGTAATGAATAGAAGTCTAGCAATTGAGCTAACTCAGGTTGAGCAACTTGTACCAGCAGTTGACCAGTCGTGACTATCTCTCCTGGGATTTTTTCTACACCCGTGACTACACCTGAAGTGTGTGCTCGTACTATGTGGCGTTCTCCTGCAAGAATCAGAGTCCCTTCCATTCTTGCTGTGTTTTCGACACTCCCAAACACGCCCCAACACACAATGGTGATTAGTATTAAGCCCATCAGTACCAATACTATCCACTCTTGAGGCGTAGTCAATTGAACTCTTGTATCCAGTGATTCAGGTTGTGTATTTTTAACTACTGCACTCTCTCTGTAGATGCTACCACCAAAACTAGCCATACTATCTATCCTTTGAATAAGCCCACACAAACAATATATGCTTTGATTCTCAGAGTCTTTTGCTCCAAGGACTCTTGAATAGTAGCGGTTTTACTCGCGGGTAATACTTTAATGTGATTAAGATTACAATGAACATCCCAGATCCCTGAAGGACTATAGAACCTTTCATTAGACACTAATTGTCTCAGTGCTTCAACCTTTTCTGGTAAGCAGTGCAACTTTGCTTCTAGGAGGTCGAAAGTGTTAGTCCAATCAAAGTCCACATTGCCACCGTGAGATATTTCAAGACACAGGTTTGGAGTAATCTGGTCTTCAGTTACATCTAGAGAAACAGCGACGCTATGTGTCCCGTAATCGTCAAATTGTTGCCGTATGTTCTGTATCGTTTCAGTAGTACTGCTGCATCCACAACGTGTTAAAAATTCGGTTGTGTGAATTCCCAGATCACGAACTAACAGTCTTACCGTTTTGGGTTCACCATCCACGAAATCTCCAAACCAGTTGATGGCGCCTGTAGTGGAAGACATCGCATCAAATACACGAGCGATCGCATGCATTATCCCATCAAAGTTCTCCCAACCGGTGATTAAGGAAATGGCCTGTTGCAAGACATCCAATCGCTGAAATCCAATTTGCCCTGCGTCACTCCGGAGAAATACACGTGGGGGCAACACTCCCTCAACTTCAACAAAATCGTACTCCAGTGCTAAGAAATCTGCGTTTTTTGCTACGTAGGAGTCTGGTCTACACCATTCATTCAGAAAGGGTGAGAGAAATTGAAGAGTGGAATCCTGAGTTTGACTGTACTCTAAGACCAAATGTGCGAGTTCACTACCGCATCCCATACCAATAGTCAGATCTGCGTCTGCTTCTGGTTTCTGCAACCGACACTCTAAACAATATGTGGTACCGCTAGCAAGTTGACCAATGGGGTCCACCCTGTTTGAAATAGCAGACCAGGAGTCTGAATCAATCAGAGCACTTGGAATCATTCTGCTCGCTAAGTTAGCTAATTGGTCAAATCCATCCAAATGGATTCTATGTCTATCATTTGCTCTAACAGCCATCAGAAATCCTAATCAAAACATGAAACTGAACCATACCCTGAAGGTTGAGGTACCCTCCTCCAATGAGTTTAAGAGTAATATTATACAATAACTGAAATCAGCTCCAGAATCATCTCAAACTGGTTAGGGTGCTATTTAAAATCCACACAATTCCACTTTTCTATACTCATTTAACCTATCACATGTCGCAAGCTAGCAGTTCGGATTTTGAACAATTCCTAACAAACTTCGTTGGTAGTGCGTCTGAATCCCCCCTCAACAGATACTTTGCTGATCCTCATGGGTTCTTTACGTGGGCACGGACCCATGCCCCTATACTGCATGTTCCAGAATATGAATGGTGGCTAGTTTCTAGGTATCAAGACATCTCCAAAGTATTGCGAAATCCAAGCACTTTCTCTCCTTCGAACGTCCGTCAGCCCGTCGTACCTATTAGCCGAATAGTTCAGGAACAGATCGATGCTTCTGATTTAGATTTATGTCCCGCATTGGTTGATGAAGAGGGTCCTGAACACCGTCGACATCGACGCATTTTTGGTCGAAGCTTTTCCTCCGCTCATGTGGAGCGATTTAGTGAAATACACCACGAAATCCTCAATCAATGCTTGGAAGAGATCTATGACCAACGTAAAGCTGATCTACTCCAAGACATCTTGTTACCGACTGCGAGTCGTGCGATGTTTAACCTACTAGGAGGCAAGGATGAAGATTTCGATTTGAGAGATTGGCCAGCGGGAAAGATGCACATCCATTCAACCAGGAAGCAAGACCTAGATGCTACTAGCCTGAGTCTGCTAAAAAACTTCAATGAACTTTGGTCGACAGCAGGTCAATATCTACAACAAATATTGAATGAACCCAACGATAGCTACTTGGGTAATATGGTTCGATTACGTAGAGACGACCCCACTCTATTCAGCAATCACTATCTGCGAAACATCATATTCTTATTTCAAACATCAGGAATAGACAACCAGAGTCTCTCTCTTGCTCATGGGGTTTGGCTGATGCTATCAGAGAGAGATAAATGGGAGGAAATTTGCGAATCTCCAGATCTGATTCCCAATGCAATTGAAGAAGTATTACGTTATTGCAATGCAATCATGGCTTGGCCACGACTGGTTACCACCGACACTGAAATTAGTGGTTATCAGGTTCCTAAGGGAGCGAAGATCATGTTGCTTCTCGCTGCAGGCAATAGAGATGAAACAGTCTTCAAAAATGCTCAAACTTTTGACATCAAGAGAGAGAACGCTCGTGATCATTTGTCGTTTGGGAAAGGTGTCCATTTCTGCTTAGGTGCGTTTCTCGCACGATTACAAATGAAAAACACGCTCTACGAGCTTGTCCATAGAATGCCTAGCCTAAGACTTGTAGACACTACTCCACCAAAGTTCTCCCGTTCATTGACTTTCCGAGCGATTCACAGATTTATGGTTGAATGGGACTAAAACAATTCATGCCTATTGAGATTCTGACTTAAGTAAGCAAATTGCGGAAATGTACGAAACTTGACCGAGTTCATTCTCATGAATAGATGCATTTGTCCTTTCAGATAGAGCGTCGAATGAGGCGGAAACTTACTCACGTCATAAACGTTAGAGGTGCTAATCAACCTTGGTGAATGGTTGCTAATCGTCATCAGAATAGCTCAGTGTTAGACAACTTCAAACTTTACTTTGAAGTTTCACAAATATACCGTTGCCGGAAAATACTTTCGACGCTGTGCAATTAAGTCCATCCCTATTGGGGCAAGCGATGTCTTCCAAGAAGTGTTCGCCTGCCAAACAAGAGGTCAATGCAGCTTAGATGCCAAGATTCTTCCAAATGCTCACTGGCGGAACAAATACTACACAATCATTGAATCAGTTGCCGAATTGGGTAGAACCTCCACTGGACACATAGATTCATGTGTGATGCACTCAGAGTTGGAGGATTCACTGACACTGACATTTACTTGAAGACTTGACAGCGCAGGTTAGACCGTCAGAGGAAGAATGTGTAGGACTTTGGATACGTATCGCTATTAGCTCCTGGTGCAATCAATGAATCCCACCGGCAAACATTCATGGCAGCAATAACAGCTATGGTTGGTTTAGTTCAGGAATCTTCAAGTACATCATTCATTGTGTCACTAAGCCTAAACTAATACTAAATTGAGACACACACTCTCGAGTCATCAGTTCTCAACCAAGTGATGGTTGAATTCTGAACCAAATTGATACTAAGTTGCTGATTCGCTCTCTGAGAGACTTCGAGCGACCTTAACTCAGGTTATTGTTCGTTGGGACTCCAGAGCGATTAAGTAATTGTTTCAGCTTTGAACTTGGCTTAAACTGCGGACGATAGGTCTCAGCTAAAAATACAGTCTCACCGGTTTTTGGATTACGTCTCTGTCTCGGTCCAATGCGGCGCAACGTGAATACTCCAAATCCACGAATCTCGACGCGTCGGCCCATAACGATGGAATCTGCAATCTCTCCAACGATCAAGTCTACACACTGCTCAATTGAATCTCGCTGGTATTGCGGAAATTTGCTTCGAATTGTCGAAATGAGAGTCTTCTTTGACATGTGGAATCTGCACTCAGTCAAGACATAGATGGGATAAATGTAACAGGCACCTATCCCACATCACTATTCTTTCTGGTTAGTCGAGACTTGAACAATTGGCCGAAAGTAGTAGGTTTAGATTCTTCAGCAGTCTGTTCTTGGAATTCTTGGTGTACTTCAGCTTCTTCTTCCCATTCAGCGGCCTTGATTGAAAGTCGGATGCTTCTGTTCCTCGAATCGATGTACACTATTTTGGCCGTTACTTCTGCACCTTCCTTAACTGCATGGGTAGCATCTTCAATGGGGTCTCGAGAAATATCAGCAAGCTTGATGATGCCCTGAACATCTTCTGCTAGATCAACAGTAACTTGTTTCGGTGTTACCCCTGTAACTTTGCCGATTACCACAGTACCCTTGGGATTTTGGAGTGTGTATTCTGAGAACGCATCTATTTCAAGTTGTTTGATACCGAGTCCAATTCGTTCTCGATTCACATCAATGGCAAGGACGACAACTTCGACATCTTCGCCCCTGCTAAACCGTCGAATGACCTGTTCGCCTGGTTCGGTCCAGGACATATCTGACAAGTGAACCAAACCATTCACGTTACCTTCCAGACCCACGAATATTCCAAAATCGGTAATCGAAGTAATTTCACCCGATACACGATCCCCAACTTTGTGAGATTCTCCAAATGATTCCCAAGGATTGTCGCGACATTGCTTGATTCCTAGTGAAACTCTTCGTCTCTCTGCATCAATCTCCAAGATCATAACCTCAATGGAATCACCAGGAGTAACGACCTTGGAAGGAATCACGTTTCTGCTATTCCAATCCATTTCGGAAACGTGAACTAAGCCTTCAATTCCATCTTCAATTTCTGCGAAACATCCGTAGGGGGTAACATTGGTGACTATAGCGTTAACCTTATTTCGGATTTGATAGCGCTGCTTAATGTCAGCCCAGGGATCTTGACCTAGCTGCTTCAACCCTAGAGACACCCTAGTTCTTTCAGGATCGAATGCCAATACTTGCACCGTTAGTTCTTCACCCACAGTGACCAATTCACTGGGGTGTCTGATTCGCTTCCAAGCCATGTCGGTGACATGAAGCAGTCCATCAATCCCACCGAGGTCTACGAACGCTCCGTAATCGGTTAGATTCTTGACAACACCTTGAAGAATCTGGCCTTCAGCCAGCGTGTTGAGTAATGCTTCTCGCTCGTCGCTATTTTCAAACTCTAGCAGCGCACGCCTAGAAATGACTACATTATTGCGCTTTGGATCTAGTTTTATGATAAGAAATTGAAGCTCTTGACCTTCAAGGTCTTTGGTATCTTTAACCGGTTTAGAATCGACTAATGAACCAGGTAGGAATGCACGAACATCATCAATGTTCACTGCGAATCCACCCTTTACTTTGTAGTTGAGAACACCGCTAACAGGTTCTTTTTTCTCGAAAGCTTCTTCAAGCATTTCCCAGGTTTCAGCACGACGTGCTTTCTCACGTGAGAGTCGAGTTTCCCCCGTACCGTCGTCTACCACTTCCATGGCAACTTTAACCCGATCACCGATATCGAGAGAAAATTGACCGGATGCGTCGAGAAACTGGTCTCTGGGTACGATACCTTCTGATTTCAGGCCAACGTGCATAGTTACGTAGTCATTGTCGATGTCAACTACGGTACCCACAACTATGGAACCAGGTATCATTTCAACGGTCTGTACGCTGTCTTCAAACAGCGCTTCAAATTTTTCGGTCATGTATCTTCATATGAGGTTAGGGTTGTAACGATGAACGTTAGGCAATAGGAAATTTGTGTGTCGATCTAGGCTATCGACACATCGGAATACACCCTTCTTGGGCTTAGTTCAATTTAATGAATTCCGACTTTCCGATATTCGTCGCTGGTTGGAAATTGAAGCTTGCATTTTACACAACCAAGGTTTCGGAGTTGAAATTTTTGAGAGCTTTAGCTCTGGATAGTGAGAATTAGTTGAACCGATCAATACCCTAAATCGGAAAATCAATTCCACTATTCTAACTCACCCCGGAAGCTAGATTTCGCTCCCTGACTCGTGCGATTACAGCTTCCACCGTCTCAGGGATACTCTGATTTGTGTTGTCGATTGTGATTGCATCAACAGCGGGCTTTGCTGGAGCAATTTTTCGCTCAACATCTTGTCTATCTCTCTCTTCTAATTCTGTTTTCAGCTTCAAAAACTCTTCTTCGGAATACAGTAGACCCATTTGTCCCATCCGTCTGCGAGTCCGTTCGTTTGCAGAAGCTTCCAGGAATATTTTGAGTTCAGCTTCTGGAAACACTACTGTCCCCATGTCTCGGCCATCTGCTACTAGCCCTGGTGGAATCTTCCGCTGACGTTGCTTGGGAATTAAGACTTTTCTAATCTCTGGTTCAACAGCAATTTTTGCAGCAAGAGTGGAGATTCGACCTGAACGGACTTGCTTGGTGACATCCCGATTACCCACACGGACTACGCCTCGCCGCTGCGAATCACTCAGAATCAACACTCTCGGTTTCCCTTCTGGAGAAACATAGATCCCAGTATCTTCACACTCAAACGTTACCGAATCAATGTACCTGGCAATCTGCTCTACATTCGCGACATCGAATCGATTCAAATCAATCAAATATGCCGTAGTTCGATAGAGCAAACCACTATCAAGCAAATGTAATTGAAGCTGTTGGGCTACTCTGCTAGCAACAGTCCCTTTACCGGAAGCAGCTAATCCATCAATGGCAATGACTGGAGTAGATTCAGGAGCAGAGCTCACAGTCTAAACGCTTCGACTACAGTACCGATTCAAGACAGGAAATGAACCGCTCATTCTCTGTAGATGTGCCTACGGTGACTCGAAGATGGTTGGGTAATTCGTAGTTTCTGAGTGTCCTAATGATCACTCCTTTGCTCAGCAGTGCTTGATCAATCTCTCGAGCATCTTGACCACAATCAAAGGTTACAAAATTGGTTATGGACGGGATGTAAGCTATTCCTAAACGATCAAATTCACCGGTTAAATAGGCCATGCCATCTGCATTGAGTTTAGCTGTATATTGAACAAATTCATCATCATCCAAAGCTAGTTCTGCAGCTAGGAGAGCGACTCGATTCACATTAAATGGCGAACGAATCCGATTCATGTAGTTGCACATTTCCGTTGAACAAATCGCATACCCTACTCTCAATCCAGCGAGTCCATAGACTTTAGAAAAAGTTCGGGTCAAAATGAGGTTGGGGTAGTCTTTGGTGAGTTGAACACAGTCGGGATAGTCTGCAGGAAAGAAAAATCCCCAGTATGCTTCATCAAACACCACCCAGACATGTGGTGGAACAGAATCTAGGAATTTTCTTATGTCAGTACCTGGATGCCAAACCCCTGTTGGATTACAGGGATTTGTCAGAAATATCAGTCTAGTTTTGTCGTTGACATAGTCGAGCATACGCTCTAAATCAATCTTCCAATCCTTAGAAGGAACTTGTACTACGTCACCATGAGCTGCTTCTATTGCGGGGAGGTAGGAGGTAAAACAATACTGATCAACAACTGCTTCACTTCCGGGTGAAAGTGCAATGCGAGCAGCAAACTCCAACACCTCACTCGAGCCATTTCCGAGTGCAATATGGTTGAGATCAACCCCAAATCGGGCAGCTAATGCACTCTTTAATGCATAACCATCTGGATCGGGATATCTAGACCAGTCTGTACTGAGCTGTGAAATTCCCTCAGTAACTTTGGAGCTACAACCAAACGCGTTTTCGTTGCTACCAAGCTTGATGACATCAGCGAGACCTTGTTCACGTTGTAGTGCTTCAATGGGCTTACCTGCTGAATATGGTGGTAGGTTGTGGATATGCTCGTTAATGTTGTTCAAGATTTTTTCCAGTCTGATGAACTAACTTCCTTATTAACCAAATTTCTGTTCAAAATCCTTCATGAATTCTACCAATACTTTTACTGCTGCTATAGAGACTCCAATATAGAGGCTGGCGCGAATACCCCCAACAGATCGATGTCCTTTCAAGTTGAGGAACCCTGCTTCTTTAGCAAGAGTCAAGAATTGTTTTTCTAATTTTGGTGAGGATAAATTAAAAACGACATTCACACTCGAACGAAATTCAGGTTCAATTTGGTTGCGATAGAAATCACTTTGATCAATCATTTGATAAAGCATAGTTGACTTGTTTTCGCTCAGAGTATTCATTACTGACAACCCACCTTGTTCGATAATCCAATCAAACACTAATCCCGATACATACCACGCGAACGTGTTCGGTGTGTTATACATGGAACATTGACTAGCGTGGTAGTTGTAATTCAAAATGTATGGTTCATTGTCAAGTGGGTCTCTGCAAAGATCCTTCCGAACGATGACTACGGTGAGTCCAGACGGCCCGAAGTTCTTTTGTGCACAAGCATAAAGAAGACTAAACTGATTGATATCCATACTCCGGGACAGAATGTCGGACGAAGCGTCTGCAACCAAAGGTAGATCGTTATCTGATGGGAACTGTTTCCATTGAAGCCCAGAAATGGTCTCGTTAGTGGTTATGTGCAAGTATTTTGAACGTGAGTGTCGAGACCAGGTAGATTCGGGATCGATACTATCACCCGGTGTGCCGATCACGTGAACGTCTCTCAGTCGACTGGCTTCAATAAGTGCTCTCTTTGACCAATGTCCGGTATGAACATACTCAAGCATGTCTCCATGTTTTGAAAGATTCATGGGAACCATAGCGAATTGCAACGTTGCTCCACCTTGCAGAAACAATACGTGATAGTCATCGTTGATATCCAATAGTGTCCTTAGTGAACTCTCAGCTCTTTCAGCAATGTCAATGAATGTGGGTGTTCGATGACTAATCTCCATCACCGACATTCCAGAATCCTGGTAGTCGAGGAGATCTCTTTGAACTACTTGCATAACGGCATCAGGTAGCGCTGCTGGCCCTGCCGAAAAGTTAAATGCTCGATGCACGTTACTTCTAGTGAACAAGCAAAAATGGTCTCATCAGCGTTGTTTATTCCGTTTCGGTTGTCTCAGCACTGGGGTCATCGGATGGTGAATCAGACTCTGTGTCTTCAGCATCCTCATCCATCCCAGGATCACTACTACCAGCTAGTTGAGCTAGTGCATCCTCTTGAATCCGAGCCACTCTGATGAGTTTGGCATTGTCCTTGAGCACAACAAGTCTTACGCCTTGAGTTGAACGTGAAATTTTTGGGATTTGCTTGACTTGAGTACGGAGCAATAGTCCACTGTCATTGATGAGCAAGACTTCGTCGGAATCAACGACTTGAATCGCCCCTGTGATTCTTCCAGTTTTCTCTGTTTGTTTTAACGCAAACACACCTCTCGCTGGTCGTCGGGTGGTTCGGAATGCTTCGATTTCGCTGCATTTTCCGTAACCGTTCTCAGTAACACAAAGCAAATATTCACCCGGGTTAGGAACAATCAGTGAAATTACTTCCTCTTCGGGATGCTTAAATCTGATACCCTGGACTCCACGTGCTGTTCTACCCATTGCTCGAACATCAGATTCATCAAATCGAACAGCAAGACCACTGGATTGGACTAACATGATTTGCTGTGAACCATCTGTGATTTCAACCCCAACGAGTTCATCGTTCTCTACTAGTGAAATAGCAATCTTCCCAAATCTTCTTTTTTCAACAAATTCACTTACCTTAGTACGCTTGGTGAAACCTCTTGCAGTCACCATGGTCACGAAACGCTGATCAACCTCTTCGGGGAAAGGAACGATTGCTGTGATACGTTCATCTTTTTGGATTGCAATCATGTTGACCAATGGGCGACCGCGTGAGCCACGTCCTTCCACGGGAATCATGTACGCTGGCAACCAGAAAACGCGCCCTTTGTTGGAGAAACAAAGTAAAGTAGACAAGTTACGAACGACCATAAAGTGATCCAAATAGTCGTCATCCTTTGACTTGAAAGCTATCTTACCTCTACCCCCCCTATTCTGGGTACGGTAAACTTCAAGTGACTGTGCCTTGGCATAGCCTAGGTGTGAAATCGTGAGCACCACGTACATGGGTTTAATAAGATCGACAATAGTCAAATCTTGAACTGATTCGCGAATCTCGGTTTTACGTACATCTGCATACTTTTCTCGAATCTCTACCAATTCTTCTTTGACGACTTCGTTCATCCGTTCGTCAGAATCCAGAATTGCTTGCAGCTCCTTGATATTGGTAATCAGTGCCTCAAAGTCTCCCGCGAGTTTTTCCTGTTCTAAACTGACTAAACGATGAAGTTGCAAAGCAAGAATGGCTTCTGCTTGTTCCATCGATAAACGATAGGTCTCAGTATCTAACTGAAACCCATATCCCGGTTGGAGATCAGTTCTACGCGCTAGTTGCACGTCAGATCGACGAAGCAATGCTCGAACACTAGCGATACGATCTTTTCGTTCTACTGCAACTGCACTCGTGCCTTCATCCTTAAGCCAATTACGGTCTATTAATCCTTTGCGAGCTACATCTCTTGACTTAGATTTACGAATCAGCTCTACGACTTCATCAATATCTGCAAGAGCCACGGATTGCCCTTCTAAGGTATGAGCTCGTTTTCGATCTTCCCGCAGCTGATAAATGGTTCGTCGAATCACGACATCTCGTCGATGGCGGATAAATTCCATCAACATTTCTTTTAGGGTTACAACCTTTGGTTGACCATCTACTAGTGCAACCGAATTAACCCAGAACGAAGTCTCAAGAAAAGTTTGGTGGTAAAGGTTGTTCAGTATCACCTCACCCATTTCTGATTTCTTTACTTCGACCACGATTCGTAGTCCATCTTTGCTTGATTCATCCCTTAATTCTGAGATGCCAGTGAGTCGCTCTTCGCGAACTAAATTGGCAATAAATTCGACTAGATTTGCTTTGTTGAGTTGGAACGGAATCTCAGTGATGATGATAGATTCTCTTCCGTTCTTGTCGGTTTCAACAGTGGCCCGTGCTCGAACCAGAATCTTGCCTCTTCCCGTTTTGTAGGCTTCAACGATTCCACTTCGTCCGTTGATGATTCCAGCGGTTGGAAAATCGGGTCCTTTGATGAATTGCATGAGGTCTGCAACTTCAAGTGAATCATCGTCAATCAGAGCAACGCAACCATCAATGATCTCACCTAAATTGTGGGGGGGAATGTTGGTTGCCATTCCCACGGCAATCCCCTGAGAGCCATTGACCAAGAGATTTGGATATCGGGTCGGCAAAACCAAGGGCATCTCCAAGGTTTCGTCGTAATTCGGGGTCATATCGACGGTTTCTTTGTCGAGATCTGAAAGCATCTCACCCGCAATTCTTGACATCCGAACTTCTGTATATCGGCTTGCAGCGGGTGGGTCTCCGTCTATCGAGCCAAAATTCCCTTGACCATCCACCAACGGATATCGCATCTTGAAGTCTTGCGCCATAATGACTATGGTGTTGTAGATCGCTTGTTCACCGTGGGGGTGGTACTTACCCATTACTTCACCCGAGACACGAGCGGATTTCATGGGTGGTCTATCATGACGGTTATTGAGCTGATGCATTCCGTACAAACTACGTCGGTGTACGGGCTTTAATCCATCACGAATATCGGGGAGTGCTCGACCAATAATCACACTCATCGCGTAACCGAGATACGACTGTCGCATCTCGTCTTCTAGTTGCACGCGAACGAAGTCGCTACTACCGTTTAAGTTTGGTCCAGAATAAGAGTTTTCGTCGCCTTCGAGCCCATCATCGTCAGGGCCTCCGGGCGTGAATTCGTCAGCCATATCAGAGGGATTTTGTGTACCTTGAATCAGTACCAATTTGGACGATATATTTTACCAAATTTTGCTGTCTAATGCCATAGCTAAAACTACCATAAAATACACTTAAAACCAACTTGTTGAAATGAAAACTGTACCAGTAAATCAACTCCTTTGGACATGGAATTAGTGATGTCAAACGAATTAAAAAATGTAGACGCAACGGAAATCGATAAGTTTGATAGCCTCGCTCATCAATGGTGGGAAAAAGACGGGAAATTTCGGACTCTACACGACATTAATCGGATGCGAGTTCGCTACATTGCAGACCGTGTGACCATTCGCAATAGTAACATCCTCGAAATTGGTTGCGGTGGTGGCATCCTCACTGAAAGCCTTGCACTGTTAGGTGGAAAAATCACTGGTGTCGAACCTGCAAAAGGTCCATTCAGCATTGCACGTTTACATGCAATGGACGAAGGCATAGCTCAGCACATTCGCTACCTGCAATCCACTGCTGAAGAATTTGCGCTAGAAGAGCCAGAAGCCTTTGATACGGTTATCGCACTAGAGGTGCTAGAACATGTACCCGATTACTTGACAACCGTCCAATCGCTCTCTGACTTGTGTAAGCCTGGTGGAAGCGTTTTTATCTCTACGATCAGTCGTACTCCACAAGCCTATCTCTTAGCCATTCTGGGTGCAGAGTACATGCTAAATCTCCTACCCAGAGGCACACACAACTACCACAGATTTATCAAACCTTCAGAATTGGCAAAAGCTATACGATCTGTTGGATTGCTTGTCAAAAACGTCTCAGGGTACCGCTACAATCCTTTCACCCGATACACCGAAATCACCAAAGATCCGAGCGTCAACTACCTCCTTCATGCCCAAAAAATCGACTAAAGATTATCAGCCTCGCTCTGACCTATTAGCCGGTCGGAACATTTTGGTAACAGGCGCGGGAGATGGCATCGGTAAGGTTGCAGCCCAATACTACGCTAGCCTAGGTGCGCAGCTCATCTTATTGGGTCGTACAAGCTCCAAACTAGCACAAGTAGATGAATTGATTCATCAGATTTCAGGAGAACGCTCACTAATCATTCCTGTTGATCTCGAACAATTCACAGAAGACACCGCAATAGATCTCACCAAGGGGCTGACCGAACAGTACCACTGCATCGATGGTCTATTACACAACGCTTCGATCTTGGGTCCAAAAGTCCCGATTGAAAGTTATGAGTACTCTGAGTGGACAAAGGTAATGCATATTAACTTCAACGCGCAATTACTAATTACTCAAGCACTACTTACTCTACTGAGTCAATCAAAGGACGCTTCAGTGATCTTTACATCTTCTGGAGTGGGTCGCAGGGGTAGAGCTTATTGGGGCGCGTATGCAGTTAGCAAATTTGCTACAGAAGGACTGATGGAAGTTCTCGGTGACGAATTAGAAAATACCAGCAACATTCGGGTCAATTCCTTGAATCCCGGTGCCACCAGAACCCAAATGCGCGCAGCAGCTTTTCCTGCAGAAGATCCACAAACACTTCCCACCCCTGACCAACATATGCCTCTTTATGCGTTCCTCATGGGACCAGACTCCAAAGGAATCACTAAACAACGGTTTGACGCAGCGACGTGGAGACCTGACGAGTATTTGTCAAGGCCTTTTTAAGTCTGGTGATTGTGTGAAAACAGTTTGAATGTGTTTCTACGTCATTTTCAGAAAATTTGCTTCTATTTCGTTGGTAATCGAACTCCGGGAAACTCAATAAGCCAAGTCTTTCTATTTTCGACTTTTTGTTTGGGACGAGGACCTACAGGAACCTCTAACCAGTCGCAAATTGCTTGAACATCCTTGAACGACATTTCTTGGAAGTGTCCTTCTGCGATAGTTGAGGGGAGTATCACTGGCCCGTATCTCACGCGTTTCAGCCTAGAAACTTCGTGACCCACAAACGAAAACAACCTACGAACCTCACGGTTGCGACCTTCCATCACCGCTACGTGATACCAATGATTGGAACCGCTGCCATCGAAGTACTGAATATCGCTAAATTGACACGACACTCTGTCGACTTCAACACCATTCAAGAGTGTTTGTTGATTTTCTTCTGACAATCGACCTCGAACCCGAACAGCGTACTCTCGATCAATGTTGGACGATGGATGCATCAACAGGTTTGCTAATTTACCTTGATTGGTAAACAACAATAGCCCACTTGTTGCAATATCCAATCGACCGACAGAAATCCAACGTTCGTCTTGTAGAGGTGGAAGTTTCTTAAACACCGTGCGTCTTCTTTCAGGATCGTTTCGAGTGACTACCTCTCCCACTGCTTTATTCATCACGAGAATCCGCACTTCACGCTTAGGAGCGAGGCGCAAGACCCGCTGTCCGTTGACCTCGACTTCATCATCATCAGAGATTCGTTGCCCCAAGTGTGCAACTTCTTTGTTGACATGAACTCGACCTGCTGCAATCCATCGTTCGATTTGACGGCGCGAACCCAAGCCTTTTTCAGCTAGGACTTTTTGTAGCTTTTCTGTACCGTCGGAAGACATCAACGCACATACGAAAGAAATTACTTGGGAGCGTCTGAATCTTCGCTAGTTTGAGCGTCGGTCTCTACAGTCTCTTTCGCCTGTAGTTCCACATTATCTAAATCACTTTGTTCTAAACCTGCAAGAGAATCCAAACTAATATCGTCTGGATTGATCAGTGGAGGTAGTTCTTTGAGAGATTTGAGACCAAAATAATCTAGAAACGTAGAGGTCGTTCCATAGAGCATAGGGCGACCTGGTACTTCTTTCACACCCACTTCTCTCACCCACCCTCTATCCATCAGATTTCTGATGGTGAGAGTGTTTACAGCAACACCTCGAATTTTTTCAATTTCACCACGAGTGATTGGTTGTCGGTAGGCGACAATTGCTAGAGTTTCCATAGTCGCACGTGGATATCGTCGAGCTCGCTGACCCAACAATTTTGTCACCCACATGTTCCACTCTTCTTTGACTTGCAATCTGAAGCCACTCTTGACTTCAACTAGTTCATAGGGTTTGGTATTGCAATCTTCAGCAATTTCTTCTAAAGCTGCTGCAATGGGTTCTTCGAGTGACTTCGGATCCGAATCTTCTTCAACTATCACTCGCGCAATTTGACTCCGAGACAACGGATCGTCTGCAACAAACAGTAGAGTTTCGATAATCGATCTCAATTCATGTGTCTTAGGTGCGGTTGAACTCATACTGTTGAATCTCGCTTCGCAACAAACAATGGACCATGAGTCTCGTGTTGCAATACCACAGTGACACCTAGCTTCACAAGCTCTAAGAGTGCCACAAAGGTCACCACGAATCCTTCTACAGCTTCAGAACTATCGAATAGTTGACTGAAGGGAATATATCCCGACTGACTTGAAAGGATGTCAATGATTGAAGACATACGATCTTTCACAGACAACGCTTCAGCTGAAATCTCAAATTTAGCTGACTGCTGCATTCGCTCCAATACGTCGATGATAGAAGCAGTAAGTGTGCTCAGATCTGTCTCTGGTGGTGGAGCGGTAGTTGCACCCTCATCGAAAACTATTTTTAAAGCATGAACATCTCGTCCCAAGTGAGGTAAATCGTTCAGATTGACAGCTGCTTGCCGAAATATTTCATACTCCAACAACCGTCGAACTAAATCAGCCCGAGGATCCTCTTCCTCGTCTTCATGAACTAACTGGCGTGGCAAGAGCAATCGAGATTTGATTTCTGCAAGGGTCGCAGCCATCACCAGATAATCACCCGCAAGCTCAAACCGCAGATTTGACATCACGTTGATGTATGCCATGTATTGATCAGTGATATCCGCTATCGGAATATTCAAGATGTCTATGTTCTGCTTTCTGATCATGTAGAGTAGCAAATCGAGTGGGCCTTCAAACTGTTGCAAGACAACAATCAGAGCCTCTGGAGGTATGTAGAGGTCTCTCGGAATTGAGTGTTCTTGAGTCTTACCTTCCACTTCTGAAGACTGGTACAGGATTTCATCCACGTAGTCAGCCATCAAAAGCTAAGTCCTACCGCAGATTTGACATCATCTAGAGTTTCTTTGGCTACCGTTCGTGCTCTTTCAGATCCTTCTTGAATAACGTGCAAGATGACTTCGCGGTCGTCCAGATACGGTTGGGCTCGCTCTTGAAACTGCTTTTGTTCCATAGCGAGGGCATCAATGAGTGGACCCTTGCAATCCAAACATCCAATACTCGCTGATTTACAACCATTTGATGCCCATTCGCACGTGTCTTTCTCGGAATACACTTTGTGCAACGAAAACACAGGACACTTGTCTGGATCACCCGGATCGGTACGTCTCATACGAGCGGGGTCTGTTTTCATAGTACGGACTTTCTTTTCGATCATACCCTCTTCTTCTCGCAAAAAGATGGTGTTGTTGTAGGACTTAGACATCTTTTCGCCGTCCAAACCAGGTAATGTAGCGTTGGTGGTGAGTAATACTTGGGGTTCAGGTAATATTGAACGACCACCGTCCTCAAGAAACCCGGTAAGTCTTTCGAGTTCATCTTCAGTCAAATAGTGCTCGTTTTTGAGTTGTTCACTAATCTTGCTCAGCCCTTGTGAATTTCCGTGTTGGGTAAATTGTTTCCGAACTGTGAGATATTGCTGACGTAGTTTCTTGGGTAATCGTTGAATCGCCTTCTGCGCTTCTGTTTCCCAGTCTTCTCCACGGCCAAATGCAAAGTTAAAGCTACGGGCAATTTCCCGCGTGAGTTCTACGTGAGCGACCTGGTCAGCTCCAACGGGTACTTGCGTTCCTCGGTACATCAAGATATCCGCTGACTGAAGGACGGGATATCCCAAAAATCCATACGTAGCTAAATTTCGGTCGTTTAATCGTTTTATGGTGTCTTTGTAAGTTGGCACTCGTTCCAACCAGCTCAATGGCGTGATCATCGAAAGCAATACGTGAAGCACCGTTTGCTCGGGCACTTTGCTCTGCAGAAACACTGTACACGCAGAAGGTGATATACCAGCTGCAAACCAATCAACTAGCATGTCGTAGGTGTTCTGTTCGAATGAACTCGAATATTGGTATCCGGTGGTGAGTGCGTGCCAATCTGCAACAAAAAAGAAACACTCGTACTGGTGCTGCAGTTCAGCCCAATTCTTCAAGGCACCGTGATAGTGCCCAAGATGCAAACGACCTGTCGGACGCATGCCGGAAACTACGCGATTGTCATTCAACTTGCTGCCTTTAGTATTGTGTGAAGGTCGATACTGTTCTGAATCACAACCCTTGCAGTTCACCCATACCCTGTCGTGTGATTGTCGGTACTCCCTCTTCCAGATTTACCAATGTTGAAGGATCATCTCCAAGTATCCCGCCATCAAGAATTACATCAACATCGTGCTCCAGCTGACAACGAATTGCCTGGGGATCTGTGAGTGCGTGCTCTTCTGTGGGCAGAATCATTGAGGTAGACAACAGTGGCTCATCTAACGCTTCAAGAAGTTTGAGCGCTATGGGTGAATCGGGGATTCTAAGCCCTATGGTTCTCCGTTTACTGCCTACTACTTTGCGCGGAACATCTCGAGTCGCAGGCAAGATGAACGTGAATGGTCCTGGTGTATTTCGACGTATCAATCGATAACCAGCATTGCTGACATTAGCATAAACCGAAAGTTCTGCCAAATCTTTGCAAACAATAGTCAGTAAGTGGTTGGTTTTAAGCTTGCGGAGTTGTCGTATGCGATCCAATGCTGCACCATCAGTAATCCGACACCCTATGGCGTAGGTTGAATCAGTAGGATAAACCGCTATTCCACCTTCTTTGATGATTTTTGCTGCTTGGGTAGCCAGTCGTAATTGAGGGTTGGTGGGATGTAGTTCGAAATACTGGCTCATGGTGATTCCTAATTTACTGCACTTGAGACCAATCAATCGGAGTTTGACCGTGATCTATGAGATATTGGTTAGTTTTTGAGAAGTGTCGGCATCCGAAAAATCCTCGATTTACAGAGAGCGGTGACGGATGTGGTGCTTCTAATACACAGTGTTTTTGACGATCAACCATCGCTCCTTTTTCTTGAGCGTGCCTTCCCCACAGCAAGAAAACAACACGTTCACGTTGTTCATTAACTAATTGGACTATTCGATCGGTGAATTTCTCCCAACCGTAGCCTTGATGTGATCCAGATCTTCCTTCTAGCACCGTGAGCACTGAGTTCAAGAGTAACACACCTTGCTGCGCCCAACCAACGAGACAGCCTTGAAACTTAGAAATTGGGTAATTGGAGGCTTTTGAACCCATATTCTGCTTGCCGAGATCAGAATTGATTTCTTCAATGATGTTCATCAATGATGGTGGTGGTTGGATGCCTGGTTTCACACTAAAGCACAATCCATGTGCCTGACCAGGTCCGTGGTACGGGTCTTGTCCGATGATAACCACTCTTACTTCATCTAATGGACAAAGATCCAATGCTGCAAACAGTTCTTTCATTGGCGGATGAACAGATTTACCAGTGGTCAGTTCTTTTTTGAGAAATTTACGAAGTCTGGTCATGTACGGAGACTTGAACTCACTTTCGAGAACGGTCTTCCAAGATGGGTGTAGTATGACTCTATCAGCCATGGTACTCACGATTGTTCTGGTTTCAGTTGTGGGAACAACAATACATCACGAATCGTCGCTGAGTTAGTCAGCAGCATCACTAATCGATCCACTCCAAGACCTTCTCCAGCGGTAGGAGGAAGTCCATACTCCAAAGCAGTAATGTAGTCTTGGTCGAAGTGCATCGCTTCGTCGTCTCCACGTTCTAAGCGAGCTACTTGTTCTCGAAACCTTTGTTCTTGATCTGCAGGGTCATTGAGCTCTGAAAATCCATTAGCAATTTCACGCCCACCAACGAAATACTCGAACCGATCTGTTACTTTTGGATTTTGATCATTGCGACGAGCTAAAGGAGACACTTCTACCGGATATTCAGTAATGAAGCACGGTTGATTCAACGATTTTTCGACTAATTTCTCGAAAATATCGTTCAGTAGTGTGCCCCAAGTTACACTGTCGGATAGATTAATCTCTCGTTGCTTTGCAACGGTCTGAAGATAAGAGAAATCCATAACCTTGGAGTCACTGTCTAACGATAGAGCTTTAGCAACAGACTCAGTCATAGTCATGGAATTGGGAGTACTCTCAAATTCGAGTTCATGTTCACCCCATTGAAGGGTATGGGAACCACAAACTTCTTGAGTGAGTTCAAACATCAGAGTTGCAGTCAACTGAATCAAATCTTCGTAGGTTGCATACGCTTGATAGAACTCCAACATGGTAAACTCAGGATTGTGTCGTGTTGAAAGTCCTTCATTACGGAAATTTCGATTGATTTCATAGACTCGTTCTAGTCCTCCAACAACCAGCCTTTTCAAATACAGCTCCGGTGCGATTCTCAAAAAGAGTTCACGATCTAGCGCATTGTGGTGGGTGACAAAAGGTTTCGCTACCGCTCCTCCCGGGATAGGGTGCATCATCGGAGTTTCGACTTCCAAATATCCTCTCTGGTTGAAAAAGTTCCGAAGGAAGTTTGTGGTTGCACTACGAACTTTGAAGATTTCCCGAGAGGATTCATTGACCATCAGATCCACATAGCGCCGTCGATACTTCAACTCTTGGTCTTCTAACCCTTGATATTTGCTAGGGAATGGTTGAACCGATTTGTTGAGTAATCGAAACTCACCTGCATGAACCGTGAGTTCACCCTTGTTGGTCCTCATCATTGTCCCCTTGACTCCGATGATGTCACCTAGGTCACACAAAGATTTGAATGTTTCATAGCTCTGTGAACCAAGAGAACCAACTCGAAAGTAGCATTGGATATCACCACTAACATCTCGGAGAGTCACAAAACTAGCTTTCCCCATGACTCTACGCAAAACCACACGCCCTGCTACAGCAGTGGTATGAGCTTCATCAGCTAACTGTTCCTGAGTTGATTCGCTGAAAGAGGCTTGAAGTTCCTCAACAAAGTGAGTACGTGACCAATCGTTGGGGAAAGTAGATTCTTGCGCTCGCCATTGCTCAAGCTTTTGACGACGTACAAGTTTTTCGTTTCGTTCATCCATTGTTGAACCTAGTACGTGTCAAGAGGATATATATCAAAAAAAATTGATTCAAGTCAAGGGTTAGTACGAGGACACTAAAGGATTGAAGTCGGGTGGTTGTTCTGAAACTTGAAAATAGGGCCATTGGTTACCAAAAATTGCTCAATTTGTCGGAGAATTTTGTTCCACTCTGACGAGCATGATTCTGGTTACGACACCGTTACATTTTAAGATTCAAGCTTCCAATTACTCATATCTCGCATAGCTGGACATGAGATTCGTTGCTGTCAAATAATTGCACTGATATATGAGTATAGCGTGCGCGCTACTTTGCTAGCAAAGTGCAGAACTAAGGAGCTTGCATCTCTGCAGGCAGACAGTATCCCAACCAGTTAGAGAAATGGCGACAATGGCTCAAATCCTTATAGATGATAAGACTGCGTGAGGGGACTGCCATCTCAACTAGCGTAGCGCGATGACATCGAACAGCTAGCCCAAAAGATTTTTTTGTTCTAGGAATAGAGGATAGTTCACTTTTTATCAATCCTATTTTGTCTGTACTACCCTCTCCTTTTGATTTTCTGTCTCTTGATTTTGGGAGCAGGTTTATCTGAAAATCCCTGATTGAGAAAGATCCAGATAGTAAATCTGAGATACAGTATCGACAACAAAACGTAACTTTAAGTGCCTATCGTTTCCAACTAATCTACCTTTATACTTCGGTGTAGTGCTCATAGGAAATCTCAATCTGCTCCAAAATGTAACCCAAGAATATAAGACTACAGCAAATACAGACAACAGGAGCAGAATGGAGACAAGAAAGAATTTTTGCACTCATGAAGTGTGAAATCTTTCAGATGTTGATGAAAATAAGAGACTTAGTTGGAAATCTTAATACCACACCAGAGCAGATCTTTCTTGTCTAGATAATCTGGACGCAAACCGTCAATACAGCTGGTGTTTTGCAAAGCTTAAATGTAGCTGCTCTTTTGAGCAGTTAGGTGTTAGTTTGACGACTCCCTTCAAGTTTCCGTCTTATACGCTCTCGAAATTTTCTCTCGCATCACCACATATAGACATTGCTTATATGTTTGTTCGGAAACTATGGCAACGAACCAGCAATATAAATCTACAGAGAGAGCATCTACAGCCCGTTGATAAGACTGGCCTCCATGAAACTAGTCAGATCACCATCCAATACCCTAGTGGGATCGCTTTTCTCTACACCTGTTCGGTGATCTTTGACCCTAGACTGGTCGAGCACATAAGACCGAATCTGAGAACCAAACCCTATATTAGGTTTAGCATCTTCAATACTCTGTTGAGCTGCGAGCTGTTCCTGTTGTGCGTGATGAAAGAGTTTAGCTCTCAATTGGCTCCAAGCTTGCGCTCTATTCTTGTGTTGTGAACGTTCACTCTGACACTGAACCACAGTGTTGGTAGGAATGTGAGTCAGTCTTACCGCTGAATCGGTTCTGTTGACATGCTGACCGCCTGCACCACTGGCTCGATAGGTATCGGTTCGCACATCTCTAGGGTCGATTTCAACCTCAACATCATCCGAAATCTCTGCATAAACAAAGACTGATGCAAAAGACGTATGTCGTCGATGGTTTGAATCAAAAGGTGAGTTTCGGACTAGTCTGTGTACGCCTGCTTCAGTTCTTAGCCATCCATAAGCATGGTCTCCTAGTACATGGATAGTTGAACTGCGAATACCAGCTACATCCCCTGGTGACACTTCAACCAGCCGGTATTTGAACCCGTTGCGCTCACACCACTGAATGTACATGCGACAAAGCATGTTGGACCAATCTTGAGACTCGGTTCCCCCTTCACCAAACTGAATATCGATAAAAGCATTCTCTGCGTCCAGTTCATGGCTGAACATCTTTTGAATTTCGAGTGAACGGAGATTTTCTTCGACTTCATTAAGCATAGGGTCAATCTCATCAAGAATTTCACTATCGCCTTCTTCAACTGACAAGGTCAGTAATTCTTCAGTGTCCGCTAAAGTAGAGATCAGTTTATCGATGCTAGAGAGTGCATTCGACAAAGTTGAACGTTCTTTGGAGAGAGACTCAGAAAGAGTCCGATCAGACCACGTTTCTGGTTCCGCGAGTTGGAGTTCTACTTCTTCCAGTCGTAGCCGTTTGGAGTCGTAGTCAAAGAGAGTTCCTTAGTTGAGCTGTGCGCCCTTTTGTATTCTTGAGTTTCTCTCGAATTGCAGTGAGTTCTGCCATTTATCGGTCTCCTTTCGCTTATCCAGTCGTATTGGCAAGTTCTTCAACTGGTTCTATACTCTCTACAATCAATTGTAAAGTCGGTATCCGTCGGTACAAGTTGGTACCTAGACGATATAGTACTTTGATAGATTCTAGAACGGGTTCCGGATGATTGAAGGCGATAGCTTCGAACAGCTTGTTCTCTTTAGACAACGTGAGTATGAGGTGCTTACCGTTCAATGTATGTCGTTGGTCAAGCACGCCGAACTTACCTTCAAATGTTGGTCGAGGAAAGCTCTGTCCCCATGGTCCCAATCCATCTATCTGACGAGCAAAGTTAAGGTTTAGGTGCGACGTTGCTAGAACTCCATCGGACAAAAAAACTGGTGTGAACGAGTCTTCAGGTGCGGTCCGTTCAATAGTTTGGTGAAAGATATTTGCAAATCTACTGAAACTATCCCTATGAATCGTGAGTCCTGCAGCCATGGCATGGCCACCGAAGGTATGAATCAATTGAGGATGAGCGGTGTTGATGTCAGCGAAAACATCGCGAATGTGAATCCTGGGAATACTTCGTGCTGACCCTTTGAGTAGTTTGGCACGTGAGCCCTGCCCGGGAGCAAAAACAACTGCGGGTCGATGAACTTGTTCCACAATGCGACTAGCAACTATCCCCACTATCCCTTCGTGGTAGCTCTCGTCAAAGATACAAATACCCTTTTGAGATAAATCAAATCTATTATTAAGTGATTCCATCGCAACTTCGGTCATATCTTGCTGGATTGCACGACGCTGCTGATTCATTTCATTGAGCTCTTGAGCCAAAGTTCGTGCGGTCACTATGTCCTGAGCCAAAAGTAATCGAATCCCCACACTTATATCGCTCAGCCGACCCGCTGAATTGAGTCGTGGACCAATGTGAAAACCGAGTGTTTCCTCGGATACGTCCTCTTCTCTCACCTTACTCACTTCACACAGTGCAATGATTCCGGGCCGTGTTAATCCGCGTGCGATTCGATTTAAGCCCTGTTTCACTAGTAGTCGGTTGTTTCGGTCAAGTGGAACCAGATCGGTGATGGTTCCTACTGCAACCAAATCTAACCACTCAGCTAAACTCGGTTTAGAAATGTGGTTTTCATCAAAATAATTGACAGCTACCAGTTGTCTGCGTACTTCGACCATTAGGTAAAACGCGACACCTACCCCCGCAGGTTGGCTCGAAAATTCACAACCGTCTAGCTGAGGATTCACGATTGCATGAGCGGGTGGTAGAACATCAGGTGGTAGGTGGTGATCAGTGATGATCACATCAATACCACAATCACGTGCAAACTGAACGCCATCAACAGAACTAATACCGTTGTCAGCTGTGATGATTAGGTTGGGTTTACGCTCGATGATAGTTTCTACAAATGCTCTGCTCAATCCATAGCCGAGAGTAAATCGATCTGGAACCGCGAAGTCCACATGTTTCGCTCCAAACGCCTTCAATACTGAGACGCACAGTGCACTTGCGGTTGCACCATCGGCATCAAAGTCCCCTGCAATGATGATTGTTTCGTCGTATTGGATTGCGTGGATGACTCTTGCCGCAGCATTTTGAATGTTTGACAAACCGTTCGGTGAAAGAAGATTCTTCAGTTCTAAATCAATGTCTGCTGGTGAATCCACTCCACGTGCAGACAATATCCGAGCTAATACCGGATCTATATCTAGTTCAGTTGCTAAGGTCTGCCACGAGTCATTAACTGGACGGGGTTGAAACTTGGACATTAAGTGAGATCAGCTACTCGAATACGATGAATCCGTCCGCGAATATGATGCATTTCGCCTAGATCACGCAGAGTATCGTTCATCACTGATTCTTGGACTCGATTGGTAAGAATCACAACAGGTACCCAACGACCATTGTCTTTACTGTGACCTGCGCTAGGACGTTGGATGACTGCATCCATAGAAACATTGTTTTGGGCCAAAACATCTGCAATCTTTGCCATAACTCCCGGTTCATCCGCAACAGGTAGATTCAGGTAGTAGGCACTGAAAGTGTCCTTCAATTGGGAGCAACTGTTTCCACGAGTCGCTGCTTGTGGGTAGCGATGCTGTTTTTTCTTGCGATACCAAACAATATCACCCAGAACAGCTGACGCAGTAGAACTACCCCCAGCACCCGGACCTTTCAACATCAAAACCCCTACTCCATTCCCTTCGACAACAATGGCATTGTTGACTCCTGTAACATCAGCAAAGGAGAGATTATTGGGTACAAGCGATGGATGCACACGCATGTCGAGACTAGACCCAACGCGACGTGCTAAAGCAATGGGTTTGATACGAAACCCTAGCTCTCTAGCGTACTTAAAATCGTCTACTTCTATGCTCTCAATTCCTTCGACATACAAGTCATTGATAGAAGAAATACTATGATCGAATGCCAATGAGCCAAGGATGACGAGTTTTTGAGCAGCATCCATACCGCCTAAATCGAAACTGGGATCTGCTTCAGCATACCCCTTATCCTGCGCATCAGCTAGCGCTTCCTCGAACGATATTCCATCTTCGTCCATCCGTGTAAGAATGAAATGACTGGTACCGTTCAAGATTCCAGTGACAGAATTGATGGTATTCCCTACCAAACTGTCTTTAA
>CBDATJ010000012.1:0-50750 GCA_965199895.1 Pseudomonadales bacterium | reverse complement strand
CATCTTGCTAAAAAAAGAAGTGTGTGATGAACATCACAACAAGCTCACGATCTTGAAGTTCTCTGAGATCAACATAAAGGAAACTGATTTTTTAGACATTGCTTCCAACACAGATTTAGAACAAACCGAATCAGAGGATGAAAAAAAATATGATCTCGATTTAGAGTGGCAAGTTGATTGGGTACCCAAAGGGTTTGCAATTACATCCGCAGCTGATCATCTGGAAACTCAAGAGTCGAGCAACGCGTCGTACTCGGATGGACTATTCTCATTTTCTGTTTTCGTATCCGAATCAGATTCTGTTAATGATGGTTCCATTGAATCTCAACATGGACCGACCGTTATTGTTTCTCGCATGACCTCCGACAAAGGGGGGCGAGCGCAAATGATCACTGTCGTAGGAGATCTACCCAAAGAAACAATTTGGAAGATCAATCGTGGGATTAAATTCGAACCTTAGCTCAAACGGCAGCCTGTACGCTTTGGGTGAGGTTGTGGAGTCAAAACAGAACCAATCACTCATCTACATCCACCGTCTTGAGTGCGAAGAGTGCTCCAACACATGTGCTCGTTTTCAATCCAAGAATGAGTTGTGGTTCAACAAACAACTGGATGTAGGCACTCGTGTTAGCGTAGGACTACCCCGTTTCCAACTCGCTTTGATCACCACACTCGCATTCGCACTACCCTGCATCATCAGCTTGTTCATCCTTGCGATTACCCAGTCAGCTGGCTTGATGCTCGTTGGACTGTTGGTAGCCATGGCTTTAGTCGCACTAGGTTTTCGTTGGTTACCCTACCTTGATCGGTTGGAACCTGAGGTCACCGTCACATAAGATGGAAAACAAGTCTCTTTTCGTATTTCTTATAGTACAAAACTACACTGGAGAAGATAAAACAGCATGAAAGCTCGCCTACTACCTGTTTTAACCACGTTATTTGTAGCGCTCTTAGCTACAAACTTATTTGCTATTAGAGGGATCATCATCTTCAATACCGTAAACACTTTAGAAGAAGCTGAGACAGAAATAGAGAATTTGACTGCACTCTTGGATGTCTCAATATTCTTGGAGCTGATCGGCGGAGCAAACGAGGAATCCAGTACCTACCGTTTATATGCTGAAGTCGATTCGATCAAGGAAGCCGATCAGCTTCTTACTCGTGCTAAAGACGAAGGAATCGCAGGTGTATTTCGATCAGCTAGAAAGGAAAAAGAAGAAGGAGAAGTCACCATCGAACTCAACGAAGATGGGGACATGACTGAGTACGACGAAGATTCCGTCAACGCTACCCTTGCAAAGATGGACGATCTAGTCGAACAAGCTCAAACTCTCATTCCGAACTTTCAACCGCGAGACAGTGAACCCCCCGTGATACAGGAACTCCCCGTGCTCGGATCAGACATTGAACAAGATGAAGAAGAGGCTGATGCCCCAGAAAGTGACCCGGAATCGGAATCAGGGGAATAGTTTCTTCTTCACCTCAACTTTCACTTCCGTAGGAACGCGTTAGCACTTCAAGGAAGTGACCGTTTGGATCGGGGAAGTAGAAACCTCGACCACCATCCCTTCGGTTAATCTCGTTCGGCTTTTTCTTACCGGGATCAGCCCAGTAATTTAGACCCTGTTCTTGCACACGGGCAAACACTTCATCAAATTCAGACTCGCTAACCTTAAACGCAAAGTGACGAGACTCAATTTCTCCTGAGTAGTCCACATAGTCGAGAGAAACCTCACCTACTTTCACGACTGCAAAGGGCCCCCACTCTGATGGAGGTTCTAATCCCAACAAATCAGTTAAGAATTTCGCTGCAGCGAACTTGTCGCGCGCTCTTAAAATGGTGTGATCGAGGTTCACTGCCATAGTTGTACTGCATCCCAAGGTTGAGTGATTAGTTCATTCTAAGCCTCTAAATTTCATCTAGTTGATGAGTCGACCGTCAAATTTTTTCAGACCATTAAACTATATATTGACTTTCACTCCCGAGGAACCATGTCTTCACTCAAAACACTTCAAGATCGTTTCACGACCTTAGATCACCTACACCACGCTTCTGCTTACCTATCTTGGGATGAAGCGGTTATGATGCCGAGCGGCGGTGGCGATGCCCGTGCTGGATGCTTAGCAACGCTACATCGACTAGCGCATGAAATAGCGACCGATAGCGTGGTGGGCGAGCTCATCGACTCGGCTAAGGACGAGGTCAGTACTGACTGGGAGAAGGCAAACCTTAACGTCATCGAACGACAATGGACCAAGAGTACTGCCATCCCGCCAGACTTGGTTACTGCTCGTTCGTTAGCAACATCCCGGTGCGAAACTGCATGGCGAACCAGCAGACCGAAAAACGATTGGAAGACCGTTAGACCCCTACTAGAAGAAGTCGTCAATCTGACACGACAACGAGCTGAAATCCTGAGTGAAAAACTAGGACTTAGTCTATACGATGCCTTACTTGATGACTATGAACCAGGACTGCGTGGTGAATTTGTTGAACCTATCTTTGCTGATCTCACCCGTTTCCTCCCGGAGTTCATCGACGAGGTCATAGCTAACCAAGGTCCTCGTGAAGAGCTGTTAGGTGACTATTCGGAAACTACACAGATGGAACTCGCAAAGCAACTTATGCCACCTCTTGGTTTTAACTTTGACCGAGGTCGTATCGATACTAGCCATCACCCTTTCTCTTGTGGAGATCTGTGGGACACCCGCATTACCACTCGAATAAGTTCCGACGATTTTCTCAAGTCGATGTACGCTACTCTACACGAAACGGGACATGCACTGTACCAACAAGGATTGCCCCAAGAAAACTACGACCAACCAGTGTGTAAGTCGCTTGGGATGATGATGCACGAAAGCCAATCGTTATTTATGGAGCAACAAGTGTGTCGTAGTGATGGATACCTATCCTTTGTTATCCCCATCGTGAAACAATCTCTAAGAATCTACGACAACACTTCTAAGTGGACGATCAACAACTTCACTCGTAATGTTCGCCACGTCGAAAAAGGCAAGATTCGAGTCGATGCTGATGAATGTACCTACCCGCTACACGTTATTCTCCGCTATCATCTCGAAAAAGCGTTCTTGTTGAGAGAGCTCTCTCTGGATGACTTGCCTGATGCATGGGTTCAGCTGATGAAGGACTATTTTGGAATATCATCGCTAGAAGGTGACTATACAGACGGGTGTATGCAAGATGTCCACTGGTATGCAGGACTGATCGGTTATTTTCCGTGTTATACCTTGGGATCCATCACAGCCGCCCAACTCTTTGCAACCTACACTCAAGATTTCCCCAATGCAGAGAACCACTTCGCGTCTGGAAATTTCGAGCATGTTCTCGGCTGGTTGAGGGAAAACATTCATTCCAAGGGACAATTGAAACCTGGATTTGAAAGAATCATCGAAGTAACGGGTGAGCCGCTATCAACTAAAGCGTTTAAGAACCACGTCACTAATCGTTACCTTAATTGATGAACGATGGAATCGGGGTGGGTTGAGTCCTCTCACACTTTTTGTACCTTGAAATTTGACAAGATTTAGGTTCCTGCGGGACAACTCCTAATCTCTTGAATGGTGGCAACTCAAGATCATGCCTTGAGTGTTCACTATACAACGGACAATCCTAAAATATCCACTGCGAAGGCTTGTTAGAGCGCAACCGGACATCCACACTAGAAATGACCAAACAACAGGGCCTCCGCATCGAAAACACGCGCAACTTTTCGATCATTGCGCACATTGATCACGGTAAATCTACCGTCGCTGATCGGTTGATTCAACGATGTGGGGGACTTTCAGATCGAGAGATGGGAGATCAAGTATTGGACTCCATGGATCTCGAACGAGAGCGTGGAATCACCATCAAGTCTCAAAGTGTTGCTCTGGACTATGTCGCAAAAAATGGTGCCACTTACAAGCTCAATCTGATCGACACTCCCGGACATGTGGACTTTAGCTATGAAGTATCGCGTTCTCTCGCAGCGTGTGATGGGGCACTCCTGATCGTCGATGCCTCCCAAGGAGTAGAAGCTCAATCAGTAGCCAATTGCTATACCGCCATTGAACAAGGCATCGAAATCCTTCCTATCCTCAACAAGATGGACTTACCTCAAGCCGATCCAGACAAAGCCAATACTGAAATCGAATCTTTGATTGGGTTGTCCACTGAAGATGTGGTGATGATTAGTGCAAAAACTGGCGAAGGCATAGACGAGTTACTTGAAACCATCATTGACAAAATTCCACCTCCCACCGTTGACTCAGGTTCTCAATTTCGTGCTCTGATTATCGATTCGTGGTTTGATCGATATGTGGGGGTTGTCTCACTGATCCGAGTTTGGGGAGGTTCTGTTTCTCTGAAAGATCGCATCGTTTCTCATAGTGTGGGTAAAGAACATGTCGTCGAGGAACTAGGGGTCTTTACTCCGCGTCGTGAAGAACGCAAAACACTACAGGCAGGAGATGTAGGTTATTTGAGTGCAGCGATCAAAGACCTCAAAGGAGCTCCCGTAGGTGATACATTGATGTTGGGTCGACAACCCACTGAACCACTCCCTGGCTTTGCACGACTCAAACCACAGGTCTACGCTGGACTCTATCCAAGCGACGCAGATGACTACACTGCACTGGGAAGTGCCTTAGCAAGGCTTGGATTGAACGATGCTTCACTTCATTTTGAAGTCGAAAACTCCGATGCTCTGGGGTTTGGATATCGTTGTGGCTTCCTCGGCATGTTGCACATGGAAATCGTCCAAGAAAGACTTGAACGCGAGTATGACCTTGACTTAGTGATCACTGCTCCAAGCGTAGTCTATGAAGTGCAGTTACGCGGTAATGAAAGAGTTCATATCCACAATCCCTCACACCTAGATGAACTCTCGGACATCCTCGAAATTCGGGAACCTATGGCTTTAGTGAATATCTTAGTTCCACAATCCTATTTAGGTAGCGTCATTGAACTTTGTATAGAGCGAAGAGGGATTCAGTCCTCCATGCAAGTGGCTGGAACGCAGGTTTCTGTGACCTATCAGATGCCACTCGGGGAAGTTGTCATTGATTTCTTTGATAAGCTCAAGTCGGTGAGCAGAGGTTTTGCATCTTTGGATTACAGTTTTTCTGGATTCAAGACCGCACCCCTCGTCAGACTTGATGTGCTTATCAATGGCGACCGTGTCGATAGCCTCTCTGTCATCGTTCACAAAGAGTTATCCATGTCACGAGCTCGTCTCATCACATCTAAACTGAAAGAAGTGATTCCCAGACAAATGTTCGATGTAGCCATTCAAGCAGCCATCGGACGTAAGGTGTTGGCTCGTACTACCGTCAAGGCGTTACGCAAAAATGTCACCGCTAAGTGCTACGGAGGAGACGTGACCCGCAAGAAGAAACTGCTCGAAAAACAAAAAGCAGGCAAAAAGAGAATGAAACAGATCGGAAAAGTAGACATTCCACAACAAGCTTTTATGGCTGCTCTAACGGTAGATCGTCCCAGCTAATACTTAATCTCGACTGATCCTAGGAACCCATATGCCTGAATTTTGTAAAGTTGACACGAACAACCACGTGTTCACAATCACTCTGAACCGTCCTGAAAAACTGAACGCACTACATCCGCCTGCCCATGCAGAACTGGATCAGGTACTGGATCAGTTCGCTGCAAACTCTGATTTGTGGATCGCAGTGATCACCGGTGAAGGAAGAGCATTTTGCGCGGGTAACGATCTCCACTATCACGCCGATTCAGGATTATTTAGTGTGCCTACCCATCATGGTTTTGCGGGAATTACCTCACGATTTGACATGGATAAGCCCCTCATCGCCGCTGTCAATGGACTAGCCATGGGCGGAGGGTTTGAAATTGCTCTAGCTTGTGATTTAGTGATCGCTTCAGAAACGGCTAGGTTTGCTATGACTGAACCCAAAGTTGGACTGGCTGCATTGGCTGGAGGACTTCAAAGGCTACCTCGAGAGATCGGACTCAAACGAGCCATGGGAATGATCTTAACTGGACGACAGGTTTCGGCAGAAGAAGGCAAAGAATTGGGATTTGTGAACGAGGTAGTTGCCCACGACAAGCTCTATGAAACGGTTAATCAGTGGACCAATATGATCCTTGAATGTGCTCCGTTATCAATTCGCGCAAGCAAAGACGTAGTCTATCGTAGCCTTGGGATACCGTCGCTTGAAGAAGCAATGTCAGTCCGACATGATTCAGTGAACAGAATGCTTGAAAGCGACGACTTCGTAGAAGGTCCACGTGCGTTCGCTGAGAAACGCAAAGCCCAGTGGAAGGGTCAGTAAACCAATGACTCAATCATTCATGTGATTTCATCAAACTCTGAATACTTAATCCAATGAACTGGGATCTCCCCTATTCATCTTGTCGTGATCCCGTGTTTGCACGCAATGTAGTATCGACTTCCCAGCCGTTAGCAACCCAATCAGGATTGGACGCTATGCGGCGCGGCGGGAACGCGGTTGATGCTGCTATAGCAACAGCTATCACTCTAACCGTTGTCGAGCCTTGTTCCAATGGACTCGGTAGTGATGCTTTCGCAATCGTCTGGGATGGTCAAAAACTACACGGATTGAACGCTTCCGGTCGGTCACCTCGACGATGGTCAAGGCAACGTTTTCAGTCACTCAAGGCTATGCCCCTCATGGGGTGGGATTCTGTCACAGTTCCTGGGGCAGTCAGTGCCTGGAGTGTTTTGTCTCGTCGCTTTGGAAAGTTACCCTTCAAGGATCTGTTTGAGAGTGCTATCTACTATGCAACGAACGGCTTTCACGTCGGGCGTAGAACTGCATTTCACTGGCAAAGAGCGGCCAACCGTCTCGGTCAATTTCAAGGATTTAGAGATCACTTTCTCATCGATGGTCGTGCTCCAACAACCGGAGAGAACTTTAAACGACCGGATCTAGCCCGCTCTCTAGAAGCTATTGCTGCCACCGGAGGTGAGTCCTTCTATCGCGGAGAACTTGCTGATACTATCGTCAACCAATGTGAACAAGAAGGTGGACTGTTAGACCGTGAAGATTTAGCTTCACACGAACCTTCTTGGTGTGAACCACTCGCCCAACCCTATGGGGATATAACCCTAAACGAGATACCACCGAACGGACAGGGATTAGCGGCATTGATCGCATTAGGTGTCTATGAGCAATTGAAGGCTGCATATCCGCATCGAAACGAGGCCGAAGATTTCCATCTCCAAATTGAAGCTATGAAAGGGTCTATCCATATCTCTTTTCAACAATTTTCTGACCCAGATTGCATGAACGTTGATCCGAAAAACCTACTGAACGAGAGCTTTCTCAGTCAAATCGCAAATTCAATCTCCATCTCTGCTGCAAACCGCACACCTAGAGTGCCGAGTGTCGGATCGGACACCGTTTATCTCGCAACTGCGGACGAAAGTGGAATGATGGTATCCTTCATTCAGTCCAATTACATGGGGTTTGGCTCGGGAATAGTCATCAAAGACACTGGAATCTCCCTTCAAAACCGTGGGGCTGGATTTGTGCTAGACAAGAACCATCCCAATGAGGTTGCAGGTGGCAAACAACCGTTTCATACGATTATCCCTGGGTTTGTTACCCGCTCCCATGAACCCGTACTGGCATTTGGGGTCATGGGTGGTCACATGCAACATCAAGGGCACCTACAAATGGTCACAAGGATTTTTGATCACTCAGAAAACCCGCAAGCAGCTGCAGATGCTCCAAGATGGCACGTCACTCCCAATCTCGATGTATATCTTGAAACCGGATTCCCAATAAACATTGCAGACTCATTGAGATCACTTGGGCACAATGTTCAATATAGCAACAACATCGACCTGTTTGGTGGTGCACAACTGATCTATCGATGGGATGACGGATACTGTGCAGCATCCGATCATCGAAAAGAGGGCTTAGCGGGAGGGTTCTGACTCAGAACCCTCGTCGGTTACCTGAAAGTCCAGCGAAGCAGAATTCATACAGTAACGCTGACCCGTCGGTTCCGGACCATCATCAAAGACATGACCCAGATGACCTTCACATCGACTACAGTGGACTTCGGTTCGAGTCATAAAGAATGAACGGTCCTTCTTGGTTGCTACCGCACTGTCGTTAATCGGAGCGTAAAAACTGGGCCAACCCGTACCTGAGTCAAACTTGGTGTCAGAAGAAAACAGTGCATGACCACAACCCTTGCAAACATAGGTTCCATCCGTTCGAGTGTCCCAATAGGTTCCAGTAAACGGTTTTTCTGTTCCGTGTTTGCGCAGCACACGATATTCCAAATCAGTCAACTGGGTTCGCCATTCCTTGTCTGTCTTGCTAATGTCTGCCATGCTTCTACAACCTGGAGAATTCTGCTAATATTCCCCTGTAATATTCAAATTTAACTCAATTTCATTATAGATTGGAGTGAAAAAATTGACAGATAAATCTACACGACGTGAATCTACATCCAGATCACACCTGGAAATACACCGCAAAGAACTCATAAAAGCGGATCGACTCAAGCACGTTCGCTACGAAATAAGAGGTCGAGTCCAACGGAAAGCGCAGCAGCTTGAGAAGGCCGGACATCGAGTCCTCAACCTCAACATCGGTAATACAGCACCCTTTGGATTTGATGCTCCGGAATCTGTGCTTCGTACTGTAGTCCACGAACTACCCAGATCCCAAGGCTACGAAGACGCTAAAGGAATCTACATCGCTCGAAATGCCATTGTCCATGAGTGCCAACGCATCGGAATCCCTGATGTTGATGTGGATGACGTGTATCTAGGAAACGGTGTCAGTGAACTGATCATGATGGCAATGCAGGGATTACTCAACTCTGGAGACGAGATGCTCATACCATCACCGGACTATCCCCTTTGGACTGCTGCAGTATTAACGGCAGGTGGAGTGCCCGTGCACTACCAATGCGATGAGAAGTCAGACTGGTGTCCCGACCTGAACGACATCAAATCAAAAACTTCCTCACGCACGCGAGGGATTGTGGTCATCAACCCGAATAACCCTACCGGTGCCGTCTATGACCGCAGTGTGATAGAAGAAATCAACGCCTGGGCACAAAGTTCTGACTTAGTTGTCTTTGCCGATGAGATTTACTCAAAGATCTTGTACGATGATGCCGAGTACATTCCCATGGGTTCGATAGACCAAGACACTTTAGTGTTGAGCTTTAATGGACTCTCCAAGGCGTATCACCTGCCTGGTTTTCGAGTGGGTTGGATGGTGATCAGTGGTCCCAAGCACCGAGCAAGGGATTTTATTGAAGGTTTGGATACTCTAGCTTCTATGCGTTTGTGTCCCAACGTACCCGTTCAGCATGCTGTGCATAACTCATTAGGCGGATATCAATCCATCTACGATGAAACCTGTCCCGGAGGTAGACTCTACGAACAACGTAACGACGCTCATGCGACGCTCAAAACGATCCCGGGAATCTCATGCTTTAAGCCTAAAGGATCTATTTTCTTGTTCCCGAAGATCGATACACGCCAATACAAAATCAAGAACGATGAACAATTTGTCTTTGATCTCTTGATGGAAAAGAAAATCTTGGTTGTTCATGGAACTGGGTTTAACTATCCGAGACCCGATCACTTCCGGATTGTGTTCCTATCCCAACGATCTGAATTAGTGAATGCGTGCGAGAACATTCGTTCATTCCTGTCGAATTACCGACAAACTGATTTCAGCCTCCGGCTATAGCGGCGACATGTTCTGCAAGTGCTAGAGCAGAAGTGAGTCCTGGAGACTCAATTCCTAGCAATTCCATATAGCCGGGTATACCCGTCTCATCGGGACCTCGAACCAAAAAATCAGCGGGTTGTTCTGACGCAAGGTTGAGCTTGGGTCTTACACCCACGTAACCGGGTACCAGGGTTGAGGGATCTAACCCAGGATAGTATGTTTGGATTGCACTCACAAACTTAGGTTTTACCCTAACATCAAAGTCGTAATCGATTCCATCCAACCATTGAACGTCTGGCCCAAACCGTACTTGACGAGCGAGATCAAGAGTTGCGTGGATTCCTAATCCACCCTTTTCGGTGACGGGATAGACCAAGTGTGCAAACGGTGAAGGTCCTGTCATGGTGAAATAGTGACCCCGTGCGTATCGCAACCGGTGATGAACCCCCAACCAAGACGATACCATTGCAGCATTCAAACCAGCTGCATTAACGAGTATTCTGGGGTGCAGTGTCATCTCGTCGGTATGGACCCTCAATCCGTTCTCAAATGAGAGCGAATTTACCTTTGTATTTGCCACAACGTAGCCACCATTGGACTCAATATCAGTCACCAGGCTCTGCATCAGTGCGTGGCTATCTATGATCCCAGTCGACGGGGAATACAACCCCGCAACTCCAACCACCTGAGGTTCAAGCTCTGGTATATCTTGTGCTGACAACCAACGCAAATCTGACACCCCGTTAGCTTTAGCACTAGTCTGATAGTGCTGAAGTTGAGACAATTCAGCTTTTGAAGTTGCAACGATAAGTTTGCCTATTCGTTCATGAGGGATCTGATGATCCTGGCAGTACTGGTACAAGAGTTGTTTTCCTCGAACACACGCCTTTGCTTTGAGAGAGCCGGGTGGATAGTAGATGCCCGCATGAATGACCTCCGAATTTCGACTGGATGTTTCCGATCCAATGACCGAATGTTGCTCTAGAACGACAACCTCTCGACCTTGCAGAGCCCACGGTCGCGCAATCGCTAACCCAACGACCCCAGCACCCACGACAACCATGTCTAAAGACTCCATCATGGTGCTAGAAGCTAATTGTTAGTTTGAGCTGAATGAGAACGAATGGGACTCCTCTCTACTCATAGCCTTTATCCTGATCAGGAGCGAAAGAAACTAAGTCCCTTTGCGTATAACATATGTGTACTCGCCGTTTGTCGAGTCCGTGACCACTAATGTGTGTCCGAGAAATCGGCAAAAATTGGTGAAATCTCGATGGGTTGATGGATCAGTGGCCAGCACCAAAATTTGTTCGCCTAGCTTCATCTCCCGAACGTGGTTACGTACGATCATCAGTGGTTCAGGACAAAATAGTCCCCTGGTATCTACCATTCGTTCATGTCGTTCATGTTTGTACTCACTCATATACCCTAGCCCAAAGAAATAGAATTGGATCAATTTCTCCCGAATTTAGTCACAACCTAGTTTATAGTTTCCAACTCGATGAATAGCAACAACTTATTACCATTTATCAGTATATCTCTCGTACTGTTCGCTGGTGCTTTGACACTCAGTGCAGCTATACCTACTACTCCCAGCGTCGGCGATAGGATTGAGACACCAAGCGAAGGTGAACCCCTAGAAGAACTTGAAGCGCGCTTAGATTCAGAGGAGTTCGAGGTGGTACTCACAGAAACTTCGCGAATGATTGAAGAAATTGAATCAGAAGGAACCAAATACGACCCAGGATTGATCAAGCCATTGCTTCTTCAAGGTGATGCCTCTAGACTCATGGGTAACTATGTTGAGGCGATTCAATCCTATGAACGAGCAAAACATGTCAGCCGCCTCAACTTCGGCTTGATCTCTCTCGATCAGATCAAGGTTGTCGAACGAGAAGCAAAAACTTACCGAGAGCTAGGACAGATTGCCCGAGCCAACAGCAGCTATGAGTACATCTTCACCATTTACACTGAGAACTACGATGCAGGGTCAGCAGAACTCTTGCCCGCAGTGTTCGCTCTGGCAGATTGGTATGTTGAAATTCACAACATTTTTGCTGCTCGTGGCATGTATGAGTACGCAAACCGAATAGCCACACGCTATCTAGAGCGGACGGACCCCATGACGATTCGTGCTTTGGAAGGTTTTGCGAGTACTTTTCGCTTAGAACGTTTTCGACCCCCGAATGTAGACGAACCGATCAATCAACCACCACCAACACTGTACGTTGATGAGAACAAACCATTCAAATATCGTGCTGAGGTCAACGAATTCTCGGTGGGGGAGAAAACTCTCATTGAATTGGTAAACATTGCAGAAGAACGAACTGATGCGACTCGTGAATCCATCGCAACTGCTAAGCTCAATCTAGCCGATTGGTTCACATTATTTCAGAAATCCGTTGAGGCTATGGTCATTTATGACAACATCTTGGAGATGTACCAGGAAGACTTGAATTCCCCATTCATACAGAAGCACTTTAGCGAACTCAACGCCTTGTATTTCCCATTACCTGTCGCTGCGGAAGCTCAACCACTCAATAAACCGGTTTCTGCCATCGATGCCCACATTAATTTATTAGTTGATGTTAGTGCTACCGGGACTGTTGACAACGTAGAAATCATCTCTTTCGAACCTGAAAACAAATTTACTAAAGACTATAAAGAAATGATGAAACGAGCGATTTACAGACCCTTGTTTGTCGAAGGCGAAGCTGTGGTTCGTACCGGAGTTGAGGTGGATCATTCCTATGTGTATTACATTGAGAAGGCAAGGAGCGAATAACAAAGATAGCACTCAACAATAAATTACAATAGATTGAGTAGTTCAGCCATACACAGTGTGCTTCCAAGGGAACCTAGCGAGTGCGAGTCTGTCTGAACAAAGAGACCTCTTATTACGCAATCTCACAGAGAGTGGTGAAGTAGATGAGAAATAGTCAACATATTTATCCCCCGAACGAGAACAATGTTCTTGAAGGGAAGACCAGCTGTCACGGGGTTTTGACGCTGCTCAAACTTGCCGCGGTTGTACTCGCGATGATGATGCTTTGGGGGTGTATCTCAAGCACACCTTCAACGTTCCCAGAGATCCAGTTGCCTACCCCCTCTCAATCCACACCAAGCACTCCCTCACCTTCGGGATCGCAACCTTCAAGTCCTGGAGGCGCACCTTCCTTACCTCAACCTTCAGGCTCACAACCTCCCAGTGGATCGCCGAGTGTGCCATCCTTACCTCAACCTTCAATCCCACAACCCACTCCTGGAACGGGTGATGGATCCGATGCCCCAGTTGTTCCGCCTACACCCGGAAGTGAAGGTGATCCCAACGGAGAAGAAGGTAGCGAAAATCAACCTGGAGACCCACAAACCACTCCCGGAACCGGGACTGAACCGGATGACTCAATCATTCCTCCTATGCCCAATCAGGTGCCTGGTAGTGATGGTGACCCAAGTGACGATCAAGGCACAGACAGCGAACAGATGCCGGGTTCGGAACCTTCTTCAGGGGGACCACAAACGACTGGAGGTGAGATCCTGGATATGCCTGGTGGACCCGGTGGTCTTGAAAAGGGAGACCCCAAAGAGGGCGTAGATCAAGACGGTACATCTGATACACAGGGCGGCCTGATAGGACAGAAACCTAGTGATAGGATCATACCTGGACTAGAAGAAGTTGACATGAATGGTGGCTGGGTAGTTAGCAACCAGTTGCCGAAACCTGGTGGGAATCAACGTGATGATGGTCAAAGTCAAGTCGATGCCCAGAGCGATGTGGGCGCTAGTGGTGCGGGCGAAGAAGTCGGCGTGATTCAGCAAGTACTCCAAGAGATGGATGGTGCGATAGCAGATGAGCGTAATGAAGGAATCTCTCGTGCTAATGATCAAGCTGGTGACGGGATGGGCGAAATAGATACGGTTGACCCAGGAGAAGGAGACACCCCTGAAGACGAACCAGGGGTTGGATCATCAGATATAGAAGATGAAGCAGGTGTAGTAGGGTCTACCCCCAACTTACCTCCTACGAGGGACACCCAAGATCTCGATCACCCAGACGCTAAAGACGATGATGTAGTAGCACGCCAAATGCGTGAAGCCGCAATAGCAGAAACCGATCCGGAATTGAAAGAGAAGTTGTGGGAAGAGTACGAAACATACCGAGAGGGGTTATAGAATTGAGACTCCTGTCATTCAGTTTGCTCACTGTAGCTGTCCTTACTCTTATCGGATGCAGTACCGTTACGGTTCGATCAGTAGATTTACAACCCCCAAATGTCGCACCGAATCCGATCCCAGAGGACGAACTCCTTGATATAGGGATCGTAGTATTCGATGCCAACATAACCAAACTGTTCGATGATACCATCGCAGACAACATCACCCCAGAAATTCGTAGGGCCGAAGCCAACTGGGTCGCCACCTACATCAAAAATTACCTGCAGTCTACGGGCAACTGGGGAGCAGTCCGAGTCATCCCCGAAGCAAGCTATGGTGTCGAAGTTTATGTCACTGGAAAGATCCTGCACTCCGATGGCGAACGATTAATTCTCATGATCCAAGTCCGTGATGCTCGTGGTGAATTGTGGTTTGAAGAACAAGTTGAAACCTTAGCAAGTAAGTTTGCTTACGAAGATACCGTGCCAGACACCATTGATCCGTTTCAGGAAACTTACCGCCATTTAGCCAACAAGATGCTCGATTACTATTTGGGGCTGCCGAAGGAAGAAATCAAAGAAATTAGAGAAATTTCTTTCTATCGATTTGCCGCTGAAAATTGGCCCGAGCAATTTGGTGATTATGTGACTGTGTCTGCTTCGGAAAATTACACTTTAAATCGTCTTCCCACGGAAAATGACCCCAATGTACTCCTTCTCCAAGACGCTAGAGAACGTCAGTTTTTCTTTATTGACACACTCTCTGAGCACTTTGATCGTTTTGGTGAAGACATGCGCCGACCTTATCAAGACTGGCGACAAGAAACCTATGACGTTGCCATCGAATATCGAGAGAGTCGTTCACGTACACGCACCCGTATGATTACGGGTACTGCGTTAGTACTCTCTGGTGCTGCAGGTCAAAGAAGCTCCAACACATTCCTTGAATACGGCGGTTATGCAGCTGTGATCGGTGGTGCCGGTGAGCTGGTAGGATCCGTCCAAGACCGTGCCAATATGGTTCTCAGCCAATCTAAACTTGAAGAATTAGGTGCGGTTGCGGCTCGAGAAATTAGTCCTACCACTATTGAATTGGAAAACGCAATCTATACGCTGCAAGGGACTTATGAAGAACAATGGGCACAAGCACGAAAGCTATTTCGCATCAAAACCCTTCGTGATCTCGGATTTGACGTTGACTACCAGTTAGACGATCTGAGTAATCTAACCGACGAAGAATTCACACCTGGAGATAAGCCTTCTGACGAATTCATCCAGGAATCAGAATAGAGGTAGCCAGCCGGTAGGCATACAACCGGTACAACCAACACTCGCTGCAGCGTCACCCCCCGAGCGCAAACCGTTTAAGTTTGCTCGAGCGCAACTGCACATGCTTGCCGTACTGGTGTTCATCGGTGGGACACTCGCTGTGTTCTTCCTGGTGGACAATACTGGAGTGTCGCAAAACGTCGGGGTGCCTGGTATTGATACCAGCTCGACCCCTGGGCGCGGTATTGCTGAGACCACAGAAGCAGGCACTCCATTCAACGATTCACAGCTAGAACGAGCGGCGGAAAAAGCAAGGGCTGTGATCAAAGACTTCACAGAACTACAGAACGAGTTTGAAACCAACGAATACGGTACGGATGCCCATCAGGAACGCTATCAAGGAATCTTGGAGAACGCAAACTCTGGCGATACCTTGTTTGGGGAACGTAAATTTGACGAGGCACTCGTTACCTACCAAACTGCTCTTGCAGATGTCAAACAGCTATTAGCTGATGTTCACAGCACGTTTGATGAGTTCATGTCACTCGGGGCTCATGCTATCCTTGAACGAAAGGCAGATGAAGCAATCGCGTTTTTCGAGCAAGCGGGTGAAGTAAAACCACAAAACCATGAGTTCCAAATTAGTCTAGAGCGTGCCCTACTCCTCCCAGAAATCAATTTATTGATAAGAGAAAGTGATCGAGCGGTCTTACGAGAAGAGTGGGACAATGCAGCAAAACTACTCGTTGAAGTTCTTGCATTAGATCCACAAACATCGGGTATAGCCGAACGCCAAGCGACTATCACTGCAGCCCAAATTACCCAAGCCTTGCAGGATGAACTTACCCGCGCCTACCGCGCCCTGTCGGACGAAGACTACGACCATGCTGAATCCCTATTCAAAAGTGTGTTAGCAAACTATCCCGATAATAGTGCTGCTCTATCAGGTTTGGAAGAAACTTCACGTTCCAGAACTGTCGCCAAGATTGAATCCTTACTCAGTCGAGCTGAACTCGAAGAGGCCTCTCTAGACCTCGCGACCGCACTGACCACCTACAACGCCGTTCTGGAAATCAATTCCTCAGTACAGCTTGCTATAGAAGGTCGAGATCGGGTGGTGGAAATAGTTACCTCAACACAAGCGATGAAGGAGGTTCAAAGAGATCCTGCAGCCCTTTCAGATAACGATGCTTGGAACGATGCAAAAGCAGTATTAGCCGTCGCAGAACGTCACCGAGGGCATAGTGATAGCTTCGACAAATTACTTGAAGAGTACACAAAAACAGTGAATTTTGCTTCAGCACCTCTCACGGTAGTCATATTATCGGACAACGCCACCGAAATCACTTTAATCAAAACAGGCAGACTGGGTGCGTTCGAGCGTCATGAAGTCGCACTGAGACCAGGACGATACGAATTAGTAGGCAGCCGCGATGGTTGGGTCGATGTTCGCAAGAGCATCACCGTCGAACCCAATATGAACCCCATCCATATATCGTGCGAACAACAGATCTGATTAGCAGCATCGAATGGTAGATCAAGTCCCGAATCCCCAGGGTCTCGTCGCTGAGTCATTTGAACCAACGCCAGAGCGACCACCGGAGCGAAGACAATGGATTTCTTGGTTTCAAGTCCTTTCGATCGTGGTATCCATCGCCATAGTGTTTTGTGTTTGGTTTGTTGCGACCGCTAAGTCGGTAAAGATCGAAACCGATATTGCTGAAGCAACGGTACAAGTGAGCGGGGGTCTAGCGCTCTATCTGGGCGAACGCTACATGATGCAGCCTGGAACCTACAACTTAACTGGATCAGCACCCGGATACTACGACTTAGATACTATCATCGAAATCACCAACAAACGAAACCAAGAGATATCAATACCGTTCGACCCTCTACCAGGAATCATCAACCTCAGCTCCACTCCTGAAAGTGTGGATGTTTCAGTTCAAGGGGAAAGAATCGGTCGTACTCCGTTGGCAGCGGAGATTCCAGCGGGGACAGTCACCTTCGACTTTGGTGAAGATCGTTATCAATCCTCTTCGTTTACGCTGGAAGTATTCGGTCGCGAACAGGAGCAAGATGTCTTTGTTGAACTTGCTCCAGAATGGAGCGATATCACCCTTCCTTCCCAACCAGTGGGTGCAACTATCTATGTCGATGATGTCAATTCAGGTGCTATCACCCCGGGACCTGTCGAGATTATGAAAGGTGAGCACAGCATTAGGTTGGAACTGTCTGGCTATAAGACGTGGAGAGACATCGTATTTGTTGAAGCAGGTGTTCCGCAAACTCTTGAGGTCGCAACTCTCGAACCACAGGGAGGGGTCCTAGCAGTCGAAACAGAACCCTCGTCAGCTAGCTTAACCATTGACGGTCAATTTCAAGGAACAACACCTCTTGAGATTCCGCTTGAAGCCAACAAAACTCATCAACTTGAGATCCTGCTAACCGGTTATCACCCCATTCGTGAAGAAATTTCCGTCACTGCTGAACTACCACTACGTAAAACGTTCAGTTTGGAACAAGTCACCGGTGAGTTGGTGATAAAAACCGATCCCGAAGATGCGGAAATTTGGATCAATGACGAAAAAGTGGGGCTAACCAACGCTGTGTTGACCCTACATGCAGTGAATCAAAAGCTGGAACTTCGCAAAGAAGGCTATGCGGGTTACAACAACACTATTCAGATCCAACCCGGACTATCCCAAGAGCTGAGAGTCCGGTTACTCACCATGGAGGAAGCTCGAATTGAATACCTTCGTGAGAACAGTACTACCGCTGACGGCCAGCAGTTGGTACTCTTGAACCCCACCAGTATTCGTATGGGAGCATCTCGACGACAACCGGGACGTAGGGCGAACGAGACGTTTAGGACAACCAAGCTGGAACGACTGTTTTACATGAGCGCGCGTGAAATCACGAACGCAGAATTTCGCAAATTCGCTCAAGGGCACGACTCCGGAAAGTACCAAGGATTTGATCTCAACAAAGACAATCAACCGGTGGTGAATATCCCCTGGAACGAAGCCGCACTGTATTGCAATTACCTATCAGAAAAGGACGATCTTAGGCCTTTTTACACGGTACGGGGTTTGAAAGTTACTGGCTTCAACCCAAACTCTCTGGGATATAGAATGCCTACTGAGGCAGAATGGGCTTGGGTAGCACGCAATGTTGAGGGAAAAAGTGAACTACTGCACTTCCCTTGGGGAGACGACCTCCCTCCTCCCGACCGACACGGCAACTATGCGGACCGTGCAGCCCAGCATGTCGTCGGTCGAATCATTCATGAATACAACGATAATCACACTGTTTCCAGTCCCGTGGGTACCTTTGAACCCAACAGCAAAGGGATTTATGACCTAGGTGGTAATGTCGCGGAGTGGATTCATGACTACTACTCGATTCCGCAACCTGAAAGTATCGTTCCCATACTAGGACCTTCTCAAGGTGAGTATCACCTCATCAGAGGTTCAAGCTACCTGCACGGTACCATCGTTGATTTGAGACTTTCGTTTCGAGATTACGGAATAGACGGTCGATCAGATATTGGATTTAGGATCGCACGCTTTGCCGAATAAACTCAACTCCAGCACACGCTCACAGAACGTGTTCATTTGGGTCATCTTATGCCTGTTTGCGTTATCTCTGACAGCTAGTACCTCAGGACAACAAGAAGAACAAACGAGCGAAGAAGACGAAAGCGATGTCATCACCGAAGAGCCAGAATCGGAAGATTCCGACTCGGAAGAATCGACAGATGAAGACTCCGACACTGTACCCGACGAATCAACCTCAGAAGACGATTCCACAGAAGTAGAAGAGACTAGTGGAGAAGACACGGTTGAAGTGTTTCAGCCAACTGAAGAGATTTCAGAAGACTACTCAGTGCCTTTTCCCACCGATATTTGACCCTAGGGAGCCGAATTGAGCAAACGTTTTACCTCCAACTTTCTCATCCTGATTATTGCCCTATTCGTATCGGGACTGGTAGTTCACCTTGTTTACGAGACTGTCATACGACCCAACGCAGAGGTCGTAAGAGTGGAAACCGAACAACAACTGGCAGTAGACCCAACTTTTCAACCTCAACCATCCATTTGGATCATCTTGCGGGATTACGAACAACAAGCGTGTTTCACCTTATTCTTTTGGGCCATTGCGATCATGATCTTAAAGGCCCTGAGCGCTCGAACTCAGCATAGCTTACTAGAAAAAGATCTGATCAAGATTGCTGACGGGGTCAGTGTCCTACCCGAAGACGCTCGAGAACAAACCCGTGCAATCCAGTCGCTACCTGCCGACGTTCAACAACAACTATTGCCCCGTGCAATTGTGACTTCATTACAACGGTTTGAATCCACCCAAACAGTCCAAAGTGCTTCCGATTCCATTCGCCACGTTTGTGAAGGAGAAGCCGATCGACTAGATAGTGAATTAGCACTGATACGCTACATTTCTTGGGCTATCCCCTCCATTGGATTTATCGGAACTGTTCGCGGGATTAGTGGCGCACTCACACTAGCACACGCAGCGATGCAAGGAGATATTGCGGGAGTAACTGCAAGTCTGGGAACCGCATTTAACTCGACTTTTGTGGCCTTGGTGATCAGTCTCGTGATCATGTTCTTCGTACACCAATTACAACGCTATCAAGAAGAAATGGTAATCGCAACCGAACAATGGTGCGATGAAAACCTACTCAGACATCTGCAGGTACGCTAACGTGTGGGTACTTGAACTAAGCGATATCTCCATTCGACTGAGTGAGAACGGTGTAACCCGGTACCAGCAACCAGGCGTTGCATGGGCAGAAGACAACAATCTGACATTTGGTGCTGAAGCACTTGATGTCGCTAAGTTGTATCCTGCTCGATTCCATTCACGTTATTGGCTATCGATGGACCAAAGTCCGGTCGAACCCAAGGGATATGCTGTATCCACTCACGCAGATTTGGTCTATCAACAACTGCTCACAATCAAAAATCAAGCCTCTCTTCGGGATACCGATCGTGTTTGGTTGGTAGTCCCTGGTGATTGGTCGGAAGCACAGATTGGACTACTCTACGGGATTGCACTCCGAGCGGGGATCAATGTCGCAGACTTCGTAGATTACGGAGCAGCCGTCGGTAGCTCTGCTAGCGCATCAGGAAAAGTTGCCGTTGTACACTTTGGACTGCAACGAACCGTCATCAATCACGTTGATATAAACCAAAAGGCTACTCGGACTCGCGTCTCGGTTAATCCCCAATTGGGACTGATACCTCTGATGAACACTTGGATTAGGTTGCTTTCGTCCATGTTCTTAGAAGCCTCTCGATTTGATCCCAGAAAGTTCGCTGACAGTGAACAACAGATCTACAGTCAAATTTTGGATTTCGTGAACTCCCAAGCGGATGATCAAACCATCACGGTAGAGTTTAGAGGCAATACTCGAACGGCTGAGGTATCAAAGAGTGACTTAGTGGAAGCAGCTCAAGAACGCTATCGGTCCACTTTGCCCTATTTCACTGAGGATGAATCTGTCGTATTGGGTGAACAAGCAGAGAACCTACCTGGATTAGGGTCGACTATCGCCACGCAGGGGTACACAGTTGAAAACTCCAACACGGCTCAATTGATGGCTTCGTTGAGACCATTGGGTGAACTTCCCGAGTCTGACCAACGAGTTTTTTACACGACCCTGGATAGAGCAGATCTATCTTTAGAACCTGTCCAGACTTCTGTTGTCCAACCCACTAGTGCTCTGACTACACACATACTCTGTGAGTCGACTGCATATCCCATCAACAACGGCATGAACATCCACGGAAAAGAGGGGAACTCGAAACCTTTGTTTTCGCTGAAAACCCATCAAAAAGGTATTTCAATGGTTCCAACTCGTGCGGAATCTGTATCACTCAACGGTCGTTCTTTGTCCGCAGAAACCCCGGTTCAGTGTGGAGATACCGTGCTTGCTGGGGACCGTCAGTTTGAGTTCATCGTAGTACAGAAAGATGGCCCGAGCCAAGAGACGTAGCCTCAACATCTTTACACTCTCGTTCCTAGACGTGATGGCCGGTGGCTTTGGTGCGGTCGTCATGCTGTTCTTGATCATCAATCACTCCATCGTTGACTCTACTGAAGACATTCCCCTCCCTGATATGAGTGAGGTTCGACTACTAGACTGGCAGTTGGAACAAGGGGAAATTGACCGTACAAGACTTCAAGAAATTATCGATATATTGACGATCAAGATCGCTGACACCAAAAAAGAAATAGAGCAAATAGAAAAGGAAATTAAAGAGAGGCTCGAAGAGGTAGAGGAAATAGAGCGAGTCTCTCTGGATCAAAGCAAAACTTTGGAGCAACTTCTTCGCGAACTCGAAGAAAAACAGGAAGAACTGAAGAATCTACAGGCTCGCGCTGATGCCAATGCAGGTGCTGCTACCTTAGATATCACCGGTGACGGAGACAGGCAATACCTTACCGGTCTGTTCATGGGCGGTAATTACATCCTGATCGCTCTAGATGCTTCCTCAAGTATGTTGGAACAGTCGATTGTCAACATCATTCGTCGTCGCAATATGTCTCTAGAAAAACAGTTGAGTGCGCCGAAATGGGTACGTGCCGTGGACACAGTCGAATGGCTCACGGCGAACATTCCATTGACGAGCCACTTTCAAATCGTGTTATACAACGAAGATTCCGAATTTGTCGTCGGTGATGGAGATTGGCACATTGCTACCGACGGCCAGGCTATATCTGATGCTATAGCATCCTTGCGTGAAACTGCACCCAAGAAAGGAACCAATCTAGTACAGCTGTTTGAAACCGTATCCGACATGGATCCCTTGCCAGACAACATACACCTTATCACGGATGGCCTACCCACAAAGGATAACCGCAACCGGCGAAGAACTACGATCACAGGAAGGGAACGAGAAAGACTATTCCTCAGTGCAGTTCGAACTCTCCCTGCCGGCATCACCGTGAATGTCGTTTTGTTCCCACTAGAAGGAGATCACTTAGCTTCTGGATGGTATTGGTACTTATCTCACGTCACGGGGGGTACGTACTTAGCCCCATCTAAAGACTGGCCATGAAAAAGAAACGCGAAGGAGCTGAGCTAAGCCTCGCATTTCTTGATGTGATCTGTTGCGGGTTTGGAGCCATCATTTTGCTCTTGATGATTACCAAAGTCGATCCCCCTGAGGTCCTCGATACCCCAGTGGAAGACCAGATTGCACAAGTTCTACAAACACAAGAAGCCATTAAAGAAATCCTAGGCATCATTGACGAACTACAACGTACTGAAATTGAGTCCGAAAAAGATTTGGCATTACAAATTGAGGAATTGGCTAAACTTCAAGAAGAATTGATTGAACTGACCAGTCGATATGAGGCTGCAATCCAGATCACCGAGAAACAACGGCTCGAAATTGAAGATGTCGCTAGAGCACAGCAAAAACTGAGCGATGATATGATCAGTTTGCTCGGAACCAATTACGTTCGTCAAGACAATACGATTGGTGGAATCCCCGTTGATAGCGAGTACATCATTTTCGTGATCGATACCTCAGGAAGTATGAAAACGATTTGGGGCTTTGTTCAACAAAAATTCACTGAGGTGTTAAATGTCTATCCCGTGGTCAAAGGGATACAGGTGATGAACGACAATGGTAGACACATGCAACCATCGACTCGAGGAACATGGCTTCCGGATACGCCGAATAACCGTAACCGTATTGTTACTCGATTAACGAATTGGAATGTCTCTTCAAATTCAAGCCCCGTTGAAGGGATTGAAGAAGCCATTTCTACCTATTACGACAAAACTCCGAATGGCGAAGGCATTGGTATTTATGTCTTTGGAGATGACTTCCAACCTGACTCTTCCGTCGAAGAAGTCGTGGACAGAATCGACCGGGTCAATATTGCAGACGATGAGGGAAATCGTCGTGTTCGAATACACGCGGTGGGGTTCCCCGTCTACTACACAGCTGGAACCCCAACTTGGAGTGTGTTTCGATTTTCCAATTTGATGCGGGAACTGACCGTGCGCAACAATGGCACTTTTGTCGCATTACCTTATGTGCGGTAACCCATTAAGCATAATAGAACCTATAACATGAAACATTCAGAAACAGTTCGGGTTCACATACGCAACGTCATAGTCTTGGGAGTCAGTCTAGTCATTCTGCTTGGCTGTGCCCGCGGGGCAAATGTGACGACTAGTGTGAGGATACCCCCACCTTTGGTTGATCCCTATCCCATGACGGTCGGGATAAATTTTCCATCAGAGCTTACCGACTATGTCTATGACGAGAGAATTGGATCACACGGAAAATTCGTCATTGAAATTGGTCAGAATCAGCGTCACGTCCTATTTCAAGTCTATAGTGGACTGTTCGAAGACTTAATTGAAGTCGAGTCATTGGATACAATCCCGGAAGAAGTAGCAGGTGTTTTGGTGCCCTCTATCGCTGACGTTCAAATTACCATCCCTCACCAAACTCGAGGAGATTTCTACGAAGTTTGGATCCGATACTCGATTGAGTTACTTGACTCTACTGGTTCAGCACTACACAAATGGAATTTTGCAGCGTACGGAAAGTCAAATAAACGAGATTACCCCAACCCCATGGAACGTGCAAACTTAGCGTTAACGGATGCTTCTGAATCTGCGTTGCGAGATGCAGCAACGGTGATGGTGTTGGACTTCACTCAACCACGAAAAATACCACAAGTGATTAGAACATGGATAGCAAACAACTCGACATAAGAACCTCAACAAAAACACTGACCCGACTATGCCTGGGATTGGGAATCTTGGTGCTCGGGGTTCTTTCCATGCCAGGTTGTGTATCCACAACCCAGCAACAAATTCGCGAAATGAGTACCGGTCTGGAAAACGACGAAGTGATCGCAATCTTGCGCCGAGACAAGATTAGTGGAGAAACAGAGAAATCTTTTATTCAATGCTTGTCCGAACGGACTTCTGGAGGTCTAGACGGACTCAGGGTAATCTCTGACGATGAATTTGTAGATAGACTTTTTCCTTGGTTTGAACCACGAACTGCTCCTGCTGATGTCGTAGACCTTGATATCCTGTACTCGAATGAAAGGATTTTTGAAGCGCTAAAAGCTACTTCTGTGAGGTACATCGTTTGGATTGACGGCACCACGGAACGTACAGGCCAATCAGGAACGGTTCAGTGTGCGGTTGCAACTGGAGGGATTCCCGCTTGTTTTGGATTTTTGTCGTGGCAGTCTGGTTCAAATTACGAAGCAGAAATCTGGGATATTGATCGTACTATTTCCGTAGGTAAGCTCAGTGCAGAATCGAGAGGAACAAGTTTTGTACCCGCACTCATTGTCCCACTACCGTTCGTTGCACGAACTCAAGCACACGCTTGCGCATCGTTATCAGAACAGTTGAAGGAGTTTATCGTCGAATAAACGCATGTAAGTGCGTTCGAATATAGACTGCTAGCTCATAGCGAAAATTGGGTCATAGCTAGGCTGAATTGGTCGACTGAGCTCATCTACACTCCTCTCGTGTGACTCTATGTGAACTATGAGGTAAGGCTGCTTGTCACATGCGTCATCGTATGCCTGTCCATACCTACAACCAGTAGAGTTTGAGAACTGCAACTCATTCAGCACCGGGCATGTAGGCTCAGTGCCGTGGGTAATGGCGACCGGAGAGAATCCCCCTTTGCACCCACCGTGTGTGCTTTGGACATAGGCATAACCAGTCGAATAAACGCACACTCAGTGCTCTCAATGGGAGAAGGCTAACTTTGTCTCTATTGGGAACTAACTCGGCTTAGCTTTGATCTCCAATACGTCCGCGGTTGTTCGAGTCGGCTCTACTGCATACCAGCGTTTGAACTGTACGTCAAATTTTGAAGTCAATTTCTCACACATATCAACCAGTTCATAAAACGTTGATCGACCCGGATCAACGATAATAAATCGTTTCACTCCAGCGTTCATCGACCGTTTGATCAAATTGAATATTGTCTTAACGTGTTCGTCCCAATAGCAGATGTCTGAACCCATCACCAGATCAAATTCAGATAGCATCTTAGTCGTGAGACGTTCCATCTTGGATTTGTTTGCTTCAATGTTCACGTTATTCAGTGAAGCAAGCATGTGCATGTAAGGGAAAACGTTGTCGTCCGAGTCTACTCCAACTACCTTAGTTTTTCGTCGCACAGCTGAGTACACACCTGCGGGAGACCATCCGCATCCAACATCCAGTAACGACGAACGAAACTTCGGTGGGTGGTGTTCCAGGTAGTCCATGAGCACGAAACTCGCACGCCAAGCTTGAGTACCGTGTGCTATGGGCTGGTAGTACTTTCTTAATCGTCGAATGAAACTGTGACCGGAATTAAAGAGGAAAATGCCGTAGGCTCGGTAAATGCCTCTTTCAGAAATTTGAACATATTCAGGCATAGTCTATCAGCGAATTTGGAAGCTTACCGTAGCCTAGGGATTGCTTCCGTGAAAGGAAATACGTCGCGGCGAAGGTGATGATTCTGCCAACCGTAATTTGTCTTCTTAAGGCAACTAGCACTGCCAGTCGATTGACACTCCTAATTTGCTTGTCATTTCTGTCCTACCAGGAATACTCTACCCTGGCATAGAACGAACCCCCTTCGAAGTTTGCTGCAGTTCGACGAGGATAAGGTAAACCTACATTTTGACGATTCGCATAGGGTGCTTTAATCTCGTCGACGTAGGTGTCAAACACATTCAATACCCCAGCTGTAATCTTGATGGATGGATTGGGTTGGTAACGAGATTCGATGTCGAAATAGTAGGTCGCCCCTAGTTCTTTTGTTGGTGGGGTTCCTCCGATACGCCCTCGTTCGTCGTAGTGCTTACCGTAATAGTTGCACCGTATCATGAGGTCCCAGTTATCTGAAATCGTGGTGTTCGATGTCATGATCAATTTCAGTTTGGGATAACTGTTTTCTATATCTTCAACATCTGCTTCGGGAACCGGAGTGACTCCATTAACCAAACTTTGGCTTTGAACTTCGACAATGTTGCGATTGATAGCCACACTGATAATACTAGGGATATTCGCAAAAACGAAGGGAACTTCGTAGACTATATCAAACCCACGAGACTGGATGTCTAGTGCGTTGGTATAGAAGGAAATATTCGTACCAATGTTGGTATTTGGGTTAACCGACGGTAAAGTTTGAGTCTTGTAGATTCGATCATTGATGTCAATTTGGTAGATGTCAAAGGTCATTTGAGACTCATCAAACACCTCGTCTAATTTGACAACGGCACCGAGGCTGTAGTTGATTGAGGTTTCTTCTTGAAGTTCTTTACCTCCCGCAAACCGTGCTAACGGTGAGTTAGAAGCCACGAGTCCTTGTTCTACTTGACCTCCTACATTGGTATCAAATGTAGTAGTGACCTTCTGAATGTTGATTTGCCCCGGTGTCGGTGCATGAAAACCGGTTGAAACCGACATCCGGGTGGTGATGCGATCATCGAATCGATATCTGAGAGCTACTTTACCGTTCAAGGTTTCACCGAAGTCGGTAAAAGACTCAAAGCGTGCAGCCATTTGGCTCAACATCCTGCCTATGTCGTATTCCCATTCTGCGTACGCCGCATAACTCTGACGATCAAAACTACCCGCGTTGCGAGGCTCGAGTCCCCTGAATCCACTTGAACCTGCTCCTTCATAAGACACAGGTTCACCTGGCTTAATGATAAACTCTTCAACTCTCCACTCAAGTCCCATAGCAAGGTGTTGAGTTTCAGTCATTTGCTTTGCGAAATCAGCATTAAAGGTTAATTCATTCTGTTCTAGATCTCCAACATCAAAGTCCCTCTGTAGGGGTTGACCTTCAGAATTCAAACCCAGGGATTGGTTGATGGTGTTGTAGAGAGTAAAGTCTATCACGTTGCTTCCCATCCCAATGCTGTAGTCGAACGAATAGCCATTATTCCAAAAGCCTCTCCATCCAAGATAGAGAGAAAAATCATCCTGAACACCGTCAAAGTACGGAGTAAATCCTTGAGGTAGACCGGTGAAAGGAGGATCTAACGCAGCCAAAGCTCTGAGTGTTGGGTGAGTGGGACCTCTGTAAAAGAATCGATACCGACCATGGGTATCAGCATAGTTTCCGTGCATGTAGAACTCACTGGTATTGGATAACTGATAACCAGCATTGACGAAGAATAGTAGTCCTTCGTGACGAGGACGACCCCAAGTTTGGACGAGTAAGTCACCAAAAGGTGAATCTTGTCCTACACCTTCCACTCCTGCTTCGATTAACGCTAGCGCACCGGGTCTTTGGTGACCGCGGGAATGAGCTTCGTTGTAGTTTTTCTCAAAGCTTAGGGTGAAGAAACCATCGTAGCCCATTTGCAATCCGACGTTACCATCAATCTTGTAGGTTAATTCTCCATCATAGAATGAACCTACTTGAGTTCGGATGACACCTCCATTACTTGCGTCCTTCATTTGGAAGTTCATGACTCCTGAGATTGCATCACCCCCATACTGGGCTGAAGCACCATCGCGCAAGATCTGCACATTCTTTATTGCGATGGATGGAATCATGCCAATATTCGGTCCGTGTGCTCCTTTACCTGCTGCAGGTACAAACTCAGCAATCAATGCAGCACGATGACGACGCTTTCCATTGATCATCACTAAGTGCTGATCCGGTGCTAATCCTCGAATTGAGGTTGAGCGCACGAAGGTATCACCATCACCAGATGCCATAGATGCGTTGAAGTACGGTACTGTCGACCGAAGTGAATCCGTGATATCTGCTGTGTTCCCTATTGCACTTAGATCTGTTGCTGATATGAAATCAACTGGTGCCGTAGAGTCTTCAGTGGTACGAGGAGCAGCATTCCGAGTACCAACAACAATGATGTTCTCAATTTCTTCTTCAGCTACGCTGGTTTCATCAGCTTCCTCTTCTTGAGCGGACAAGGCCATGGGAATGGCAAACAAAATCCATGCTAATAGCCATGCAATTGTTTGTTTTGTTTGTAGTCTCATTACAAATCACCCTGATAGATAAACGAATCACCCAGATAGATAAAGAGCGGGTTTCGACAGTAACTGTGAGTCAAATGACTAGTGAATCCGTTCACTTCTTCAGTTGTGGTTCGCTATAACATCCTGTACAGTTCAAATAAACGGTTATTTTACCATTCAGCCTTCAAATGGGTACAAATTCTTACAAACCATTATTAGAAATTGAGCCACAATAACCCAGTAAACTCAAGGATCTTGAGATTATCTTTTAGAATTTTCACCTTCAACAGAGCTGTCCCCACACTAGGTTGAAAAATGGTGAAATTGAAGCAATATCATGCTCCCTAACTCCAGGCTGCAAACCTCAAAAGAAAGATACCTACGAGCACTTGACTTGGTGGTTGAGGATATCAAACAAGACAAGCAAATTCTTGCAGCTATTCTCTGTGGTAGCCTTGCTTATGACATTGTTTGGGACAAATCCGATATCGATCTGGTACTAGTCTGTACCGACGACCGCAAGATTAAACCCCATAGCTTTGCACTCGTTGCCGACGATGTCAACATTCACGCTGAAATTCAACCCCGGTCGAACTTTAAGCAAATTCTCGATTCAGCTGTGAAAAACTCGTTTGAGCATTCCTATCTTGCTCGAGGTCGGGTGTTGTTCAGCAAAGATTCCTCACTCGAAACTGCGTTTGAACAGAATAAGACACTCGGAGCTCACGATCTCGCCATCCAAGTGATGCAAGCGGCTCAGTTCACATTGTGTTCCTACTACAAAACACAAAAATGGTTTGAGACCAAAGATGATGACTGCTATACCGCAAAGTGGGTGCTGGATGCTGCTTCATCTATGGCTGATCTCGAAATGAGTCTTAATGGACAACTCGTTGATCGTGAGTCTTTAATTCGAGCCACCCAGAGCAATCCTAAGACCTTCCGACCCATCTACACGGATTTGCTTGAGGGTAAGGTCTCCCGAAAACAACTTGGGATTGCGCTTGAAACTATAGACAACTATTTAGTGATGCACGTGGATGAGTTATTCCCTCTGGTGTTTGATTATCTCCGAGCAGCGGGAGGTGAACCTCGTTCAGTGACCGAAATAGAACATTATTTTGAACGAAATTATGGAGTTCGTGGTATCGCTATCGCGTGCGAATGGCTTGCAGATATTGGTCGCATCGAAAAGGCTTCAGTTCTCTCCAAACTAACGGCTGCTAGTCTCGTTCAAGTTGAAGAACTCGCATTTTTCTTCAACCAGTAACCCTGACCAAAATTACCTTGTCCGCAAGTTCTGTAGCTAACCCAACCACGGAGCACCGAAAAACCATATTGGTTCAAGGAGCACGTGTACACAACCTTAAAAACGTTACCGTTGAGATTCCCAGAGACCGTCTAGTGGTTGTCACCGGGCTGTCCGGTTCAGGCAAGTCCTCACTTGCATTCGACACCATCTATGCCGAAGGTCAGCGTCGTTACATGGAATCGCTTTCATCCTACGCTAAACGTTTCATAGCGCAAGTCGAGAAACCTGATGTGGACTTTGTCTACGGGTTATCACCTGTCGTATCCATTGAACAGAAAACCATTGCACGCAACCCTCGGTCAACGGTAGGAACATTGACAGATATTTCGAGTTACCTCAATCTTCTGTTTTCCACCATCGCAGACGCACACTGCCCGTATACGGGAGAATCCGTCCCCATCAAAACAGGTTCGATGATTTTGGAGTCGCTAACTTCACATCCAAATGGAACAGAGTTTGAACTGTTAGCTCCCATCTTCCCAATTTACGGAGAAGAATTGAAAGTTCTGTTCACCGAAGTACGAAAACTAGGTTGTCGTTCTGTGCTCATCAACAACGACCGAATCGATTTAAGCGATGAATTACCAGAGACGATACCACAGAATGCCAAGATGATGGCTGTGGTAGACAAATTGACCATGGCTCCTGGGATGGACAAACAACTCAAAGCTGCCATAGACCATTGCTTGCGCGTTGGTGACTCTTTGATGTCTGCTGTGATAATTAAGTCTGAAAACAAGAGTTCAACATCCCGATTCAAAAAGGAATTTGGTAGTTCCACCCACAACCTAGTTTATGGTGACATCGTACCTGATTTCTTCATGTTCAACGATCCTGAGAGTGCGTGTCGAACTTGTGGAGGAACCGGTCGAGACAAACAAACCCATCCCGAATTATTAGTAACGCATCCAGACAAAAGCATTCGTGAAGGGTGTTTCATGCGAGAGGCTTTCACTTACAAAGTTGAACAGCACGCTGGTTATGTCATGTATTCGCTTTCGCAACAGTACGGATTCTCGTTAGACACTCCGTGGCAAGATCTGAGTGAACAACATCAGCAGTTGATCATGTACGGTACTCATGGTGTACCCGTGAAACTACAGATTCCACCCGATGCCAAAGATCCAAAGGAGCGCTGGCTCCGTTGGGGTTCCAACTATAGAGGTGTTGCCGGACAAATTGAATCTCACTATCGGTGGTATCGGCAACAAGATGTCCCAAATTCAGGAATGGAAGCATTTCTAGACCGTGTTATGGTTGAACACCAGTGTGCTGATTGCGAGGGAGCGCGTCTACGACATACACGTCTGTTATTCAAAGTCAACAATTTTTCAATATTTGATTTGGGGCAATTAAATTTCGATGAGCTGTATCCGTTTCTACAAAGGGTTGCTCCGGAGGGAAAACACGCCGAAGCTGGCCGCCAAATACTCGAAGAAATCCGAAAACGAGTCGATCTATTACTTGGTATTGGACTTGATTACCTAAACCTGAATCGCAATTCGGGAACCCTTTCGGGTGGTGAAGCTCAACGAATTCGACTGTCCACTCAAATTGGTTCTGGATTGATGGGGATGTTGTATGTTCTGGATGAACCTTCTATCGGGTTACACCCACGAGACAACGACAAAATGATCGAGACTCTTCGAGCACTGAGAAATCTAGGCAACTCAGTCATCGTAGTCGAACACGACGAAGAGACCATTCGTGCTGCAGATCACATTGTTGAACTGGGTCCCGGACCGGGAATACACGGCGGTGAAATAGTGATCAACGGTTGTTTGGAAGATGCGTACAAATCCAAAAAATCACTGACCGGACAGTACTTGTCAGGTAAACAATCCATTCCGATCCCGAAGAATCGTCGAGGCACGACCGGTAAATCGTTGGTGATTCGTGGAGCATCGGAAAACAACCTCAAGAACATTGACGTTGAAATACCACTGGGGTTATTGGTTTGTATCACAGGAGCATCGGGATCGGGTAAATCGACACTACTCAACGGAATTTTGTACCAAGAACTTTGGAAACGACTCGTCGATACACGAACTCTATCTGGTGCACATCGAGACATCGAAGGTGTTGAATACATCACCAAGGTGATCAACATAGACCAAACTCCGATAGGTCGTAACAGCCGTTCCAACCCCGCTACGTACGTAGGCATGTATGACCAAATCCGAACGCTATTTTCCAAAGCACCTGAATCTATCGAAAGAGGATACAAGCCAGGTCGTTTTAGCTTCAATGTCAAAGGAGGAAGGTGTGAAGAGTGTCAAGGGGAAGGCACCATCGCAACAAAGTTGTATTTCATGCCCGATGTCGAAGTGGTTTGTGGGACTTGTAAGGGACAACGATTCAATTCCCAAACATTGGAAATTACCTATCGAAACAAGACCATTGCTGATGTCTTGGGCCTGTCTATTGAAGATGCGGTTACCTTTTTTGAACGAGAAGCAAACCTATGTCGACGGATCAAAGTACTCCACGAACTTGGACTGGGTTACCTAACGCTGGGTCAATCAGCAACCACTCTGTCTGGTGGTGAGGCTCAACGGATCAAGCTTGCGGGCGAGTTATCGAAAATGCAACGACGTGGCCACACCCTCTACATCCTTGACGAACCTACTACTGGGTTGCATATGGCAGATATATCGAAACTGCTTGAGTGTTTAAATCGGTTAGTGTCCTCTGGAAATACCGTACTGGTCATTGAGCATCACCTAGATGTGATCAAAACTGCAGATTATGTCATTGACCTCGGACCCGAAGGAGGGCGCGGAGGTGGAGAAGTGATCGCTTCTGGAACTCCCGAACAAGTAGCAGCGACCAAGCAATCCTATACCGGACACTATCTCAAAGAAAGACTCAACGACTAACCGAAACTCAGATCTTTTGATCTGATGGTTCATTTGATGGATGATGGTCAACCTCTTTCAACACAATATCGTCAACTTGAAGACCGAGCCCCGGCTCAGAGAGCACATTGCAGGTAGCTAGTTTTAACTGAGCGTCTTCATCAAATTCGAGAGATTTAGTGGTCAAATCCCGCTTCAGTAACTTGGTACCAAATGCTCCCTCGGTAGCGAGCTGCTTGTTGTTGAGATGGTGTATCAGAACTATTGAGGCTCGTGTCAAAAGACTAGTTTCACCAACGTGTGCACCTACGGACACCCCCATACCCTTACTCATCGCCACATCAGCCAGCTTAATAGAACGAAGCAACCCACCTAATTTAGATATTCGAAGATTGCATACCCAAGAGTCGCCCTCTAGATCGTCCAAATCTTCCAGACTAGTACAACTTTCATCAAGGATTACTTTCACCCTCAGTTTTTGAGTCACTTCTCTGAGGGCTTGAAAATTTCGAGCTTTAACGGGTTCTTCAATCGCCCAAAATACTTGAGGTAGTTGCTGCAAGTAGCGAACAGATTCCTCAGCACTGTGCCAGAGGTTGTTTGCATCTAGCCTCACACGATAACTTGGGTCAGCTTGCTTTTCAAAGAACTTCAGTTTCTTGGAGTCTTTGCGAAGATTTCCAGAAAGTTTGACTTTGAAATCTGAAAAGTTTCTTGAGACATAGGCATTGGCTAAGGTTCGATACGTCCAATAAGGACTATCTCCTAGGACCGCCGTGTACACAACAGGATCGTCGCAAGAGTCTATTCCTAAGAGTGTCTCTATCGAATCTCGATTTTGCTTCCCAAGAGCATCAAGAATAGCCATTTCAATCGCACAGAAAGCACTGGGAGATTGATTGATGTGTCTGCTATGTTGCTGTTCCCATTCAGTAAGAGAGCTCAAGTCACTCACATCAGCTTTGATGGTATCCTGGTATGCGTTCAGAAACTCAACACAGCTGGAAACGGTTTCTCCCGTCACATACTCTCTGGGGCAGCCTTCACCATATCCCATCACTCCTTTGTCCGTTTCAATCGAAACGATGAAGTTTTGGGCTTTTCTTCTTGCAGCTGAAGAGTGTCGAAAAACGACTTTGAAGGGAACAGGAAATGTGTAAGCGCTTATCCTGCTGATTAGCACTAATTCAGCCCATCTACCGGCAGGGCTTGCATGATGTCGTTCAGGTATTGAAGGTGTTGGTATTTGAACTGAGAGTCTCTTTGTCCAGTTTCGATTAGCTTCATACGATATTGGGCACCCGTTCCACTGGGAAGCTGAACGACTTGCAGATCATTTAATCGTTTACTTGATCTCTTTTGAGCATACTCTATGTTGAGATCTTGCAAGATTTCATCGAAGGTACGCGCGACTGTGGGATCACATTCTGCTCCGCCCAACTCTAAACAAAGCAGGTACTTGCTTTCTTTGGGATCAGCTACGACTACGAAAAACTCGGGCTCAAGTTGATATTGCTGACTCAATGTTTCCATAGCAACCAAGATCTGATGTTCCGTTAATTTTTCACCCGAAATATTGGTGACCCCTCGCCCCTTTTGCACAAATTCAAGGGTAGGAGTCTGGTGCAGGAACCCCGTGCATCGTACGACATCATTGATGTTGTATCGATACAAACCATTGCACGTAGTCACGAAGATGTAGTACAATTCTTCAAGCTTGAGTTGGTGAAGACCAAGAAATTCCTTCTTGTCGTTTTCCCAATCTTCCACAGATACAAACTCGTAGAACACATGCTGAAATGTAGGAAGACAGGTATTGGTTTCTACCTCAACATTGATGGTTCCACGAAATTCACTGGACTGATATCCCAGTTCTACAACTTTGGTATCAAAGTACAACCGCTTACGAAGTTGAACAAGTGCAAATGCACAACTGCCTCCACACCACACGACTGCACCTCGAAGCCGTTTCCAAAAATCTACAAAACTCAAATCTCCATGGAGGTAACGTAGAGTACGTAATTCATCTGCTCTTTTGGGATGGGGACGAAGTCTTGGGAGTTTGACTTCGGAAGTCGGCAATGTGCCTCTCTCAATATGAGCAATCAGACCATCAAATTCTTCGTTGATCACTTGGTTCAAGCGATTGAAGGTAGAGGGGTTTGCAGTGGCCATCGCAGTAACGTTTCGTTGTCTCAGTCCGTAGATTGCAATCGTCTGATAGCGAATATCAGGATCTCGAATATCGAATACATCCGGTGGAATCACATACCGTGACCGCAGAAAGCCTGGTTGTTGTCGGTATAGGAGTCCCGATGCTGAACCTATCGGTATCCCCATAGAATCACGCGCCTCTTCTGCTGCTCCACCAATTGCAAAAACCTTCCCTGCTAATAGGTTGGATTGGTTTGTCAGAACATATGCACTCAACTCAGCAAAATGCTTTAATTCACTCATTCCTGTCTCTGTGATCGGAACATCCTTCGGAGTATCTGTCGTTCCACTCGTACGGTTGTAGTAAACAACCTCTTCCGTCGTCAAAGCTGTGGAGCTACGACCTTTATGCTGTTCATTAAAGTTTCTGAGATCTTCGAACGTGCTAACCGGTACGTTTGCACGATAGTCTTCAACCGAGCCTATGTCTTGAAATCGATACTTTTGACCAAACACAGAATTCTTGTTGCGACAAACAATGGAATTTAATACCTCAGCTTGCACAACATAGGGGTCTTTAGCTGCTTCAAGGAAATTTCGCAGTTGTTTTTTTTGTCTTGTGGACAGGAATAACTTGTAAAGCAAATAGTACACGGTTAGTTGTTCATCGAGATACGTGGATCAAAAGGAGCAACAAGCTGACGTAGAAAACTCTGCGGATAACCCTTAACCGGGATACCTAACGGACCAATCTTTCGATCTACTGGACAGAGTCTCGTCCCAAAGATGATGTCCCAAATGATTAAGTTGTTACCGAAGTTGTGATTGGATTCCTCGGGTATGACTGAGTGATGCCAGCGATGTAGTTCTGGACCTGCAACAATCCAATTAAGCGGACCCAACTTCACCAAGCAGTTTGAATGTTGGAAGAAACCATTGACCGCATAGAAAACGAAATAAGCACTTAGGACTTCCGTACTGACACCTAACAATATGAACGGTAGAGCATCCACGAGGAATTGCATTCCCTGTTCTATCGGATGAAATCGTCCTACATTGATCCAATACAGTCGCTCAGGCGAATGATGAACTGCATGAAATCGCCACATCCATGCAAATCTGTGAAACCCTCGATGCAACCAATAGCGAAAGAAGTCTCCCACTGCGAGCATGAGAGCTGTTTGCACTAGGATGGGCCACTCGTGTGGCCAAAACTGGGAAATTTGCCAAGAATTCTGTGCTGTCAACAACGTGATCGCAAATATCGTTGCCCCCGTCAGCACCCGTTCAAGCATGACTTGTCCCAGAACCATATAGGCTGTGTCATTTGCAAGTTCCGGACCGGTGGGGTGCCACAGAGTACGATACGGAACCTTCCACTCATGAACGGTGATACACAGTGCTCCGAAGAGTACAGCTAGATAAGCAGCGATTTCAACAGAAACCCACGGTTGCAGAATATAGTGCAACACAAACGAGAGCAAGATGATGAGGGGGTAGGAAACCACGGCAACAACCCCTTCTTTCTTCGACATGTGAATTGAGTTCTACAGAAGTTGGACTGGTAAAGCGATAATTTTGTTGATTGCGGAGTTTATACAAAGAGATTGGAGCAAAATCGCGTTTTGTTCCCACTCAAGCAATCAATAGTCCGTTAGAGGTAGGATTGAGCTTCAATGCGGATTCGGGCAACCAGAGCACGCAATCCATTACCGCGAGTTGACGACAAGTGAGCCATTAGATTGAGTTCATCAAAGAGTGATTCGATGTCAAATGCTAGGATCTCATCTGCAGTCCGTTGTGAGAATACTGCGAGCACTATCGCAATCAGGCCTCGCACGATATGTGCATCGCTGTCAATGAAAAAACTCAACCGACTCGTGGCTGAATCACGTCTCACCACGATCCAAACATTACTCTGACAACCGTGAACGATGCTATCAGGGGTTCGGTCTGGCTCAGGCACTCCGGGGATTTCCTTCCCTAGATCAATGATGTATCGGTAACGGTCTTGCCAATCCTCGAGAAGTTCAAAGGTCTTTCGAATCTCGTCGAGACTAGCGATCACTTTAGAAAATGCCAAGTTCCAGCTGAGCCTCCTCACTCATGAGTTCTCTACTCCAGGGAGGATCGAAAACTAGTTCAACCCGAACTTGATTGACATGGGGCACCTGACCCAATCTTGCTTCCACATCATTGACTAAAACAGGTCCCATTCCACAACCGGGTGCGGTCAAAGTCATAGTAACTTCGACATCTTTATCGACTAGGTTGACTTCGTATATCAAGCCTAGATCAACAATATTGACAGGGATTTCTGGGTCGTGAATGGATCGGAGCGCTTGCCAAACTTGATTCTTTGAAACCTGACCGTCTGCCGGTGGCTCATAGGTAATGAGTTCAGGTTCAAACCCAAGTGCGTCTGCGTTTGAGCTCTCGATACGAGCCATATGACCTTTGTAGACTACTGTGTAGGTACCCCCTAACGCTTGCGTCAGCGTTACGAAAGTGCCCGCGGGAATTTCTACGGGTCGTCCGGTTGGTACTAGTCGTGCTTCAACCGTACGCTGTATTGGGAGTAGTCTACGTTCCACTAAGGGAAAAGCTTTCTCCGCATCCACAAAGGGTATCTGCGTTGGGGTTCTGAAATTTCAGGCTGGAATTTAATCCCTGTGTTTGAAAATCAATTTCAGTTCCCTTGATGAGATCCCAGCTTGAATTGGATACATACACCCGTACCTCATCAAATTCAAATGTTTTGAGACCCGAAACATCGGTTTGGGGATCTACGTACTGAAGGTCGTACATATAGCCGTTACATCCAGTCTCACTGACTCCTAGAACGAGTGCGGTAGCTTGTTTCTTTCGCAGCTGGCGACGCACGTGATCAAGTGCACGTGGGGTCATGTTGAGCTGACTGGGATCGTAAGATTGAGCTTGCATAGTGTTAGCTTCGAAGCATGTCTGCTGCAAATTGCAGTGCTTTGACAAGAGATTCGATGTCGCTTCGTAAATTATAGAGACCCAATGACGCTCGAATAGTGCCCGGTATCCCCATTGATTGCATCAGTGGCATGGCACAGTGGTGTCCCGTTCGCACCGCGACATTTTGTTGATCGAGTAATGTCCCGACATCATGAGGGTGAGTTTCTTCAATTAAGAAAGAAATCGCTCCACTTCGTTTGGGAGCATCACCGATCAGTCTCAGATCTGGGACTTGTTGCAGTTCTGAAATTGCAAATTGAGTCAATTGGTCTTCGTAATGTTGTAGTCCTTTTTTACGCTGAGTGGACAAGTAATCTAAAGCAGCCGCCATGCCGATCGCACCCGAAACGTTCGGTGTACCTGCTTCAAATTTGTATGGCGGGCTCTGGTAGGTGGTATTCTCAAAACTGACCGTCTCAATCATTTCACCACCGCCCTGCCAGGGAAGCATTTGGTTTAGGAGATTTTCTTTTCCATACAGAGCTCCAATACCCATGGGGCCGTACGCTTTGTGGCTTGAAAACGCATAGAAGTCGCAGTCAAGTGCAGAGACATCCACATCCAAATGTGCGATAGCTTGTGCACCATCCACCATTACCACCGCCCCAGCTTTATGTGCTGAGTTGATCATTTCTTGGACAGGGTTAATGGTTCCCAACACATTAGACACATGACTTACTGCTACGATAGCTACGTTGTACTGATCCAACGCACTCTGGTAGTGTTCTTGGTCGATAGTTCCATCGGATTGAACCCGAATAGGAACTAAGTTTGCACGGGTTCGTTCACAAATCAATTGCCATGGAACGATATTCGAGTGGTGCTCCATTTCTGTTACTAGAACAACAGAATCGTAGTCTAAAACCATTCCCCCATAGGCATGTGCTACAAGGTTGATGCTCTCGGTCGTGCCTCTTGTCAACACGATTTGAGAATCATTTGTGGCCCCGATGAATCTCTTTACCTTCGATCTCGACTCTTCAAACGAATCAGTCGCTTCTACGGAAAGTTCGTGTACACCTCTGTGAACATTTGCGTTTTGTTGCTGGTAATAGTCAGAGACTGCTTGAAGTACCAGTTGAGGCTTCTGTGTAGTCGCTGCGTTATCCAGATAAATGATTGCATCCCTCACTTGCAGCAAAGGGAAATCGCTTATGGGAGGCTGGTAGTCGGTAGTCATATTAGAAACTAAGTTTAGAGATTTGAGTTAGCAGCCGCACAGGAGTATGTGTTTTGTAACTTATGCACTTCACACTTTAGGGGTTAAGACGATTAAATGGAGTCTCCAGAATGCAAGTTCTAAAGTGATGGTGAGTGCTTTGTTCCGCTACATCGGATAAAAAAATGCCATAGACATGGCTTGTCATCAACCTCGAACATCGACATGTACAACAATTCCATTCCCGTGGCAACTAGGTACGTGCACCATCAGTCCACCATCGACCCCATAGGGAAATAGGTCCTGGGTTTGGACCCCCAGAGTTCGGCCCAGCGAAACCACAAGTCTTTAAACGAGCTCAAAATGAATGTCCTCGCTATTGAACACGGGTACTTAACTCGAACTAATAAATGAATTTCCTGAGTAGGGTACATGAAGCAACTTCGCACCCGTCGGATGTTCAACGATTTCGTTTAAAAAAGCATCCGTTAGAAGTGTGCGACAAACATCTTCTGGGATCCCACGAGAACGCATATATCGAACCTGGTCTTGATCGATCTGTCCACAAGTTACTCCATGAGAACAACTCACATCATCTGCATAGATTTCCAGCTCTGGTTTCGTATGTGTCTCAGCGCCGATGTCAGTTAACAAATTACGGTTATGGAGGTGAGCGTCTGTCTTCTGTGCGCCACGAGCGATATAAATTCTGCCGTTGAATACAGCTCTTGATTGATCACTCGCAACACCATTAAATCGCTGTTTGCTTTCTGAACTCTCAACGTTGTGATTGACAGTGAGTTGCAAGTCACCGTGTGTTTTTCCTGTCAATCTCCAGGCACCGGATAACGACACTGTTGCATGTTCTCCATCGATATTGATCTCAATCTCTTGCCTACGCAGTCTAGCACCTGTTGTGTACTGTGTCATTGAATAGCTTGCGTTATCTTGGACAGTCACCGATAGTTGGTTAAATTCCACTTCGTCAGTAGGTTGTTGAAATCGACGATGTAACAGAGTAGCACCGTTCTTCAAAACACACTCAATCACTCGATTCCCACCCTTGTTGTTCTCAATGAGTTCCAGCGTAGTGTTGGGCTCGACAACCACGAAAACACGTTCACATCCCCGCGCAGGCTCAATGTGTACAACTTGTTGTCGTTCTGCAGATGGATCGGTCTGGACAACATAACCATGAGTTGCATACAGTAAATTGAGTAAGACTAGAGGGTTTTTGCTGTGGGAAATGAGGTTTTCAGTGTGAGAACTCAGCAGTTCTTGAACTCTTGATGTTTGCCAATTGGTAAGGATTACACCGTGAGTTTGTACCGACTTTGGTTCCAAAACCCGCTCAGATTGGCTCTCCAACGCCCCTAAGACCAACGTGGGACTGGTGTACTTCCAGGGGTCTTTGCGGGGTTGTGGTAGGCCAATTTTGTGAATCTTGTCCCGTAGGGTACGTTCGTCAATCCCAAAGCCCATTCTTGGTGGGTTCATCGCTGTACACATCTTTATTGCGCCAGAGGCTTAGTCAAGCTGACTCCAGCCAGCTGTAACCCTTATCCTCCAATTCACGGGCAAGGGAAGCATCACCCGATTTGACTATTCTGCCTTCTAGCATAACGTGAACATAGTCAGGTATCACGTGGTTCAATAGTCTTTGGTAGTGAGTCACGAGAACAACGGCGTTATGGTCATTGCGAAAACCATTGATTCCTTGAGCGACCACCTGCATCGCGTCAATGTCGAGACCCGAGTCGGTTTCATCTAGTAAGGCAACTTTGGGATTGAGACACAACATCTGAATGATTTCGTTGCGCTTCTTTTCCCCTCCCGAAAAAGCTTCGTTGACCCCCCGCTTTAGAAATTGGGGATTAAGGTCTAGCTGCTTAGCGTGGGTTCGAACCCGTTGCATAAATTCAGCAGTGGAAATCGAATCTTCGTTCCGAGCCTTACGGAGGCTATCCATCGCTGTCTTAAGAAATTCCATGTTGGTGACCCCGGGTATTTCCACGGGATACTGAAACGCTAGAAATAATCCCAAGTGAGCGCGCTCTTCAGGGCTCAGGTCTGTTAAGTCGTTACCCAATAGAGTTGCTGTACCTTGATCTACGGTATAACCTTCATGACCAGCTAGTGCATTCGTCAGAGTACTCTTGCCCGATCCATTTGGACCCATAATGGCGTGAATCTCACCAAACGAAACTCGTAGGTCCAAACCTTTGAGAATGACACGATCATCTACACTCACGTGTAAATCAGAAATGTTGAGGAGTGTCAACCGACCGCCCCCTCCAAACTCACTTCTAACAGTTTAGAGGCCTCCACAGCAAATTCCATTGGCAGTTCTCTAAACACTTCGCGACAAAAACCGTTCACAATCATGGAGACAGCTTTTTCGGGATCCATTCCCCTTTGACGACACAAGAACAGCTGATCTTCACCCACCTTGGTAGTCGTTGCTTCGTGCTCCACCATCGCGTCAAATCTACGTGACTCTACATACGGGAAGGTATGGGCAGCACAATCAGATCCTATGAGAAGCGAATCACATTGCGTGTAGTTGCGTGCTCCCTTAGCACCTGGATTCATGCGAACCAATCCACGATAAGCATTAGAACTTCTACCTGCGCTAATTCCTTTGGAAACGATGGTGCTCTTGGTATTCTTGCCAATGTGAGTCATCTTGGTACCTGTGTCTGCTTGCTGACAAGCGTTAGTTAATGCCACAGAATAGAACTCACCAATGGAATCATCCCCTTGCAATATCACACTAGGGTACTTCCAGGTGATTGAAGATCCAGTTTCGACTTGAGTCCAGCTAATGTGCGATCGATCACCGCGGCATGCGCCCCGTTTGGTTACGAAGTTGTAAATGCCACCTTTGCCGTTTTCGTCTCCGGGGTACCAGTTTTGAACGGTAGAGTACTTGATGTGTGCGTCTTTGAGAGCTACGAGCTCTACCACAGCTGCATGAAGTTGGTTTTCGTCTCTCATCGGGGCGGTGCAACCTTCAAGGTAACTCACATAGGAACCTTCGTCTGCAATGATGAGAGTTCTTTCAAACTGTCCCGTATTTTCAGCATTGATTCTGAAGTAGGTAGACAACTCCATGGGACATCGAACTCCCTTGGGTACGTAGACGAATGAACCATCGCTATAGACTGCAGAATTTAGAGCTGCATAAAAGTTATCCTGTTTGGGTACAACACTACCAAGATACTGGCGAATGAGCTCTGGGTGAGTCTGCACTGCTTCAGAGAAGGAGCAAAAAATCACCCCATGTTCTCTCAAGGATTCTTTGAACGTTGTGGTAATCGATACGCTATCGAACACAGCATCCACCGCGACCGCGGTCGAATTTGGTTCTTCAACGACTCCAGCTAATAGCTTCTGTTCATGTAGAGGGATACCCAGTTTTTCGTAGGTCTTGAGCAGCTCGGGGTCGACTTCGTCTAGGCTCTTTGGTTTATCCCCTTTCGGTGCAGCGAAGTATGAGATAGCTTGGTAATCAATCGGTTCAAAGTTGACGTGTGCCCACTGTGGTTCATCCATTTTCGTCCACCGCTCATAGGCATCTACTCGCCATTCGGTCAACCACTCTGGTTCATTCTTGATTGCTGAAATTTGCCGGACTACGTCCTCTGAAAGGCCAGGGGGTAACGATTGGGTTTCGATGTCAGTGACAAATCCCGCAGAGTATTCGCGCTGAACGAAATCTTCAGTTATTGTTGCAGTGGTATTGGTCATAAGGTGATGTGGAAAGCAGCTGATAGACCATTAGACCTCGACAAAGCAATACTGAAATCTTTGTTGCTACCCAATGATCTTTGTGGTAAGCGAGGTGCAGCCACAGGTCTGGCATTGGTCAGGATTTATCTGTGCACCCGTTGCGCTTTCTCTGTCCTAGATGCTTGAATTCCCAGTCCAGCAACTGAATACCTGCTTCCAAACTGTCTTCAATGAAGTAGTCATGCAGAGCCACAATGTTATTCCAATGAATTGGGTTCAATTTCCCCCTAATTTTGCCATAAGAAGCGATTATAGGCTGATTGCTGCGGGGTAGCCTGTTTGGAGCCACAACAATCAACAATGCCTATTGCACATTTTGGATTATCACCTGATCGGCTGATTCTTGATGAGGTAATGAAATCAGTAGACAGCAAACTGATAGTAGTAACTACTGTCCGGAACTCGTTGCTCTCTGTTCAACCTGCTTCCCTTGCAGTGTTTGATAAAAGAGCATCTTGTTACTGATACTATTTCCTTCCACATTTCTTGAACCTCCCCGTGAATCCATGAAACCCATCTGATTGGATTGACCGAGTTCAGGGAGAAAGTACTCCATAGACAACCTATCCACTCTTCTTCAATAGTTCCGAACATCTTGTCCCAAACAAAAAATCCGTCTAGTACTGTCAACATACTGTGGATTTGAGCCATGATGGGACCGAGTGTATATGGAGCCTCAATAGGTTCGGTAACTTTCCACAGTTTCAGTATGTAACGCCGTTTGTAAAGCTGCACCATCATTTCGAACGATTATGTGGATGGATGAATGCCAAGTAGTCCCAACGGAGCATGAAGAAATGGGTGACGTATCACCACCATGTTTGCAGAAAGTGCTTTTCAGAGCAGCCCTGGGCAGTTGAATACCGGAAAATCAGAGTAGGCAGAAAATCGGTTGCCGATTACCACTTCCCAATTGTGAACCTGACTTCGTTAGTAAAGAGTGCAAGTAGTCCATAGTTCAGTACTACCCCTTATGTTTCATCCACAACTTCGATAGAAGAAGAGTAAAGCATATCCTGGTGATCGACGAATTTTCGGCTTGATTTCCCCCGCAATGGTGTGTGACCAATCGAAACTAATAGTGCCTCTTGAACCATATCGATGTCTTCTACACACCGAACTAGTCAGGGGTAACATCAAGGAATGGTCTTGAGTAGTCTTGATGAGTGTCAGACACTATGACTAGTTCGTCGCCCCAGCTATATTGGTGTGATTCAGTCTAGAATCTACCAGATCGTCAAGATTACTCCAAATTGTGCGAAGTAAGTAGCGCGATAGCCAGATTGAATCAGTAAGAGTGACCAAGAAAACCTACAGAACGCACCATCAGATATATTCGAAAACGCAACAAAGCCAATCCCACAAATCAGACCAAGCAATGCTCCGTCTACCCAGGACGAAAGGTTTAGAGCGGCAATCAACCCTGCCATCACTAAACAAGATCCAAACGATGTGATGAGCGAAATGATGAATGGTGCTGCAGATGGCTTGATCTCTTGATTGCTTGATGGGAGTGCATTGATCCAAGCTTTACCGAATAGGGGGCCATACCACAGTCCACCCCATACAAAAGCAACAATGGTTGCGATAGCTATCGCTAACCAATTAAAGTCGCCGATCCAAATCCCTAAATTGTCGAAAAATTGAAGTTCCATGCTAACAGATAGTCCGGGTGATACACACCCATGATTTTATGGTGGTATGATCTATGACTGAGCGTCAGCAAAACAGAATAGGAATAGGGGTCTCTTTGCTAACTTTTCCCCTATCTAGGTGTCAACATAATATCCTACGATGCACCTAGTGCACTAACGCTCCTTTTCAGCGGTGAGCACCACTTGAAAATCCGATTTTTAACTGCCAAACCGGGAGACTAATGTGACCGATATCAAAGAACGGGTAGAACAAATGTCAAAGCAACGTCCAAACTATGTAGGTTGGATAGTGGGTGTTGTCGCAGGAAGCTGTGTCTTTGCAGTCGTTTTCTGGCTGATACAACCCCGCGGGGAACCTAGAGAACCTACACCGACTACTGTAGACAACACTGACCAGTACATTCCCAACGAAGAAGAGCTAGCTAGCATTCAAGAAGCAGCCGAGGATGCTGAACACACTCTAGCAGAAGAGACTGACAAGGAGGTGATTGACTTTAATCAACTTGCAGACGTTAATCTTTCGTCTTGGGCACCCGTCGTTGAAGAAAAAGTTCCCTCGCACAAGATACCTCAAATGACCGATGATGTCACTGATCACGTACTGGTGAAAATGAGTGATAATTTGTTTGATAAGCAGGTCGGAGATCAGATTCAATTCACTCTCCCACAACGCGAGGAAACCGTGCTTGCAACCATTACTGAAGTCAACGCTAACCAATCTGACACTCGTATTATTCAAGGGACACTTCGCGATGGACTTGATGACTATCCCTTCGTCCTAACCTTAGGACCAGCAAGAGCGTTTGCTTATTTGCCAACTTCCACGGGAGACTTTGAACTCATAGGTAATCGCGAATATGCGTGGGTCATGGAAAGTGAAAAGATGGCAAATACTCTCGATTACACTATCCCCGATCACTTTGTCATGGATCCCGATCCCGCAAAGCGATTGTTGGAACCTGAACCTGCACCAGTACCTGAACCTGAAAATTAACTAGTTTCATTGGTTCGTGGAGCCATCTGAGAGCAGCGACTTACTCAATAATTTAGTCGTTGTTGTTCCCGTCTACCAGGACCACTATTCTCTGGTGCGTTTACTGGGTATCTTTGAGGAATATAAAGAAATCGAAGTCGTGGTCGTAGATTGCGACAACAGCCATGAGCTAAAAGAAGTCTCTAGCAACGTTCAGCTTTTGAAAACCACCGAAAGAGGTCGCGGTCAACAGATCGCATACGGAATCGAACATTCAACTCGACCATGGATTTGGGTACTCCATGCAGATTCCACGATTTGCACTAATCATTTGAATAGTGTTGTCAAGGCTTTTTCAATGACTGGTTGGGGGCGATTTGATGTCACCCTAGATGGCGATCGTTTTATCTACCGGATAGTAGAAGCTTTGATGAATTTTCGTTCCAAACTGACTGGAATTTGTACTGGTGATCAAGGCATTTTCTTTACTCGGAAAATTCTCGAGCATGCAGGAGAGTTTCCCAAAATTCCTCTGATGGAAGACATCGAATTGAGCAAGCGATTACGAAGTATCGAACGACCCGCTTGCTTACGAGAACGACTGAAAACTTCTGCACGAAAGTGGGAGTCCGACGGACCTATTCACACCATCGTCAAGATGTGGCTTTATCGGTTGCGCTATTTGATGGGCGAATCACCTGCAGTTTTGTACTCCGAGTACTACCCCAAAAACACGAAGTGACCATTCGTGTCGCACTCTTTGCGAGATCACCGGTTCGCCGCCAAGTCAAAAATCGACTTGCTGAAGTCATTGGTGAAGACACTGCTCTCAACTGTTACCTCGATTTGTTGCAAATTGCACTCAGAGCAACCGCCCCTTTTGCAACCACAGTGTGGTATGAAGGCTCTCTGGATGTTTGGCGGCAGTTTGGTTCGCTAAACCTAAAACAGCAGTCTGCGGGTGACTTGGGTCAAAAAATGCTTCACGTATTGCTCTCCGGTGATCAACTCTTAGTGGGTTCTGATATCCCTCTTATATCTGAACACTACATTAAGCATGCAGGTGCATTATTAGACAACCACGATCTCGTTGTTGGTCCCACCGAGGATGGAGGCTATTGTTTAATTGGTATGAAACAACCTGAACCGTTGCTGTTCCAAGACATTCCTTGGAGTACTAACAAAGTGCTCAGCAGGACCCTAGAGGTTGCACACACTCTCAATCTAAAGATTGGAGTCCTAAATCAGCTTTGGGATGTAGATGATGTTGAAGACTATGGTCGCTGGATCGCGTTCCAGAGCAACCGTTAGCGAGGATTTAGGGGTCGTTCAGACCTCAATGAAAGTGGCGCCCCGAGAAGGACTCGAACCTTCGACCTGCCGCTTAGGAGGCGGCCGCGCTATCCAACTGTGCCACCGGAGCTGCGTTTTGGATTATGCACTAGGGGTGAGCCCAGAACAATTGACAATGGAATTTTGCGGTTAGGACTTCTGTTCAGTCAATCCTGTAATCAATGAATTGACTCATGAGGGCTAAAATCTAAGTTTGAGTGCATGGTGATACTAGCACTCATGTGAGCTAACTGGCTAGATCACTTTCAAGCAAAGGAGTAAATCAGACATGCGTATTGCAGTATTCGGCGGCGATGGTTTCGTCGGATGGCCAACTTGTCTCCACCTTTCAAACGCTGGACACGAAATCATCATCGTGGATGATCTCAGCCGTCGCCGTATCGATACAGAGCTCGGAGTTCAGTCATTGACTCCGATGGACTCCATCCAAGAACGATTGAGGATTTGGAAGCAAATTACCGGTCGTACCATCCGCTTCGAACTGCTAGACATCGCAATGGAGTACACCCGAGTCAAGCTTTGGTTGGACAAATTTCGCCCAGATGCACTGATTCATCTAGCACAGCAACGAGCTGCTCCGTACTCAATGAAGAGTGATGGAAGACATCGAATTGAGCAAGCGATTACGAAGTATCGAACGACCCGCTACGAGAACGACTGAAAACTTCTGCACGTGGGAGTCACGGACCTATTCACACCATCGTCAAGATGTGGCTTTATCGGTTGCATTTGATGGGCGAATCACCTGCAGTTTTGTACTCCGAGTACTACCCCAAAAACACGAAGTGACTTCGACTCTTTGCGAGATCACCGGTTCACTCGACTTGCTGAAGTCATTGGTGAAGACACTGCTCTCAACTGTTACCTCGATTTGTTGCAAATTGCACTCAGAGCAACCGCCCCTTTTGCAACCACAGTGTGGTATGAAGGCTCTCTGGATGTTTGGCGGCAGTTTGGTTCGCTAAACCTAAAACAGCAGTCTGCGGGTGACTTGGGTCAAAAAATGCTTCACGTATTGCGGTGTATCAACTCTTAGGTTCTGATATCCCTCTTATATCTGTACATTAAGCATGCAGGTGGCAACAACTCGTTGTTGGTCCCACCGAGGATCCAACCTGAACCGTTGCTGTTCCAAGACATTCCTTGGAGTACTAACAAAGTGCTCAGCAGGACGAGGTTGCACACACTCTCATCAAAGATTGGAGTCCTAAATCAGCTTTGGGATGAGATGATGTTGAAGACTATGGTCGCTGGATCGCGTTCCAGTTAGCGCGTTCAGACCTCAATCGCCCCGAGAAGGACTCGAACAGAGGAGGCGGCCGCGCTATCCAACTGTGCCACCGGAGCTTCACTAGGGGTCCCAGCACAATTGACAATGGAATTTTGCGGTTAGGACTTCTGTTCAGTCTCCTGTACATGAATTGACTCATGAGGGCTAAAATCCATGGTGAGACTCATGTGAGCTAACTGAGATCACTTTCAAGCAAAGGAGTAAATCAGACATGCGTATTGCAGTATTCGGCGGCGATGGTTTCGTCGGATGGCCAACTTGTCTCCACCTTTCAAACGCTGGACACGAAATCATCATCGTGGATGATCTCAGCCGTCGCCGTATCGATACAGAGCTCGGAGTTCAGTCATTGACTCCGATGGACTCCATCCAAGAACGATTGAGGATTTGGAAGCAAATTACCGGTCGTACCATCCGCTTCGAACTGCTAGACATCGCAATGGAGTACACCCGAGTCAAGCTTTGGTTGGACAAATTTCGCCCAGATGCACTGATTCATCTAGCACAGCAACGAGCTGCTCCGTACTCAATGAAGAGTGACCGACTCAAGACCTATACGGTCAATAACAACGTCAACGCAACCCACAACCTCTTGAGTGCACTCGTTGAACTAGATCTCGACTCCCACTTTGTCCACCTAGGGACGATGGGCGTGTACGGTTACAGTGATGTAGGCGCAACGATTCCAGAAGGATATCTCGATATCAAAATTCCGCTTGATGACGGTGCTCTCGCAGACAATCAAATTCTCTATCCCGCAAATCCGGGTAGCGTCTACCACATGACCAAGTGCCTAGATCAGATCATGTTCGCTTTCTATGCAAAAAATGATTCATTGCGAATCACGGATCTTCATCAAGGTGTGGTTTGGGGTACCCACACTGATCAGACGCGAAGACACGAACAGCTTATTAATCGATTTGACTACGACGGCGATTATGGAACCGTGCTCAACCGATTCTTGATTCAAGCTGCGATCAAGCACCCGCTCACTGTTCACGGTACAGGCGGACAAACGCGTGCGTTCATCAATATTCAAGATTCTGTCAGATGTATCGAACTTGCGATCAAGAATCCACCGAATCGTGGCGAACGTCCAAAAATCTACAATCAAATGACTGAAACGTTCAGAGTTCGAGACTTAGCGCAGGTAGTGTCTGATATGAGTGGGGGAGAAATCGTGTATCTGCCTAACCCAAGAAAAGAAGCTGCAGAGAATGATCTGCGCGTTTGCAATGATCAGTTTTTGGCACTAGGGTTGGATCCCATCACGTTAAAGGTAGGTATGCTTGAAGAACTGGTCGATGTAGCAGAGAAATTTGTCCATCGTATTGACCCCTCGAAGATATTGGCTCAATCCGCCTGGACTCACGAAATTCAGTCTCAGATTTCCTCAATCGTAGACATCGAGCCAGTAGCTAGAAAGGCATAACTCTGTGAACGGCGCGTTTGTTACGCTCGTCACCAACGAAGACTACGCTTTAGGTGCGCTGGCGCTGGCGCGCTCGCTAAGGTTGTCCAATCCCGACCACCCCCTCATAGTCATGACGACGGATTCACAGATCTCCCTGGATTTACTTGCACGTGAAGGATGTCAAATTCACTGGGTGGACCCCCTCCCATTGTCAGTGGAGTTCAAACAACGCCACTCACGTAAAGCCCAACACTTTGCAGCACCTTTCACCAAAGGGAATAAACCGAAATTCCATGATCCGTTGGACAATTTCTGTAAATTGAGATTGTGGGAGTTTGAAGAATGTGAACGAGTAGTCTTTCTTGATGCTGATACCATCGTTGTTCGAGACATTAGCAAACTGTTTAGGTATCCGGAGTTTTCAGCAGCTCCCAATCTCTATGAAACTCTCGACGACATGCACCGATTGAACTCGGGAGTATTTGTTGCAGAACCCTCTCGCACCACCTTTGATCACATGATCGAAACGTTAGATGCACCTGGGAAATTCTGGAAACGAACCGATCAAACTTTTCTTGAATCTTACTATCCCGATTGGCACGGTTTACCCTACGTCTATAACACTTTGCAGTACGTATTCTTCAATCTTCCTGAAATGTGGAAGTGGGAATCGATCAGGGTCGTTCACTACCAGTATGAGAAACCGTGGGAGCAAAACCACGACAGAGTTAAGCAATTGCAACCACTCATCGATTTGTGGTATTCCGTACTCGAACAGAGAACAATCCCCGAAGAACTTCCTGCCTTAAGTTCAGAGAAATGAAGGTTGCACTCACAGGTAGCTCAGGTAATCTGGGTTATTTCGTCCTAAGACGATTGGTAGAGGATGGATGGAGTATCCGAGCGTTGGTTCGTAACCCAGAACACACCCATCAGCTGGAAAAAAACGTTGAGTGGGTTGTAGGTGATATGACAAGCTCTGAGAGCATTGCTGCACTCCTTGAGGGCTGCACCTCTATTGTTCATCTCGGTTTCAATCACTTACCCGGTCGATATCGAGGTGGTGAGGGATCTGATCCCGTTGCTTTTTGGAACACAAACTTTGGTTCGACCATTGAGATGCTTGAACAAAGCCGACGGGCTGGTGTTGAGCGAGTCGTTCTACTCTCTTCCCGAGCCGTATTTGATGGACTTGTTCAGTCTGATCAATGGGTTGATGATCGAGAGCGTCCTCGCCCAACCACTCACTATGGATTATTGAAGTACGCTAACGAAGAACTTGCTCACCTCTACGAAAACGACCTCACGGTGTGTACATTGCGTCCAACCGGTGTCTATGGTTGTATCAGTCCCATCGAAAAGAGTAAATGGTGGACGCTCGTAACCAAATTTATCATTTCGGATCAAGAGCTAGAGAGTTTTGAGGATTCACCACGGACAGAAGTGCATGGAGCTGATGCAGCTGACGCAATAGTGAAGCTTCTAGCTGCACCCGCAAACGATGTAGCCAGCCAATCCTTCAACTGTTCGGACGTTGTAGTGAGTGAACGATACCTAGTTCAAACTGCACGAACCATTGCTGACAGAAAGGGCGACATCCAAAATCTCAATCATGAGATTACTGTACCTAGTGGCGCACAAAACCGTATGGGTACTCGTGCACT
>CBDATJ010000011.1:0-82383 GCA_965199895.1 Pseudomonadales bacterium | reverse complement strand
CTCTCCACCGATACCAAACATGATAAACAGACCTATCGCACCTGCAATTGGGAGTGCGTTACCCTTCCACCCCCTACCTGGAATAAAGCCTCGACGGAAGAATAAGCCTGCTAATAGACCCACTATAGCGAATGTTGCAGTGGACGCACCAATCGAAACAAAAGTTGGAGATTGCATGAGAGCATTGAGGTAGTTTCCAGCTGCGCCACAGCAGACGACCAAGAACCAACACAATCCACTCCTGTAATGTCGACTTGCGAGCCACCCAAATACTACACCCATCAAAGTATTACCTATCAAGTGAACATAGTCTGCGTGCAAGAGTAATGCTGTGAAACATCTCCACCACTCATTGTTCTCTCGAACCGCGTACGCCCACATAGCACCGTTTTCTCTGAGGCCTCCATCAAGTCCAACCATTTGCAAGAGATGAACGATCCAAAGCACCACCACAAAGACCATACAACCCGCGAACCCATTCTCGATAACCGGAGAAGGAGAGCGGGTTCGAGTGAACACTCGATTCTCTTTGGAGTACAGAGCCAGTTGATGTTCAGCGATGTGAACAGTCTCTTCTCGAGTTAACAGTATCCACCTTCTTTCCCAACGTTCAACTCGTGATTCAATCCCCATTGCAGTTAGTACGAGTTCCCACTCTGTAATCTTTCGGTAACTACGAGATTGACCAACGCTTTCCCAATTTACATCTCTATCGAACATCGTGCAATGTTGAAGGCAATCCGAAAATCTAGATTAGTTCTGTTGTTATGATGAATGATTATCGTTAGACTGAAAAATTTACAGACTAAACTCAAACAAACTTCGTAAAATTCCAGCAAAACAGAACACGGTTGTTGGGAAGCAAGAGATTCTGAATGGGAGATGAAATAGCTCGTCGCCACTTTGCTGCTGACGATTTCAGTCGATTTAGACGTCTACTAAAGCAAGAAACCGAACATCTCAAAATTCTTTTTGAGAGTGGTGGTTTTAGTCAACGTGGAGACATCTTGGGATTTGAGCTAGAAGCTTGGATCATTGATAACGAAGGCCATCCCTCGGGAATAAACCGTAAGTTGCTGAATTCCATCAACAACCCTTTAGTGGTACCCGAACTATCGGAGTTCAACCTCGAACTAAACGGTAGTCCCAGCTCGGTATCCGGTCACGTCTTTACTCGTCTGCACGATGAATTGCTCTCAACTTGGAGCGTATGTCAAGAGAATGCACGTTCTTTAGATGCCCATTTGATTCAAATTGGCACTCTTCCCACGATTCGCCAAGACCTGCTCAATTCGCATCACATGACTGAAATGGTCAGATACCAAGCACTCAATGATCGATTGATGGCTCTCCGAGATGGAACGGAGCTAAAAGTCGTCATTGATGGCACTGATGATGGGTTGAATATCAAACACGACGACGTGATGCTTGAAGCTGCGGCTACAAGCTTTCAAATTCACTTGCAATCGAAACCACACCGTGCGATTCGAGACTTCAACGCTTCCGTCGTCGCTTCTGCACCATTGGTTGCACTGGGTGCAAACTCTCCTTTCTTGTTTGAGAAAGAACTGTGGGCAGAAACCAGAATTCCACTTTTTGAACAAGCGATTGACATCGGTAGTCGACACCCGAAACGCGTTCAGTTCGGAACTGACTATGTCAATGAATCACTTATGGAATTATTTGAATCCAATCTGAACGAACATGCGATGTTGCTTCCCTATGTTCAAGCTGAACCCCTGCACAAATATGCTCACCTGCGATTCCAAAATGGCACAATTTGGCGTTGGAATCGACCGCTGGTTGGGTTTGATTACGATGGAATGCCCCATTTGCGAATAGAGCATCGAGCTATTCCGTCCGGACCTACCTTAGCGGATTGTGTTGCAAACTGCGCGGCATATATTGGTTTTGTCAGAGCTCTAGTAGATCGGGGAAGACCTATCGAAGAAATCATTTCGTTTGAGGTCGCAAAGAGTAATTTTTATTGTGCTGCAAAACAAGGTCTCAATGCCACAATCGGTTGGATAGATGGCAAACAAATACCAGTGACTACCTTGATCGAAAATGAATTACTGCCTGCTGCGAGGGATTCTTTAGCTCGGGCGGGGATACCTGAAGACGAAATAGACAAGTACTTGGACATCGTTGAAGACCGAGTACGAAGCGGTCAGAATGGAGCAGCTTGGCAAAGTCATTGGGTCAAGAAACACGGTCCTGACTTTGCCAGGTTAACCCTGGAATATGTTGCTCGACAAGAAACCAATGAACCTGTTCATAACTGGTCAATCGAGTGAAGACAACCTCTGACCTTGGTAAACTCACCCAGCTTCTGGACCTACCTTGTCACCGTTTGGGGGATGTACTCTCTGGACCTATTCTGTTTGATTTCACTGTTGAAGGTAAAAGACCGTTCTTCCTCAGCACACTCTTGCACGGTAACGAAACTTCTGGGTGGGAGGGTTTCAGATCACTAGTAAAGGATCACCTCAATAGTGAAAATACTCTACCCTCTTGCATTATTTTGCTGGGGAATATTCAAGCTGCCAAAAAGCGACGACGATTATTAGACGAACAACCCGATTTCAATCGCATATGGGAGGGTGGAGCATCTGAGTACAACCAATGGGCGGATCAAGTCATTGACTATGCGTTGAAACGAAACCCGTGGTTTGCATTGGACATCCACAACAACACAGGACCCAACCCACACCACGCAGTTTTAGCCAGTATCGACAAAGTCACACTTGCTGCTGCGAGGTTATTCAGCAACAAAGCGATGTTTGCAACACAACCTCATGGAGTGTTCACACGTAGAACCGCTACGTTTTGTACCTCTCTGACTTTAGAAGCTGGATTACCCGATGATCCGAATAGTACCGAGAGAGCTAGAGCTTATGTCGACTTGTTATGGCAAAGACAAGATGTTCCCGATGTCGACTGCTGTGATCTAGATCTCTATCAGAATAACGTCAGGGTCATCGTTGAAAACGCTGCAAGCATTTCAAATGAAGAAGTCCCGATCTTTGCTCCTAAACTGCACCGATTCAACTTCAAAACCATCCCCGCAGGCACTGAACTTGCTCGTCTAGTCTCTGACAAGGCACGATTACTAGCCATAGATGAAGACTTGAAAGATCAAACCGACGGTTATTTGGCATACACCGGCGAGCAAATTCAGGTGTGTCGAGACACTATCATGTCGATGTACACTGATGACCCGTTGATCGCTCGACAAGACTGTGTTTGTTATTTCTTGGAACCATTAAACCTCTAAAGACGCAGATCTGAGTTAAGTCAAACTAGTCCAGCACAATCTGGGACTGCTGACCTTCAATGGTCTGTCCGATACTACTCGCTTGATGATAACCAGCCTGCTTGATTGCTTCCAGGCTCGCACTCACTTGATCTACTGGAACGGATGCTAGCAGTCCACCACTGGTTTGTGGATCTACTAGAGCTACCAAGTCTTCCTCGTTCAATCCCTCTCCGATTTCAAAATCCGCCAACGTTTGCGCGTTATTTGGATGTAGCGAACTTTTGATACCTTGACGGGTGACATCCGCTACTCCAGCAATCTGAGGTACTGCTCTATGACTCAACCGCACTTGAACACTGGATTGTCGAATCATTTCTGCTAGATGTCCTACAAGTCCGAACCCGGTCACATCTGTCATCGCAGTTGCTCCGTTTGCACGAAGAATTGCAGCTGCTTGCATGTTCGACTGCTCCATGATTTCAATACACTGAATCAAGTGCATAGCGGGCGTAGCCATCTGCATCGCTCCAGCTAACAACAAACCAGTGCCGATAGGCTTAGTGAGAATCAATTCCTGGTTGAGTTCCAATGCTGACTTCATCAAGGGTTGGTTGTCGACATCACCCATCACTGTAAATCCGACCGAAAGTTCCCTCCCCTCTGCAGAGTGTCCACCAACCAGAGTGACCCCAGCTTCTCGAAAAACACTGAGTGCGCCCGACATAGTTTGATACAGTTCGTCTTCCATCAGTGGCTGTGACATCAATGGAAGTGTGATAAGGGCTAATGCGTACTTTGGTTTTGAACCCATCGCGTAAAGATCATTCAGTGCGTGATTAGCCGAGATTTTCCCAAACCGATAGGGATCACTAATCATTGCTCGAAACTGATCGCAGCTTGTAGCTAATCGGTTAGAACCCATCTCTAAGATGCTGGCATCATCGTGATTGATGTCGATGCTATTGCCACTCGACTCATGTGACAGTCTTCGGAGCACTTTAGTCAGAATATCTGCACCTAACTTCGCACCACAGCCACCGCAACGCATGACCGTGAGTGTCTCGACATCATCAAAGTGATCCAACTGAGTGGTAGTGTTCTTCATTTGTGGTAAATCACCAAATAAAGTCATAAATTTCAAATCGATGCGATGCTTCCAACGACCAATGGTTTTCGCTTTAAGACAAAACCCTCCTTTCGAAGCTAGTGCTTCATTGTTGGGGAGTTGAAGAATGGCTAGTGCTTTCCGTTGCGCTCGATAGGGTTTAAGGGATCTATTGGTCAAAAACGAACGAACGTTGTGAGAAAGGATCGGTCCCGCACGAACTGCATACACACCAGATTTAGGCCTCTCCTGTCCTACCAGGCAGACCATATCACCACCTGCAAACACGTTCGAGTGAGATAGACTTCGCAGATGCTGATTCACTTTCATGAATCCACTTTTATCCACATCGAAGCCTGATTGCTGAATCCAGGATGGTGCTTCAACATTAGCAACCCATAGTACGTGATCCGTTTGCACGTGCTTACCCTCACTTGAGATGACATAATCTTCGGTGATATCACTCACTCGATAGTTGACAACAATGGAAACATTGAATTTTCTGAGTGCGGTTGTGGCATGTCTACGAACACTCTTGTTGTGTTGAACCAAAATCTCTGGATCCGCGGTGATCAAGGTGACATTAAAAGATGAACCGTATCGTTCTCTAATCGCCAACGCAACCTCCACACTCCCCGGACCACCGCCGACAACGGCTAATTTTTTGACCACACCCTTGGTTTTTGAATCGATAAAGTGATCCCAAGTTGTCGTGAAATTGCCAATGGGTTTCACTGGGGTCACATTGTCTTGAGCGCGGAACTGGATTCCAGGTTCACCACCTGTATTGCACGCTAAGCAATCGTAACGCAGATCTGGACGATCTTGAAAACTGACTAATTGTTTTTCCGGATCTAGTGCAACCACTTCATCTTTGATGAAACGAGCGTTCGCAAATGCACTCAATTTTGCTACATCAATGTGAATTTCTTCCCATGAATATTTGCCATAGAGATATCCAGGCAACATTCCAGAATAAGGAGAATGTGATTCACGAGCAACCACCGTAAGTCGTACACCTGGTTCGGGACGCATGCCAAAATCTCTCAGGATGTGAACGTTTGCATGACCAGCACCGACCAATAAAAGGTCGCGTACGAATGGGATAGCATCGTGTTTCAATGAAGTACTTCCATTGCTAATATTTCTCGCCAGGACTGAAACCTATGAATATCAGCCTAAGATTCGGCTATGTGATAGTGGTGTAGTGGTGTCAACCTCAACAGATTTGAGTGGGCTGGCTAGATTTGCGAAGAGTTATTTGTGGTCTTCAGTCCTAAGGGTAATGATAATGTTCACTGAGAGTCGAAGGTTCTAGGTGCACACTTATTAGTCCGTGCCGTGACGAAGAAGAAATGCCTTCACTACTCTAATTTACTTACTCTACACATAAGCGAGGTTAAATTTGAAAGTTCTTTCATCCACCATTCTTCACCGGTTCGTTCTAGTCGTTGTTTCTGCTCTCATGCTGTCTGGTTGTGCGATATTGCAGACTAGGGATTGCGACACAGACGAACTTCCGGAAATGACTAACACTCCACCATCCTCTTTCGAATTGAAAGAAATCTACTCCACCTAGAACAGGTTGATCCAAAAAGGATGTCAGTCCATCAAAGAACAGGTTGATCCAAAAAGGATGTCAGTCCATCAAAAAAGCAAATTGAGAGTTTAGGAACCTACGACCGGTTCGTCGCAACCTTTGCTTGTTCGGCGTAGTCAGCTTGTTCTCGTGATTGGTGCTGAGCCTGGAACTTGGCGGACTTTCTTGCTATGGTTCGAATGGGCTTGGGAACAAAAGCTATTTCCCTTCCCATTTGGTTCAAATACTATATCCCGCGCTTGCTCATTGGTGTAGCTGTTCGATTGTTGATGACACAGTAAGACACCATTTCCAGCCTGTCGATACCGCCGGCCTATTGAGAATTAAGCAGCTTCGAGTGGTAAAGAGATATCCTTGACACAGGGTATAAACATGCGTGTGGTTTTTAACAGTTTGGAAATAACTTCGTTTCCATTTGATTCTAAAATGATTCCTACGCACTATTGGACCCTTCTTGCTTCTTGTATCAATTGGTCAGATATGCACAAAAAACTCCACTATATCGTCTCCAGCCTGATGAATCACCTTTTTGGTGCATGGTAACACCTATAGTTAGTCGGGAGTTGATTAACTCTTTCTTGGATAGCATTTTCTCTACAAATTGACGTAGAGTGTCGAACACCGCTGATGGATATCCAATAGACATGCTTGATGAAACACTGAATCATCAAAATCCAACACTGTGTTAGCTCCTAAGAGTAGAAAATCGTGTCAACTATGTAGCTCGATTCTGATCCCTAACATCAAGATGCTCTGCTGTTCGAGTCCTTCCCATTAGCATTCAATGCGTATCTATCTTTGTCAACTCATCAAATATCGCTAAGGTGACCACTGGAGTTTGAAAGTTACATTCAATTATTGGAAGTAGATAGACCGAGTGCTATTTCGACTTAATCTACATCCACAAAAAACATGGTATCGTATTGCACGTAATTGGCCTCACTGGAGGAATAGGATCAGGAAAAACCACTGTAGCTGAGCACTTGGCTCAATTGGGTTTCTACATCATCAACGCGGACACACTCGGTCACGAAGCTTATAAACAAGGTTCTACGAGTTATGTTCAAATTGTCGATCACTTCGGTCATGAAATCGTTGCCCAAGATGGTTCAATTGATAGAAAAGTTCTGGGTCAGATTGTTTTTCATGACCCGAGACAAGCTAATAGACCTAACCGACATCGTCTGGCCCATCATCAATGAACTTGCTACCGAAAGAATCGAAGCGCTGCGTCGTGATGGAAAAGAGAACTTCCTCTGTTTTGAGGCAGCAGTGTTAATTGAAGCTAAATGGACTCACTTAGTTGATACTGTATGGTCTGTCGTGGTATCTCCCGAAACAGCAATAGAGCGAGTGTCGATCCGAGACGGACTCCCACGACAACAAATCGAGTGTAGACTTAGAGCACAAATATCGAATGAAGAACGGATTGCTGTTTCAGATGCCCATTTTGAGAATGAGGGATCTAAAACAGATTTGCTTGAGCAGGTTGCTATAGAATTCCGGAAGATTCAGAACAGGAACTCCTAACCACACAGAGAGAGCACAATGGATTTCAAAGAACAAGCAAAACGATTTGCAGAAAGCTTACAACAAAAGGGAGCAGAAGCGACCAGCGAAATCGTCGATGTTTCACGTAAAGGTATACGCAGTGGTGTTGAGCTACTCTTGGTCGAACATTCCAAATTTGAACCTATTCTTGAGCAAGCTGGCTTTATCGTTGGCGACATTCAAATCAGGCTCTCGATTCCTCCAGCATTGATAGTCAGCATTGAGCAAGCTCAGGATAATGCGTTTGTTCGATTGCAAGATCTGTCAAATGAACAAACGTTAACCAAGATGCAGAAAACAGTCATTTCGCTGATTCGTGAAGCGTACAAGTTGGATGATCTGGTTACATCTCACAAACATAAAATCAGCCAGTTTGAGTTGGAGTACAGTATTCCTCCCGGAGTTACGATTCACCTGCACTCAGAAAAGTCTCGCGTTTTTGGGACAACTAAAGACAATGGCACCCCTGAAAACGTTACGAAGACTGGCGACAACGAATAGACACTAGCTAGCTTTACGTGTTCGCAACTCTTGACAAACAAGTAAGTGTCAACTAATTGATTAAGGTCCAACACCGACTAGTTTTCTGTTGAGTGACTGCAACAATTTAGGAGACTGAGTTGTGTAATAACACTAATCTGTACTCAGACCATCCACTTAGTGCCTTGCTTTCCACCTACGCAACAGTAGAGAGTTCCCTACTACACTCACACTCGAAAACGCCATAGCTGCTCCAGCTAGAGTTGGATCTAAGTATCCCATACAAGCAAGCGGAACCATGACCACGTTATAGATGAACGCCCAAAACAGGTTCTGTTGCACCTTTCTATAGGTTCGTTTACTGACCGATAGAGTAGAAGCAACCAATCTTGGATCAGGTCTCATCAAGGTCACGGATGCCACTTCCATCGCAATATCTGTCCCTGAACTCATTGCAATACCTAACCGAGCTTGAGCGAGTGCAGGTGCATCGTTGATACCATCCCCTACCATCGCAACCACAGTGCCACTCTCCTGAATCTCTTGAATCTTTTGTACCTTTGAATCCGGAGATTGACCGTACCAGTACGAATCGATTCCCACGCTCTCAGCTAATGCTTGAGTAGTCGTTTCAGTATCACCTGACAATACGTGTGATTTGATGCTATCTTGGTTGAGAAGTTTCACTGCTTCCTTTGAACTATCTCTTACGGTGTCCGTGAACGAGAACTCAGCAACAGGGGTTCCACCTACAACCAACCAAACTAACGATCCTTGATCGTTTTCGACTTCTATTGAAATTCTGTGTCGCTGAAATAGCTTTTGGTTGCCTAATAAACACAGTTCACCACCAATTCGTCCTTCCACTCCTTTCCCGACTGAAATGCGGAAGTCTTCTACATCCACAACCTCTAGGTTGTGCTCTTTCGCTTTTTCTAGAAAGGCACGCGCAATGGGATGTTCACTCTTTGCTTGGATCGAAGCTGCTTTTTGCAGATACTGGACTATCTCCTCTTGTACACCTTCTCCAATAGGCCGCATCCCTACTAACGTGGGTTTGCCTTGAGTCAGTGTGCCCGTCTTGTCAAAGACCACTTCGGTGACTCGATGGGCATATTCGAGAGCTTCTACATCTCGGAACAGTATCCCTGCTCTCGCTGCCACTCCCGTTCCTGTGATCACAGCAGTTGGAGTGGCTAAACCCAGTGCACACGGACATGCAATCACTAGCACTGCTACCGAATTTAGTAACGCAGCCTCCCATCCTGAACCCACAAAAATCCAAGTTCCAGCTGTCAATGCCGCAATAACAATGATCACTGGAACGAAGATTCCGCTGATTTGATCAACCAGCCTTTGTATGTTCATCTTGCCTGCTTGTGCGTGCTCAACTAAAGATGCAATTCGATTGAGTGTAGTATCCGCTCCTACTCGTGTTACTCTCACAACTAGGTGTCCGTCCAAATTGGTAGCACCTTCAACCACGTTGTCTCCAGTCTGCTTTGCTATAGGCTCACTTTCACCTGTGATTAACGCCTCATCGACATGTGCTTTACCCTCTACAACTACACCGTCTGCAGAAATTCTCTCTCCGGGAAAACAAGCTACAAAATCACTACTTCTTAACTTTTCGGTTGGAATCTCATCGTATTCACCATCAGCATTACGCCTCCGAGCAACTCGTGGTCGCAGTTCCAACAACTCTCGAATGGAATCAAATGTACTTCGTTTCGCTCGGGTTTCGAGATATTTGCCCAAGAGCACCAAGGTAATAATCACTGCAGACGATTCAAAATACAGCAATCCCTCAGCTGACTCACCTAATTCAACCATCAGATACCAGCTGTAGAGATAGGCGGATGTCGTTCCCAGAACAACCAAAACGTCCATGTTGGCACCACGACTCTTGAGAGCTTTGTAAGCTCCTATATAGAAGAATCGACCGAACCAAAATTGAACAGGAGTAGCCAAAATTACCTCAAATGCAGGCATCAAATGAACCTCGGTCCATCCCACGAACTGAGCAAACATTTGGAGCACCAGAGGCAGGGTCAGTATCGATGCTAGTAATACTCGCCGTCGATTCTTGACCACGCTGGATTGATACTGATCTGATTGGGACTCGTCCTTTACTTCAGCTTTGAGTACATAGCCCGACGATTTCACCCGTTCGACCAGTTCTTCCTCTTCGACAATACCTTGGATACTGATGACCATCGCACGGTCGGTTGCTAGGTGAATATCTGTGGAAAGGACACCCGGAACGTTCATGAGTGCATCGTGGACACGTCCCGCACAAGCTCCGCAAGTCATCCCTTCGACATCGTAGGTTTTAGATTGCGTTTGAACATCGAAGCCGGTTCGTCGAATTACATTAGTGATGTCTTCGACAGAGACACGGGTAAGGTCCACTTCTAACGTTACTTTAGCAAGAGCTAGATTGACAGTCGCACTTCTAATCCCCATCGCGTTATTCAGTGCACTTTCGAGTCTAAAGACACAGGCACCGCAAGTCATCCCCTCGACACCAAGGCAAAGTGTACGCATCTCTACAGTAGACGCGTTCACTTCATGTAGTGATAAATAGTGCTAGAACGATGAACCAAACTAACAGGAGAAAGTGCCAGTAAATGGCACACAACTCAACACTCAACCGCACTGCTCCATATTCAGCAGTCTTGGAGCGCATTCGCCACAGAGCTCTCATCCAAGCAACCAAACCCCCTACCAAGTGCAACGCATGTAATGCAGTCAAGACATAGAAGAACGCGTTGGATGGGTTGTGCTGTGCATGGTAACCTAGACCAATCAGTTCACCCCAAACGATAATCTGGAGTACGAGAAACAATACAGTGAGAGCACCAGCCATAAAGAAAGCATACTGTGGCTCTTTTTGATTGTTGATAGCTCTGCGGGCGATTTCTAGCGTGAGACTCACTGCTATGAGAACAATGCTATTGATCCACAGCAGGCTCGGTTCAGGCATAGGAACCCAGTCTGTTGCAAGTGCAATTCTCATATGCGTGGCTCCGAATAGGAGCAGGAAAACACTGCCAACGACACAGAGAAAAACGATTAGAGCGACCTTGCGGTCATGAGCTCGAAACGCACGTGTATGGATGGAAACTACATCAGTTTGAGGCGCAATCCAAGGCTTTTCAGTTAGCTTACGAAAGATGGAAATTTTTGAAAATTGTGGTCTAATTTTATTGTATTATACTAAACTAAATTCCAACACGCCAACTCATCACGGGCACCAAATCGGGCATTTTACGCACAAAAAAACGAAAGTTTAAGCGGGATTTTCTGCTGATTGGCACGGTTTGATAGTCGAACTGGGGCATCTATTGCTATCGTTGTGTTCGTGACTCAGACCGACTCGAAGAGAGATTGAAAGTGAGTGGGATGACCGGTCATACATGAGGCATTATTCGTCTTATGATCTGCATATAAATGATGGCTTGACTATGGACTGGGTAAGTGGGAGTTCAAAGTTTTTAACGCCTACGCCAATTTGATATAGAAAACTGTTCCACTGACATGTCCCATTGCCATCCGATTCGAGACCCGGTTGAACACTCATCCGAGCTATTGGCCACCTTTGTTCAGTCTGAAGAGCAATAAACCTGCTAACCACCTAAGGAATGAGTTACAAATTGGCTGCTCTCGGTTACAAAGCAAAAAAAATCAGCTGGGTTGTTGTTAAGATGACCGTCGTATAATTTTTGCTCAAATTTTGAATCACCAACGAACACACTCGTTCGTCAAATTTTCGGGGAAAGTATGGGATTATGGGAAGCAGGCGTGATTATCGTCGCGATGTCTTTAGCCTCTGGAATCATTTCACTATGGATTCGTAGCAGGTACAAACTCAGCTATAAAGACATCAAAAAACGACTTAATGACCTTGAATCTTCAGCAGAAAATAGCTCTCTTGAGCAGCGTGTGCAAGTTCTCGAAAAAATCGTTACTGACCAACAATCATCAACCCTCGACAGGAAGATTAGTTCTCTTTAGCACTAAAAAGTCTATTCCTTTAGAACCCAAGCTTAAAGACGATCTAACCCACCATGTCAATTTTGGATAACTTACCAAACATCCCGCCGGAAGTTTGGGCAATCAGTTGGGTAGTGGCAGGGTTCTGTGTTGGCTTGATCATTCGCATCATTTGCATTCAAGTTGCAGAGCGAATTAGAAAAGCTCAAGATAGCCCGATCAAGAGTCTAGAAATGGCATTGCGTCGTGCTGGACCCATCGCACTGTGGACGTTTGTGTTTGTGGGAGTCGCGATTGCGTTTCGAGTATTAGAACCTCAAGCTGACGAAGATAGCATTCTCAATCAAATCAGAAATGACATTCCCAACTACATACTTTGTGGAATCATCGTTCTTATTGCTCACCTGATTGGTGTCGCGATCCGTGACTTTATTCAACGTACTATCTCTGAAACTCGACTCGCAAGCACTCTGGGAGTCTTGGGTTACGGGTCCATCTTCTTTATTGGGCTGATAGTCGGATTAGGTCAAGTTGGGGTAGATGTTCGGTTCTTGGGAATCGCAATGATTGTGATCCTGGGAATCATGATTGGTTCTGTTGGAATCACTATTGGTATCGGCTCAAGACATCATATAGCAAATTTAGTCGCCAGACAAGAGTTAGCTGAATTGACCGTCGGTGATCGTCTCAGAGTTCAAGGAGCTGAGGGAACCATCGTTGAAATTCGGCGAACTCGGGTTAAATTAATCACACCTGAAGGAACTACAGTTATCCCCGCTTCTCGATTTATTCAGGAACCCTACTCTATCCTATCAAGCGATGAATGAACACGACAGTAGCTAGTGACCCAAAGATGTTGTTGCACGAACGTGGATTAGTCGTTAATTTTGCAAAGGAACACCCCGAGGAGTTTTCGCAGGTGTTGGGGAGTTGTCCCTCGGACGAAGCTCAGACAATCCTCAGAGAACTACCGACTCCAATCCTGATTGAAGTTCTTGCTTTTACCCCACGTAGCATCGCAGCTAATTTCATGGAATCCAGTACTGTTGAAGATATAGTCAAGTGGTTCAATATCGGGTCTCGGGACACGGTTACCCGTCTGGCGAGACGTATCCCCCAACAGTTCCGAAGTGATGTGATTGCTCAGACCAAAGATGTAGTCAAACTTCGAATACTGCACCAACAAGCAGACTACGGCAAAAACTCTGTCGCACAGATAGCAGATAAGGACTTCGTGTGGTTTATTTCCACTAGAAGATGCGAAAACGTGAGACAGGAATTGCGGGCGATGGATTTAGAGTCCAGTGAAAACGCTTTAGTGGTCAACGAAATGGATAAAGTCGTTGGTCTGTTAGATGAACGCAAATTGCTTAGAGCAGGAAAGGACGAACTGGTAGGTAGTTGTGTACGCAACACCCAATTACTGCCAGCGAATGCTTCCGTCAATGCGGTTGTCGAACTCGAAGATTGGCATACGGTGGATCGACTTCCCGTGGTCGATAGAAACCAACAAGCAATTGGAATACTACACTGGTCTAGATTAGCAGACAAGAATGTCGTTGCCGAAGAAGCTCACGAAGAATCACCTCAATATTTGATCCTCGAAGTCATGGGGACCATGCTGAATGTTGCTCGAGAACTTCCTGGAGTGGCACCTCCCAAAAAGTGACCACCATGTATATAGGGGCTGACACCCTCCTTCGCCAACAATACGTCGAGTTGTTTCCGACGGAAGCTGCTGAAGTCCTACAAGCGTTATCCGACGAAAACCTGGTGAGTGAAATTACAGATTTACCAGTTGATTCACTAGTAGAGATATTTGATTTCTTTTCTCCAGTGCGTGCGGTATACACGTTTTCACAACTAGATCTTGCTACCAAACTAGAGGTATTACTACAAGCTCCAACCCGCATTGTTCTCAAACTATTGGTCGCTATGAATCCTCATCAGCGAACCAATCTGCTGAACGAGCTAAATCCAGGTGCGAGACACGACTTGGAGGTTCTACTTCAATTCCCACCTGATTCGGTTGCAACCATCATGAGTTCCGATGTGGGAACCATCCACATCGACATGACAGTAGACGAAGCTATCGAACAGATTCGTGTCGAAGCCCAGAGCGTGGATCTCACTCAGCTAGTAGTAGATCGAAACCATCGATTGGTCGGTCGAGTGACTACACACTCGTTGGCACTCGCAAATGGTGACACTCCGATCAAGGACATACTCCAAAGTGTTCCATGTGTCAGTAGAGTCGTAGATTCCCGACACACTGTCTCTGAGATGATGGAAACCATAGAGTTTGATGTCTTGCCCGTGATTGATGACGAAAACAAGCTATTAGGTATTGTCCACCAAGAAACCCTCGTGAACGTGGTTCAAGAAGACACACAAGCCGATATACAGAGAATGGTCGGTGTGAGTGCTGATGAGCGAGCGCTCTCTAAAGGAACCTTAGCAATCAAACATCGGTTACCGTGGTTGTATATCAACTTAGCTACTGCGTTTTTAGCTGCTGCGGTCATCGGAATGTTCGAGAGTATCGTGGCCCAATTCACTGCCCTAGCTGTCTTATTGCCTGTTGTTGCAGGACAAAGTGGAAATGCAGGCTCGCAAGCAATGGCTGTTACCATTCGCGGGCTTGCTCTACGCGAAATTAGTTTCCGTCAGTGGTTTCGACTTTCTCGAAAGGAGCTGTTTGTCGGAACAATCAACGGTATTTTGATCGCAATTGTTTGTGGTGCAGCAGTGTATCTATGGCAACAATCCATCGGATTGACCGTCATTATTTCCTTATCGATGGTGATTGCTCTTGCCGTTGCTGGAATCTCTGGAGCATTGGTTCCTATTCTGTTGGCTAGATTTGGACAGGATCCAGCTACTTCTTCGTCGATCATTCTTACCACGATCACAGATGTGGTGGGATTTTTCGTTTTCTTGGCTATCGCCACCATGCTGGCATCCATGATCTAATCCAATAGGTGGTGGAGCCAGGGGGGATCGAACCCCCGACCTCGACAATGCCATCGTCGCGCTCTCCCAGCTGAGCTATGGCCCCTCTAACACAATCGGAACTGATGCCGTTGATTGAATTTTAGAGACTACAGCTCAAGAAAGGAAATCAATCTCAAACTCCACAGACTAATGAACGCTTGCGTCACAAATACTCCATGCCCCGATCACCCTTACGAGATTTCAATGGGGCAAAGTAACTGCAGAATGAAACGGGTCGGTTCCTCCCTTCAGGGCAGAATGTGGTCGATTTACAAATGAACTAAAGTAACATGAGATCCTTAGTGATTTGATTGATTTTTTGTTTAATATGTGTTTTTGTTTTGTACTTAGTATCCAAGCAACAACCCGTTCATCAGCTTTGGGTGAATATCTATACCAACCACTCACGTGCTAATTGATTTGCTGCAACTAGAGTAATGCGCATCCGCAGAACGGATTAAAACAATGTCATCCACAATTGAGGATCCCTTGTTATGAGTTCAAGTACCCCTAGTGGTTATTGAGTAGGAGACCTGGATGTCTTTATTGCGGCCCCACCTAGTTCTTAGAGATTTACCAATCCTTTTCCGGAAGTCTTCCACCCGAGAATTGAATCACTCTCATATTTGGAATGATTCCATTAGGACAGAAGAATTTGCGGTTATTCCCTATAAACTACTCCATCATTGTGAGCTCAGCCCACTCCTTGTCCAATCGCTTCAGTTGCTTCTTAGATATACCACCCAAAGCTTCAATACTCGACCGTATTCGAGCTTTAGATACATCGCTACCCAACAATACCATAGAGTCAAACAAAGGAAGGGAAACTGGTTTCCCAGAGATCGACACAAACAGAGGAAACAGAAAATCACGAAACTTTAGATCTAACTTTTTAGACAACTCTTTAGCCCCCTCAAAAATGAGGTCTCGGTCCCATCGATCAAGCGAATCCAAAAACTGACGTACAAAATGGAGCACACGCTTACACTCTTCTTGCGTCAAACTCTTGTGTTCAAAGCTTTCTGCGGTAACTTCACGCCGATCACCTAGCAAGTAATCTGCTTGACCAAACACCTCATCTAAAGTTTCAGTACGGTTGTGTAGCATGCTTAGAAGCATTTCAGCTCGACTGTCTCCGAAAGACCAATCAAACAGCTTTTCCTTAAATTCACTCAAAGATAGATTTCGAATGTATTTTCCATTCAACCACGACAGTTTCTCCACATCGAACACTGGACCGGAGGTAGATAACCGTGAAGGATCAAACGCCTCACGAAATTCGTTCATCGAAAACTCTTCGCGTTCATCAGGCATCGACCATCCCATCGTAGCGAGATAGTTAAGCAAAGCGCCAGGAAAGAACCCCCTCATCCGAAAATAGTTGATTGAAGTAGTCTGTTTGCGCTTGGACATCTTCGATTGATCGGGATTTCTCAACAGAGGTAAGTGATATAGCTCTGGTAGTTCCCAACCGAGATAATCACAAATCAACTTGTGTTTGGGGCACGAACTTATCCATTCTTCCCCTCGAAATATATGAGTGATCCTCATGAGGTGATCGTCGACAGTAGCAGCTAAGTGATAGGTAGGATAACCGTCCGACTTCATCAAAATCTGCATATCAATTTGGTTCCAAGGGAATTTGATTTCCCTACGAACCTTGTCGATCACTGTGCACTCCCCCTCGTTGGGCACTTTTAATCGAATTACGTAGGATTGTCCAGACTCGATCTTCTTCTTAACTTCTTCCGGAGCGAGAGACAAACAGTGACCGTCGTACTTAGGTACTTTCCTTTCTTTCCTTTGTTGAGTTCTTACTGCATCAAGACGCTCTCGACTGCAAAAACAATGAAAAGCACCACCTGATTGAATCAGTTTTTGGACGTACTCCTGGTAAATTTCCAGTCGTTCACTGGATCGGTACGGCCCAAATTCACCACCAATATCTGGTCCTTCGTCCCAATGTAAACCAAGCCACTTGAGAGATTCACGAATGGCTACATCTGAACTTTGCGTGCTTCGTTCACGGTCAGTGTCTTCAATACGAAGCACAAACTTTCCGTTGTGTTTGTGTGCGAACGCTCGATTGAATAGACCGACGTATGCCGTACCTAAATGGGGATCACCAGTGGGTGATGGTGCAATCCTGGTACGGATTGGAGAAGTTTTATTCACCTAAAGTCTAGTCCATGCAAGTCTCAATGCAAGCAATTCTAAGAATGAGAGTCACATAGACCTGGAAACAGATGGGAATTGATTCCCATCAGAGAGTTTAAACGGTTTTGGGTCTATTCGCTTCTAAATAACTGTGCGTCGTCGTTACCAACATTATCAGCTATCTCATTGCCATTTGAATCCACGATAGTCCAAGCTTCCGGTGTTCTGAGAACAGCACGGACCAACTTGTTATTCAATGCGTGACCCGACATGTAGCCTTCAAACTCCGCCAGTAGAGGCATACCAAGCAAGTAGAGGTCGCCGATTACATCTAGTACTTTGTGCTTTACGAACTCGTCCTTGTATCGCAATCCCTCAGGGTTCATGATTCTCTGATCATCGATACCAATGGCGTTTTCGAGACTGGATCCCAGACATCGGTTGACTGATTGAGCTTGCTCTAGTTCTTTAACTAGTCCAAACGAACGAGCCTTGCAAATGTCATCAATGTATGAGTCAACTGCAAAATCTACTTCTACACTCTTGGGATATCGGTTGAAGACCGGGTGATATCGAACAAAAGTGTAGTTGACTTTGAAACCATCAAACGGACGCAATGACGCGACTGCATCTGCTTGGGTAACGGTCACGTCTCGATTGATCTTGAGGAATCTTCGCACACCATCACAGTCTTGTAAGCCGTGCATCATGATTAGATTGACGAATCTTTCTGCACTACCATCTAAAATGGGAACTTCGTCCCCCCAAATATGCACTAGAGCGTTATCAACTTCCAATCCCCAGAGAGCAGACATTAAGTGTTCTACAGTGGAAATTTCGACATCGTTGTAACGGATAGTTGTTGATAAGGTGGTATCAGAGACATGAGCGGCAGTCGCCGGAATATAGGTATTTGGAAAATCATCCCGAACAAATTGAATGCCGAAGTTGGCAGGTGCTGGGCGTATGGTAACACGCGTACGTTGTCCGGTGTGAACACCGATGCCGATCGCGTCGACGTTCTCCGCTAGAGTCTGCTGAAGTTTCATGGTGTTAAGCGTCCAAGGTTGGGAAAATTATAACTAATATCGTGAATAATGGAGAAATAATGAAGGGAAATTGAACAAATTCCAATGATTTCATTGTTTTAGATTGAAAAATATGTACTTATGTTTGACAAAATAAAGAAAGTAATCGAAGCCAAAAAATCCCCTGAGCATGAAGATCCCATGCAAGATGCTGCCGAGAGTGCGGCAACCGTCCTCATGGAAGTCGCTTGGGCTGACGAACAACTCACTGACCGAGAGGTAGTCTTGGTCCGCAAGACTCTGATTGAGTTGTATGCTTTCTCCGAGGAACAGGTTGATGCACTATTAGTACGAGCCGAGTGGATTCGAGAAAATGGTGTCGGACTCCACCCTCAAACTCGATCTCTGAATGAACATTTGTCTCACGCAGAGAAAGTCACTTTTCTTACTCATTTATGGAAACTCAACTATATTGCAGAAGATTCGACTTACCTCTTTGAAGAAAAAGTGATTCGTAAAGTAGCAGAACTGCTCCACTTACGACATTCTGAGTTCATCCAAGCGAAACTAGATGCCAAGCTGGTAAGGCCTAGGTCCCAAAAATTGTGAGTAGATCTTTCATTTGTTCGACTCGTCCGGTTGGAGCAACACAACACCAATTCGCAAGAATCGTCGGAGAGCCAGCATCAGCTTCGGTTCTAACGTGGTTGGTTCGATCTTAAACTCTGAAGCTACTGTATTGATCAAAGTCTCAATGGTTTGTGACTCTGAAAGTAGTTCCAACATGCGTAGCGTGCGCGCGTTCGAGACCAAGAAATTAACTGCATCTCGCCGATTTCGATAGGCAATAATCCAAGTGGGGGTCGCAGGTTTGGAAACTGACTCTACAGGTGCGCAAATCTTGTCAACTGGCCATTCATAGCTGAGTAATCGAACCAACGGGGAGGTCTTGATCACGTCTGTACCCTTTAGATCAGCCTTTGTTGTGGTCATTTCACAATCTCCAGCTAATCGCAGTTCCAGTTTAATAGCTTCGTAATGACACAGCTCGTGCATGTAGGGATATTCTTGCGTATGAATTTCGTTTTCTTGAAGATATCGCAAAAACTCAAACGGTATGGATGTGAAATATGGTGAGTGACACTGATGGTTAGCAAGAAATCCTCGAATCAATCCATTCCAATAGTTATCGTCAACTATCTCTCGGAATTTCTTGAAAGTCTTCGAACAAAACGAATCGACGTTGTTGAAGAATAGTCGGACGTAGATATCTATCCTACGTTGCTCTATATCGCTTGGAGCTGGAGCTTGGTCCGGGTTGCGTAGATATGCTGCAAACTCTCGTTGCACCTTATGGTGCGGAAACTGTTCGTCGGAAACTAGATCAGCCACCAGCAGCGACCACTATAGCAGCAACGTCCGAGTACTTTTCCTGAAGGCTCTTAATCCGCTTGACTTCCTTAAGTAACGTCGGAACTCCAGGAAAGTTGAAATCTCTCTCTAGCATGGTGGGAATGGGTCCGTGCTGCTGATACACATACTCCAGCAACTCCCAAACTGGTTCCACCACTTTCGATGCGTGGGTATCGATCCGTAAGTCTTTAGCTTCTACATGGTGACCCGCAATATGAATGTAAGTCACTCGATCAATGGGCACTGAATCCAGAAACTCTCTAGGATCGTAGTTGTGGTTGATGCTGTTCACGTACGCATTGTTCACGTCTAATAATAGATTGCAGTCTGCTTCTTCGACTACTCGATTTACAAACTCAACTTCGCTTAACCGTTTCCCTGGAGCTGCGTAATACGAAACATGCTCAACAGCAATGCGTCGTTCCAAAATGTCTTGAACGGTTCGGATTCGTTCCACAACCCAACGGATAGCACTCTCGGTAAACGGAATAGGCATCAGATCGTACAAGTGACCGTGATCACTACAAGCGCTTAGGTGATCTGAATAACACTTGATGTTGTGCTTATCAAGAAATTCACGAATTTGTTTTACAAAATCTATATCAAGGGGGGATGGACTACCAATCGAAAGAGAGAGACCATGACAGGTTACCGGATAACGCTCGGTATATCGTCGAAACTGCTTGCCAAATCGACCACCTACGTTAATCCAATTCTCCGGAGCTACTTCAAAGAAATCCACCGTTTCGTCAACTAATTCACTGTTGGCTCTGAGGTCACGAAACATACTTCTTCGTAGGCCCATACCCGAACCGCTTACTGGATGGCTTGTGTTCACTTCTCAAAAATGCAAAAAATGCCGCGGACTCGTTTCAGCGGGACCGCGGCATCACAATTACGATAAAGCTGCTTAGCTTATGCGCAGTGATTACTCTTCAGTAGACTCTTCTTCTTCTTCTTCGTCTTCACCTTCTTCGCCGCATTCACCTTCGCCGCATTCACCTTCGCCGCATTCACCTTCGTCGTCGCCGTCTTCGTCGTCGCTGTCTTCGTCACCTTCGCCACATTTACCTTCACCACACGAGCCTTCGTCGTCTGCAGTAAATGGGTTGAGTTCGTCTAGACTGTTAGCAACAAACATTTCGGTTGCGTCTTCATCAGTCGATGCACTGAGTGAAACACCCAATGAAGCGGCCATGAAAGAGCCAATACCAACGATTGCGGATTTGCTATTGCGAATTTGCATGGAAATATCCTCAATTAGATTACGGTTGACGCAACAGAATCCACTAGAAGTAAAGTCGTATTACGCCTGTTGTTTCATATGACAATGATAATTACAAATAATTCCTCAAGAATCCCTACATTTTTTCTCAATTTTTCGGATTGCGGTTCAGCGCATGATTGGGTGGCTCAAAACGGCTATTGAGACGCAGATTCACCTCCGCGAATAACAGCTGAAAATGCGCGATCCAATCGCTTACTGGAAACTTTCACCCTAGTCTTCATCGTCGGACAGAATAAGGCGATTCGGTACTCTTGGAGTAAATGAAACAGTTCTTCTAACACCACAGAGTCCGTTCTTGTTCTATCCAAAGACTCCCAACGATGCTGCCAGTAACCGATTTTTTTGGTTGCGTTGAGATCTTTGAGCGCTCTCCCTGTGATCTGGGCTACTCGATGTTGTAACGCGTCAAGGTAGCGAGGGAAATCTCTAAGTCGAGCATCGTTGCACGAATATGGAAAGTCTGTAGGGAAGAGTTGTTGCAGCAGGTGTTCTATGTCTTTGCGGGACTCTGCCAAACTGGGTGAATTGAGCTGTTCTATAGAGAGTGCAATTTGCTGTCTCACTTTCAGAAGATCTGAAACTAGATTGATGAGGTCTATGGCACTGGGCACAAAGTGATTACGTCGATCATGAATCAAATGATTAAATTCACTGACTGAACGAGGGATTGACGTGGATTGAAGGAACGTTCGTCGTGCGGCAGTGAGCAAGATTGCTTCACGTAAGTTGTTTTGGCTACCCTCGCTCAATTGTTGTAAACGTAGCACTTTGTCCTTTTGGAATTGAGAGCGGAGATACTTTACTGACTGCCTCTCTAACAGCAAGATGAGTCTAGACAACCCACGTATCGTGGTGCGTTCCTGGTTCACTTCATCGATTTGCATGCGAAGAGCCACACTAGACTCTTCATCAACCAAAACTGGAAACAGAGTTACCGGACCAGCAGTGCTAGTGACTTCTACACGTTCCAAGATTCCTTGTTTTGGGTACTCTGTCAACTCTTCTAGCTCGTACTCCTTCATGAAATTGTCGTCCAATTTGCTATCGATCAGATGATTAACTTCTTCCTTTAGGCTAACGAGGTCTCTGGATTGGGAAATCACGGTACCGTTGCCATCCACTACTTGGATGTTTAACTTGAGATGTAGGGGTAATTTGGAATAATCCCAAGCATCAGGCGAAATTTCGACTCCAAACAACGCTCGAATTCGACTCGACAAAGTACTATTGAAAGCGCTAGACCGGTAGTCTTCATGATCCAAAATCGTTGGTACTAGTTCTTCTACATGGTCTGCTATTGGATTGAGTTGCTTTCGTGTACCCTTCGGGAGTCCCCGCAATAGAGATTCACACAGCTCTTCAAAGTAACCTGGAATCGACCATTCCAACTCTCGTTCAACGACCCGATAGAGTTCGGAAAGTGGCACTCGAAGCGAAACACCATCATCTGCATGCCCAGGTGCAAATTTGTACTGCAAAGGAAACGTTCTACCCCCAAAATCCAGCTCTGCAGGAAAGGCACCTCTTCGCAAATACACAGGTTCTTTAAGGAGGATATCTGATTCTGTCATCCTTAGCTGTGCTCGTTTACCCTTCCCCGTTTCTTTGTACCAAATGCGAAAACTCTTCTGGTTCACTACTGTTTCGGGGACACGATCTCTGTAGAAGTCGACTAATTTCTCATCGCTAGCCACTAATCCCATTCGTCGAATTTTCGCTTGTGTCTCTCTAGTTGATATCACCAATTCTCGGTTTGCCTTCACTTCTTTGATCGCAATCACTCCGTCAGTAGAGACCACTCCATGTAAAAGAAAGAGTCTCCCAGCTTCATGAAGATCATGTTCGGCTAATCGAACACGTCGTCCTTGGATTAACGGTAATCCATAGAGTGTCACATCAAGTAGAGCCATTGCTTCGTTGCGCCGTTCGTCCCAATAGGGACTGTGAACCCTTCGTTTAACAACAGATTGAGCAAACGGTTCAATCCATTGTGGTTTGATTTCTGACAAACATCGTGCAAATGTATTCGAGGTTTCCACAATCTCTGATGCAACCACCCACTTGGGTTTGCGCTTAGCTAGCACTGAACCAGGAAACAATCGAAACTTTAGATTCCTAGCTCCTTGGTAGGAGTCAGTATCGGTGTGCACCCCAATAAATCCTAGAGACCCAGCAAGTATGGATTTATGGATGTCTTCAAATGCTGCTTCGTTTCGATTGAGTCGCATACCCACTCTATGGCAGGTTAGCAGCAATTGACGATGAAGCGCTCTCCACTCTCCATAGCGTTGGGGAGAAATAAATAATTTCTCTAGAGAAGTTCGGAACATGCGACGAGTCACTCGATGACGCAACTCTTCAGCCCATTCCCATAGCCTCACAAACGTCAAGAAGTCAGATTTTGAGTCTCTAAATTGTCGATGTGCTTGATCTGCAGTTTGTTTGTGGTCCACTGGTCGGAGCAGAGGACTTTGGACTGCTAATGCAGAAACGATAACCAACACTTCAGCGAGTGCCCTTTGTTTATCTGCTTGAATGATCATCCGTGCTAATCGAGGATCAACCGGAAATAAGACCATCTTTCGCCCTAGTTCCGTGATATGATTGTGCTCCAGTGCCCCCAATTCGTGTAGAACACGATAGGCTGATTGGATCATTCTCTCGTTAGGTGGATCAAGAAATGGAAATTTCTCTACAGCACCGTAGCGAAACACTTTCATTTGTAAGATCACAGCTGCGAGGTTGGTTCGTCGAATTTCTGGTGGCGTATATCGATCCCGTCCAACAAAATCCTTTTCGTCGTATAAACGATAACAAATTCCGGGAGCTAATCGACCACAACGACCCGCCCGTTGTTGTGCACTTGCTTGTGAGATGCGTTCTATTGGTAATCTTTGTATTCTGGAGTGTGGACTGTACCGACTGATTCTTGCGTCACCAAAGTCGATCACATAGCGAATGTTTGGAACAGTGAGGCTGGTCTCAGCTACATTAGTTGACAACAAGATACGCCTTCTTGAGGAAGACGAAAAGATCTTCCGTTGCTCTTTGGTGGGTAGTCGTGCATAGAGAGGCAATACTTCATAACGGGTCCCATACTTTCTCCTAAACCACTGGGCCCACTTGAGAATTTCTCGTTCACCAGGCAAAAACACAAGCAGATCTTGAACACTAGAAGGTGGTTCTGCTTCAATCTCTTCCATGCACCATTCAACACAAGACTCTACGTTTTCTTCTGGTGGACGATAACGAACTTCCACAGGATAAGATCGACCCTCGACCTTAATGACGGGCGCGTTTCCAAAAAACGCAGACAGTGAATCGACATCAATGGTTGCACTGGTCACAATAACTCGAAACTTTGGTCTACGCTTGAGTACTTTTTTGAGGTATCCCAACAAAAAGTCAATGTTTAGGCTCCGTTCATGAGCTTCGTCCAAAATGATGACTTCGTAAGCATTAAGAGCCCGGTCTGATCTGATTTCATTGAGGAGCAAGCCATCAGTCAAAACTTTCACGATTGTGTTTGGACTCACCCGGTCTTCAAATCTGACCGCATAACCCACTTCACGACCAAGAGGAATGTTTAGTTGATCAGCCACCCTATCTGCAACACTTCTTGCAGCTAGTCGTCTTGGTTGAGTGTGACCAATCATGCCCTTTAGTCCAAAACCTGTTTTCAGACAAGCCAAAGGTAACTGAGTAGTCTTCCCGGATCCTGTCTCTCCAGCTACGATCAAGACCTGCTTTGTTTTTAACTGTTGCTCTATTTCCGGCAATGCTTTAATGATCGGCAGATCGTGCTGGTAAGAGATTTTTGGTAGTGAAAAATCACCCCTTGTCCGGTTTATTTGATCCACTGTTACACTCTTTCTCACTCTTTATCAAGGGCACAATACATTACAAGATATTGAGGAGCGTCCGTCTACATCTTGCTCGTAGTATTGGACATTAGGAACTTAGAAAATGCGAATGATTGACTCTGGATACATGTGAACTGAGTGTTTCGACAATGGAATGTCCTGCTTGGGTTTCAACGTCCTCAATTTAACACATCGAAGGAACTTCGCTAGACCTGAATTATGTGACTAATGACCCAAACCATTCTAACATCAACTAAAACGACTCCCTTTTCGTCAGTCGAGTACCCATCAGATAACAGCTATCTAAGGCACACTAGAGTATTAAACAGTACCTTCGAAATCACTTAACACCTTATTAAACACTAGATAAATTACTGTACGAATTGAGTATATCCTGTGTACTCAGAACAAAAATTAAGGAGACAACATCGAAGAAACTACTTGAAACCCCTCTTGTGTTCATTTCTTGACCGCTTCAGTTGTACTCGTATTAGGAAACAGACTCAACGAGAGGAAAAACAACCGAAAGTCTGAAAATCAGGAACTTCTCAGCATGTCAGAAAATACGAACTGATGATGCAGAGCTGAAACAAGCTGCAAACGAGATCAAGAGATTTAGCTAAAGTCGGTGAACAGGGCGGCATTGTCTCCGAAACTCAAAAAATCCTTATTTAGGAAAGTTCAATGAGCAAGCCAGCTGATGTGAATAGTGGGGATCTTTAGCGGGATAATCTCTTCATCGCTTCCTCCAAACCTCTAATGGTCATTGGGAACATCCTCCCGTCCACAAGCTTACGAACCATTTCCACTGAGGTGAAGTACTCCCACGAATCTTGAGGTGTGGGATTGATCCACACCAAGTGCTCAAACTGTTGGGCAAATCGAGCCATCCATACCGCTCCTGGCTCCTCGTTCCAGTATTCCACACTTCCCCCAGTGTGGGTAATTTCATAGGGTGCCATGGTCGCATCACCGACAAATAACACTCTAGTATCAGGTTTAAATTTACGAATGATCTCCCACGTAGGCATTCGTTCACTGAACCGTCTTCTGTTGTCCTTCCAAACAGACTGATACAGGAAATTGTGGAAATAGAAACAGTTTAGTCGCTTAAACTCGTTACGACTTGCAGTAAACAACTGTTCGCACGTTCTCACATGTCCATCCATAGAACCACCTATATCGAATAAGGCAATCACATTGAGCTGATTGCTACGCTCGGGTCGCTCTTTCAGATCCAACAGTCCGCCATTGTGTGCGGTAGACCGGATTGTTTCATCTAAATCGATTTCAGTGTGAGCTCCCAATCGAGTGAATCGGCGTAGCCTCCTCAAAGCAAGCTGAAGGTTTCGAGTTCCTAATTGGACAGAATCGTCCAAGTTGCGATATCGGCGACGATCCCATCGTCGATGTTGCCCACGTTCAGTTCGATTACTAGGCTCATTACCAGGTACAGTTTGTGAATCCTCGGATTGTTGTTCTGTACCGGAAACATTTGGTGCGGAAGTCAAGAGTTTTTCAAGATCTCCTAAAGTGTGAAAGTTCTCAATATCTTCTTTCGAGAGCAGTTTCTTAATCTCTTCATACAACCATTTATCAGGGATCAGTGCAAAGAGTATTGCTTCTGATTTGTCTCCACCTTGGAAATATGCACTAAATGCCCGATCAAATCGATCATAGTGTTTCTCGTCTTTGACCAAACAGGTACGACTGAGCAAGTAAAACTCGTCAAGATCTGAAAACACAATCCGATGCTCCATAGCTCGTAGTAAATCAAGCAATTCTCGCAAAGAAACCGGAACGAAGTATCTTCGCAGAGTGTGAAAGAAGCCAACCAGCATCGGTCAGTTTGAACCTACGAAGTAGATGAGCTACGTCTGTCAACAAAAACTAGTCGTTCGAGTAACTCTACATCTTGTTCATTCTTGATCAGGGCGCCATAGAGCGGAGGAATCGCTTTCGACTTATCTCGGGACTGAAGAATGTCTTCAGGAATGTCATCTGCCATGATCAGTTTCAACCAATCAATCAACTCTGAAGTCGAGGGTCTCTTGCGTAATCCAGCAACCTCTCGTATTTTGAAGAATATCTCCAAGGCTTCTTGAACCAAATGAGATTTCAGCTTGGGAAAGTGCAATTCCAAAATCTGTTCCATGGTGTCTCGATCAGGAAAGCTGATGTAGTGGAAGAAACACCGCCTCAAAAAAGCATCGGGTAAATCCTTTTCGTTGTTGGATGTTATGATCACGATGGGACGATGCTTCGCACCGATGGTTTCACAGGTTTCATAAACGAAGAACTCCATCCGATCCAACTCTTGTAGCAGGTCGTTCGGGAACTCAATATCTGCCTTGTCTATCTCATCGATTAGGAGTACTACGCGTAGATCTGAAGTGAATGCTTCCCACAACTTACCTGGTTTGATGTAGTTTCGAACATCCTTTACTCGTTCATCACCGAGTTGTCCATCTCGCAGTCTGGTAATCGCATCGTACTCGTAGAGACCTTGAGTAGCTTTTGTTTGAGACTTGATGTGCCACTCTATCAAGGGACACTCCAGTGAACGTGCAATTTCTGCTGCTAAAACTGTCTTACCCGTACCTGGCTCACCTTTGAGGAGTAAAGGTCGTTCTAACTTGATCGCAGCATTCACAGCCATACTCAGCTCAGAAGTCGATAGGTAACTCTCGGTGCTATCAAAATACATTATTTTTCGCCTTTCGTTTTAATTTTCTTGCTCCAGCAAACAGTACATAACCCACAATAACCAAACAGATCGCCATGCTGATCAGAAATCCAAACGCTGCTGGGGTAGCTGGGTTTTTACCTGGCTCCAAGAACCCCGTGAACAGTACCACAATGAAGAGCGGTGCATAGTTTTCCCCATCGTATTTCCAAGGACAGAGTGCCCAAAAACTTCCAAGTGCAATGACCCAAAGTGCAACGAGTGGCCACTTCTTGAGTGCCCACCACACAAGCCCAGAGAGAATCAGCGTACACGCTATAGCTACGAACCACGCTAACAAATATCCCATAATTCGTGTTCAAAATTCGTCCTGTTCCGAGGATTTGCCTGGGGTTGTCCACCGCAATACTTGCTCTTCCAAATCTTTAGGATGAATATCCTTTTCTGAAAGTACTCGTCCCTTCACCGAGATTCCTAGTCGATCCATTTCTTCTCTATTTCCGGCGATGAGTGGGTGCCAAGACTCCAAAGGCTTACCTATAGCAAGTAATCGATAAGCACAGGTTTGAGGAAGCCAGTCGTACTCAGACGCTGTTTCAGCGGATATAGAAAGACAGTCCGGTACCAGGAAATGACGAGATTCATAGTGCTTACACTGACAAGTTTCTAGATCCAAAAGTTTGCAAACTACTGGTGAAACAAAGTAACCCTTAGGGGTGCAGTCAGAAAATTTGAGTTGACAACATTGCGCACAACCATCACACAAGCTCTCCCATTCATCATCTGACATTTCGGACAGAGACTTGGTCTCCCAGAAAGGCAATTCAGTTGTCGGGGTCAAGGTACTAAGTCTCCAATAGGGAGCGAATTTCACTGCCCATTATGGTCTCTCTCCATTTTCCAAATGAAGCTGGTAGTTGTTGATTTTGACGATAGGACTTCATCCAACACAAGACCTTTTGCTTGGGTGCAAGCAAACTTACGGGTAGTTTCAGCTCTGCAGATAGTTGAGATAAGAGAGAGTTTATTTTGCTGAGTGCTCTCTGTTCACTGGGATTCAACACTTGTCGTCGAGTACGCATCATTCCAACTTTGTACGATTTCAGCCTTTTCGATGACTTGTGAGCTCGGATAACTTTCTCTTGGATCAACGAAGCATTCATTTTGGGGTAAGCTTTTGTGAGATATTCGGTACCTCTTTGATAGTTCTCAACGCTATCGATTAAAGCACCCTTAGGAGCGACCCAGTGTCTAGGGCGATCAATCTTTCTTGCAAATGACTCTCTCCATTCAAGTACCCGACAATAAGTTGCTTGATTTGATTTACTCGCGGAGCTACGAGACTGCGATTCATCCACATCAGATAGTGTAAAGTTTGCAAAACCACTTCGATAACTTTGCATTTCCTCTTCGAACCAGCTTCTTCGACCTAGTTCATCCAACTTACGCTTGAGCTCTTCCCATATTGTCGCGAGATACTCCACATCTCTCAGGGCGTATTTCACTTGAGCTTCAGTGAGTGGACGCTTTCGCCAATCAGACACTGTGGTTGCTTCATCTTTAAGGTAATCAATTCCAGTGTATATTGAAACCAAGTCTGTATAGCTGATCGAGATTTGACCAGATGCAAACGCGTGGGCCAGTTGTATATCAACGAGGTTCTTGACCTGACCCCCAAATAGATAATGCAGAACATCCAAATCCTCACTGGGAGCATGCATTATCTTGGTGATCGTCTCGTCCATCAGTAGAGCTTCTAAACGTAGTAAATTCAATGGTGCCTGCAGATCGATCAGAAATCGCTTTTCTTTTGAAGCGATTTGAACCAGACAAGGAATTGGAAAAAACGTGTCTCTCCGCCTGAATTCAGTGTCTAACCCAATGACATCACCAACACCCTCTAGTGCACGTTCCAGTGCAGATTGGCTAGTAATCACCCACTCATTCAACTGCAACAGTCGTTCTCCCACGCAGTGCGTGATTAATCGTCATCACATCCGAATACGAGAGTTCTCCTCCCACGGGTACTCCGTGGGCAATCCTAGAAACCGTAACCGGCTGTGCTGAGAGCATACTTGCGATGTAGTGTGCGGTTGCTTCACCCTCTGTTGTGGTACCAGTCGCTACGATTACTTCCTCAACTTGGTGTTCGACCACATTTTGCTTGAGTTCACCCATTCCTAGTTCCTTGGGCCCCACTCCATCGATAGGAGAAAGATGACCGTGTAGAACGAAGTATCGACCCGAATAGCTACCAGACTGTTCGATTGCAAATGCGTCGGTGGGAGATTCGACAACACAGAGAACCGTTGAGTCTCGACGGGGATTCGCACACAAATCACACAATTGAGAATCTGAAATGTTTCGACACCTCTGACACGAACGTACGTTCTCGACAGCGTCAAATAATGCGTCTGCCAGTTGTCTCCCTTCGGCTCGATTTTTGTGCACTAGGTGAAGTGCAATTCGAGTAGCTGTCTTAGGACCTACGCCCGGTAAAACCTGCAGCGCAGTAATTAGGCGACCCATTAGAGGACTGAAAGTAGACAAAGCAATTTACAACCAGTAACTATGCTCTAGTGACCCATCGGTCACTCTGAACTGTTCTCGGGTACAACATCTACTATCCTAGCTTGAAAGTTCTGTATGATCGCTTGCACCATTGGATCACTTTCAATCTTTTCTTGAAGATCGGGATCGTTCACAAAAGCCAGTAGTTGCCCGGAAACACTAGGCTTTCTGGATGGCTGTAGCTTGGGTGTCACCTTTTGTTTGGGTTCTGTAGTCCGAGGTTTCTGTTGAGGGACAGCCAATCCTGTGGATTTTGGTTTAATCTCTTGCTTTCTAGAGTACTGAAGTCTGTGATCCGATGTTTTGGGTGTCGAGCGAGTTGGGTCGGGTGGAGTTCGTTTGGTTTCACGAACTCCTCCTTTTTTTACTGGCTCGAAATCCAAAAGTCTCAACATAGTCATTTCAAACCCAACTCTGTGATCAGGCGCAAACTTGAGATCTCTCAACCCAATAGTGAGAATTTGATACGCAATCTGAAGCCACTCGGATGTAAATTTTCCATTGAATGGAGAGAGCGATTCATCATTGACCGCACCCGTGACTTGAGCTAACGCTAGCTGATGTATAGCTCGTTGGAGAGCGTCAAGAAGATCGACCATACTTACAGCTTGATTGGCTAACCGATCAACAAAAGCTAGAACTTCTTGGTGATTATTTGCTGCTATCCTTTCAAGAATACCTGAGACTTCATCTGACACTACCGCTCCAAGCATTTCAGCCACCTGGTCTTCACGAATAAAGCCACCACCGTGAGAAATTGCTTGATCAGTCAGTGAAAGTGCATCACGCATACTGCCCTGTGCAGCACGTGAAAGTAGTCCCAGAGCTGGAGGGTCAAATTCAATAGATTCTGAACTCAGAACATCCTCTAGCTGACTCTTAATGACGTTCGGATCTAGACTTCTGAGATGAAAATGCAAACACCTAGAAAGTACGGTGAGTGGGATTTTCCGAGGATCAGTAGTAGCAAATATGAACTTCACATGCTCCGGTGGCTCTTCCAACGTTTTCAGTAATGCATTAAAGCTTGCGGTCGAAAGCATGTGCACTTCATCAATGAGGTAAATCTTAAATCTACCCACCGACGGCGAATAGTGTAAGTTTTCTAGAATCCTGCGCATGTCTTCGACACCGGTGCGGGAAGCAGCATCAATTTCATACATATCGGGGTAATTGCCTTGCTGAAACCCTTCACAAGCAAAGCAGGTTCCGCAGGGGTTCGAAGAGATACCTTGCTCGCAATTCAAACAATTCGCAAAAATACGTGCAAGAGTGGTTTTGCCAACACCACGGGTACCGGAAAACAGATATGCATGATGCAATCGGTTGTGGTCAAGTGCATTAACCAATGCACGAACAGTTTGATCCTGTCCCTTGACCTCCTCAAAGTTTCGAGGACGGAATTTTCGTGCGAGTACGACGTATGCCATCAGACCCAATTTTAGGGATTGATGAGAATGAACCCCAACCCATCGTCTAATAATGAATTTAGATTATTAGACATCTCGGGGCACGCTCTTTAGCTCCAGAAAACACTAAAAATGATTCAAAGTGCGATGAAGAAGGGCTTGATGACCTTGAGTTCGACATGAACTGGTACACAATCAACTAGTTGTCATTCATGATTACACAGAAACCGAACCAGCCACGGAACAGGACCACTTTGCAGTTTTTCTATTGCTGAAAATCGGTCACAGGATTTTGGTGAGAAAGAGAAATCCCTTATCGAAGAAAAGATCGAATCGAATCCCACAACGTACTCATCAATGTTGTTCTAAAGGATGGGAACTGGAGTTAAGGTGGGTCAATGATGGAAAGCTACCAGTATAAACAGTTCATGAACACGTCGTTTCGATTCGACGAACTAGCGATATAGCACTTGCTGTCCAACCAGCATTAGAAGAGCAGAACCGAGCTGTGCACTTCGACTTAAACGAATGTTTGTATCAGAATACTAGACCTAGTGCAACCACTCTCAAATCTTGAATCGAACGTCACTTTTCGGGTGTCCAGGATGAGAGAATAGAATCCGTGTTAATGCGTAACTCTGTGAACTCTCTTAACGAGCGATGGAACTAGATGAAATGGAGTTGAGGTGTTTTCACAATACACCTCAACTCCTGAACGATAGTCTTTTCGAAGGGCTAAAGACTTTGTTAGTTAAGGTTACGAAACTCCTTGTCTAGATCAAAACGACCGGAAGTGATGTAAGTTTCTATAACGGACACCCTTTCCTGGATTAAGTCAATGTTATTTTTTACAGAGTCCATATGAGAGTGAACGCTGCTATGTTGATCATCGTCAATGTGTCCGGACGAGTTCTCAGTCTGTCCAGCTCCTCGAGGACTAGATTGTCTTGGTCGGTACTTGCGATGCGCACTCCTCTCAGTCAGCTCATCTTCCAGCGGTAATTCAGGAATCACGAATGGAAGTACAAGATAAATGATGATGGGGACCCCACTAGTAAAGATGGTCAAGAGGATAGTAAGGATTCTGACACCCCAAGCCGGTATCCCGAAGAAGTCACCAATACCAGCACATACGCCAAACAAAATCGCATCATCAGTGTTTCGATATAGTCTTCTACCCGGTCGAACTTGAGATTCAACATGACGATGTGATGTTCTACTCATATCTTGCTCCAAAATTTAAAAAATTCACTGTCCAATCTCTTTAGTCATTGAGGATTTTTTCTCCTTCTGCCTCATCACGAACTTTCACGGACTCTTTCCTCTCTCTCCCCTTCACGGTGTAGTCGCCATCTAGGGGATTCTGCTTCGAGTATGGTTTCCAGTACTTCGATTCGATCGCTCAGTAGGTTAGCTTCTTCCTCCAGCGCTCTAAGTTCATCACGGTCCTGCCGAGCAAGAATTCGGTGAGCACTTTTTGAGCGAGAATAGTGCAAGATCATCCAGAGAGGAAGAATAATCACCACAAAAACGATGAGCCCGATGAAGAGCAATATCATGAAGAGGCCATAAAAAATTTCCGTTTCCATAAAGTTCTGCTCCAAGGTGCACTGTCGTTATTGCTAAGCGACAGCTATTCTGTTTTATCTTTGGTTTCTTTCTGTTCGTAGTTTATTGATAGTTTCAACTCTTTTAAAGCCAAATCGATCTTCTCGTCTTCTTCAAGTTCGTGAATCTCGTCTGACAAGTTTCGTTGTCCCATGTCATAAGATTCGATTTCACCTTCTAGGTCATCTATTCTTCGTTCATATTGCTCAAATCGCATCATAGCTTCATCTACATTCCTTTCAGAGAGTTGACGACGAACATTCAATCTTGCACACGCGGATTGTCCTCTAACATATAGTGATGATTGTTTAATCTTTGCATCTTTCAGCTTTTGCGTCAGTGTATGAATATCGTCATTCATTTTGGCCAACAAGCTTTCGATGCTATCCAAATCTTGTTCTATACCTGAAACCATGTCTGCTGCCTTTTGAGCTTCGCCAAGTGCACCACGAGCTAAATCTTCACGATCTTTGCGAATTGCGATTTCGGCTTTGTGTTTCCACTCTCGAACTTCCTCGGAATAGATACCACGTTTACGCACGAGTTCTTTTTTATCCGCAATACCTCTAGCAGCTGCGGTCCGAACCTCAACCAACGTTTGTTCCATTTCCTGGATGATCAATCGAACCATTTTTGATGGATCTTCAGCCTTGTCCAACATGGCGTTAATGTTTGAATTTACGATATCCCCGACTCGAGAAAAAATACCCATAATTGTTCTCCTAATAGTTAGTCTTGACGAAGCAAGTTTGTTCAAATCTATAAGCAATATTCGTGCCGTTTTTTATTTGATAATGACGATGACTCCTTATTGGAGGGTCTAGGAGTTCAGTCTACACTCTAAAATACAAGCATGTAATGGGTTCATGAAAGAAAGTAATGGAAGACAAAGGCGAAGCTGCTCTCATCGGACAATCTCCAGCTTTTCTGATAGCTTTAGATGAAACCTCAATGGTTGCTGAGCTTTCAAAGCCGGTTCTGATCGTGGGAGAACGCGGCACCGGAAAAGAACTATTTGCATCCAGACTACACTATCTTTCACCCCGTTGGGACTCGGTCTATTTGCAACTGAACTGCGCGTCTCTCACAGAAACTCTTCTGGAAACTGAACTATTCGGTCACGAAGCTGGTGCGTTTACTGGAGCAACCCGTAGACACATGGGTCGATTTGAACGTGCTAACACTGGGACTCTCTTTCTTGATGAATTAGCAACGACATCTCCACGAGTACAAGAAAAAATCCTTCGCGTAATCGAATATGGCACCTTTGAACGGGTCGGTGGTAGCAATATTGTCGAAACCGATGTCCGCATCGTTGCAGCAACTAACGAAGATTTACCCAGCTTAGCAGCAGAAGGAAAGTTCCGAGTCGATCTACTTGATCGTTTAGCGTTCGATGTCATCACTCTCCCTCCACTGCGAGCACGAGATTCCGATATTCTTTTGCTTGCAGAGCATTTTGCTGTGAACATGGTGAACGAACTGAAACGTGAATTGTTTCCTGGCTTTTCTGAATCCGTTAAAGAAACGCTAATGGAATACGAATGGCCCGGTAATGTAAGAGAACTCAAAAACGTGATCGAACGAGCAGTCTATCGGAGTAAACCCGATGAACCAGTTGCTGAACTAATTCTCGATCCGTTTGAGTCCCCCTACCGATTAAGCAAACCATCAACTTCCCCGACAGATTCCTCAAAGTCGAAGGAAAATTGAGTCGTCAGAGGACTCTGATAGACCAACCATTGGGGAGTTGCAGGACAGATCATTTTCTATAATTTGTCTGCCACAGTCCTCGTGGCTCAATGGCGTCCTTGGTCAGTCTTAGTCGTACCAGGTCGGGAACCCCGCCAGGCCCGGAAGGGAGCAACGGTACCGACCATTAGTTGTCCGGTTGTTGACTGGCCGGCTCGCCACCAAGCTACAAATATTCAGAGCTGTGACATTCGGAGAGGTGTCCGAGTGGCCGAAGGAGCGCGCTTGGAAAGCGCGTATGGGGAAAACTCATCGAGGGTTCGAATCCCTCCCTCTCCGCCAGTTTTGGTTAGAAGCCCGAGAAAGGCTATGTCAGTGACAGTAGCCTAAGTTGTATCGGGCACGCGAGATTGCTTGTTGAATTTATTCCGCTTGTAGTGCAAGTACTGGATCAAGTTTCGATGCGGACATGGCTGGATAAACTCCAAACCCTACTGCAATGGCAACGCAAAAGACGACGGCAACAACCATACCGATAACGTTCCAAGCTACCGCCCATTCCGCAAACGATGCGATGAGATACGCCATCCCAGTACCAGCGAGTATCCCGATCAGGGCACCAAAGACCGCAATCACAATCGTTTCGATTAGAAACTGACGCACTACATCTGACTGAGTTGCACCCACTGCTCGCATCAATCCAATTTCAGATTTTCGCTCTAGTACACTGGCGAGTTTGATATTCATGATTCCAATACCCCCCACCAACAGTGAGATTCCAGCTACGGAGCTCATCACAATTGTGAAGATTCGTTGTTGCGATCTCTCTTGTGCTAGTAATTTGGTTGGGTTCACGACATGGATATCTTCCTGTGAACCATGTCTACTCAGAATGCCATCGCGAATTGCGTTAGAAGCAGCAGCTAAGTCTTGACCAGCTGTGATACGAAATTTCACCTTGGACAATTCTGATGCCATATCTGCATTGCGCAACCGGTTCAGGCCACTATTGAGTGGAATATAGACCCGAGCACTTTCTCCGCCCACAGCTTCTCCTTGAAACGTGTCGCCTTCTATGGCACGATCCTGTAATATTCCGACGACCTCAAACCATGTGAAATTGACTTTTACTGGTTTACCGACAGCATCGCCATTGGGAAACAAATCTCGCGCAGTGGCATCACCCAAGACTGCTTTAGGAGCAAATTTTTCGTCATCTTCTTGAGTGAAGATTTCTCCCACTACCGGCTCTAAATTAGATAACTCGAAGAAATCACTGTTCACAGCCCAAACTTGAGTATTTCGGCTGTTGCCTTCATGAGAGAACAAATTCCAAGCTTTGATTTCGCGAACACCTGCCCATTTCTCGACCGAAGGTACCGATTCCGCTACCGCAATTGCATCGGCACGCGAAAGCCCTGCTGAGTGTTTTCTGATTTCGAGCAACTCTTCGTTGGTAAATTGAATATCGTCCACGATGATGTTTTGGATTCCCATTCCTTCAATCATCTTCATCGACTCTTGTCTTCCACCTTCACTGACTGCGAGCATCGCAATAACCGCTCCGACTCCAAAGATCATGCCCAACGCCGTCAAGAGCGTCCGCAGTCCACGATGCGATAACTGATCGATTGCTAGTCGAAAATCTGAAATTATTACAGAGAAAGATGACATCGTTCAATTAATCCAAACTAGTTTGATTAAGAGGAATCTTCGAGCGTATTCTGGGATCAATTTTGTGCGATTGTCACAGGTTTGACAAGACTCACAGCTTCACCAGCCTTTAGCCCATCCACAATCTCCCAGAGCGTGGGACTCTTGTGACCAATCGTAACCATACGTTTAACAGGAACTCCTCCCTCCAATACATAGATGTAGCTTTCATCGACTTCAGAGAAAACTGCTTGTCTTGGAACTAACAGTGCATCTTTTAGATCACCAGTAATGATTGACGCTTCAACCGTGCTTCCCACTCGTAGCAAATCGGGGTCAATGTCATCAATATCTACAGATAGTGTGAAGTACTTCGTCGGATCCGCAAGTCCTCTGGATGCTGCGATGTTGGAAATGTCAACCACTTTGCCTGTAACTTCTTGAGTGAGATCACTGTGAACTCTTAAACGAACAGGTTGATCTAACTCTATCCCTACCGCATCTACTTCTAACACAAAAATTTGGGCTTGGACCATTCCTCGAACAGGAATCATGCCCACACGCTGACCCTGCCATACAGTTTGACCAACATCAATCTTCGTACCCCACCAAGTTCTTCCATAGACAAAGGCACCCGCAGCAGGACTCTTAATTTCCATTGCTTCAAGTACCGTCGCTTGTTTATCCAGTTCCGATATAGTAGAGTCCATTTCTGCTTGCAGTCGACTCAACTCTGCATCCGTTCGGGTATCGTGAGTTTCTCGTTGCCACATCAAGAACTCTCCCCGTTGTCGCAAGTACTCGCCGTTTTCAACGTTATCAAGGAATTCATGAAGACTCATGATTTCTCTCATCTCTTCTTCAGCTTCAGTGAACGTTTCAGCGATGTTCGTCTCACCTTCTACAGTAATCGTTTCATGATCAATAGTTTGCCTCGCAACTTCACCACTGCGCACTGAGGAGACCATATTGGCCTCTTGTTGAGCGACTCGAAGTTCAATGTTCTCTTTAGCTGAAACCACATCGACATCATCAAATTGAACAACAACTTGATCTTTTTCTACCAATGAAAATTCGGGAATCATCCACTTGATGGTATATTCCGTTCTAATTTGATTGGGAACCCGAACATCTATCGACTCAGTAGCGATGATTTCACCTTGAGCTTTAATCTCGAACTTATAGTCATCTCTTTGCACTACAAACTGCGAGTATGATTGCTGCTCAAGTGCACAACTAACGAGCAGGAAACCTGCGGTTAAACCCAAAATCATCAAGAAAAGTTGTTTCTTCATAGTCTCCTCACCGTGTCACCTTCTTGGATGCCGTCCTCAATGATCAAAGCATCACCAAAAGAATCATCTCTGGTAGCTGGGCCCAAAGTTACTTTCTGCCAATTAGATCCAAACACCATCCCCGCTATGCTGAGTCCTGGAGTGAGAACTCCCGGTTCACCCTTACGATAGACCAGAGCTTCCCTGGGTACTGCCAACTGACTAGGTATTTCATCGATTTCAACATTGACTTCAACCGAAACTCCAATTCTTAGCAGATCAGAGTAGTCTTCTCTCAACTTTACGGTAAAGCTAATGACTTTTTCAAGTGAATTTTGGCTCTTTCTTCGAACCGTACTACCAATCGTAAACACATCACCTTCGAGTTCCGCTGTACCTGTGCTTTCTGTAGTAATCGTCGCTCGTTGTCCCACCTCCAGCACAGCTGCCATATTTTCTGGTATATCAGCCTTGATGAGTAACTCTTTATCGTTGACGATTTTGACGACTGAGAACCCCTGACTCGCATTGGATCCAGCAACAAACTTTTGACCATCCCAACCGGTTCCAACAACCGCGACACCCGCTTGGGGTGCTCGAACAGTAAAACTAGCGAGCGCACGTTGAGCTTCTTCAAGTCGGACCTTGAGACGGGCAATGTTGTTTTGCTGCCAGAGTTCACGAGCTACCTTTTCTTTGTCACTTAAAGTTTTGCGAATGAGGGCTCGTTCATAGAGGGTTTCTGCCAGTCGTCGCTGCTCGACCAAAGTCTGGTACTCGACACCTGGCACGACACCAGGAGGAAGTTCAGCTTTTCTCACTGCTTTCTCAGTATTTGCTTTGAGGTTCGCAAGATCCAGAGCCTCTTGCCTCACAGCTTGAAGTTCTTTTTCTTTGTCTGATTCAACCTGTGACTCGGAGACTGCAATCTCGCCCTGAAGCTCACGAATACGATCATCAGTTCTAGAACCTTCAAACACTACTACCGTTTGACCTGGACGGACCACACTTCCTTCTGCGACAATCTCTTGTATTCTGCTACGCCATCGTGTAGATGGGGGTGCTCCAATCGACACAAAGTCATTGGAATCCACAGTTCCGGTCGCCTTAATCGTGATGATCCGGTCTTGTTTGTTAACCTGAATCCAATCTGCTGAAACAGATGTGGTGAAAGCTAGAGCTAATACTACGCATATCCATGAAAAGTTCTCAACGAACCACCATGATGAGTTAATTTCAGATTTATTTTTCATTTGATTAGTTCTCCTAATACAGACATCCCTGGTTTGTAGCCTTCCGGGACGGGGTCCATCGGCTTTGCGACCAATTCAAAATATCCAGCATTACTCCAGTCGTCTCGAGTCGTGGCTTGATTGGAAATCCAAGTTACTTTAGTTTTGATTTTCTCTTTACCCAACGCATCAGGGCAAACCATCAGTTCGTCATCAATCTGGACTTTGCGAATATCTGTTTCATGCACCCAGAATCGAAATTGCAACAACTCGCGACTTGCCACAATCAATATCGTTGTACCCGAACCATAACTCTCCCCTGGGAAAATCTTCAATCCCGTAGATTGATTGACACCATAAATGACCAGACCCGGCTGTTCGGCATAGAAATTGACTTGTTCCAAAGCTGACTTAATAGTCTCCATATCGCGTGCTGTTTTTTGCATGGTTCTTTCTGAAAGGGGTAAGTACTCTGCTTTGGCTTGCTTTGCGTCTTCGAGAGACTTGATCCCTCTTTCAAGTGCATTGATCGCATTGGCTAAAGATAGTTGATTTCGTTCAAAGTTGAGTTGTGGAACGGTCTCTCTGGGAACCGTCGCTCCCAAACGAGCGACTTCAAGCGAAGATTCCAAGCGGATAAGGCTAGTTTCTGCATCAAATATCCGCAGATCGTGTCCTGATATTTGAGATTCCGTGTTGGTTTTCTCAGTCTCTATGCGGACTTCAGCTTGCTCAAGTTGAGACTCTAAGTCTCCGGGATCCAGTTGGACAATGAGGTCACCAGGCTTGACGGTAGCTCCTTCGGGTGCCATCCATGAAATAGCTCTTGTGTAGGAACCCGGAAGCCGTGGCATTTCCACGGATTGAGCATCACCGTCTTCGATCTCACCTGTGAGCAAGGTCTTTGATGCCGATAATGAACCTGCATAGAAACCTACTGCCAAACAAACCATAGTGCCCCAACTAATGAATTGTCGTTTCTTCATCATAGGTTAAACACCCCCTCTTACCTTCCTACTCCAGCCCTAGCAGTTGATAGTGTAGGATTAACTCTTGATTCTTCAACCTTGCCATCGCGCATGTAAATCACCCGTTTCGCTCGCGATGCGACTTCGTCCTCATGGGTAACGATGACAATCGTTTCCTTACGTATCTTGTTGAGTTCATCAAATAAATCGAGAATTCCATTGGAAGTTTTTGTGTCCAAGTTTCCCGTTGGCTCATCCGCTAGCAATAGTTTTGGACTGGTCACTAAAGCACGAGCAATCGCCACTCTTTGTCGCTGTCCACCAGACAGTTCGCTTGGTCGGTGGTTCAGTCGATCAGAAAGCCCCAGTGTATCAGTCAATTGTCTCGCTCTTTCGATTCCATCGGACCTCTTGGTTCCACTGCGTGAATAACGAAGGGGTAAAAGTACGTTATCCCAAGCATTCAATCTGGGGAGCAAGTGAAAGCTCTGAAAAACAAATCCAATGTAATTGTTTCGGATTTCAGACAATTGGTTATCACCCATTTCGGACACCCGATGTTCCAACAGTTCGTAGGTCCCTGATGTAGGTGTATCCAAACAACCAAGCACGTTCATCAGCGTGGATTTACCACTCCCAGAAGTACCCATAACTGCAAGATAGTCACCTTGGTTTACATCAAGGTTTACGTGATCGAGAGCGCGGACGACCTGCCCTCCGAGGTGGAAGGTACGGCAGAGATCGCGTACGGTAATAAGCTTGTTCATAGAGCTAAGGATCGAAGGTGCGTAATCAACTTATACACCTGGTAATTTTAGGTACTTTTTGGATGAATTTTGAATGTTGCTGTCAATTAATTTATACGAACATTGAGACACATTCCTTCGTTGATTGCGAGCACCCATCCTGCGTCCTTGAATGGGAAAAGTCCAATCTTTAATTCCGGTTTGAAACAACGCGATGATAGTTATATGGCACAAAAGATTATGAGATCTTACAAATTTCTTTTCGGCAAACACACTGTCTGACACTTCTATGTCGATAATATAACCTCTATGCGGGAATAGCTCAGTGGTAGAGCACAACCTTGCCAAGGTTGGGGTCGCGGGTTCAAATCCCGTTTCCCGCTCCATCCCCAATCCAGAAGTGTTCCCAGTCGCAGTCACCACAACCTGTCCACTATTCGCTTCCATCCCCACCTTGTCAAAACATAGATCTACCAACGTCTTCTCCAGTTGTTATCATCGCATAATAACCTAACTTCGTGACTCAGAACGACTCGATTCCCTTTGATAGCGTAGTCAATTTCTTTAAGGAATTACAGTCTAAGGTCGTTGAACGCCTGGAGAATTTGGACACCAAGGGCAAATTTTCTGATGAGCAAATGAGACCTCCACACGGAGGATTTTCTCGAGCTCGAGTTCTTTCAGATGGTCAAGTATTTGAAAAAGCAGCCGCGCAATTTACACTCGCTCATGGTCAATCGTTGCCCCCAGCTGCTACTGCGACACGACCCGAATTTACCAACTGTCCTTTTTCTGCTGTGGCTGTTTCGGTGATTGTTCATCCTCGCAATCCCCACGTAGCCACGACTCACATGAACCTACGCTTGTTTCTGGTTCAAACCGAAACTCCGACTTGGTACTTTGGTGGTGGTTTTGATTTAACTCCATACATCTTGTATCGAGAGGACGCGATTCTGTGGCACCAACATGCTCGATCTGCATGCCGGTCGGACGAAAAATACCAGAAATTCAAAGACTGGTGTGATCGCTACTTTTACTTAAAACATCGAAAAGAAGCGCGTGGGATTGGAGGATTGTTCTTCGACGATTTGAGTGAAGGAGGATTCGACTCCTGCTTCGATTTTGTCCGTTTGGTTGGTGAGCATTTCCTTTCTGCTTATACCAAAATTGTTCAAAATAGAGTCGACATTCCTTGGAATCCAGAACAAGAAGAGTGGATGCTCATTCGACGGGGCCGATATGCAGAGTTTAACCTAACGATAGACCGAGGAACCAAGTACGGATTGCAGAGCGGACGACGCATTGAATCAGTGCTCGCATCCCTGCCTCCCCGTGCTCATTGGAGGTACAACCACCAACCAAAACCCCACTCAGACGAAGTCACATTACTAGAAGTCCTGACTCAACGTGTTGATTGGCTTGGTCTTGTGGAAAAGTCTGTGGAAAACCGTAAAGTGAGTTGAGCATTAATTGTTGAGGACACCCCGAGAACTCCCATCATGACGCATCAAATTGAGGAATATTGCCCAATTTGGACGCAAATGGTCCTCAACTTAACTCAATATTTAGATATGTCAATCCAATCAAATAGTGAATACTATGTGGATAAGTTCTGGTTATAAGATGTAATATTGACCATAATAATCGAAATCTCTTGTGTAATGGGCATCTTCAATCAAGCCAACAAATATATTAAATCACATAAATTTAGTTTGGGTTCAATGGCAGACTTCCCACAAAATTTTGGTCATCCGAAAATCATCAGGTTGGCAAAATAGATACAAATTTTGAACTAAACCTCGTTTAACAGTTGAATTTTTCACGCTTTACAATATCATATCGGTTCAATCTGAAACATCCACTCAATAGGACTATACATGAGAAACCGAGCTCGTGGCGCGTTAGAAGACGATCAGAAGATTAACTTGACTCCTATGTTGGATGTCGTGTTCATCATGTTGATCTTCTTCATCGTGACTGCAACCTTCGTCAACGAGATAGCAATGGAGGTCAATGCTCCAGACGAACAAAAGCCCAAAACTATAGACCAAGACAAAAAAGCGATCTTAGTCGTTGTTACCAACCGAGATCGAATTCAAATTAAGAATCGAGATGTCGATATCACTTCGGTTCGAGCAAATATTGAACGGCTAGCAGCAGAAAATCCCGAAGCTCCGGTAATCATCAATGCTCATCCCGATTCCTCCTCAGGAATCTTTTCGCGCATTTGGGATGCGGCCGAACTCGCTGGCGTTGAAAAAATCCAGTTGGCCGCCCAGTAGCAACCCCGTGTGTCCTTCGGTCGTACAACCCTAGGCACTACATTCCTACGACGGATACTAAACCGACTACCGATCCGGTCAATAGAGCAACGAGTGTGCCCGACACAAGTGTTCGCGGAGCTAACGAGATCAGTTCACTGTGACGATCCGGAACCAGTGCACTTAAACCACCAATCAAAATTCCAACTGAGCCTAGGTTGGTGAAACCACAAATCGCATAAGTGAGAATGAGATTGGATCTTTCTGCCATTTCTGTTCCGACTTGTGCCAGTCCTTGGTAAGCGACCAATTCATTGATCACCAGTTTGGTTCCCATCAATTCACCAGCTGTTGCCGACTCATTCCAAGGAATGCCCATACACCAAGTGAGCGGCTGAAAAACAAATGCCGCGATTTGTTCTAACGTCATGGGTTCACCATTCATGACCCAAAACGAGAGAAGCTGGTTGACCAGTGCAACTAAACTAATCATGACTATCAATATTGCGATGATAGAAATCACTACCTTGGTTCCGTCAGTTGCTCCACGAGTGAGTGCATCAAAGAAACTCTGGAATTTGAACGGGTCTTCAATCTCTCCTTCATCGGTCACTTCATCGCCCGGAACCATGACTTTAGCAATCAAGATACCACCGAGTACATTCAGAAACGAGGCAGTGAAAAAGTGTCCGAGTGCGTTACCTACTACATCACCTATTACAGTGACGTACAAAACCATGATGGTCCCTGCTACCGTCGACATCCCACAGGTTATCACCACAAAGAACTCTGACCGAGTGATTCTCTGCAAATAGCCTCTGATGACCATGGGGGATTCAACCATTCCGATAAAGACACTCGATGCTGCAGCAACTGCCACTGCACCACCAATCTTTAAACTGCATTGCAACACCCAAGAAATCCCATTGATAATCGTGGGTAAAACTCTCCAATACCAAAATAGGGCAACCAACACCGAGAACACAATGATCTGGGGAAGTAGTTGCGTTGCGAAAATAAAGGGAGGGGATTCAGCTGTCAACTCATAGGGTAGTTCACCACCCCCGAGATAATCGAAGACAAAAGTCGTACCTTCTCTAGTAGCTGAAGTGAGTACTCCAACCACCCCATTCAAGACAGCGAAGGACTCTGATATCACAGGAACTCGAAGCAAAAGTGCAGCAAGAGCGAGTTGGATGAGAAGAATGATCCCTATAGGAAGTAGCTTGACTTCAGACCGAGACTCACTACAGAGCCATGCTATACCCAAGACTACAAATATTCCCAATATTGCCTGCATACCATCCCCTTAGAGACTGAGACTCCTAATATGAGCGCTTTGAATTCAAACATTGCATCGAAATAATGAAATACCCTAACCTCAAGGAATCCATGAAACTACCGACTGTTTAATTATGTCAAACGTCGTAATGATTCACCAGGTGTTCTTGCTGGCCACTCACGATCACTAGAGTCTGAAAAGCACTCACCTGTTCTCACCTTAAATTTGAGACTACAAACACATAACTAATGAGCAAAAAAATCGCCATCGTTGAAGACGATCCCGATCAGCGAGCAAATTACAAAGACGCAATCCGTAAAAAGGGCTATGAAGTTGTAGCTTTTGCTGATCGACCCAGTGCCCTACTCGGCTTTCGCCGTTCCATGCCCGACCTCGCTGTTTTGGACATTATTTTGGGCGATGAAATGGACGCTGGATTTGAACTCTGTCGAGAGTTGCTTTCTCGATCACCCGATTTGCCTGTAATCTTTCTGACCGAACGAATCGATGAAATTGACAAGATTTCTGGACTTCGGCTCGGTGCTTGGGATTATCTACCCAAACCGATTTCCCTTGACTACTTGGCAGAACGTATTGCTTCATTACTGCGTATCGATCAAGCTCGTTCAAGTACCAATGAGACATCGAAGTCGCAAACTGTGACCATAGGAAAACTCCGACTAGACAAGGATGCGTTGTTAGTCTCCTGGAAAGGTCACCGAATTGATTTGTCTCAAACGGAATTCAAGATGCTAGCGAAAATTGTGAGCCAGCCAGGACATGCGGTAAGCTACGAACGACTCATGGAAACAACCAATCACACGTTTGTATCTAATAACACAATTAATACCCACGTACGTAATGTTCGCAAGAAATTTGAGAGTGTAGACATCGAATTCGATGCAATCAAGAGTGAGTACGGTTTCGGTTATCGCTGGATCGTGTAATTCATCATGAGTGTGCGTTCTCGGATTCGAGGACCGAAGCTTCGTACTAAGTTGGTGCTGATAGCACTATTTGTACTAGTCTTTCCTTTACTTTCCTATCTGCTGCTTGTAGAGATGGAGCGTTTACTCGTTCAAAGTCAAAAGAACGCTCTCATCACCATGGCGGGAAGTGTAGCTATGGTATTCAACAATCAATCTGATTTGTTTGGAGACCTCCCGTCTGAGGTGGAAGAAACACGACATCTCTATGCTCCCGGAATTGATGGCAACGTCCGGTTGGATGGGAATCGGTTTGACTGGAGTACCGCTGTTGATATCTCAAAGCGTCTGTTTGGATCCGGCGATGGTTCGTTTTCTCTCGCTCTAGGAGAACAAATCAATCTGCTTTATGGATTAGTCGAAGTCAATGATGCCCCACCTGTATATCGAGAAACCGACACCACCACACTGAATACTTCAGATCATCTGAGGATTCGGTACACAAAACCTGAAAATCAATCCGAGCAATTAGCTTTCACATTCTCAAATCCAGGCATTGCAACCGTCTATCTTCTGGATCAGAATAGTGATGTCAGTGGTAGTCTCGTTGGCGACGAATACGTCCGAGCTTTCCTAATAGAAAAGCCTGAAGGAGATGGATATTCGATTGAGTTTCAACTCCCTCTCAACAGACTACACGGACCACCGTACAAAGACTTTGAAATTGAATTTGTCGACGTGGATGACACAGAGACTAGAGCAATCGAATCTCGTATCTCGACAACTTCCGAACCGGAAGGAAGTCTTGAACTGGTCGTGGTACGTTCCGCACAGATTATTGAGCTGATTGAGACTGCGGTTGATGTCGATGGCAGAATAGAAATTTACGACGATGCGGGTCGGTTACGTGGAACAACTGGAGTTGAGGTAGTAGAAACCCCAGAGGGTGATTCTCCAAACAATCAACCCAATTCATCAGGACGTGGCGTAGGTTCGTGGAGAAATTTCTACATTGGGGAAGCATTTCGTAACCTCAGACCTGAAGATGCTTATACGATCACAGAGAGTGTGATTGATTCTGCCCAACGAGGGAATCCCACAGCCCAACAAAATCTTTCGCCATCGAATGCACCGGTGATCATTGCAGCATATCCGATTCGGACTAGATTAAACACATCGGGTGTTCTACAAGACACCATATTGGGTGTAGCGGTCGTCGAACAAAACGTTGAAGACATTCTTGCATTTCAACAAAGAGCTCTACAGCAGATGCTGCTATTGTCGTTACTTGCTCTACTAGTAGTTGTCATCGTTCTATTTGGTTATTCGATACGATTGGCGTTTCGCATCCAGAGATTGAGAGGTGCGACGAGTCGAGCCATCGATGAATACGGACGACTTAAAGTCAGTTCATTAACTGTCGAAACAGGGGCAGGTGATGAGATTGGTGATTTAGCCCGCGCCGTGGATGGTATGTTGGGGAGATTGAATCAACATCAAATGTTCTTGCAACGAATGCCGAGAACACTAAGACACGAAATCAACAATCCACTGAATACATTGAGCACATCGCTTGAAAATCTCCGCAACACTAACGATCCCAACGAACAAAACCGATACATTGAAAGCGCTCGTAAGGGAGTTTTCAGAATTGGACGGATTGTTCAGAACTTAAGTGACGCTGCGAGTCTAGAGGACTCACTCAGAAATGAAACATTTGAAAGGGTAGATTTGTTGGAGCTACTCAGCAACTATGTCTCAAATCTACATAGCTCTAGGCCTCAAGTCAAGATTGCATTTCTCCATGACGAGCAACCAACCATTGCTTACGTTTCAGACATTCACATTGAGCAAATGCTCGATAAAGTCATTGATAATGCCATAGATTTTCACAGACACGATAGTCCAATCAGCATTCAACTGGTCAAAGGGAAAACTCATCTAAGAATTGCTGTCGCGAACCGAGGACCCACACTTAGGAGTGACCCTACTTCGATTTTTGATTCTCTAGTGAGCCACCGAGCAACCAAAAGCAGAATGCACTTCGGATTAGGTCTGTATGTCGTCAGAGCGATAGCAGAATTTCACAGTGGTACCGCACAAGCACGCAATCTAGAAGATGGTTCTGGAGTTGTCGTCGCAATCGATTTACCTCTGGCTGCTCCAGTACCCAGTCAACCAGCAAAGGAGATGTCTTGAGCGTAGAAGGGTTAGTACCTTTTTAGTTGAGAAAGAACTCTCCTTTCTCATTAATAGGTTCAGCTGACCTAACCTCCCCTTTTCTGATCAGATAGAGCAGCGTTGACAAGACACTCCTTGCTGCTGCTGGATGCAGGATGGGATCAACGTGAGTGTAGATTGCAAGGACTATGTCCCTAATACGCGTCAACCCTGCTGTCAATTGTTCCTTGATTTGTTCAGCACGCATCAGACGATGCTGAATCAGTTCTTTCACGTATCGTTTAGGCTCAGTGATCGCTGGCCCATGAGTGGGCCAGTAAGTTTCAGCGTCTAATTCTAGAAGCAGTTGCAAACTATTTAGGTAACTGTGAAGATCTCCATCTGGGGGAGAAATCACCGTAGTAGCCCAACCCATGACGTGATCTCCCGAAAACAAAGATTGTTGGTCTTCATACAGAAAACACATATGGTTGGAGAGGTGTCCCGGAGTGTGTAGGCTACGCACCGTCCAACCATCGCCTATGATGATGTCATTGTGATCGAGATAGATATCTGGAACAAAATTTAGGTCACTTCCCTCTTCGTCGTGGCTGTGTTCTCGACTACCATGTGGACCAAACCCATAAACGGTGGCTTCGCAGTGTTTGAGTAACAGTTCACAACCAGGAGAGTGATCACAATGTGTGTGTGTGACCAATATGTGAGTGATGGTTTCACCTGGTAGGGCATCGACGAGAGATTGGATATGAGCAGGGTCTGCAGGACCAGGGTCAACCACCGCGACTTTGCGTTCTCCAATGATGTAGGTCCCGGTACCGTAGTAGGTGTACATGCTGGGGTTGTGGGCGACAATGCGGCGGATTCGAGGTGCAACTTGCTCTAGTTGACCGTATTCAAACTGATAAGACTGTGTGCTCACTTCACTCTCGCGTTTCAATGGTGATTGGAAGGGCTCATTTGACTACTACCGTGAAATTTATGACAAAAAAGTAGACTATCTTCTCGAAATTGACATGCTCCGAGCAATTCTAGATAGCTGACTTGACCTCAATGAGATTGGACTATCATCTACGTGGAATTGACTAATTTTCAGCATAATTTATCCGCTCGTTACTCATCATAGGACAAAAACAAGCACTTAATGACCCGTACACAATTGGTTCAACCGCAGTATGCGTTGGACGAATTTGACGACATACGTCCTTTTCAGGATAGTGAATTAGCAGCCAAAATTGCCGAATTGGTTCGTGATCCCGCTCTCATTCGCTCCGTTTGCTTGTTCACGATTCCCCGGATTTACAAGGTGTTTCCTGCATTCGTAAGATGGCTGTGGGGGAGAAGACTTCGTGGTCTCTACAGGAACATCCGAACTGTCCATGAATTACAGGTGATGTTGTCTCGATATGTGCAGCATGTTGTTAGAACCTCGACTGATGGCTTTACTGTCTCCGGTAGTGAGAACCTACCAAGAGACAAACCCTGTTTGTTCCTGTCAAATCACCGCGATATAGTTCTTGATTCAGCTCTCTTGATTCTTGCGTTGTTGAAGTACGATATTTCTGTGCCTCAGATCGCAATTGGTGACAACCTGTTTTCATCAGGTTACGAGCGAGACCTCATGAGGTTAAACCGGGGTTTCAGAGTGATTCGAGCCTCTGGTTCAAGACGCGATCACTACAAATCACTCATCAAGACTTCTAGGTATATTCGGAAGACATTGGATCAGGGTGAATCAGTCTGGATTTCACAAAGAGAGGGTCGATCTAAAGACGGTAAGGATCTCACCGATCCCGCTATCCTAAAAATGATCATGCTTGCTTATCGCGAGGAATTTCGTGACTTTGAAACTTGGCTTGAGTGCGTCAATGTCATTCCGGTTACAGCTACCTATGAAATTGACCCTTGCGCACCCATGAAAGCTCAAGAACTCTACACCAAGGTTCAAACCGGTACCTATGAAAAAGAGCATCGAGAAGATTTTCGTAGTATTGTCCAAGGAATCCGAGGGTACAAGGGTCGAGTTCACATTGCCTTTTCACCACAGGTGACACCACCCAAACTAGGAGAAAAGCTTAATGGAAAGAATCAGCTGGATGAGGACTCTCTTGCTGAAAGAATAGATCGTTCTATCCAATCTGGAATCCAACAATACCCGACTTTTCTTGAAGCTAAGCGAAGACTTAACGGAAAGAGCGAACCTATTTTGTCGCAAGGTGCTGCTAAGGAAGCACTCGATGCACAGCTGGCTAGCTTGGAACCAGATTTACAGCAATTTCTGTTAATGCAATATGCCAATCAAGTCTACGATTGGTCAAACTAACAACGAAATCTTGGGAGTTGAATGACACCTTATCACCCGCCGATTGAAGACACTCTGTTCCTCTATAGAGATGTCTTTAGAGTTCAGAATGATTGGACTAAATGGAATATTGAGCAATTGGATTTGGATTTGGCTCGGTCTATTCTGGAACAAGGTGGAAAGGTCGCTGCGGAGATCATGGATCCTCTATCAAAATCTGCTGACGAAGATGGAGCTCAATGGGACAATGGCACAGTATTCGCTCCTCCCGGATTCAAAGACGCATTTCAATCGATTGTGGAAGGTGGCTGGATTGGATTAAGTGGCAACCCAGAGTATGGCGGACAAGGACTCCCAGCTTCGGTTTCATTTGCCGTGGAAGAGTATTTTTGGGGCGCAAATACTACTTTTTGGCTCTACGCATCTCTGACCGATGGTGCCACGCACTGCATTGAGACCCATGCCAGTGAAGAGCTTAAACAACAATATTTACCGAGGATGTACGAAGGCACTTGGACTGGTGCTATGTCGCTCACCGAGTCCCACGCAGGAACCGACTTGGGTATGCTGCGAACGTCGGCCAAACCAACTGCTGATGGAAGGTATCTCTTGAACGGTACCAAGATCTTTATTACGAGCGGAGAGCACGATTTAGCTGAAAACATCATCCACTTAGTTCTAGCACGACTCCCAGATGCACCACCAGGATCCAAAGGTATCTCACTGTTTTTGGTGCCCAAGTTTTTGCTGGATGACGAAGGTAACGCAAAAGAACGAAATGGGTTCGTCAGTGCTTCGATAGAAAAAAAGATGGGGATTCATGGAAGTGCAACTTCCACCATCATCTATGAAGATGCTGTTGGGTACTTGGTGGGTGAACCCCATCAAGGGCTAGCTTGTATGTTCACCATGATGAACTCAGCACGTCTGTCTGTTGGGATTCAAGGATTGGGATTTGCTGAACGTGCCTACCAAATGGCTTCAGAGTACGTCAAAGTAAGACTCCAAGGTCGCTCACCTTCAGGCCCAACTAACCCAAGTGGACCAGCAGATCCTATCATCAAACATCCAGAAGTTCGTAGGAACATGTTGATCCAAAGAACGCTAACCGAAGGGGGGAGAGCATTTTCAGTTCTGATCTCTCACTTGATTGATGAGTCGGTATTTGCATCAGACGAAGCTGAACGCAAGCAAGCTTCTCGTTTTGTTGAGTTACTGACACCGATAGCAAAAGCATTTTTGACAGATCGTGCGCTTGAAACTACCTTGTTAGCCCAAGGGTGTTTTGGTGGTCATGGTTATATCAAGGAAACCGGAATTGAACAGCTGGTTCGAGATACTCGTATTACTCAGATCTACGAAGGAACCAACGCTATTCAAGCTATGGATTTGATTGGGCGAAAAGTATTGAGAAACCGAGGTAGCGTTGCTGCTGAATTTGCCAACTATATGCGAAAGACTTCCTCCGAAGGACCGTTTGCAGGTCAGTTGAATGACCAAATCAAACAATGGGGAGAATTGACACAAACAATTTGCAATAGAGCTGGAGAATCTGCTTCATACATTGGTGGAAGCGCTGTGGAATACTTGGATATAACAGGCTATGTGATTTATGCTTGGCTCTGGAATCGAATGGCAGCTCAAGACGATGGTAGTCGATACAAGCACAAACTTGCTCAGTTCTACTTCAATAAAGTAATGCCGAGGATCTTGTCTCTAGAAAACTCTATCCTAAACGGTACTGAATCTCTAGATGAGATTCAGTCAAGTGCGATTTAAGCCATTTGAAGCTCGACTCCCTTAGCCCATCAACAACAAGAAGAAGACCAATAGCCCAATACCGGCAGTCACTACTAAAAGAATTTTTACCCATTTGACGAGCTGACGGTATTCAGCTCTCAAGGCTGCATCCAATTTAGCAAACTCTTCGTTTACTTTGCTCAAGCTCTGGATGTAAACCTTCTGCGCAACCTCTAAGTCATCTTTGGATGCTTCGGATTCAACATCTATTTCAGGAGACTGACCGCTATCCTCTGTATCTTTTTTTGAGTTGTCTTGCACCTAAAGAGTTATCGCATCCCATTGAAAGTCTATCGGCACTACAGAGAAACAGAGTGAATTCACTCTGGATTTCCAGATTACTCAAGGTCCCTGTTAGTCTTCCTCGTCTGGAAGAGTACAAGAATCATCGATTTCCAATCTGAGATCTTCAGCGGTGCAGTCACTGAGTATTCTCGCGATAGCACGTTGCTCACTTCGATCAATGGTTAAATCGTACTTGCGTTTAACCTTCATGTGTTGCCAAACGTACCAACACTCGTTGTTGTCGGGCAACCATTCAGCGGGATCTTTATCTGACTTGCTACGATTCACACTAGCACTAGCTAATGCAATGTTATCCAGATCATTTGCAAAATTAATTTTGGTTTGATAGTCCGCTCGGCAAAGTCCACTATCGTGTGCTTCTTTTACTGCCACTAGATGTTCGATTTGTACATCTCGATAGTCGTCATAGCAAATCTTTTCGTAAGCAGCCCACATTCCATCAAGCTGATAAGATTTGAGTACGTCAAGCTTAGGTCCATAGGTGTAGTGGTCCCGGTCATAGGGAGTACAAGTACTCTCCTCAGCAACGGTGAGACCATACCAAGCATCCTCTTCATCGGGGTCTAACAGTTCCAACAGGAACTCCATAGTGGGTAATCCATCCTCACAAGAATCATCAGCTGGGTCTTCACCGGGAGTGTGGCAGTGACATGAATCGTCATCCTCATCCTGATCATCAGTAACGTCATGACACTCGAAGTGTGTAGTGGCATCTTCGTGTGAAAGAAGTGAGGAGGCTGGTAACAACGATAGCGTCGAGACAACGAAAATCAAAAGGAATTGCCGTGGAAAATCAAAACCCAGTTGGTTTGATTGATTGGAATGGTTGTACATGATTGACTTGGAGTCTCTATGAGGTGTCATCGTCTTAATTATACCAGATAGTAGAGATGGTTATCGTCTTTCAATCTGACATCAAAAGATTTCCGACGGATCATCGAATATCAACAGAGTAGAGCGACTACCCCCCTTCCAGTCGCTGCATAAAAAACACTTCACTATTCGGTTGAATTTCTTCAAACCAAGCATCTTGGTAGATGTGACCATCAATAGCGACAGCAGTGTTCTTGAGTATTGGCTCAATCCCTGGCCATCTCTGTTCCAACAACTGAACCAGCTGTCGAAATGTACGACATTCAATCTCTATTTCTCGTTCACCACCTGTGTGAACTAAAAGCTGATCAGGAAAAATTACTTGAGCCAATGTTTGCTAGAAATCGATACTACGATCTACTGTCTAGTGCTTCCAAAACTCGCGGTGGCGACAGTGGAAGGTCATTGATCCTAAAACCCAATACATCTCGAACCGCATTGGACAATGCAGCTAATGGTGCTACGATGGGAGTTTCACCGACACCTCTCACACCGTACGGATGTGAGGGATTCGGTACTTCCACAATTTGACAATCAATCATGGGCATGTCTGACGCAACCGGAATTCGATAGTCTAGGAAGCTAGCGTTTTGTAGTACACCCTCATCATCGTAGATGTACTCTTCATTGAGTGCCCAGCCCAATCCTTGGACGGCTCCCCCCTGCATCTGCCCTTCGACATACGATGGATGAATCGCACGACCAGCATCTTGAATGGCTGTGAATGCTTCGACATCAACTTTTCCTGTTTCTCGATCTACTTTTGCATCAGTCCAGTTCACTGAAAAGGACGCGCCAGCACCTTGTGCATTGAGACTAGCACAACCCACAATCGGACCACCCGTTGAAGCCATATCTGCTGCGATTTCTGCAAACGAAAGTGCTTTGACATCAAGATTCATAGCTTGGTGGGGTACCGCTTTGCCATCAATCCAGTCAACTTGTTCAATGTTGACATCCCATGTCTTAGCAGCTCTTTCTTTGCATTGTGCAATCACATCATCACAAGCTCGAACCACTGCCAATCCAGTCGCAAACGTTGTTCGACTCCCACCGGTTAGATTACAAAATCCCGTACTTTCGGTATCACCAATATAGGTATTGATTGTGTCATAAGGAACACCCAAAGTCTCTGCGGCCATTAAACACATCGAAGCTCTCGAACCACCAATGTCTGGGTTACCTTCGGTAATGGATATTGCTCCGTCTTCTGCAACACAAACTTCAGCACTAGATTGCATCCCAGTGTTGAACCAGAATCCAACTGCAACGCCTCGTCCCTCACCCTTTTCAAGTTTTCGAGTGTAGTTCGGATGTTCTTTTGCAGCTTTGAGACATTCCACCAACCCAATCGGTGGAAATTTTGGTCCATAGGGAGCTTCGGTTCCTTCTTTGGCTGCGTTTTTTAACCGTAAAACGATCGGATCCATGTCAATCTTTCTAGCTAGCTCATCGACCACACACTCCATTGCGTGCATTGATTGAGGTGCTCCAGGTGCTCGATAGGCGGCTACTTTCGGCTTGTTCACGAGAACGTCCAATCCTTCGATGGTGAAGTTTTCAATGTCATAAGGCGCAAGTACCGACATACACCCAGGACCAACTGGTGAACCGGGAAACGCACCTGCTTCGTAAGCTAGATGGGCGGAAACTGCTGTGATCGTTCCATCACGCTTTACCCCCGCCTTAATCTTGCAGCGTGTTGCTGCTGCTGGGCCAGTCGCACGAAACACTTCTTCGCGATTCATGACCATCTTGACGGGCTTTCCGCTTCGTTCAGACAACTTTACGGCAACAGGTTCTAGATATACAACTGTTTTTCCACCAAAACCACCACCAATTTCTGAAGGAATTACCTTGAAATCGGAAACCTTCTTATCTAAAACCTTTGCAACCATACTGCGTACTGCGAAAGGTCCTTGGGTTGAACAGAAAATTGTGACTTTCCCCGCTTCATTTGCAGTAGCCATACACGCGTGCGGTTCAATATAGCCTTGATGTGCGGTAGGAACGCGAAACACTTCATCTACGATTTCATCTGCTTCCTCAAATCCCTTCTCGACATCCCCGCGATTGAATTTCAGTATCGCCGCAACATTGCTGGGAGGGATAGAGCTATCTTCATTGGTGTGTAAATTCTCTCGTACCAAAGTAGCATGAGGTTCCAATGCTTGATCAACAGACAATACCGATGGTAACTTCTCATACTCAACCTCAATCTCTTCTAGCGCTCGTTCAGCAATCTCTGGAGTTCGTGCAGCGACGGCCGCGATCGCATGTCCGTGATATAACGCTTTGTCGCGTGCGAGGATGTTGATACTAAGATCTAATTGGACGTGTTGGGGAAAATCCCTACAGCAAATTGCAGCGTAGACTCCGTCCATTTCCTTCGCTTTGCTGAGGTCAATACTCTTGATCCGTGCATGAGCATGCGGACTGCGTAACACTTTACCGTGTAGCAACTCGGATGCATGAATGTCTGCGCCAAAGTTCGCTTTTCCAGTAACTTTTTCTACCCCATCAGGACGAACAGGTCGAGTTCCAATTACTTTTAGATCTACAGCTTCTGTCATTTCAAACTTCCTCATCTGCACGAGTTTGAGCTAATTCATCAACCGCATCTTGAACCGCTCGAATAATTTTGTCATATCCAGTACATCGACAGAGATTACCTGCCAACCAATACCGGATCGTTGTTTCATCGGGTGTTGGATTTTTATCCAATAGTGCTTTCGATGCGACTATCAGACCGGGAGTACAAATGCCACACTGGAGGGCTGCGTGTTCCAAGAACTTACGTTGGACTATGTGCAATCCTTCTTGAGAATCTGAGATTCCCTCTACGGTAACCACCTCCTGGTCATTGATTTCTGGTGCAAGAACCAAACAGGAGCAAACCAAGCGATTATTGAGTAATACGCTGCATGCGCCACAATCTCCGGTTCCACATCCTTCTTTAGTTCCGGTCATACCCAATTCGTCTCGGAGTAAATCCAAAAGAGATTGATGAGGCTCACAAAGAACCTCCAGGAGTCGATCGTTGACGCGTGTGGATACGTGAATTTTGTCCATGAATCTACCTTTTTCTATCTCGACTGCTGACTCGTTCATACGCACGCTGTGCAGCTCGGCGGCACAGGACTCCAACAACTTTCTTGCGATAAGTGATCGTTCCTCGTTTGTCGTTGATTGGAGACGCAGCGTTGCTGCATTCATCAGCTGCCAACTTCATGGAATGGTCATCCAACTTGGTACCGATCAAAGCATGAGCTGCTGCAGGTACATCCAATACGGTTGGAGCGACTGCTCCAATACTGACCTTAGCGTGTGTGCATGTTCCCTCCTCATCCAGCGTCAGTGAAACTCCAGCACTCGCGACCGCAATATCCATTTCTGTACGAGGAATAAACCTCAAATAACCGTCTGCCGTGCGTGGTCGAGGGCGTGGGAGTCGGAAACCCAGTAAAAATTGATCCGATTCTAGACAATTTCGTCCAACCCCAGTAACAAAGCGTTCTACTGGAACTTTGATTGCTCCACTAGGAGTCGCAATCACACAAACTGCTCCGTTGACAAACAGCGCTGGAACGGTATCTGCCGCAGGTGATGAATTACAGAGATTTCCACCGATAGACGCTCTACCTTGAATTTGTGTCGAACCGATCAAATCAGCTGATTCGAGTAATCCGGGGAACAGATCTTTCAACTTTTGGTTTTCATACAGCACACCGCACGGAACTGCTGCGCCGGTATAAACATCACTTTCATTAAATTCAACAGCGGTGGTCTCTACGAGGTGTTTGATGTCCACCAACAACCGTGGGGCTTTGTCTGTTGTGCGCATTTGTACAATCAAATCAGTCCCTCCGGCGAGTATTTGTGCGCGTTCCCCTTTGACGGCACAATCACCCAAAATTGAGAGCGTTTCTTTGACCGTTCTGGGGGCTACGTATCCGTAATTTTCCATTCTTTAGCTATAAATTTACTCGGAAGTAACCCGGCTAAAATTTTAATCATTGACCGCTCACTAAACACGCAACACTAACCATCACCAAGTGAGATAACCCCAATATGACCCCATTTGATGACTCTCAATTTCGCGAACATTTGAATGTCGTTTCCACTCGATGGTCAATGCTTCTAGAACGGAACTCGTATGAGTGCGCCTTGATTTATGCTGGATCAGATACACTCTACTACGATGATGATCAAACATCGCCGTTTCATGCCAACCCCTACTTTTTGCAATGGACGGTGTCCGAACAGAGCGTAGCTTGTGTATTGCTGTTCGATCTCAAACGAAAACCGCGACTACTCTGGTACTGTCCGGACGATTTCTGGTACATTCCCTCTGAAGTCCCCTCTCATTTAACCCGCGTCCTGGAGTGCGAAGTCTACAAAACTGTTGATGCACTCGAATCTGCATGTGTTCAACACCTATCTGAATATTCTCGAGTTGCGATGGTTGGACCTCATCAAGCCACCTATGCAGACCAAGAGAATGTCGAGATTCCTTCTGAAACTTTTTTCAATCAACTGGCGTATCTGCGAGCGTACAAAACTGAATTTGAAATTACTCAGATCGAGCAATCCACCGAAAGAGCGTTAAAAGGTCATCGTGCTGCCTATAGGGGGTTTAGGTACAAAAAGAGTGAGTTTGAAATCAATGCTGACTACCTTGCCAAAACCAACCAGTTATATGTTGAACTCCCTTACCCCAACATCGTAGCCCTGAACACCCACGGTAGGACACTGCACTACAACCTTTATGACCGAGAACCTCCCAAAAAACACCTCAGCTTGTTGATCGATGCGGGAGCCAAGAGCTGGTGTTATCACTCAGACATCACCCGGACGTACAGCAATCGTCAATTTGATGTGTTTGCAGACCTTGTGGGTTTGGTGGATGATGAGCAACAACAATTAGTTAACAAGATCAGTAGTTTTAAAGAGTTCTCTGAGCTTCATGAAGCCGCACATTTAGCGATGGGTCGTGTTCTGCATAGCCAAGGAGTCTTGACTTGCACTCCGGAATCTGCGTTCGAACAGGAGCTAACCGATGTGTTCTACCCACACGGTACCGGACACCTCATAGGGCTGCAAACCCATGATGTAGGCGGACACATAGTTGATCTTGAAGGCAATAAGGGACAACCTCCGGATAGATTCCCTTCGCTGAGACTGATACGGCACATAGAACCAGACATGGTCTTCACGGTAGAACCAGGAGTCTACTTTATTCCCCTCTTGTTAGACAAGATTCGCGGCCACAAAGATGTAGACTGGTCTAAGGTTGAGGAGTTAATGCCCTATGGTGGTGTTCGCATCGAAGACAATGTCTTCGTCCATGAAGGTGGAGTGAGAAACATCACTCGTGAGGTGGAGGCTCAGTTAGATCTACTTTAACATACCGCTTACGCAGTTGAGCGGTCGGTCCTAGTCTGGACCACAAAATCAATAGACGTTCTAATTGCAGCATAGGATTGGGATGGGTTTGATAGTGAATGGCGCGTCGAGTTGCAACCAGTTCATCCCAGAATTCGTATGCTACTAGAGTAAAGCGGTTACCAAGCATACGCTGGGTGATTCGCATCCAGCGCACCAACAGATCATCCAAATCATGATTCTTAAATTCGTTGACTACCGACAGATCAAGAGCGGGTTGCTTCCATACTTGCAATAGCACTGCTCTGAGCGACTGCTGTTCTGCTTGTAGAGCATTCAAAATCGCATACGGTGCCCCACCGTATTCAACCATGGCATGGGGTAAATCATGCTCTGGGATTCCCTGAGCTAACAGCCAATTGGTGATTTCTTTCTCTGGACCCGGAACCAACCGTACCCGCTGACATCGACTCCTTATGGTTGGTAACAAACGATCAAACGCGGTACTGATTAACAACCAATGAGACGTAGCAGGTGGTTCTTCGAGAGACTTCAGAAGAGCGTTGGACGCTTCGATACTCGCATGTTCCAATCCGTCTAGAACAATCACTTTTCTAGATGCGACCTGAGCTGATAGATGAGCATAGTAGATCGCATCACGTATTTGATTAACTTTGAGTTGTGTCTCTTCTGGTTTGACCCACAAGACATCGGAGTGTGGTACGAGACGAGGATCTCCCTTCATCCCCACGATTCGTTGCACCATTTGAACGGCTAACTCTTCAACACCCCAATACGGTTGTGCATCGATCAACACTCCCGGTGGTAATCGTTCAAAAAAGTTGTTTTGAGCAAGATTCTGAACACAGCGTTCAATCCACGGTACGGTTTCAGTCACTGTGATTTTTCTACGAATTCCAGCACCACGTTGATGGATTCACGAGCAACTTCGTCTATAGATTGAGTTGCATCAATTTGGTGTATATGGTCTTGGGTGCGTGCCAATTCTTGATAGCACTCTCGTGCCTCAGAGAAGAACTCGTAGCTTTCGCGCTCAAATCGATCTTCTTTTCGGTCTTTTCGACGTTTCCATGCCGATTTGATGTCGATGTCAAGGTATAAAGTTAAGTCAGGGTAACAGTCGGGATGAATCAAATCTTGCAAAGTGTGAATGTACTCGTCGGGAATACCACGCGCTTGTCCTTGATAGGCTAGTGAAGCATCAGAAAAACGTTCACAAAGCACCCACTCTCCCTCTTGCAAGTGGGGCACTATGAACTCGGTGACGTGTTGAGATCGTGCTGCAAACATCAGTAATAGCTCAGTTTGCGCATTCAGATTTTCACGCCAAGCACCAAGTAGAAGTGCTCGAATGGCTTCAGCTAATTTGGTACCACCAGGTTCACGAGTGTGAATGGTCGGTATCCCTTTTTGGGCGAGAGCATCTTCGAGATAGGGAACTAGAGTACTCTTTCCGACTCCGTCGATCCCCTCAAGAGTGATGAATTTGCCCCATTTCATATGCCGATCATATCAGTCTAACTGATACTTGCGAACTGCGATGTTGTGCTGTTCTAGAGTTCTTGAGAACTCACTAGTGCCATCTCCACGTGCGACAAAGTAAAGTTCGTCGCCTTCAGCCGGTTGAGCCGCTGCTTCAAGAGACCGAGTACTAGGGTTGGAGATCGGAGTGGGTGGAAGCCCATGACGTGTGTAAGTGTTATAGGATGTGTCGGTTCGCAAGTGCTCCCGAGTAAGGTTCCCGTCAAACGCTTCGCCCAGCGAGTAAATGATTGTCGGATCAGTCTGTAACCTCATCCCAAGGTCTAATCGACGAGTGAATACTCCACTGATACGATTTCGTTCATCTTCCACGCTGGATTCTTTTTCGATTATCGAAGCTAGCGTCAGCAATTGGTAGAAATTTTCAAATTTGACTGCTTCTATTCGGTTATCCCACGCCATTTGTAATTGATTCAGCATCTTTTCGTGAGTGGTCACCAAGACCTGGGATGCACGAGTATTCGAATCATAATAGTAAGTGTCGGGATACAACCACCCCTCACCATGAGACGTAGGTGCGTAGTCTGACCAATCTGAGATATCTAAACAATCCAAAGCAATTTCAACTATGCAGTGCTCTACATCAAATTCTAGATTGGGCGCATTGTTGAGTGTATTCAGAAAATCTTGATATGTACCGCCTTCGATTAGGGTTACCGAATAGCTGACGACTGCACCTTGCACCAACTTGTTCAGCACATCACTTGGGGAATATTCTTCTTCAAATAAATACTCACCTGCTTGAATCGATTCGGTACTACCTCGAAAGGAGGCATAGAGTTTGAAGTACAGTAAATTGTCGACCAAACCGAAGGTTTGAAGTTTTTCTGCAACTTCAGAGAAAGTGTCCCCTTCACTCACTACGAAGGCGATAGGTTGGGTGGGCGTGTAGGTTTGGTTTAGCCACATCTGAATATGACAGATCACTGCCACACCAACGAAGGTGAACAAGACAACCAACATCATGATCAGTCGTGACCTAGTTTTGACCGACACGGTTAAACTTGGCTGAAGATTACGGTGCCGTTAGTTCCACCAAAACCAAACGAATTGCTCAGAGCCATGTTGACTGTGGCTTCTCTGGCTGTGCCAGGAACGAAATCTAAGTCGCATTCATCGTCTGGGTCTTCTAAATTGATTGTGGGTGGGATGTGATTGTCGCGTGTCACCAAAATCGAAATGATCGATTCGACAGCACCCGCAGCTCCCAATAGATGTCCAACCATGGATTTAGTTGAACTCACCATCACTTTGGTGTCTGCACCAAATACCGATTTGATAGCTCTAGCTTCGACAACATCACCCAGTGGAGTAGACGTACCGTGTGCATTCACATATTGGATCTGATCGGTTGAAATTTGCGCATCAGCTAATGCATTTCTCATCGATTGCACTGCACCCTCCCCGTTCTCTGGAGGGCCGGTGATGTGATGTGCGTCCGCACTCATACCAAAACCTCTCACTTCAGCAAGGATATCAGCACCACGGGTACTTGCACTCTCATAAGATTCCAAAACTAGAACACCAGCACCATCACCCAACACAAAGCCATCTCTGTCTCTATCCCAAGGTCTACTCGCCTTTTCGGGGTCATCATTTCGTGTCGACAGTGCACGCATAGCTGAGAATCCTGCAACCGAAACGGGTGCAGTGGACCATTCAGCTCCCCCGGCCACCATCACATCAGCATCTCCATGCTGAATCATACGCACACCAAAGCCGATGTTGTGAGCCCCGGTTGTACAAGCGGTGACTATGGAAATATTCGGGCCCTTGAAACCATAGTCAATGGACACAAGGCCCGATATCATGTTGGCAATGCTAGCAGGAATAAAGAACGGAGATACTCGTCTCGGACCTCGATTTTGCAAGAGTTCGTTTTGAGCACAGATGGTTCGAATTCCACCGATACCCGATCCTATAGCTACCCCTACCCGATTAGGGTGGGAGTATTGTTCGATACCCGCTTGGCGAACAGCTTGCACTGCAGCAGCGCAACCAATTTGAATAAATTCGTCGTAACGCCTTGCATCCTTTGGATCCATATATTCAGCAGGATCAAAGTTTTTAATTCCAGCACCGATTTTGACCCGATGATTGGAAGTATCAAACGCATCAATATGGGAAACTCCGCTTACCCCCTTGAGCGAATTACTCCACAATTCATCGACGCTGTGACCAATGGGAGTGATCACACCCATACCGGTAACAACAACACGTTTCCGAGTCATCTACACAGACCCCCCTAGAGAGCTCGGTGTTGTTGAGATCATCAAACTAATAGTCATGCTAATCGAAATTGATTTGCATGAGTATTAATTGTCTGAGTCATCTCCTACATGTTTCTTGATGTAGTCGATTACCTCTTTGACTGTGGTAATGTTTTCTGCGTCCTCGTCGGGGATTTCGGTCTCGAATTCCTCTTCAAGGGCCATCACTAATTCAACGGTGTCCAGTGAATCAGCACCGAGATCGTCCATAAGCGATGCTTTATCTGTGACATCAGCCAACTCGCTCTTGAGTTGTTCAGCGATCAGTCTCTTTACGCGGTCTTCAATAGAACTCATTCGTATTTTTGTCTCCGTATCTCGATGTAAACGAAAGGATACTATTCGTGCACGAACAGTGAGCTGGGTATTTTATGGATATTTATTCCTATTTCAGTTAGCGAGCAGGCCACCGTTCACACCTATGGTCTGAGCTGTGATATAGTTTGCTTGGTCGCTCACCAGAAATTCAACGACACCAGCAACATCATCGGCAGTGCCCATTCGCCCCATTGGGATACGTGATTTGAACTCTTCTTGAACCGATTCGGGTAACCCAGCAGTCATATCTGTTTCAATAAATCCCGGTGCGACACAATTGACTGTAATGTTCCTACTCGCCACTTCTTGTGCCATGGCACGAGTAAATCCTTCGATTCCTGCTTTAGATGCCGCATAGTTTGCTTGACCAGGATTTCCGGAACGTGCAACCACAGAACTGAGATTGATGATGCGTCCCCAACGGTTTTTCATCATGCCTCTCAAAACTGCTTTGGTCACGCGGAACATGCCATTTAAGTTGGCCTCCACCACTTCAGTCCACATTGCATCAGACATGCGAAGCAACAGGGTATCTCGTGTCATACCAGCGTTGTTGACCAACACATCAATCGAGCGTCCGAGTTCAGCCACATGTTTCATAGCAGCAGTGATTGAATCACTGTCTTGCAATCTCAATGGCATACCTATCCCTTGATCGCCCAAAAATTGAGAGATGGATTCTGCTCCCGATTCTGAAGTTGCTGTTCCTATGACAAGAAATCCTGCTTGGGTTAATCTAGAAGCAATCGCTGCGCCAATCCCACGACTCGCTCCGGTGACCATTGCAGTTCGCTCACTCATGATTCCACCATTTTCGTAAATCCTCTTAAATCACCGACCGCAGTTGCACTCAGTGAACGATCAATTCGACGCATCAATCCGGTGAGTATTTTGCCCGGACCACACTCAATAAACGTGTCAATTCCCGTTTGCGCCATCGCATGAACGCTTTGATGCCACAAAACAGGTGAATTCAGCTGAGCTGCTAGTTTCTCGCGAATAACATCCGCATCTTGCGTGGGCTTTGTGTCGACGTTTTGAAAGATAGGGATCGACGGAGGTGTGATTGTGGTTGCAGCAAGCACCTCTGAAAATTTGTCCGCAGCAGAGTCCATCAAAGGACAGTGACTGGGCACACTGACATCGATTGGAATGACTCTTGATGCACCCTTTGCAGTACATCGTTCCGACGCAGCCTCCACAGCACTCTTTTCTCCTGCGATCACGATCTGACCTGGGGAATTGAAGTTTGCGGGAGAGACCGTTCCATCCACACTATCACACACTTCACGAAGCTGATCGTCATCCAAACCGAGAACCGCTGCCATGGCACCATGGCCGATAGGAACTGCCTCTTGCATCAGTTCACCCCGTCGTCGAACTAGTTGGATGGCAGTTTCAAACTCCAGAGCACCACTGGCAGTCAAGGCTGTGTATTCTCCCAAGCTATGTCCTGCCATCACATCCGGTTTAGAGTGACATTTGTCTTGAAATAATTCAAACAGACCGAAAGAACCTGCCAACAGAGCGGGTTGGGTATTCGCAGTTTGGTTAAGCAGCTCCGCGGGACCGTTTCTCACGATGTCTACCAAGTCTACATCAATCAAATCCGAAGCTTGTGCTAATCGATCCTCAATGCTACTCCCCAATTCACTCAAGTCTGCAAACATACCAACTGACTGAGAACCTTGACCAGGAAACATAAAGGCAGTTTTCAAGAATGTCTTTTCTCCTTCTCCAATTTCAAAAAATGAGCACTGAGTCTCTTAGGAACTCCAGCAGATACTTCTAGTTGAGCGAGCTTTAGTGCAGCACCAATCCCCACCCTATCAGTTCGACCGTGACTCTTAATTACGACACCATCTAAGCCAATCAAGCTAGCACCATTGTAGGATTGTGAGTTCAAACGGGTGCTAACTCCACCGACGACCTGCTGTGCAATCTTATGGTCTGCTAAACCCGCTTCAGAAACGGCTTGTTGAATGTAGTAAGTGGCAAACCCAACCGCTCCTTCGATGGATTTCAAACAGATATTACCTGCAAATCCATCAGCTACGACAACATCAGCTTGACCACTAAAGAGCAAGTCTGCTTCCATGAACCCAATGAAGTTGATGTCGCGTCGTTTGGATAAAAGTTGAGCTGTATCACGAAGCAACTGTGGACCCTTATTGGCTTCCGATCCTATATTGAGGAGTGCGACACGTGGCGATTTAAGATGGCTCAATGCTGAAGCATAAGCGCTACCCATCAATGCAAATTCAACTAGAACCGAAGCCTTGGGGAAAGTGTTTGCGCCGAGATCAAGCATCCAGAACGAACCTTTCATTCCCTTAAACTGTTTGATCAATGCAGGTCTAGAAATCCCTGCTAGCATGGGGAGACACTGTCTAGAGACCCCCATTAACGCACCGGAATAGCCCGTTGTCACCAACGCATCCACTCTTCGTGCCGCGAGATAGTCCAGTCCTGTTCGCATGGACGATTGTCGTTCATTGCTTAGCACGTCCCATAGAGACTTGTGCTCTCCTATCGAAACAGGTGAGTCGATTACCTCGAAACCCTGTTCTTGAACTTCACGAAGATCCTCAGGGCGACCGATGAAAGAAATGTTGCAGTCGGTGCATTCACGAGCAAAGTGAACTGCTCCCCGAATGATCTCATCTGTAGGGGTTTCAGACCCTCGAGTATCGACCGCAATGCGACACGAGTTCACGTCTAATGAGCTGGGACCCAGTAGCTGGGTTTATTCGCTTTCTAGGTCTTCAGACTCGCTACTTTCGACTACGCGTACTTGTTTCCCTTGGTAGTACCCGTCTTTAGTGATGTGATGTCGACGATGTACCTCACCAGTCAATGAGTCTACCGATAAAGCTGGCGCAGGTATGCCATCATGAGTTCGACGTTTATCACGTTTTGAACGAGTCTTACGATTCTGTTGTACTGCCATTTCTGTTATCCGATTAATTACGAAACATCGACGATTATTGACTCAATTTGACTAAATCTCGAATGTTCTCGAACGGTCGATTCACGGAAAGATGAGGAGTATGAATCTCCGCGGTTCGATTCTCGCAACGCAATCCTTCCGCACATACCTGAGTGGGAATATTAAGTAAGACATCGTCCTCGATTAGTTCGTTGAGGGTGATAGTATCGTCTTCAACTACGATAGAGTCAAATTCATCAAATATTTCCTTAGCTTCTTGTTCTGTGCGAACAATCCGAACATCAATGGTAGTTCGGATGGAGTGGTACTGATCTTTGAGACAAATGTAGCACTTCAGCTTTGCATCCGACAACACCCATCCGGTCACTCGGACTCTTCTGTTATCGTCTAGAGAAAACTCCAAATGAACCGATAGAGTACTATCGACTTGCCCCAGAGCTTGAAATAAACGCTGAAACGATTGCAAAGGGATTTTGCCCTCCCAGCATCGATTCGAGCGCGCGTAATCACTTGGAGAAAATGCAACCACAATTGTCGCAAGAAAGATCGCCGAATGAGAATGATAAAGAGATATTGCTCAGTGTCAATTTTGCTCATTCAGCTCTACACAATTTACACTCCAAATACCAGGATAATTCAATCCTATGAATCGTTTGATTTTAGCTTCGACTTCACCCTACCGAAGACAGCAACTACTGAACTTAGGATATCAGTTTGAGGTGATTCCACCCGAAGTTGAAGAATGGTTTGTTGAAGGTGAAACTCCCTCTGCAATGTCCATACGGTTAGCGAAACTCAAGGCACAAGCTGTTGCAGTGAACCATCCCGATGCGGTCGTTATAGGTAGTGATCAAGTTGGATTTGATGGAGTGCAAATTCTGACCAAACCAGGGTCTCGTGAAAACACAATTGACACTCTATTAGGGTTTTCTGGTCAAACGATCTATTTCTTCACAGGTGTCTGTGTCTGTGGACCGGATGCTGAGCCATTCAGCGACACCGTAGTCACCGAGGTGAATGTTAGAGCACTTCAACGTGATGAAATCGAAAGATATGTTGCACTCGACCAACCCTGGGATTGTGTGGGAGGCTTTAAATCCGAAGAGCATGGAGCACTGTTATTCAATAAGGTTCTGTCAGACGATCCCACCGCTCTGGTCGGGCTACCGCTATTGCGTACCTCTGAATTTCTAAGACAGCTAGGGATCAATCCGTTATTGATGCTTTAGCCCAATATTCTTCGAACGCTGAATCCAGCTGCGCGGTGACATCAAACGCATCAAGTAAACAAACACGGGTCGCATGAAGCAACATCCGCTTGTTTTTCGTTGTACCATATTTGGAATCACCTACGATCGGGTGACCTTGGTGTTTGCAGTGCACACGTATTTGGTGAGTCCGACCTGTTTTGGGTTCCACTCTTAACCAAGTGGCTGAATCATTCTCACGAACAATCTCAAATAGGGTCAGAGCCTCTTTACCATTCGCATTCACTTCTACTCTACGCTCACCATTAGGTAAGTTAAATTTCTGTAATGGCAGATCGATGTAGATGCAAGCTCTTGGCCACCTTTTTGAAACAATAGCATCGTACTGCTTGGACACTTTGTCGTTGTTCAGTGCGTAGTGCATTTCCAACAGCGCCACTCGGGTTTTCGCGATGACAACACACCCTGATGTGTCACGATCAATGCGGTGCGCAAGTTCCAGCGGTCGATGATCCCAGACTTTCCGAGCAACCTCAATCAACCCAAATTCCTCAGATCCACCCATGTGCACGGCTAATCCGCAGGGTTTGTTTAGTACAAGAAATCGATCATCTTCATGCAACACACTTTCTCGGATGCGATCAAGAATGGCTGGTGGAATCACTGGATCTGAAGTTTCTGTTAGGTGAACGGGTGGGATCCTAATCCGATCACCTTCGTTGAGTTTTTCGCTGACTTTGGAACGTTTTCCGTTGACTCTAACCTCACCTCTTCGAATCATTTGCATGATCCTACTACGAGGAACAGAGCGTAGTTCTCGAATCAAAAAATTGTCGAGACGTTGTCCTTTGTGATCCCTAACTATGATGTATTGAACGCCCACTATTCAGTCCTGCTGGTACTTAAAACGTGCAATCTACTGGAACTTATGTATCATATACGCTTAGCAAACAGGCATAAACGATTAATTTTTCTCTGCTGCGTTGAATGTGCCGAGCGAGATGTCGAGCTGGAATACCAGACCTTATCGTTTAATCGCGGTTCGTAATTGAAATATATACCATCCGTGCAAGCCAGTAAATGCTGCACATCTCACAATATTATTGACCAGTTTTGAAACCCAGGAGTCGAGACCTTATAGTTGAACGATAAGCTCCTGAAGACTCATCATGCTCCACGAACTTAACCGAAAATGGTACGATTCGTGATTTACCAACCTCCACCCATTTAATGCTGTGGAACCATTTCACTTGGCGGTTGGTTCATCCATCCCTCTGCACTAAAGACAGCAACACTAAATTAGATCCAGTAAAGGAGCTCCAGTCTTCGGGCCCGTCCACATGTAATAAATAGTAATAGGACTCGACCATTGCGTTTCGAAGCTTTGAATAGGAAGTTTCGAATCTATGAAAGTGATGCTAATCAGCGTTCTCCCTACGCGGGAATTACGCGTGGCAATCGTAACCACCAATGGAAGAAGTAGGGATCCCTCGATCCTAGAAGACTTTCACGTTGAAAAATTTGACACCCGAAGCATACAAGGTAACATCTACAAAGCCAAAGTCGAGGGTGTCAACGACCAGCTCCAAGCTGCGTTCATCGACTACGGGGATGTCAAACAAGGGTTGCTCCCTCTAAACAAAATTGACTCGGATTATTCCCGACGAAGTGAACGGGAAACCCGTAACCCGAATACCCGGATCTCCACTGTTTTAAAAACAGGCGACGACATTCTCGTCCAAGTGGAAAAGGACGCTCGACACGAAAAAGGTGCCACCATGACCTGCCAACTGCAGTTACATGGTCAGCACGTGGTCCTCAATACCCGTAAACCTGGTATCAAAATCTCCAGGATGATCCAAGGTAATAGCCGATATGACCTCGAGGCTAAGCTCCGGCAAGTGAACATTCCAAAAAACTGTGGTTTGGTTGTTCGAACCTCAGCTATGGATAAGTCACTCGAAGAACTTGAAGTGGATATCAAAGAATGTACTGAAGTACTCGATCTAATCAATCGAACTTACGAACAAACTGAATCACCGAGATTGTTGTATGAAGAGAACAACATGGTACATTCGACACTGCGAGATAACCTTCATTCCAACATTGACACTGTCTACGTCGATAACGCAGACATGTACAAGAATATCCTCGGATATGTGAAGACATTTATGCCAGATTTCAATGGCAAAATCAAGCACTACACCGACAACTTGCCAATGTTCACGAAGTATCGGGTTGAAGCACAAACCAACAAAGTGTTTGATCGTACGGTTGCCCTACCCTCGGGAGGACAGATTGCGTTTGACCCGACAGAAGCACTGTTGGCAATTGATGTCAACTCAGCCCGCACTCGATACAACGACAACTTCCGAGACATGGCGCTCAATACCAACCTTGAAGCAGCGGATGAAATCTTCCGACAAATTCGATTAAGAGATGTCGGGGGATTGATTGTTGTTGACTTCATCGACCTCTACGGTCTGGATGACATCAAGCAATTGGAGAGACGAGTTGCTCATCTTTGTAATCAAGATCGAAGCCGAACACGATGTGAACCCCTATCCTCCTTCGGTCTGATGCAACTCCAGCGCAGACGACCGAGATCTTCGATCTACGATACCGAATTTGAACGCTGTAAATCTTGTGGTGGACATGGTTATGAACAAACAATCTCATCAGTTGGACACCGAATTTACCGTGAAATCGAGGCAAAGAGCCATGGAAAACGAACCGCACGTATCCGCATACGAGTGACCCCCGATGTCGCCAAATACTTGACTACAGAACTACGAGGCTTTTTGAGCAATGTAGAATTGAAATCTCAGGTGAAATTAGAAATCATTCCCGATCAAGTAGGCGAAAACGCTTCCTATATTGTTGAGTCGTTCACCAATGTCTACAGCAAGAAACCACTCAAAACAGAGTCCTATGATCGGGGAAAACCTGAAAGCGGTGATGCTCGGTATAAGCGAGCTAGTGACCGCAAAACACCTGCTGCAGGATTTCAGTCTGCCGCTGTAGAAAGACCAGATTTTGACCGACCAAAATTCAAGAAAAACAAAGTGAAACAGAAACCCTCACAGAACGGTAAATCTCGCGTATCAGTAGATTCTTTGTTTCAAGGAATCAGTTCTATTTTTCGAAGCATCTACAAGCGATTGTTTAGTGTAGATTTAGACTCCAAGTCTCGTAAACGCCAGAAGGATGCTTCACAGCCCAAACAACGACGTTCTTCTACAACCCGTTCCAAGCAACCATCTTCAGCGGTTCAACAACGGGTGAAACGAAAAGTCGCTCATCGCTCAGCTCCTCAAACACGAATCCAAAACAAACCACCCAAACCGAAGTTGTCACATGCAATTGACAAACCCGCCACTGCCACTACTCCTACAACCAAGGCTAAAACACCAAAAACCCCAAGTGCTTCAGTAGCTAAGGCTAAAGAACAACCTCAACGTCCGAAGCGACCCCGAAAGCCGTCTAAGGACAAAGTCGCTACAGCTACCGCTCAACCAAAAAAGAGAATCGCTAAGGATAACGGCCAACCGCGATCACAGAAAAAAGCGGATGGAGCACCAAAGCTGGAAGAAGATACTAAACCCGTAGCAGAAGCACCAACACCTAAGAAACGCCGCGCACCCAAATCGCGTGCTTCTCAACCTGAATCGAATCAGTCAAATGGCCCACCAACTGTGGATCTTGAAATTCAGCCCGATCAGGGTAGCGCAAAAACTAAAAGAAAATTTTCATCTAAAGAGAAGCCAGATGCTCCGATTCCAGTGCAGGAACCCGTCTCTAAACCAAAAGTTGAAGTGATCGAACTAACAGCTAATGCAGACAGTTTAGTAGATGAATCTACTCCGACTGAAACACCACCCCAAGCACCTACCAAGAAGAAATCAAAGAAAAAGATGAGTAAGGTGAAGGTTACCGTTCAAACTGACCAACCCAAAAGGAAAGTCCGTAAAACTGCAAAGAGTGAGCTTAATTTGCCACCGTCAACTCTCCCGATAGGCGAAGATCTCATGCAAGGAAATTTGATACGAGCATTGAATGATCCTCGAGATGGGACTGTCGAAGAGAAACCGAGACCCATCGTTGTGTCGTAATATTGGGACTAGTCGTCTAGAGAACCCACAACGATAGGCTCTAGTTCTAGACCTACATCGTAGTGTCGATGTACATCATCAATGATTCGAGAAGCTAGCTCTAGAAACTCTTGGCTAACAGCACCTCCTTTGTTCACCAAAACAAGAGGTTGACGATGCCAAACGTTCACATTACCCACCGAACGACCTTTCCAACCACAAGCTTCGATTAAGCGTGCTGCTGGTACCCGGACCAGTCCATTGAACTCATAACCTGGGGTATCGATCTTCGACTTGAGCTGATCGAATTGTCGATGAGACATCGTGGGATTCTTGAAAAAGCTCCCTACATTCCCGTGCCACTTGGGATCCGGTAGTTTGTGTCGTCGTACTCTCATGACGGTGGCTGCAATGAGGCGACTGTCAATCTCTTGTGGTGAGAATGTCTGTAATCGTTGTTGTACATCTCGGTAATCCCAAACCAGGGGAGTCTCTCCGATGCGTAAATTCACATGTGTGATCACCAAAAGGGTAGGATTTTGAGCCCTGAATTTACTGGTGCGATAACCGAACTGACACTCTTCATTGGAAATGATCTTTCGGTTGCCAGATTCGAGGTCAAAGACATTGACACTCTCCAATACACTCGAAATTTCTCGACCATATGCACCAATGTTCTGCACCGGCGCAGCTCCGACACCTCCCGGTATCAGCGCTAGATTTTCAAGTCCGGATAAACTCTGAGAGAGGGTAAAACGGACCAGATCGTGCCAAAGTACTCCCGCTCCCACTCGAACTCGAACTTGACTCTCTGAAATGCGTTGTAAGTTGATGCCCTGAATGTCCAGGTGGATCACTCGACCATTCACTTTAGTGAGTAACACAATATTGGTGCCGTGACCAAGAATGACTATCGATCCAGAGTACTGGCTAAATTCTTCCAGCTGCTCTAGAGTGGTAACACGTACGTATTCTTTCGCCTCGCTGGGAACCCTCAAACTGTTGAATGTGTCCAGAGACTGGTTGTAGATGAGCGTGCCAGACGGGATGCAATCTCTTCTAGTAGTACGCATCTAGTCAGGCAAATTCAAGACTATTAAATGTTTCAGAGTCAACAATGACAAACCTTTACTAACCCATCGACTCAAGAACTTGTTCCACTCGGACTAAATCTTCAGGTACATCCACTCCTGTGGGTACAGCATGTTGAGATTGTTCTACCTTGATTGGGATGCAGTTCTCCAGAAATCGAAGTTGTTCGAGCGACTCAGTGATCTCGAGAGTGGATGGCGGTAACTCAATAAACCGTCTTAACGCTGATACCCGATAAGCATAAATTCCTATGTGACGTTCCCACCTATTCGATTTGTTGACCTCGTTTGTTTGGGGGAATATGCCTCTTGCCCACGGAATGGGAGCTCGAGAAAAGTAAAGAGCGTTTGAATGGACATCACGAACGACTTTGACGACATTTGAATCAAAAATCTTATCCGGATTTTCGATTCGTTCAGAGAGTGTGCCAACGGAAGCTTGGTCAGAATTCAAGATAGTAGCAGCTGCTTGATCGATGACTGCTGGAGGGATGAGTGGTTCGTCACCTTGAACATTCACCACCGCATCATTTTCTTTCAACTGTAATCTTTCTGCTACTTCGTGAACTCTATCGGTTCCAGAGGTGTGATCAGCAGAAGTTAACATTGCTGTTGCACCAACTTCACGTACAGCAGTGGCAATGTCTTCATGATCCACTGCAACGATAACTTCAATGGCTTGAGATTGCATCGCTCGTGTTACCACATGCTGAATCATGGGTTTACCAGCAATCAAAGCTAAAGGCTTTCGAGGTAATCGAGTGGAACCCATTCGACTAGGAATAACGACGCGAAATTGATTCATGCCAGTAGTTCAGTCTTTATTCCATGAGGTTTAAACAGTTTCTTCAGTGTAGTATCAACTTCACCATTGAATTGAATATCCACCCTCAAGAACCATATCCCGTCTAGTTTGATAGACGTACTATTGAAACGAAAAGAATCTTTCTCTGTTACCACAATGACTTTGTCGGATAATGATAGGTCTTTAGGTTTGAATACATAGTGATCTCGAAAGGCTCGACATTCGGGAGTGAATCCTAATTCCTTCATAGTAGAAAAGAACCGATTGGGGTTACCGATAGCTGCTATCGCGCGTATGTCGGTTCCAAATTCTGCTTTAAATTCTGAGATAGATAAGGTACGATGGTCTGCTAGATTGACGAATTCAATTGGCACGATTTTCATCACAGTTTCGTTGTCAACTAATCCGCTAGGTCGAGTGTTCGACACAACCCAATCTACCTCCTCTAATCTTTTAATTGGTTCGCGCAGTGGTCCTGCAGGCAACAATCGACCATTTCCTACTCCCCTGGTGCCATCAACCACCACGATTTCAACTGCCCTTCCCAATTCGTAGTGCTGAAGACCGTCGTCCGACAAAACTACGTCCACATCGTGTTGCTTTGTCAATGCGGTCGTTGCCCTTACACGATGGGGGTCAATGATCACCGGTACTAAACATCTTGTGGCTAGAAGTACAGGTTCATCTCCAGCTATCTTCGTAGGTGTATTAGCTTCTACCAACAATGGATATTGGCACCCCTTACCCCCATACCCGCGACTAACAATTCCAACACGATTTCCCCTGGATTGAAGCCATTCTGTCAACCAAACCACTAGCGGAGTCTTACCTGTTCCTCCCACATTGATATTACCAACCACAATGACGGGCACCGAAGCGTTCCATCTCAAAGAAGGATCGTTGAAGGTAGCGCGTCTACGCTTTGCTATCAATCCATAGAGGAAAGACAAAGGCGATAGCAGGTTTGACCAAACACTCTTTCCATACCAGAGATGTTCTGTCCAACTAGTCGTGGATTTCTCTGTCCCAGACATTTAGCTCAGTTAGTTCTAGTTGAACAACTAGCCAAACTGAACGAACACCGGTAACTGCACTATCGTGAATATCAGTTTGAAGCAGATCACTACAAGCTATCTTTCGTCATATCCACAAATTTTCATGACCAAGCATCTTCTGTCAAATGGAATAGTTGGATATGGTAAGCTAAGCACAAATACTCTCAAATCCACCAGCCCATGGAGTCCCTACCGACAGTCTACTCACAGCCTAAACATCAGATTCAAAACCGCCAAAAAAGTGACCATGTCTCACAAACAAACGCTACTACAAGCTGAAACTCTTGAAACAGGTTTGAATTTTGGAAAAACTCTCTGAAATCAGCCAGCTTCACGAAACTGCGACTGATGAAAGAGCGCATATTTGCCACCGTGAGCTAGCAACTCTGAGTGTTTACCCCTCTCCACAATCTGTCCTTGTTCCATGACTGCGATCATATCTGCATTTTCAATAGTTGTGAGCCGATGGGCTACTACTAGAGTCGTTCTACCTACCATCATTTCGTTGAGTGCGGCTTGTATCAGTCGTTCGGATTCATTGTCTAATGAAGAAGTTGCTTCGTCCAAAATCAGAATCGGTGCATCTTTCAAAATCGCCCGAGCGATGAGGATTCGCTGACGCTCTCCGTGTGAAAGTTTTGATCCACGATCCCCCACTACGGTGTCCAATCCTTCTGGGAAACGGTCAACAATGAGGTCAACACGAGCACGCCGGATCGCATCTTGAATTGCGACTTCTGACGCGTCCCTCAGCGAACCATAGGCTACGTTTCCCCGTATAGAGGTATTGAATAGTAGAACATCCTGGCTAACAAATGCTATGTTGTGTCGAAGAGAGCTCTTGGTAAAGGATGATAGTGGTTTACTATCAATTGAAATTTCACCATGGGTAGGCTCGTAGTAACCAAGAAGTAAGTGGATGAGTGATGTCTTTCCTGCACCAGTGGAACCCACCAGGGCTACCGTTTGACCTTCTTCGATTTCAAGAGACACATTCGATAACACTTGCCTTCCACCCTCGGTGTAGACCAAACCAACATCCTGATAAACAACTCTACCTTGATCGATCACCAACGACTCCGATCCTTCGTCTTGTTCCTTCTCAAGGTCAATCTGATCAAAAATCTCAGTAGCAGCTGCTAACCCTATCTGTATTCGAGCATTGACATCCGACAATCTCTTGATGGGGCTGGCTAACGCTCCCGCCAAACCAATGTAGGTAACCAAATGCCCCGGGCTCATGCCTTGTGAGATTTCTTCCAAAAACAGGATTCCCACAAGAATCGCTATCGCTATCGCTACCAGGAACTGGATGAACTGAGCGCTGATCGCTTTGGTTGCGATTAACTTGAGATGTTGTCTGCGATTCTGCTCACTAGCTTTTTCAAACGCTGCTGCTTGTTGGTCTTGGGCGTTATAGGAACGTATGGCTTTGTGCATCATCGCGGATTCTTGACCGATATGTGTGACTTCTCCCATTGACGTTTGAATGTTTCGACTGATCCTTCTAAACCTCAAAGAAGCATGATGAACAACCAAACCCACCACGGGTGCTAACATCAAGAATAAACATGTGAGCTGCCAATTGATTAGCAACATGGTTGCTAACATGAACACCAATTTACCGCCGTCTTGCATCAAGATGCGCAACACATCCGTAGCCGTATCACGCAATTTGGAGGTGGTATCTGTTAGCCGGTTAGATAAATCTCCCTGTCGAGCACTGTCAAAATAACTACAAGGAAGTACCAGTAGTCTGGCGTGCAACTCGCAACGAATCGCATGAACGACTAAGAATGAAACACGTGAGAGCAAAAACTCTCCCACGATAGTGCTTAAAGCACGTACGAGTGCTGCCATCCCAATCATGACTGCAAACGCAATAGCTTTGGGCCATCTCAAATGATGCAGGAATAAATCCGGAAGCCAGTACCACTCGGGGTTCAACGCTTGATTTGCTTGGTCTTGGGTGGGTGGATCGAAAACATCGACAACGGTACCAAGCACCTGAGCAAAGAAGACTTCAGAGAGCGATGCAAAGCAGAATACCAATATCGCGATGACAAGAAACCAAACCTTACCTCGAATATACGAGATGAGGCGCAAATAGGTCTGCACATCTGAACGTTGGTTGGTGGAAGTCACTTAGAGATATCACACAAGAGGGTGTGGAGAGTTTTAGGTTGGTTAATGGTGCGTCATAGTCCTGGGTTAGCCTTCATCTCTAATTTATTTTTGTCCAACGAATCGCATCACCAAACAGATTTTCGTCTTGGGCTTGTGGTTTCACAATGACATTGGTGGAACCTGCGTCTAAATCCAAGAGTCCGATTTCCATCCATCCTCTATCCGTTGGAGTAATTTCAAGGCTGTACTCTCTGTTCCGATCTTCAGACTCAAAGGTCACAACGTACTCTCCAGCAATCGATTCCCAAAACAAAGAGGTCGCTGAGTAGGTCACTGCGCCTCTTGGAAGATTGTAGAACGTATAGTCATTCCATCTCCCACGAAAATCTGGAACGTGGTAATCCAATCTCCAGGTACCACTAGATGGAAGTTCGGTTTCGAAAGCTAAATTCTTCTGTCGGTGATGGTTGGTAAATGCAAAAGTGCGTTTTCGTCCTCCCCACGCTGTTGAATAGTTCACGCGACGCCAAGTGGCGAGTGCTTCCAGTTCAGTGCCGTTATTGACTGAAAAATTTGAATCTAGGTCATCAATGATGATATTGCCGACATGGTTGTTGGGAGGTTGCCAATCACTAGGTTGCGAACCTTCGAACTTTTCCTCTGGTACCGAGCTGTCGTCTGCTTCAACTAATACAGTTTCGATACTCGAGTGGCCACCCCCTACTGCTAAATTGAAGTTTCGTAGGGCTACACGAAAAGGTTCAGTCTTGGAAACTATTCCAACTTGTAGACTTTCACCGGGGAGAACGGTAATCGTAGACCCATCGTAGTTGCTCACATAATCTGGACTGCTAAGCGTGGGTGAATTAGCTACCAATGCCTCGCCGTAGATTGATGTATCAAATGCCCCCAGTACAGAAGGTTTAAAGACTGCTGTAGCTTCACCAAGATTGCTCACTTCAAATACCGTTTGATAGTATGCTCCCTCCATTTCCTTATCTTGACGCGGTGAAGACTTTGCTAGCGAAAATACGAGCGATGGTGTATCAACCGACGAATACCAGTTTCCAAGAATTTGACGGACGGCAAGATCTAATGAATCCGCAGTGTTATAAAAGTCTTCTAACGATAGATTTTGGTACCGATAGGCCTCCACTAACTCCCGTAGCAACCTCTTTGTGTCCTCTACACCCAAGAAATGAAATAGCTTGTGGCTGATGTTCATACACTTAAGCCTTAGGGCTTCGAGTTTGATAGGATCATGATCGGATTGAAGCAGAGTCTCAATCGAATTGTCTACTGCCACCTGCTGAATTTCCTCCGAACCAAACACATACTGTGGCACCACGGTGTCGATAGTGTCCAAATGACGAAAGTGTGGTTTGAAATAGTAAGACAAAAGGCTAAATCGACCGGGAAACATGCCGAACTGAATCGTTTGAGAGTACCGTCTACCCGTTACCTCATTCCCATGAAACCCCATTGCACTCGGTATGAACGCACTGGGTGAAAAAGCATCCATACTACGGAACCACACTAAGTTATTTAAGTTCTCTATCAAGAACGAGAGTGCTTCTCCTTCCTCGCCTCTGAATCCGACGTTGTTCTCCCAATAAGAGCTATAAAAATCAAGGTATATGTTGTCTCCTACTAGATTTGAAGACCAATAGGATTCCACCCATTGTTTCATTATTGCTCGAAGCATTTCTTCAGTCCACTGTACACTATCCAAATAGGGTGCATACCCGCCTTCACCAATGGTAGTTAACCCATGCTCTCTGATCAGAACAAAACATTCCCCAGAGGTGGCTGAATTCATGAATGCACCTCCACCATACAAACGAAAAGGGTGAGGAACGGAAACCAGTCGAAACTCCTGACAAGGAAACTCAAACCTGTCTTCGCGAGTACTGTCGAGAGCCTCTTCCAAAGTCGTCATCCATAGTTCTAGGGTGTTATCCAGGAATCCCATTCGTTCGAGTTGACCCTCCAGGGTCAGTAATTCAAACTTATGGTCACCGACTGTCGTATCCACCGCATGGAATGGTCCAGCAAACAAGTCAATCGTTGAGACTGGTGTTGAAGTTGTAAATCGGTTCGCGTTTCCAGTATCAGGATGCTGTTGAGCCCTAGGCCCAGGCAGCACAGCGAGCCATTCATCTGGAAGTGCTAACGACACATCCGAGTCAAAAAAATCCTTATGTGATCGGTTAAACGCTAATCCCGAACGTGGCAACCACCCTACCTCGTCCGGTAAAGCAACAAATTGTGAATGAAAAATACCGTTGTCGGTTCCCATATACCTGAATAATTGATCCCAGTTGGGAATGTTTGCGACATCAAGTGCGGTATCCGAATATCCAAACTCTAGATTGGGTCTACCTCGATAGTGGATGTCTACACTCAAGGTACCGTCTGCTGGAATCCCAACCTTTGGGGTGATCCTTAGAACTCCCGCATCATCGAAGGTGGTTTCTACCTCTTGATTGTCAATCTCCACTCGATCAAGTGTGAATCCAGGATTTAACACAATCACGAAATGATCAGCTTTGGGATCAAGCACTTGTAGATCTAGTGTTGTAGAAACAGACAGTTCAGTGCCTGGGTTCATCTCCACATTTGCAGTGATTTGCAGGACATCTACTTGTTTTTCAGCGAGCTCAGCAAACTCGCTCACGGTTTCCTTCCACAGTGCTAAATGATCTCTACGAACAGCTTCTTGACTTGCGATGACTGAAAAACAACCGACTGCAAACACCCCACTGACTGCTAAAGTTGTCCAAGCCGAACTCCTCTGGGAATCTCGACGGGTCACCATCAGCCCTGCACAGGACACTAGAAAAATACAGATAAGGAGATAACCGAAGTATCTCAAGAAATCTATCAAGGTAAGGGGACTTGCAACATAGCTCGAGTCTATAGAAGCAATGAGGGGGAGCCCCTCAAAGAAAGCAAAGCCATTAGCAGAGACATCAGTCAGCAACATGGAGATCATCAAAAATGCAAAAATCAATGCAGCTAACGAAATGAGGTGATACCGAAACAGCACACTAAACGCAACGCACAGCGCTGCAAATAGACCCACCGATAGAGTACAAGTCACCAACAAAAACTTAATCGCGGGCAACCATTTAAAACCGTGCAGTACTGCATCAGTCCCAATGCTGTGTAGTACCGCAAAGGTTTGTAGCGAGACAATGAACACGACTAGAGGGAATATGCTCACCGTCGCTAGACCTACTGTCTTGCCTAACACAACCTTCAAGTTGCTCATGGACTGTGAAAACATCACTTCTTGAATGCGCTCTCGCTGATCTACAGAAAACGCGCTTCCTCCCAAAAAACACATGCAAAACATAGTGAAAAGCAGAGGAATTCCACCTAATACCGAGATCATGTGTTTAGCATTTGGTGCGATGGTCCCGTAGAAACCTTGTGCTGCAGCATCGGTGTAATACAATACATAAAACATGTACGAAAGTACCAGAATAGTACTAAAGATACACCAATACGTCAATTGACGCGTGTAACTTTTGATGCAGTGGACAATAAACCGAATCATTACTTCAATCCATCACCAGCAATTCCCAACGATTCAGCCAATTTTGTCGGAATTCTCTCACAGGAGGAGGTTCAGTAGCTTCTCGCCTTTAAACAATAGTTGGTTGCATCCACAAACCCGTTGATTGAACCGCAATCAAATCGCAATCCTTTGAACCGGCAAGCGACAACTTTTGAACGGTGAGCGAGTGAATTCAACGCATCGGTGAGTTGAATTTCACCTCCTACACCCGGAGCGGTTCGCTCGATTTCGTCAAAGATTTGTGGCTCTAGGATGTACCGACCGACTACACCCAAATTACTTGGTGCATCAGCAGGTTTTGGTTTTTCGATCAAGCTATTCACTAAATAACTCTGGTCGTCTTGTAGCTGCGCATCAATGATCCCATAACGGTCGATCCGTTCGGTCGGAACTTCTTCCACTGCTACTATACAACATTTGTGTTTGAGATAAACATCGACGAGTTGAGAGAGCACCCCTTGATCAGGATTGAAGCACAAATCGTCGCAAAGTACGACTGCGAATGGTGCATCTCCCACCAACACGCGACTGGTCAGAACCGCGTGTCCTGTCCCGAGCATCTGTCTTTGTCGGGTATACGAAAATGAGCATTGATTGGTCAGCGATAGTAGTTCTTCTAGATAGTGAAATTTATTCGCACGCTTGAGATGGCTTTCAAGTTCGATGTTGTCATCAAAGTGATCCTCAATCGCTCTCTTACCTCTTCCAGTGACAACTGCAATCTCAGTCAGTCCTGCTTCTACTGCTTCCTCTACTCCATATTGAATGAGAGGTTTTTCCAGAATCGGTAACATTTCTTTGGGAATCGACTTGGTGACAGGTAGGAATCGAGTACCGTATCCTGCTGCGAGAAAGACACATTTATTGATCACTGAAGTTCTCTAGTCTAGAGGATTGAGGGATAGTCAAGATTTTAGAGTTACCCTCAATCCAATTTACATTTCTGAACAAACAAAGACAAGGTTTATCAGCTGCGTGTTTTCTAAATTGGAGCCTACAAAGCTGATTCCATCAAACTATTCGATTTAGTGCTTCGACTGGATCGCTCTTTGAAAGTAAGGAAAGTGGTCTGAGCACCGCTAGAAATCCAATACAGAGACTTGCAACGCTAGCCCAGATCAAATCTACTGGTTTGATGATCACATAGTTGATATTGATACCAGGGCCCAAAAGCCTGCCTCCGTCGTTTGCAACGCGTTCTACGAACCAATTGACCATGTCCATCGCATAGTTAGCAACCAATAAGCCCAGCCCAATTCCTACAGCAGTACCTAATACGACAATCGTCATTCCGTGCAGTGTGAATACCCATTTGATCCATTTCATTTCCGCGCCCATGGTCTGCAATATGGCAATGTCCCCACTCTTGCGGTTGATGAGTGTCGCTTGAGACGAGACCAGATTGAGTGCGGCCAGAGCTACCGCAAACAATAACATCACAAATGTGATCGTTTTCTCCATCCTGATTGCAGAGAATAGGCTCCCATATTGATCGACCCAAGTTGTGACACGTGAGAACTCAGGAATAATTTGGTCCACTTTCAACGGATTCGATACAGTGACTCGATGATTGACTTGTTTTGCGTTGATCACCCCTTGCGAGATCAGATCGCTTAATCGGACCAACATCAAGCTGTCTCCATATTCATCCGGTAACCTTAAATCGTACCTCTCATTAGCAAGTTGAAACACAGCAGTTCGGGTGGATATACCTTGATCGGTGATGACAGGTGCCGTGGCAATGATTGAGTCACCCGTGTTTAACCCCAATATCCGAATAATCTCCGGATCCATGGCTGCTGGAGCAACTCCTTCTTTTGTCGAAACTTGCCCCAAGGTACGTCGATAGAGCGGGTTCGAACTGTTTTCGTCAAATCCAAACAAGTTCGTTGTCGTCGTCGCACGACCTGCCGCACCCGATCTCAGTAGAACTTGAAGCTCGATAAAGGGTTCAACGGTGGAAACTTCTTCGTATTCTTGGAGTGTTTCCGTCACTTCATCGTAATCTATCTGATCGTGCACGACTGCATGGGGGGCTACTTCAAAAAAACTCTCTTGGTAGAGTGAGGTGAAACCATTGAAGACAGACAGCACCACAACGAGTAACGTTAGGCCCAAAACCAGTCCAATGAGAGCAACCCAGTTAGTGAACCGACTCAACCCACTGTTCTTGGACACGACAAATCGCCATGCCATCTTCAAAGTGAAACTTAACCGTGTTCTATCTTTGCTCACTGGAGAGGTTCCCGTCATTTAACCACAGCGTTCGATCCATCAATTTTGCGGTTGATTGATCGTGTGTCACGAGTACGAATGCAGTATTGAACTCGCGCTTAAGTGCGAGCAGTTGTTCTAGAACAATTTCTGCGTTTTCTGAGTCCAAGTTTCCTGTAGGTTCATCCGCGAGTACCACCGCAGGATCAGCAATCAGGGCTCTGGCAACAGCGACTCTCTGCTTTTCACCTCCCGACAGTTGGTGAGGATGATGATCCAATCGTTCATCTAGACCCATAAGTTTCAACAAATGTCGGGACTTTTGGGAGATTTCACGTTGTGAAAGTTTGCTACTAATCCATAGAGGCATTGCCACGTTTTCTACTGCAGAAAATTCAGGTAACAAGTGATGGAATTGATACACAAAACCCATTGATTGGTTGCGTATCCGCGCCTTCTTTGAAGCATTTGCGTAAGTAAGCATTTGATCCTCGACCCAAACCTCTCCAGCATCCGGACTCAAGAGACCTGCTAACACATGCAATAGTGTGCTCTTGCCACTGCCTGATGGTCCCAGAATAGCCACCTGCTCGCCCTCAGCAACGCTGAGGTGAACATCATTAAGTATTTGCAGCAGGCGACTGCCATCCCGATAGGACCTTGATATAGCAACTGCTCGAAGCACTTCAGTCATGACGTAGAACCTCTGCCGGATCTAATCGTGCTGCTCGAAATGCTGGATAGACAGCGGCTAATAATGAAATACCCAATCCAATTCCACAAACAATCAATATGTCAGTTAGAGCAAATTCGATCCTCAACAGTTGAATCACATACTCGGACATCAAATTCATTCCAAAAAGTTTCTCTACTTGAGGAAATCCTAGTTCTAACAGAGTTCCAATAACCCATCCCCCAACACAACCAAAAAGCAGTCCGATGAGAGAAATGAAAGTTGCTGAAATCAGAAAAGTCATACCAATCAGTGTTCGGTTACCACCTAAGGTTCGTATCACTGCAATATCCTGCCTACGTTGATTGACAAACACGACTACTGTTGAGACCAAATTGAAGGTGGCCACCGCTACTAACAGGGAGAATGTAAGCAATAGTAGATTTCTGGACATGGACACCACCCTATAAAGATAGCCATAGTTCACATACCACGATCTTACAAAAGCATTAGACCCTGACATGGTTAATTGGATGTTCATTCGCCTCA